>NZ_LQPW01000019.1 GCF_002116635.1 Mycobacterium szulgai | reverse complement strand
GCTTCAGCGGCCAGCACGGCGGCAACGGCGGAGCCGGCGGGGCCGGCGGGGCCGGCGGCTCGATGTCCGGCAACGGTGGCAACGGCGGGTCCGGCGGCGCCGGTGCGTCCGGCACCAATGCCGCCAATGGCGGCACCGGCGGCAACGGTGGCAATGGCGGCGGCAGCATCGCCTTCAGCGGCGGCAGCGGCGGTGGCGGCGGCGCCGGTGGCACCGGCGGCAACGGCGGCAATGGGGGCACCGGCGGGGCGGGTGGCAGCGGCGGGTCAGCCGCCCACGGCATCGGCGGCGATGGGGGCATCGGCGGCTCCGGCAGCTCCGGCGGTTCCGGCGGGACTGGCGGCAACGGCGGCAATGGAGGTAACGGCGGCGAACCCGGCAACGGCCTGAACAGCGCCGCGGGCAGCGCGGGCGCGGCGGGCCAGGGCGGCAACGGCGGGGCCGCCGGTGGCGGCGGGGCCGGCGGAGCCGGCGGCGTCGGCACAAACGGTAACGGTCTGGCCGGCCTTTCGGGTGGGATGGGCGAGGCTGGCCTCGACGGGGCATTAGGCAAGGCGGGCAATGCTGGCAAGCCCGGCATCCCCCCAGGCTAGTGGCGAGCTAGATGGTCAATAGCCAACCGCCGCAACGTAACCCACGACACCCGAAACTTCGGCGGCAACCGGCGCGCCGACCTGGAAACGTCAGCCGTCAGTGAGCGGCCTTCTTGCGTTCGATGTCGGCCAGTGCGGCGGCCAGCTCGGCGCGCTGCGCGGCCGAGGTCTCCCAGGACAGCTGCCGGTTCTTGACCACCTTGGCCGGTGCGCCAACCGCGATGGAGTAGTCCGGGATGTTGCCGCGCACCACGGCATGCGAGCCCAGCACGCAGCCCCGCCCAACGTGGGTGCCGCGCAGCACCGTCGCCTTCACTCCGATCCAGGTGTCGGGTCCGATCCGGACCGGGCTCTTGATGATGCCCTGATCCTTGATCGGCAGCGTGATGTCATCCATCCGGTGGTCGAAATCGCAGATGTAACACCAGTCGGCCATCAGCGCGGACTCACCGAGCTCGATGTCGAGATAGCAGTTGATGACATTGTCGCGGCCCAGCACGACCTTGTCGCCGAACCGCAGTGAACCCTCGTGGGCGCGGATGGTGTTCTTGTCCCCTATGTGCACCCAGCGCCCGATCTCGAGCTGCGCCAGTTCGGGTGTGCAGTGGATCTCCACGCCCTTACCCAGAAACACCATGCCGCGAGTGATGATGTGCGGGTTCTGCAGTTTGAACTTGAGCAAGCGGTAGTAGCGCACCAGGTACCACGGGGTGTAGGCCCGATTGCGCAGCACCCACTTCAGCGAGGCCAGCGTGAGGAACTTGGCCTGGCGTGGGTCCCGCAACTGCGATCCACGCCACCGCCGATGCAGCGGCGCGCCCCACATGCTCGTCATGGCCCGAAAGCTTAGCCGGGCGACGCAGCGCCGGGACGGCGGGCCGTGGAGCGGGCGGACGGCTTGGGCGAGGCGCCACGGGTTACCCTCACCTGTACTCGATCGCTGAGGATCGTTGAAAGGATCCGAACCCTGCGACCACATCAAGTGCTTGCCCGACGTCTACTGGCGGCCGTTTTCGCAGCTGCGCTCACGATCGGGCTGGGCGGATGCGGCAACACCGATTCCTGGGTCGACGCCTCCCCCGCGTTAGGCTGGCCCGCCCCCTACGGCGATGCCGCCAACAGCAGCTATACCAATACGGCCGGTGCCACCAAGCTCACGTTGCGATGGACGCGTTCGGTTAAAGGAAGCCTCGCGGCCGGGCCGGCGCTGACGCCGCGCGGCTATCTCGCCCTCAACGCCCAGACGCCCGCCGGATGCTCGCTGATGGAATGGGAGAACAACGACAACGGCCGGCAGCGTTGGTGTGTCCGGCTGGTGCAGGGCGGCGGTTTCGCCGGTCCGCTGTTCGACAACTTCGACAACCTCTATGTTGGTCAGCCCGGCGCTATCGTCGCTTTCCCGATCACCCAGTGGACGCGCTGGCGCCAGCCCGTCATCGGGATGCCCACCACGCCGCGGTTTTTGGGGCATGGCCAGCTGCTCGTCACCACCCACCTGGGACAGGTGCTGGTCTTCGACGCCCACCGCGGGATGACCGTCGGAACCGCGCTGGATCTGGTGGAAGGCGTCGACCCCAAGGACGCCACCCGAGGTCTGGCCGACTGTGCGCCGGCCCGACCCGGCTGCCCGGTCGCGGCCGCCCCCGCCTACTCGGCGGCCAGCGAGACGGTGGTGCTCGGCGTCTGGCAGCCGGGGGCGCCGGCCGCCGGGCTGGTCGCGCTGAAATACCACCCCGGCCAGACCCCGCTGCTTGTCCGCGAGTGGACCAGTGACGCCGTCGGCGCCGGAGTGATCAGCAGCCCGGTCTTCTCGGCCGACGGCATGACGGTCTACGCCAATGGCCGCGATCAACGGCTGTGGGCACTCAACGCCGCCGACGGCAAAGTGAAATGGTCGGTTCCGCTCGAATTTCTGGCGCAGACGCCACCCGCGGTCACTCCCCAGGGGCTGATCGTGTCCGGGGGTGGCCCCGACACCCGGCTGGCGGCGTTCCGCGACGCCGGCGACCACGCCGATCCGGCTTGGCGGCGCGACGACGTCACCCCGCTGTCGACGGCCAGCCTGGCCGGCGCCGACGTCGGCTACACCGTGGTCAGTGGGCCAGTCCACGAAGGCGGGCCCGGATTGTCACTGCTGGTCTTCGACCCCGCCAACGGCCATACGCTCAACAGCTACCCGCTGCCCGCGGCCACCGGATATCCGGTCGGGGTGTCGGTGGGCACCGATCGCCGCGTGGTGGCGACTACCAGCGACGGTCAGGTGTACAGCTTCGCCGCGGCCTGACTCCTAGATCGCCAGCGGCGGGATCGCGGTGCGTGGGACTTGGACCTGGGTGGCTCCGGCAAAGGACGGCAACAGCTCGCCCTGGGCGAAGTAGAAGATCAGCTGGTCGTCGGTGATGGCGAAGTTCTGGTAGTTGGTCGGGTCGCGGCCCGCGCCGGGCGAGATCGCGACTCCCAGCCCGGTCTGGTGTTCCAGCTCGCGCTGCACGATCGGGAAGATGGTGTCCAACGGGGTGGTGTTCGGCGCGAAAAGCGTGTCGAAGGTGATGGGCGCCTTGGTGCCGAGGTTGTAGTTGAAGGTCTTGTACCAGGTCGTCGGATGAGCTCCGCCGAGGTCCTGGAAGAACTTGAGCACCACGCTGCGGGTGTTGTGCGGCGGCTGACCCGCGCTGTGCTGTTCGGTGGTGGCGTCCATCTGATAGGGCTGGTCACGGTGGCCGGAGCCCTTCGCGACGTTGACGAAACCGTCGCGGTTCTGCGTGATGTAGTCGGTCAGCGCCTGCTGGTCGGGGTAGTCGACCGGGAAGACCAGGTCCAGCGTGTACGTCGAGCCCGAGGTGTGGACGTGGCACATCTGAGCCGCCTCGACACTGCCGCCCAGGCTGGCACAGGTTGGGGGCGCGGCGGCCGCCGGCCAGGCCAGCAGAACGGCGGGGGCCACCGCGGCCGCTATCAGATAACGCATCGTCGGAATTGTCCTCGCAGACCAAGAAGGCATGTGTCTATAAGATAATCGCCGTCAGCGTACCCAAGCGTTACCGCGAGGGACAGCAAACGTAGGCCGTCGCGCGGCCGGTGGTTCGCGAGCCGATGCGGGTGACGACCACCGACAGCGCTCGGCTACCCCGCAACCGCAGTCGCCGGCGCAGCTCGTCGGGGTCCACCCGGACACCGCGGACCAGGACTTCCAGCGCACCGCAGTCCAGCCGATTCAGGGCTTGCCGCAACCGGCGCTCGTCGAATGCCAATTGTTCGAGTACCTCGAACCCGCGTACCGCCGGCGGCAGCCGGTCACCGGACAGGTAGGCGATGTCGGGGTCGAGTTGCCACAGGCCGTGCCGGGCGCCGTAGTGGCGGACCAGACCGGCCCGGACGACCGCGCCGTCGGGATCGACGATCCAGCGTCCGGCGGGCCGCACCGGGCAGTCGTCGGGATCGGCGTCGGTGACCTGTTCCCCACGATCGAGCAAGGTCGCGCGCCGCCGCGCACCGGCCAGTCCAGCTGACCACAAGCACGCCTCCCGGACCGACCCGCGCAACGACGTCACCTCGACCTCGCCATCAAAGCCGAGCCGACTCAACTCATCGAAATCTATTCCAGGAGAACACTTTACGACCAGATCCCGGCCCCGGTAAGCGGCCAGCAGCGGGCCGAGGCCGGGCTGGTAGTCGGCCGGACGCATGCGTCGGCGGCCATTGCTGCGCCGCGCCGGGTCAACGACGACGACCGTGTCGCGGGTGACCGGGCGCAGCGCGTCGGCGCGGCACAGAGCTACCCGCCCATCGGCGACGCCCAGGTTGTGGCGCGCCATCGCCAGGCGCACCGGGTCGATGTCGCTGCCAACCACCCGCGCAGCCGTCGCGCGCAAGGCAGCCAGTTCAGTACCGATCGAGCAAGTCACATCGTGTACGACGAGCCCGGCCAGCCGTGTGGCCCGGTGCGCGGCCACCTGGGCCGCAGTGGCCTGCTGCAGCGCCTCGTCGGTGAGCAGCCAATCGCAGGCGTGAGCGCCCAATTTATCGGCGGCCCGGCGGCGCAGCAGCGTCGTCTCCACCAGGATCGGCGCGCGGTCACCGAAACGGGCGCGCGCCGTGGCGGTGTCGGCTATCCGGGTGGCGTCGGTCAGCGCGAGTGCGGCGACCTCCCGAAGTGCAGCTGTGCCCGCCTCCGACCGCAGATAGCCGACGTCGTCGGTGGTGAAGGCGAGCCCGACACTCAGGAGGGTTTAACCCCGGTGACCATCACGTTGTAAAACCAGCCTTTGGGCGCCACCCGTCGCCAGATGTTGGCGTCCACCCAGCTCAGCGTCTTCCAGCCGCCGAACGCGAACCGCGCCCAGCCCCAGCCCAGTTTGCCGGGCGGAACGGTCGACTCGAAGGTGCGCACCGGCCACCCGAACATTGCCGCGGTGAACTCCTCACTGGCCGTCTCGACCTGCACCGCGCCGGCATTAATGGCCATCTGCTCGAGGTCTTTCGGCTCGAAAGTGTGCAGGTCGACGATCCACTCCAGGGCCGCGGCCCGCGAGTTCTCGTCGATCTCTGCTTGTGGGCGCCGCCAGGCGCCCAGACCCGGCAGCTTCACCACCCGGATGGTGGTATTCCAGGTCAGGTCCGCCAACGTCCGGGCATACCGGTTGCCGACGGTGGTCGGTTCCCCGGCGAACACGAACCGGCCGCCCGGCTTGAGCACCCGGATCACTTCCCGCAGCGACAGCTCGACGTCGGGGATGTGATGCAGCACGGCGTGCCCCACGACCAGGTCGAAGGTGTTGTCGTCGTAGGGAATGCCTTCGGCGTCGGCGACGCGGCCGTCGATGTCCAGGCCCAGCGCCTGCCCGTTGCGGGTCGCGACCTTGACCATGCCGGGTGAGAGGTCGGTGACCGACCCGCGCCGCGCGACGCCGGCCTGAATGAGGTTGAGCAGGAAGAACCCGGTACCGCAGCCAAGTTCCAGGGCGCGGTCATAGGGCAGTTCGCGGATGACGTCATCGGGCACGATGGCGTCGAACCGGCCCCTGGCGTAGTCGACGCAGCGCTGGTCGTAGGAGATCGACCACTTGTCGTCGTAGCTTTCGGCTTCCCAGTCGTGGTAGAGCACCTGGGCCAGCTTGCTGTCGTGCCGGGCGGCTTCCACCTGCTCGGCAGTGGCATGCGGGTTGGGCGCCGCGTCAGCGGGGATTTGCGTCCTCGTCATGCAGGGCAGCCTAATCGCCGCTGCCGTCGGCCCTGTCGGTAGCTCTGAACACAGCCCCGCTAACTGCGTTGATCGCCGCCTTGGCTGCGGCCAGCGCATGCGGCGGGCCGTCCAGGAAGCGCCGAGCCCACGTCGCGGCGGCGTCGTAGACGTCGTCGGGGGCCACCATCTCATCGATCAGGCCCAGCGCCAACGCCTCCTCGGCGTCGAAGAAGCGTCCGCTGAACACCAGTTCCTTGGCCCTACTAGGCCCGGCCGCGCGGGTCAGCCGGGCCATGGCGCCGCCGCCGGGCACCATGCCGGCCAGGATTTCGGTGGCCCCGAACTTGACGTTGTCGCCGCTGACCCGCCAGTCGGCGGCCAGCGCCAGCGTGAGTCCGGCGCCCAGCGCATACCCGGTGATGGCGGCCACGGTGGGCTTGGGGATGGCCGCGACGGCGTCGACGGCCGCTTGGCGCACCCGCGTCGCGGTTTCGGCCTCCGCGGCGTTCAGCGTCTGCAGCTCGGGCATGTCGTCACCGGCGGAGAAGATCTGGTGGCCACCGAACAGGATCACCGCGGCCACGTCGTCGCGGCGGCCCAGCTCGGCCGCGGCGGCCACGATCTCGCGGTACATCTGGCGGGTCATCGCGTTGGTGGGCGGTCGCGACAGCAGCAACATGGCCAGGCCGGCGTCCTGTGAGCCGTCGCTGACTACGACGCTGACGAACTCACTCGCCCCGCCGGTCAAAAAGGCCATCCCGTCGCCCCGCCCGCTATCCGGGCCTCGTTGTAGCGGTCGGAGTCGAAGAACTCGATCTCCCAGTTGTCGCCCCGCTGGGTGAGATTGGGCTGCACCGGGACGATCTGACGCTCGACGGCCAGCACGTCGGCGACGGTGCGGCCGGCCAGCGAGTCCAGCTGCGTCCAGGTCGGCGGCAGCAGGATGTTGCGCCCGGCGGCGAAGTCGTCGAGTGCGTCGCGCGGCAACGCCCAGTCGGCGCGGTCGGATTCGGTGTTCTCGCCGTCGGCGCGCTGGCCCTCCGGTAGCGCACCCACAAAGAAAAAGGTGTCGTAGCGCCGGGTCAGTTCGGCTTCGGGGGTGACCCAGTTCGCCCATGGGCGCAGCAGATCGGACCGCAGCACCAGGTTTTCCCGGCGCAGGAAGTCGGCGAAGGACAGCGACCGGTCGGCCAGCTGGGCGCGCGCGTCGCCGTAAACCGCGGCGTCACCGACAATGCTGTTCGGTGCCGAAAGCGATTGGCCGGCCGGCCCGGCGAACAGCACACCGGATTCCTCGAACGTCTCGCGGGCCGCGGCGCACACCAGCGCCTCGGCCAGGTCCGGTTCGATGCCGAACCGCTGCGCCCACCACTGCGGCGGCGGCCCGGCCCAGGCCCCCCGGCCCATCAAGTCGCTGTTGCGGTCGCGGTCGTCGACTCCCCCGCCCGGGAACACCATTACCCCGCCGGCGAAGTCCATGCCCCGGTGCCGGCGCATCAGAAACACCGAGAGTTCGGTAGCGCCGTCGCGCACCAGCATCACGGTGGCCGCCGGCCGTGGGGTCAACGGTGTGTTCATTGCTGCCTCCGATGGGCTGCGCGGGTGCGAACCCGCCGGGCGAAGTACCGCCCGTCGACCACATCGAGCGCGATCTCCTGGCCGAACGCGGTGGACAGGTTTTCAGCGGTCAGCACGTCGGGCAACAGGCCCGAGGCAACCACCTCGGCCTCCGACAGCAGCAGGCAGTGACTGAAGCCGGGCGGAACCTCTTCGACGTGATGGGTCACCAGCACCAGCGCCGGCGCATCGGGATCAGCGGCCAGATCGGCCAGCCGCGCCACCAATTCCTCCCGGCCGCCCAGATCCAGGCCCGCGGCGGGTTCGTCGAGCAGCAGCAGCTCCGGGTCGGTCATCAAGGCCCGCGCGATCAGCACTCGCTTGCGCTCACCCTCCGACAGTGTCCCGTAGGTTCGGTCGCCCAGATGCTCGGCTCCCAGGCTTTCCAGCATGTCGGCGGCGCGCCGGTAGTCGACCTCCTCGTAGCGCTCGCGCCAGCGGCCCAGCACCGAGTAGCCGGCCGAAACGACCAGGTCGCGCACCACTTCGTCGGACGGTATGCGCTGCGCCAGAGCTGAGGAGCTCAGTCCGATGCGCGCCCGCAGCTCGCTGACGTCGACGCGGCCCAGCCGTTCGCCGAGCACGAAAGCCACCCCGGAGGACGGGTGCTCGGAGGCCGCTGCGATCCTCAGCAACGACGTCTTACCGGCGCCGTTGGGGCCGATAATCACCCAGCGTTCATCGAGTTCGACGGCCCAATCCAGCGGTCCCACCAGCGTGCGCCCATTGCGCCGTAGGGAGACGTTTCTGAAGTCGATCAGCAGGTCGGGATCGGCCGCGGCTTCGGGCACCCGATTATCGTGCCGTACCGCAACGCCGCGGCGGCTTCCGGGTGGGGTGAGTGCCGCTGCTCACCGTCACAGATCGTTGCCCGCATAGGACAGATTGAAGCTTTTGTTGGCCAGCGGGAAGTCCGGGACGATGGTGTCGGCCATGGCCACCGGTAGCGCCGGCCAGTTGAACCACGAGGGGTCGACGATCTTGCATCGGGTGATCGCCCCGGCGGTATCGACCTCGACCCGGTGCACGATGGTGCCGCGCCACCCCTCGACGATGCCGATCCCCGAGCTCGCCTCACCGGGAATCGGTGCCGACGAGTTGAAGTCAACCGGGCCGCTGTGACTTTCGATGAGCGCACAGGCAAGCGCGACCGACGCGGCGAATTCGTCGCGGCGGATTGTGTAGCGGGCCAGTACATCACCTCGGGTGCTGACGGTCGGGACCACCGGCAGTTCGACCGTCGGGTGGTCAAGGCGTGCGTCGGTGCTGATGCCGCTGGCGCGTGCGACATAGCCCAGACACCCCAGGGCGTGGGCGTCGTCGCGGCCGAGTACCGCGGTATCGGCGAACCGGTCGTAGACCACCGAGTTGCGCAGCGTCAGGTCGCTTATCTCGGCGACGTCGGCCGCCACCTCCCGCAGTTCGGCGGGGTCCGGAAGTTGTTGTAGCACAACGCCACCGGGCCGGATTGCGCCGCGCAGCAGGCGGTGTCCGGTGACGCAGTTGTTGATTCGTAGCAAGCGCTCGCGAACGCGCTGGGCGTGCGCGTTGGGTAGAGCAAAGGCGACATCGTTGGCCAGCGCGCCCAGATCGGCCGCGTGGTTGTAGAGGCGCTCCAGTTCGACGAGTAAAGCCCGCAGCCGGTGCACCGGTTCGGGCACCTGGATGTCCAGCGCATCCTCGATGGCCAGGCTGTGCGCCAGCCCGTGGGCGGCCGAACTATCGCCGCTGATCCGCTCGGCGAGTTCGGTCGCGGCGGTGGCAGCGCGCCCCTCGAAGAGCTTTTCGATGCCCCGGTGTACGAACCACAGTCTTGCTTTGAGCCTCAATACCGATTCACCGATTACCGAGAAGCGAAAATGCCCCGGCTCGATCAAGCCGGCATGCACCGGCCCAACCGGGATCTCGTAGACTCCGGGACCCTCGACGGTCAAGAACGGGAAACGCCCCACGGTGGCGAACTGGGGGGGCCGCCCGGCGTCGCGGCGCATCGGATGCCAGTCTTGCGGCCAGTGTCCGTGCTTTACCAGTCGCCGTGGCTGCGGATGCCCCACTGGCACAACCCCGTAGAGATCCATCATCTCCCGCTCGAAGCGTCCCGCGGGAATCGACAAGTGCCCCAACGACGGAACCGACGGGTTGCTCGAACACGTGGTCAAGGTCAGCTCAACGCGCCGCTCCGGCTGCCCCGCCAGCAGCACGTATACGATCCGCACGGCATCGCCTTCGTCGTGTGCTGCCACCAGCGCCAGCCGATGGCCGGTGTCCAGCAACGCCGCTACGGCCCCCGCAAATTCGTCGTGAGAGATATTGTGGCTCAGCGTGTTACACCGCATTATCCGGCTCCGAACTGACCGGCGGCGGCGGTGAACAGCCCAGCGAGCGGGCCTGCCGTCACACCCAGAACCAGTGACGCAACCACGCCAGTCACCAGCGCACCCGCCACGGTTGCCGGAACGACGATCGACGGCGCGTCGGCGCTTGCCACCCCGAGCAGGATTCGCCGCGAATTGCTCACCAGCGCAGCAAAAGCCACCACCATCATCAACAACGCGGCACCCAGCACCCAGGGCAGCCCGGCATTGGCGAGCGAGCGAGCGATCGACAGCTCGCTGGCGAACATGGCGAACGGGGGCAGCCCAAGCAGAGCCACCACGCCGACCGCGAACGAGACACCGATCAGCCGCGACCGGGACAGCACGGCCGTGATGTCGCCGATGGCCGTCGAGTCGTGTGCGGCCTGCAACTGCCCGCCGGCCAGGAACAACACCGTCTTGCCCACACCGTGGGCAAACACGTGCAGCAGCAGGGCCGCAATCGCCAGCTTGGTGCCGGCGGCTGCCGCCACCGCGATCAATCCCATGTTCTCCATCGACGAATAAGCCAGCATCCGCTTGAGATCCGTTGTCACAGTGAGCAACAACGCGGCAACCAGCACTGTCGCCAGACCAACCGTCAACAGGCCGGCGCGCAGGAAACTCGCTCCCGTGGCCGCATCAACAATCGGCCGCAGCCGGATCAGCACCGAGAAGGCAACCGACAGCAACACCCCGCTCATCAACGCCGAAACGGGCGCCGGCGCCTGGCTGTGCGCGTCGGCGAGCCAGCCGTGGAATGGGACCAGGCCGACTTTGGCCCCGTATCCGATCAGCAAGAGTCCGCCGGCCAGCCGGGCAACGGCCGGATCGAGATGGGCCGCGCGAGCCGTCAGGACATCGAGGTTGAGCGCGTTGGCACCGTCGGCTCCGGCGTGCCGGGCGGCGAAGTACAACAACACCGTGCCCAGGAACGCGACGGCAATACCGACCGAGCAGATCACCACGTACTTCCAGGTGGCCTCCAGCGCGGTACGGGTGCGCCGGTGCCCCACCAGGAACGCGGTGATCACCGTGGTGGCTTCGACGGCCACCCAGATGACCCCGATGTTGTTGGCCGACACCGCAACAGCCATAGCGGCCAGGAAAGCGGGCGTCAGCGTGCCGTACAGGCGCGCGTCGCGGCGATCGGTGTGGCCGTGCTCGAGTTCGGTATCGATATAGCCGATGCTCGCCCAGGTCGCCAAGGTGCCGACGACGCCGATGACAATGAGCATGGTCACCGAGAGCGCATCCACCCGCAGCACGCCACCTAGCACGACGTGTGGCCCCGTCCCCAGAACACCAAGCATGACGGCGGATCCGAGCACGGCTAACGCCGACAGCACGGTCAGCACCGAAGTCCAGCGGCGCCAGCCGGCGACCAGCGCGACGGCAGCGGCGCCGAGCGGCGCCAAGACCGCCACCAGAATCAGGCCAGACGTTGACATCTCAATCTCGCAATCGCTGCAGCCGGTCGAGGTCAGTGCCACCGAACATCCGCCGCAGCCGACCGGTCAGCACGCCGAGAACAATTACTGCGAACAGCGCGTCCAGCGAGGCGCCCAGTTCGACGATCAGCGGCACCCCGGCGGTCAGCAGGAACGCGGTGGCGGCAATCCCGTTGTCCAGCATCAGGAATCCCGCGGCCTGTGAGATGGCATGCCGCCGGGTCACCATGACGAACAGCGCGATCAGCACGACCGCCAGACCCGCGGGCGCAGCACTGGTCGCAGGGCCGCGGGCCAGGTTCACGACCGGCCGGGTGACGGCGAGCGCGACCATCGTCAGGGCGGCCGCGATCAGCAGCGAAGCGGTGGTGTTGACCAGCGGCGTCGCCTCGCGCTGCTCTGTTTGCTCGGCACCCAGGGCTCGGGCCAGCAGCCACGGCAACATCACCGCCCGCAACGCGAACAGCGCGAGTCCGATGCCGATCAGCTCCCAATCATGGTTGTGCACACCGAGAATCATCGGAATCGCGGCCAGCGCGACGCCCTGCGCCGCGAGCAGCCGAACGATCGAACGCAGGTCGCGCCGCCAGACGATCAGCACCGCGGCCAGCACCAGCCCGCCCGGGGCCAGGTCCAGCACACCCACGTAATCGAGGTCAGTCATCAGTAGTTACCCCTGCGCCGCAAAGAAGTTCGCCGACGTAACCGCCAGCAGGGCCAACAGGAAGGAACCCGCCAGTAGTTCGGGCACCCGGAACAATCGGAGCTTGGCGAGGAAGACTTCCGCGCCGGCCAGCACGACGGCCAGCAGGGCGACCTTTGCGCTGACGGCCACGACTCCGATCCCGACGCCGATCAGGCTCGGCCGGCTGTCGGCAATCCCCCAGGGGACGAACAGGTTCGCCAGCAGTGCCAGCAGCACGGTAAGTCGCATCGCGCTGGCCCACTCGACGAGTGCGAGCTTGGGTCCGGCGTATTCGAGCACCATCGCCTCGTGCACCATGGTCAATTCAAGGTGCGTCGCCGGGTTGTCCACCGGCAGCCGGCCGGTCTCGGCGACCACGACGATCACCAGGGCGACCAGGGCGAGGATGCCGGACAACGAAATCACCACACTCGGGTTGCCGAGCGTAAACGCAACGATGGCACCGAGATTGGCGGAGTCAGCCGGGATAGAGAGCGCAAAGACGGCCAGCAGGATGGTCGGCTCGACCAGGGCGGCGATGGTGATCTCACGGCTGGCGCCCATGCCGCCGAACGAGGTGCCGGTGTCGATACCGGCCAGCGTCAGCGCGACGGTGCCCAGAAACAGCAGGCCCACCACGGTGAACAGATCGGCGACGGGGTCCAGCGGCGAACCCGTCGCGGCCAGTGGGGCGATCGCGGCGATCAGTAACGTCGTCGCCGCCACCACCACCGGGGCAGCCGCGAACACCAAAGTGGTGCCTTCGGGCCTGATCTGCTGCTTACGCAACTGCTTGCGCAGGTCGCGCCACGGCTGCAAAATACCGGCACCGCAACGTCCTTCGGACCTCGCGCGGATCTGTCGCATCAGGCCGACGATCAGCGGGGCTCCCACCACTACCGCGCCGATCTGTGCCGCACCGGCCACCATGGACATCACGTTCATCGCGCCACCACCAGGACGATGAGCACGCCGAGTGCGCCGTAGCCGAGGTACAGATGCACACTTCCGTTGTGCGCCCGCCGAACCACTTGTGCGCAGCGTGCGACGGCCTGCAGGACTGGAGCGTAGACACGGTCCTCGACGGCGTCGGCCACGTTGGCGCGGTAAGCGATCTTTTCCACGTGATAGCGCGTCTCCTCCAGGTGCGTCACCTCGATGCCGGTGTCAGGGCGCAGCACGTCGTCAAAGACCCGCTGCAGCGGCTGGCCGAAAGACGTCGCCGTGTATTGCATGCGTGACGTGAGTTCATCTGCGCCGCAAGCCCATAGCGGCGAAGTCGCCGGCTCCGGGCGGTGACGCGAGCCCCACCTGGTCAGGCCCGCCACGATCAGCACGGCCACGACGATGGCGGCAGCCAGCAGGACCGGCGCGATCGAACCGTTGACACCCGGCAACCGCAGCACCGTGCCAAGACCGGTGAGATCAGCGTTGCTGGACGGCGGGAGGGTTCTGAGCACCGCCTGAAGCACCCCGACGGCGGCACACGGGGCCACCGCGACCACGACGCATCCGAACGCCGCAACCGCCATCCCGACCCGCATGCTGACCGGCGTTTCCGTTGCCCGCAGCGCCCCTTCCGAGCGCGCCCGGGCCAGGAAACCGGTGCCGAACGCCTTGACCATCGCGGCCACACCCAAACCCGTTGTCAGCGCGACGGCCCCGACCCCCAACGGCGTCATCAGACCCACCAAGGTGTCGTGGTGCGGTCGGGCGTGAATCAGCGATTGCACCAGCAACCATTCGCTGACAAATCCCGCCCCCAGCGGCAATCCCGAGGCGCCCAATGCTGCGATGCCGAAAAATGTCGTGGTGAAAGGCATTCGGCGGGCAAGTCCGCCCAGCCGGTCGAGGTCACGGTGCCCGGTCGTCACCAGAACCGAACCCGCGGCCAGGAATCCCAGACTCTTGAATGCGGCGTGTGCCACCAGATGCAACAACGCCGCGGTCATAGCGATGACGGCCGCCGCACCGGCACCGGCGGCCGATGACAATGTGGCCGCGCCGAGCGCCAGCGTGACCAGGCCCATGTTCTCGATCGTCGAGTATCCGAGTAGCCGCTTGAGATCGGCGGCCACCGACGCCTGCAACACGCCGTATACCGCCGAGACGGCGCCGACGGCGAGCAGGACCCCGCCCCACCACCGCGGCCCCGGGCCGAGCAACTGCAGATCGACTCGGACGATCCCGTAGATGCCGAGATTGACCATCGCCGCGCTCATCAGCGCTGAGACCGGGCTGGGTGCCTCCGGGTGAGCCCGCGGCAGCCACGCGTGCAACGGCAACAGGCCTGCCTTGGAGCCGAATCCGGCCAGCGTCAGCGTGAATACCGCGGTGCGCACCCCACCCGAAACTCCGGTCATATCGGCCATCTCGGCGAACCGGTCCGTGCCGGCCGCCGCGGCCAGCATCATCAACCCCAGCAGAATCCCGGCAAATCCCAGTTGCGTCATTACCGCGTAATAGACCGCGGCGGAACGGACTTCGGCGCGGCGATGATCCGTTGCCAGCAAAATCAGCGAGGTGAGCGCCATCAGCTCCCAGAACAACAGGAAGCTGGGCACCGATCCCGCGGCCGGCACCAACAGCATCGCTGCCACGAACAGCGGCAGGGTTACCTGCGCGACCGCGCCCAGTCGCTCGCGGCGCGCGTACCCGATGCTGTATACGCCGACAGCGACAGCGACCGCTCCTGTCAGCGCCATGAAGAACCCGCCTAATCGGCTGACTTCCAGGTCCACGCCACTGAGCGGCAGCAGCCACCCGGCCTGCGCCCGCGGCAGCGCGCCGAACACTCCGGCGAGTCCCAAGCCGGCTCCGGCAGCACCGATCGCCGTCGTTGCTCCACCGCTTAGCAGATGCCCGATTTCGTTGCGGCGCACTGTATCCGAATGATGGGCGGGTGCGGCCGCGATGGTCGCCGTCACCTGCCGGTCACCGCGCGCAGGGCCGCCACCACCTGGTCGGGTGAGGGTGGACATCCCGGAATCTCGACATCGACTCCGATAACCTCGCCAACGGAGCCGACCACGCCATAGGCGTCACCGAACACACCGCGGTTGAGCGCACAGTCACCGCAGGCGATCACCACCCGGGGCTGCGGTGTGGCGGCCAAGGTGTTGCGCAGCGGCTGAGCCATATTCCGGGTGACAACCCCGGTGACGAGCAGCGCGTCCGCGTGCCGCGGGGACGCTACCAGCCGGGCCCCGAATCGTTCGGCGTCATACACCGGCCCGAACGCGCCGGAGATCTCGACCTCGCAGCCGTTACAGGACCCGGCGTCGACATGGCGGATCTGCAGCGAACCGCGCACCCCGGCCGGTGCGGCGACCGTTTGTGCGGGGGCCGCGCCGGCCTGTTCAGCGACGCGGCCAAGCCGCAGGATTCTGTTGATCCACCCCATGTCGCCGCACCCACTACCTGTCCACCGGGACGCCGGCGCGCAGGTCCTCGAGCATCGCGACCTGGCCGGTGAGCATTCCGGTCAACACCCGCCGGGCCACGGCCATCAGTTCGGTGATCAGCGGTGAGGTGATCGAGTAGATCACCGTGTTGCCGTCTTTGCTTGCGGTGACCACGCCGGCGCGCCGAAGTACGCCAAGCTGTTGGGAGAGATTGGATGACTCCAGACCCACCTCGGGCAACAGCTCAGCAACCGTGTGATCGCGCTCGCAGAGCAGTTCGAGAATCCTGATCCGGGCCGGATGCCCGAGCGTCTTGAAGAACTCGGCCTTCAGCTTGTACAGCGGCTCCGACACCCGACCCTCACTTAACACTTTGCAAACTTAACGATTGAAGAATTTATCATATTTTGGACAGCAGTGGCTTCCGGCAAGGACTCGCAGTAGTTGATTACTCGGCGGGTATTTCGACGCGGCGCAATATGCCGTCGGCGGCGTCGGCGGCCTCGATCTCCCCGCGGGTCATACCCAGCAGGAAGAGCACCGTGTCCAGATACGGATGGCTCAACGACGCGTCGGCCACCTCACGCAGCGCCGGCTTGGCGTTGAAGGCGATCCCCAGACCGGCGGCTATCAGCATGTCGATGTCATTAGCGCCGTCGCCGACCGCGACGGTCTGCTCCATCGGCACTCCGTACTGTTCCGCGAAGGCCCGCAGCGCAGTGGCCTTGCCAGGACGGTCGACAATTGTTCCGACGACCCGCCCGGTGAGTATGCCGTCGACGATTTCGAGCTGGTTAGCGGCAACGAAGTCCAGCTTCAGCTCCTCGGCGAGGGGTTCGATGATCCGCCGGAAGCCGCCGGAGACCACGCCGCACCGGAAACCCAACCGCTGCAGCGTGCGCAGCGTGGTGCGTGCGCCAGGCATCAATTCGAGTTGCTCGGCGACGTCGTCGATCACGCTGGCAGGCAGGCCGGCCAACGTGGCCACGCGTTGTTCCAGCGACTCCGCGAAGTCCAATTCGCCACGCATTGCGGCCTCGGTGATGGCCGCGACCTTTCCCTCGGCGCCGGCCCGGGCCGCGAGCATCTCGATGACCTCGCCCTGAACCAGGGTCGAGTCGACATCGAACACGATGAGCCGTTTGGTGCGCCAGGCCAGCCCGTAGTCCTCGACGGCGATGTCGACGTGCTCGTTGGCCGCGACCTGGGTCAGGGCGGCTTGCAACAGGCCGTCGACGCCGGGCGGCACCGAAACCCGTAATTCCAGACCGGTGACGGGATAGTCGGAGATGCCCCGGATGAAGTCGATGTTGACGCCTAGGCTGGCCACTTCCCTGGCCACCGCTCCGAAGGCCCCCGCGGTGATCGGACGGCCCAGCACGAAAATGGTGTGGGTCGAGGGCTCTTGGATGACCGGCAGGTCGTCGCTGCGCTCGATCGTGACGTCGAGACCCTTTTCGTGGATTGCGACGGCGACGTCATTGCGCAGCTCAGTACTGTCAGCGACTTCCAGCGCACACAACACCAAAACACCCAGCGTGAGCCGACCCCGGATGACTACCTGTTCGACGTTGAGCAGCTCGACCCCGTGGCGGGAGAGCACTTCGAAGAGGGCAGACGTTACACCCGGCTGATCGATGCCGGTGACCGTGATCAGTACCGACACGTTGGGTGACGCGGTCACCCGCGACTGCCGCCGATCCAAACGATCAAGAGCGAACGCTCACGTCGTCGGCCCGAGTCACGTCGTGGCCCTCGTGTCCATGTGCCCTGCCCACATGGGACTCGGCGCGCATTCGCTCCACCATGTGGGGATAGTGCAGCTCGAAGGCGGGACGCTCCGAGCGGATGCGGGGCAGCTCGGTGAAGTTGTGCCGCGGCGGCGGGCAGCTGGTCGCCCACTCCAGGGAGTTGCCGTACCCCCACGGGTCGTCGACGGTCACCACCTCGCCGTAGCGCCAGCTCTTGAACACGTTCCACACGAACGGGAACATCGACGCGCCAAGAATGAAGGCCCCGATCGTCGAAACGATGTTCAGACCCTGGAAACCGTCGGTGGGCAGGTAGTCGGCGTAACGGCGCGGCATCCCCTCGTCGCCCAACCAGTGCTGCACCAGGAACGTGGTGTGGAAGCCGATGAACGTCAACCAGAAGTGCAGCTTGCCCAGCCGTTCGTCGAGCAGGCGACCGGTCATCTTCGGGAACCAGAAGTAGATGCCGGCGAACGTGGAGAACACGATGGTGCCGAACAACACGTAGTGGAAGTGTGCGACCACGAAATAAGTGTCGGTGACGTGGAAGTCCAGTGGCGGACTGGCCAGCAGCACGCCGGTCAGACCGCCCAGGAGGAAGGTGACCGCAAAGCCGATCGAAAACAGCATCGGTGTCTCAAAGGTCAACTGGCCTTTCCACATGGTGCCGATCCAGTTGAAGAACTTGATCCCGGTCGGCACCGCGATCAAGTACGTCATGAAGGAGAAGAACGGCAGCAGGATGGCGCCCGTGGCGAACATGTGGTGCGCCCACACCGCTACCGACAGCGCGGCGATCGACAGCGTCGCGTAGACCAGCGTGGTGTAGCCGAAGATCGGCTTGCGGGAAAAGACCGGGAAGATCTCCGAGACGATTCCGAAGAACGGCAGCGCGATGATGTACACCTCGGGGTGGCCGAAGAACCAGAACAGGTGCTGCCACAGCAGGACTCCGCCGTTGGCCGGGTCGTAGACGTGGGCCCCCAGGTGACGATCGGCCGCGAGCCCGAACAACGCCGCGGTCAGCAGCGGGAACACGATCAGCACCAGGATGGACGTCACCAGGATGTTCCAGGTGAAGATCGGCATCCGGAACATCGTCATCCCGGGAGCCCGCATGCAGACCACGGTGGTGATCATGTTGACCGCACCGAGGATGGTGCCCAGACCGGCGACCGCGAGACCCAGGATCCACAGGTCGCCACCGGCGCCCGGCGAATGGATGGCGTCGCTGAGCGGGGTGTACGCGGTCCAGCCGAAGTCGGCGGCACCGCCCGGGGTGATGAAGCCGGCCATCGCGATCGTGGCACCGAACACGAACAACCAGAACGAGAAGGCGTTCAGCCGCGGGAAGGCCACATCAGGTGCGCCGATCTGCAGGGGTAGCACCAGATTGGCGAAGCCGAAGACGACCGGGGTGGCATAGAACAGCAGCATGATCGTGCCGTGCATGGTGAACAGCTGGTTGAACTGCTCATTCGACAGGAACTGCAGCCCGGGCGCGGCCAGCTCGGTACGCATCAACAACGCCAGCAGCCCGCCGATGAAGA
Source organism: Mycobacterium szulgai (assembly GCF_002116635.1). Classification (GTDB taxonomy): domain Bacteria; phylum Actinomycetota; class Actinomycetes; order Mycobacteriales; family Mycobacteriaceae; genus Mycobacterium; species Mycobacterium szulgai. The sequence goes on along the minus strand of NZ_LQPW01000019.1, from coordinate 277,089 downwards.
AGAAGATGAAGCAGGCGACGCAGTACATGATGCCGATCAGCTTGTGATCGGTCGTGGTGATCAGTTTGTAGACGAGGTTCCCTTTGGGACCGGTCCGCGCCGGGAACGGGCGGACTGCTTCGAGTTCTCCCAACGGGGGCGCTTCGGCTGTCAACAGCTCCTCCAAACATCCATCCCGGACAGGGCGGCTTTACCCATTAATGACTGGAATCTTAGCCCTCGATTGCGACAGCGGCAGGCCAGGTCCTACAAACTGTCGTAAATGCCTGGAGCAGGGTGGCCGGTGTTACCGTCGGACGCGTGTCTTTCGGCGGCAGGCGGTCCACTTTGTTCAGCGCCGCAGCAGCAACTGTGCTCCTGACCTGCAGCGGTTGCGGCTCGGATCAGCCGCCTGGCAGCGCGGCGCGCTCGGTCGTCACCCCCACCACCCAGATCGCCGGCGCCGGGGTGCTGGGCAACGACCGCAAGCCGGACGAGGCCTGCGCGCGTGACGCGGCCGCCGCCGATCCCGGGCCGTCCACCCGGCCCGCGCACAACGCGGTGGGCGTCAGCCCCGACGTCGCCCAGGTGCCGGCCGACCCGCAGCGCATCGTGGTGCTCTCCGGCGATCAGCTCGACGCGCTGTGCGCGCTCGGCCTGCAGTCCCGGGTGGTCGCCGCCGCGATGCCGGATGGATCTTCGACTCAGCCGTCATACCTGGGTAAGGCGGTGCACGACGTACCCGGAGTGGGCTCCCGCAGCAATCCCGATCTGAACGCGATCGCCGCCGCACACCCGGACCTGATCCTGGGCTCGGTGGCATTGACGGCGAAGCTGTACCCGCAGCTGGCGGCCATCGCGCCGACGGTGTTCACCGGAGCGCCGGGGGCGGCGTGGGAAGACAACCTGCGTGGTGTCGGGGCCGCGACGGCCCGCGGGACCGCGGCAGACGAGTTGATCAAAGGGTTCGCGCAGCGGGCTAAAGACGTTGGTGTAAAGCATGACGCCACCCACTTCCAGGCATCGGTGGTCCAGCTGACGACCAACACCTTGCGGGTATACGGGGCCAACAACTTTGCGGCCAGTGTGCTGACGGCGGTGGGAGTGGACCGGCCCGCCGCACAACGATTCACCGATAAGGCCTATATCGAGTACGGCACCAGCGACGCCGACCTGGCCAAGGGGCCGGACTTCGCCGCGGCCGACGCCGACATCATCTACGTGTCGTGCGCATCGCCGGCTGCAGCCGAGCGCGCAGCCGCGGTCCTGGACAGCGATCCCTGGCGACGGTTGTCCGCCAACCGCGACAATCGAGTCTTCGTCGTCAACGACGAGATCTGGCAGACCGGCGAGGGCCTGGTCGCGGCCCGCGGCGTCGTCGACGACCTGCGCTGGATCAACGCGCCGATCAACTAGGTCGCTGTCGTTGACCAGAGCCGACAGTCGTGCCGGGTCATAAGCTGATGCTCGGGGAGCCACCAGCCCAATGCGCCTAAGAAATTTAACTTGGCTAAGCTTTTTACGACGCAACTGAAACCGCAGAGAGATTGTCATGACCACTGTTTCCGCATACGCGGCCACCTCGGCCACCGAGCCGCTGGCCAAGACCACCATCACCCGTCGCGACCCCGGACCGCACGATGTGGTGATCGATATCAAGTTCGCCGGCATCTGCCACTCCGACATCCACACGGTGAAAGCCGAATGGGGCCAACCGAATTACCCCGTCGTCCCCGGCCACGAGATTGCCGGGGTGGTGAGCGCCGTGGGCTCCGAGGTGACCAAGCATAAGGTCGGCGACCACGTCGGCGTGGGATGTTTCGTGGACTCCTGCCGGGAATGCAGCAGCTGCCAGCGCGGGATCGAGCAGTACTGCAAGCCGGGCGCCAGCTTCACCTACAACTCGATCGGCAGGGACGGCCAGCCGACTCAAGGCGGCTACAGCCAAGCGATCGTCGTCGACGAGAACTACGTGCTGCGGATACCCGCCGCGTTGCCGCTGGACGCCGCGGCACCGCTGCTATGCGCGGGCATCACGCCGTTTTCACCGCTGCGGCACTGGAACGCCGGGCAGGACACGCGGCTGGCGATCATCGGCTTGGGCGGGCTGGGCCACATGGGCGTGAAGCTCGGCGCGGCGCTGGGCGCCGAGGTTACGGTGTTGTCGCAGTCGCTCAAGAAGATGGAAGACGGCCTGCGCCTGGGCGCCAGCAACTACTACGCGACCTCCGACCCGGACACGTTCAAGAAGCTGCGCGGCAGCTTCGACCTGATCCTCAACACGGTCTCGGCGAACCTTGATCTGAACCAGTACCTGAACCTGCTCGACGTCGACGGCACGCTCGTCGAACTCGGCATTCCCGAGCACCCGATGGAAGTGCCGGCGTTTGCACTGGCACTGATGCGGCGCAGCCTGTCCGGGTCCAACATCGGCGGGATAGCCGAGACCCAGGAGATGCTGGACTTTTGCGCCCAACACGGCGTCACGCCCGAAATCGAGGTCATCGAACCGGATTACATCAACGAGGCCTACGAGCGCGTATTGGCCAGCGACGTGCGCTACCGCTTCGTCATCGACATTTCGAAGCTGTAGAAGCTATGGGAGCCCCTAAGCACCGGGTTCGCCGACGGTGATCCCGGCCAGCGGCCAACCTGCGGCGGCCAGCACCCCTGCCACCCGCTGAATGTTTTCCGGGCCGGCGTCGTAATGCGTTACCTCAGAGATGAATTCGGCGATCTCGTCTCGGTTGATCACACCGTCGGCGGTGGCCGTTGAACCCGGCGCGGTGATATCGCGCACCACCTGCCTGATCTGCTCCTCGGTAAGCGGTGTGGCGCGCAGCAACGCCAACAACGGCACCCGGTCGGGGCCTGGGACGCCCTCGGGGTAGCCGGCCCGCAGCCATCGCAGCACGGAACTGAAGAAAGCCGTTTTGCCCGTGGCGGCGGTGGAGGTCATGCGGTTACCGCCGGCTCTGCGGCGTCTCCGTTGACGAAATCGGTGATACCGGCCAGCGGCCAGCCGGCGGCCGCCAACTTGGCCGCCACCCGGGCAACGCTTTCCGGACTTGCGTCGTAGTGCGTCATGTCCTCGATGAAGTCCGCGATCACGTCGCGTTCGGGCTCGTCGTCCTCGGCTTCCTCGTCGATGGCGTCGACGGCGTCCTCGATCTCATCCTCGGTCAAAGGCGTACTGCGCAGCAGTGCCAGCAGCGGTAGGCGGTCGGGTCCAGGAACGCCGTCGGGATAGCCGACTTGCAGCCAGCAGACCACGGACCGAAATAGGGCAGCCGTAGAAGAAGGGGTTATCGCCACGCCATTAGTTTCACGGCGCCCGGATAGCGGCGCCACCATCGCGGCGCGGCATTGGTGACAATTCACGTGTCGTTCACGGCGCGCACACGTGGCCGTTGGATGCGACAATGTCGCGCGTAAGGCAATGACGATGCAGGAAGCCGGTGCGAAGCCGGCGCGGTCCCGCCACTGTAATCGGGGAGCGACCCTCACAAGCCACGGCCACCGGCTGGAAGGCGAGGCGAGCGGCGATCCGAGAGCCAGGAGACTCGCGTCATCGCGTACTGCTACCCGGGGCGGTGCACCCCGAGAGAGCTGACCCGCCATGACGCTTTGGATCGCGTTACCTCCAGAAGTGCATTCGTCGCTGCTGAGCAGTGGGCCGGGACCGGGGCCGCTGCTGGTATCGGCCGAGGCCTGGCACTCGTTGAGTGTCGTCTACGCCGAGACGGCCGACGAGTTAGCCGAGCTGCTGGCCGGGGTGAAAGCAGGATCCTGGGACGGTCTCACCGCCACCGCATATGTGGCCGCCCACGCGCTCTATCTGACGTGGCTCATCCAGGCCAGCGCTGACGGCGCAGCGATGGCCGCCCGCCAGGAAGCCGCGGCCACCGGCTACACCGCCGCCCTGGCCACGATGCCGACCCTGGCCGAGCTGGCCGCCAACCACGCCACTCGAGCGGCGCTGGTGGCGACGAATTTCTTTGGCATCAATACGATTCCGATCGCGCTGAACGAAGCCGACTACGCGCGCATGTGGATTCAGGCGGCCACCGTGATGAGCGTCTATCAGGGTGTCGCCGCTGCCGCTGTGGCCGCCGCGCCGCAGACCACACCGGCGCCGCAGATCGTGAAATCCAATGCGGCCGCAGCCGCGGATTTGTTCGCCACACCCCCCGACTGGCAACAGCTGATCCTGCAATTCCTGCAAGACATCGGGTATACGGCCTTCTACGACAATGTCATTCAGCCGTTCATCAATTGGCTGGCGAACATCCCCTTCCTGCAAGCGCTGTTCGCGTTCGATCCGTATCTGCTCATCCTCGGCAATCCACTTACTTACCTCAGTCCGCTCAACATCGCGTTCGCCCTTGGCTATCCGATGGACATCGCGACGTATGTCGCCCTGCTCTCAGAGACATTCGCGTTCATCGCAGCCGATCTTGCCGCGGCCTTCGCGTCGGGCAATCCCGCCACTATCGGTTTTGCCCTGCTGTTCGCCACCGTCGAAGCTGTCGGAACGATCATCACCGACACCATTGCGTTGCTGAAGACACTGCTCGAGCAGACGCTGGTGCTGCTTCCGGCGATTGTGTCGCTGGTAGCCGCCCCAATGGCGTCGGTGGCTACCGCCTCGGTATTGGTGCCCATCGGTGCCAAGGGCTTGGCAGCCCTGGTTGCAGTGCCGCCTGCACTGCCGGTTGCGCCAGCCGCACCGCCCGTCGCCGCGCTGGCGCCGAGCATTCCGACCTCTCCCCCTACCCCGTCGCCGGCTCCCCTCGACGCGAGCGCGGCGGCGTCCACGTCGGCCCCGCCACCGCCCTCGGCAACCGCGCCACCGCCGGTGACCGGTGCGGGTCTGAGTCTGGGGATGGGTGATTTCGGCTACCTGCTGGGGGGCTTGAGCGCCGATGCCAAGCGAACGGTGAATTCCGGCGCCCGGAAGAAGGCGCCGGAACCCGACAGCGCAGAGGTCCCCGCGCTCGCGCCGGCCGTCGGCGAGCAGGCGCAGGCTCAGCGGCGCCGCCGGGCCAAGACCAAACAACTCGGCCGAGGCTACGAATACATGGATTTGGAGCCTGACGGCGTGGCAGCCTCAGATCAGGATGCGGGGCCTCTGGGGTTCTTCGGCACCGGCCACAAGGTCGGGGGCGTGGCGGCCGGGTTGATCACACGCCCGGGCGATGCGTTCGACGAAGGCCAGCGCATGCCGGTGATGCCGAGCACCTGGGAAACCGATTGATCTAGCCCGAAGCTATTGGCCGTTCTCCTCGCGCAGGGCTTGCATCGCCAAGTCGTTGAGCAACTGCCGGCCCCAGGCGGTGCGTAACTGTGGCAGCAGCGCGGAGACGACACCCGCGGCGGTGAGCGCAAGGCGCAACAGACCGTCGGGTGCCCTGTCTGCGTCACGGAGCACCTCGTACTCGGCGCTGGGATCTCCCGAATGTTGTGCCATTGCCATGCGGGCCACTAGCCGGTTGTCACGGTCGAGGTCGATCTCGTCGTCGGTAGACGCCAAGGTCAGGGTTTCGCCGATCTCCGCAACTTCGTCCGGTTCGCACAGCTGAGCCACCAGTTGCCACAGGATCGACACGGTGGCGCGGATCAGCTGTGGCAGCCGGTCAGTCGGGATGACTTCATCGTCGACGATGACGCGCATGCCCGCTACGTCGCCGCGCTCACCATGCTGGATGAGCGCCAATGCGCGACGGAAGTCTGCCGCACCCACGCTCTCGTCACTGCTCAAACTTTAGAAGTCCCAGTCCTCGTCCTCGGTGACGACGGCCTTGCCGATCACGTAGCTCGAGCCGGAGCCGGAGAAGAAGTCGTGATTTTCGTCGGCGTTGGGTGACAGTGCGGAGAGGATCGCGGGATTCACGTCGGTCTCGTCCCGGGGGAACAGCGCCTCGTAGCCAAGGTTCATCAGCGCCTTGTTCGCGTTGTAGCGCAGGAACTTCTTCACGTCTTCGGTCAGCCCGACCTCGTCGTAGAGGTCCTGGGTGTACTCAACTTCGTTGTCGTACAACTCGAAAAGCAGCTCGTAGGTGTAGTCCTTGAGCTCAGCGCGCTTCACCTCGTCGACCAACGCCAGACCGCGCTGGAACTTGTAGCCGATGTAGTAGCCGTGCACGGCTTCATCGCGGATGATCAGCCGGATCATGTCGGCGGTGTTGGTCAGCTTGGCCCGGCTCGACCAGTACATCGGCAAATAGAACCCGGAGTAGAAGAGGAAGCTTTCCAGCAGCGTGGAAGCAACTTTGCGCTTGAGCGGTTCGTCGCCGCGGTAGTACTGCAGCACGATCTCGGCCTTGCGCTGCAGGTTGGGGTTCTCCTCCGACCAGCGGAACGCATCGTCGATCTCGGCGGTCGAGCACAACGTGGAGAAGATTTGGCTGTAGCTCTTGGCGTGCACCGACTCCATGAACGCGATGTTGGTGTAGACGGCCTCTTCGTGCGGGGTCAGCGCGTCGGGGATCAGGCTGACCGCCCCCACCGTGCCCTGGATGGTGTCCAGCATCGTCAAACCGGTGAAGACCCGCATCGTCAGCTGCTTCTCATTGGCCGTCAGCGTGCCCCAGGACGGGATGTCGTTGGACACCGGCACCTTCTCGGGTAGCCAGAAGTTGCCGGTCAGCCGGTCCCACACTTCGGCGTCTTTTTCGTCTTGCAGCCGGTTCCAGTTGATCGCTGAGACCCGGTCGATCAGCTTTGCATTTCCAGTCACCAGAACCCCACTTCACCAGGACGATTGGCTGCCGTACTTAGACCTCAGACACTACCCCTGGTGTCTGACAAGCCGGCGGAACACAAGAAGTTGTGTTTGCGTGTCGCAATCACATCTGTCACACCGACCGGTGCGCCCGCGTCGGTACCCAACTTTGAAAGCTGATACATCGCGTGTGGAATTCGGTGGTGACAACTCTCATCGTACCGATGTGACCGCTGTGACGAGAAGCGCTCCTATGCAGAACGCCTCTTTTTATGTACCATTTGGTACATGATTACCGAGGACAGTATCGAGATCGATGCGCCGCCGCATCTGGTATGGGAGGTGTTCAGCGACGTCGAGCGTTGGCCCGAGTGGACCGCCTCGGTGACAGCCCTGGCCGCCGTGGACGGACCCGGCCTCGCGGTGGGCAAACGGTTCGCGATCAAGCAGCCCCGCATGTCGAAGCTGGTTTGGCAGGTCACCGAAATCGACCCCGGCTCGTCCTGGACATGGGTGCAGCGCGCCCCCGGGGCGTTTGCCAGCGCCCGCCACGAGGTGATCGCCCAACCGGGCGGCCGCACCCTGGTCCGCCAACGGATCGATCAGCGCGGCCCACTCGGTGCCCTTGTTGGCCGGCTCATGATCACAATGACCAAGCGCTACCTCAAACTCGAAGCCCAAGGCCTCAAGGCCCGGTCTGAGCAGCTCAGCCGCGCCGATGGCGCGCACTCCTGACCTAGAGCGGCGCCGATCGCTCCTCGATGCGCTCGTCGAGGAGTTCGCCGCGGGCGGCGTCGGCGAGCGGTCACTACGCGATGTGGCCGCTGCGGTGGGCACCAGCCATCGGATGTTGTTGCACCACTTCGGGTCTCGCGAGGATCTGCTCGTGGCGATCGTCGAGGAGGTAGAGCGCCGCCAGATGAGCCTGCTTACCGAATTGCCGACGACCCCAGCCGAAGGATTCGCCGCGATGTGGGCCGACGTCCGGCGGCGCGAGCTGCGCCAGCTCGAGCGTCTCTTCTTCGAGTGCTACTCCCGCGCAGCCCAGGGCGAAAGGCCTTTTGACCGGATGGTTCCCGGTGCCGTCACCGGCTGGCTATCCGAGGTCGAGGCAGTCGCCGGCGACGCGTTCGATCCCGCGATGGCCCGGCTGGGGCTGGCCGTCACCCGCGGCCTGCTACTCGATCTCGTGGCCACCGACGACGATGCCGGCGTGGATGCGGCCGCGAAAGCCTTTGCCGAACTCTTAGGCGGAAACCGTCCGGCGGTTGGCGCGTGAGCCCTTGCCCAAGCCGAGCAACTGATACTCGTCAAGATTGACTTTTCGAGTCTCCCGCCAGTATTGCCAGGTGTAGCCGCCCCACAGCACGGTGTTCTTGCCATGCTCGTCGAGATACCAACTGCTGCACCCGCCGCTGTTCCATACCGAATGAGACAGCTTGCGCTGCAACTCCTCGTTGAAGCGATCCTGCGCCTCGCGGGTGGGGGCCAGCGCCTGCGCGCCGAGCTTGTCACACTTGGCGATCGCATCGGCGACATAGCGGATCTGCGATTCGATCATGAACACCACGGAGTTGTGACCCAGCCCGGTGTTGGGCCCCAGCAGGAAGAACAGGTTGGGCATGTTGGCGACGGTGATACCCCGGTGGGCGCCGATGCCCTCGCGGTTCCACCGGTCCACCAGGTCCTCGCCGTGCTCGCCCTTGATCTGGACGTAGGTGTAGGAGTCGGTGACGTGGAAGCCGGTGGCGTACACGATCACGTCCGCCTGGTGTTCGACGCCGTCGGCGGTGACGATCCCGTCACGGGTGATTCGGCTGATGCCCTCGGTGATCAGCTTGGTTTTCGGGTCGGCGACGGCGCCGTAATAGGTGGAGGAGTTCAGGATTCGCTTGCAGCCGATGCGGTACTTCGGGGTCAGCTTGCGGCGCAGCTCGCGATCCTTGACCGAGCGCCGAATGTTCAGCTTGCAGTAGCCCTCAATGAATTTCAGCGCGTTGGGCCGCTTGGTCATGCCGAACGCCAATGCCTCCTGCGCCCAGTAAATGCCTAGCCGCACCAGCGCCCGCAGCCCGGGCACGTTCTCCATGGCCCGACGCAACGCGACCGGGATTTCGGGGTTGGAACGCGGCACCACCCACGGCGGCGTGCGCTGGTAGAGCTGCAGTTCGGCTACCTGCCCAACGATTTCGGGCACGATCTGGATCGCGCTCGCGCCGGTACCGATGATCGCCACCCGCTTGCCGGTCAGGTCGACACTGTGGTCCCACTCCGCGGAATGGAAAGCGGGACCGGCAAATTCGTCGCGGCCCTCGATCTCGGGGAAGGACGGAACGTGCAGCGCACCGGCCCCCGACACCAGGAACTGGGCGACATATTCACGACCGTCGACGGTGAACACGTGCCAGCGGTATTCGTCATCGTCCCAGTAGGCGCGATCGACTAGGGAGTTGAACTCGATGTAGCGGCGCAGCCCGTATTTCTCGGTAACTCCCTTGAGGTAGTCCCAGATTTCGGGCTGAAGGGAGAACGGATTCTTCCAGTCCGGCTTGGGTTCGAACGAGAACGAGTACAGGTGCGACGGGATGTCACAGGCGCACCCGGGATAGCTGTTGTCTCGCCAGGTACCGCCAATGTCGTCGGCCTTCTCCAGGATCACGAAATCGGAGCTGGAGAAGCCCTGCTTTTGCAGCGCGATGGCCATACCCAAACCGGAGAATCCGGTCCCGATGATGACGGCACGCGTGTGTACAGGGGATTTGTCGCCTTGATTCGCTCCGGCTTCGGTAGCCGGGCTCACGACGTCGGTCATGGTAGCTGGTCTTTCCTGTTGTGGGTTGGCGCGGCGATGGGCGCCTCATTGAACGCAAATACCCAGTACCCAGGGTATCGGATATAACTGAGTGTCATCGATCACCGCGATGATGTCAACGGTGCCGGGAACTAGCTCACCGCAGGATTGCTCGGCACCGCGTCGTGAATGGGCCGTTGGGGATCCATGGCAATGCCGAGCGTCTCGGCGGTGCCGACAACGACGCCCATCATGATCGTCGTCAGGTGAGCAACGAACTGCTCGCGCGACATCCGGCGCGGGCTGGCCGGCTCTGGGCCCAACCACCACTCGGTGGCCGACGCCGCTGCCCCGAAGGCACTGTGCGCGGCGAGTTCGAGCGCTGCGCGATCGAGGTCCATCTCACGCATTTCGTTGTTGAACAACTCGGCAAAGGTCAGGGTGATCTCGCGGCCTTCGTTCAGCGTGCGCACCGTCGCCTCCGACTGCTTTGCCGAGCGACCCTGAATGAAGACCCGCAGCACGTTGGGATGTTGGTCGACAAGGATGACGTACTCCTCGACGCTGCGCCGGATCACCTCGCGGGCCGAGTCGGTGGCCAAGTTGATCGACGGGAAGATCGCGGCCCACAGCATGTCGCGCAGGCGCTCCCCGATCGCCACGAACAAATCTGATTTATCGGCGAAATGACGGTAGATCTTGGGCTTGGCCGTGCCGGCTTCTTCGGCGATCTCCCGCACGCTGAGCTCTGGGCCGAGGCGGTCGATGGCGCGGAAGGCCGCATCGACGATTTCGCTGCGCACCTTCTTACGGTGTTCGCGCCAGCGTTCGCTGCGCGCGTCGACCTTCACGCCCGGATTCGGGCTCGGATGGAGCCGGCTCGTTCTGCGCACGTCAAGCACCTTACTCCGTCGCACGGGCTGACCTGCGCAGACTTGTCGCCGGACCGCTCATCGACTGAGAATCTCACGACGCAACACGTCGCGAAGCGGTCGCCGGATTCACGCTCGGGCCGCCGCAGCGCCTACAGCATGCAGGACACGCAGCCCTCGACCTCGGTTCCTTCCAAAGCCATCTGACGCAGCCGGATGTAGTACAGCGTTTTGATTCCCTTGCGCCAGGCATAGATCTGCGCCTTGTTCACGTCGCGGGTGGTGGCGGTGTCCTTGAAGAACAATGTCAGCGAAAGCCCTTGGTCCACATGCTGAGTGGCCGCGGCGTAGGTGTCGATGATCTTCTCGTAACCGATCTCGTAGGCGTCCTGGTAGTACTCCAGGTTGTCGTTGGTCATGTAGGGCGCCGGGTAGTAAACCCGCCCGATCTTGCCTTCCTTGCGGATCTCGACCCTCGACACGATCGGGTGAATCGACGACGTCGAGTGGTTGATGTAGGAGATCGATCCGGTCGGCGGCACCGCCTGCAGGTTCTGGTTGTAGATGCCGTGGGCCTGCACCGATTCCTTCAGCCGCTTCCAGTCGTCCTGCGTCGGAATGCGGATATCGGCGTCGGCGAACAGCTGGCGTACCTTGTCGGTCTTGGGCTCCCAGATCTGCTCAATGTATTTGTCGAAGAACTCTCCCGACGCGTACTTCGACCGCTCGAACCCCTTGAAATGTGTGCCGCGCTCGATAGCAATGCGGTTCGAGGCGCGCAGCGCGTGATACAGCACCGCATAGAAGTAGATGTTGGTGAAGTCGATGCCTTCTTCGGAACCGTAGAAGATGCCTTCGCGCGCCAGGTAGCCATGCAAGTTCATCTGGCCCAGCCCGATCGCGTGGGAGTCGTTGTTGCCCTGCTCAATTGAGGGCACCGAGGTGATGTGCGTTTGGTCGCTCACCGCGGTGAGCGCGCGGATGGCCACCTCGATCGTCTGGGCGAAGTCCGGCGAGTCCATCGTCTTCGCGATGTTCAGTGAACCCAGGTTGCACGAGATGTCTTTGCCCACTTTGGCATACGACAAGTCCTCGTTGAACAGCGACGGCGTGGACACCTGCAGGATCTCCGAGCACAGGTTGCTGTGCGTGATCTTGCCCTCGATCGGGTTGGCGCGGTTCACCGTGTCCTCATACATGATGTACGGGTAGCCGGACTCGAACTGCAGCTCGGCCAGCGTCTGGAAGAACTCGCGCGCCTTGATCTTGGTCTTGCGGATCCGCGCGTCGTCCACCATCTCGTAGTACTTCTCGGTCACCGAGATGTCGGCGAACGCCACGCCATAGACACGTTCGACGTCATAGGGCGAGAACAGGTACATGTCATCGTTCTTCTTGGCCAGCTCAAAGGTGATATCGGGGATCACCACGCCCAGGCTCAGCGTCTTGATCCGGATCTTCTCGTCGGCGTTCTCCCGCTTGGTGTCCAGGAAGCGGTAGATGTCGGGGTGGTGCGCGTTGAGGTACACCGCGCCGGCACCCTGCCGCGCACCGAGCTGGTTGGCGTAGGAGAACGAGTCCTCTAGCAGCTTCATGATCGGAATGACGCCCGAGGATTGATTCTCGATGTTCTTGATCGGCGCGCCGTGCTCACGAATATTGCTCAGCAGCAACGCAACTCCGCCGCCGCGCTTGGACAGCTGCAGCGCGGAGTTGATCGACCGCCCGATCGACTCCATGTTGTCCTCGATGCGCAGCAGAAAGCAGCTCACCGGCTCGCCGCGCTGCTTCTTACCCGAGTTCAGAAACGTCGGGGTGGCCGGCTGAAAACGGCCGTCGATGATCTCGTCGACGAGCTTCTCGGCCAGGCTGGTGTCGCCGGCCGCCAAGGTAAGCGCCACCATCACGACACGGTCCTCGAAGCGCTCCAGGTACCGCTTTCCGTCGAAGGTCTTCAGCGTGTAGGACGTGTAGTACTTGAACGCCCCCAGAAACGTCGGAAACCGGAACTTCTTGGCGTACGCCCGGTCCAGCAGCGTCTTGACGAAGTTGCGCGAGTACTGGTCGAGAACCTCACGCTCGTAATAGTTTTCCCGGATCAGGTAGTCGAGCTTCTCGTCCTGATTGTGGAAGAAGACCGTGTTCTGGTTGACGTGCTCTAGGAAATACTGCCGCGCGGCCAGCACATCCTTGTCGAACTGAATCTTGCCGTCCTTGTCGTACAGGTTCAGCATCGCATTCAGCGCGTGGTAGTCCGTCTCCTCGGCCACCGCGTGCGTGGCGACGGCTACAGGCTCTGCAGTGACGGTTGGTGGCACGTCTGTTCCTTCCAGAATTCAGCGAGACCTGCGCGAACGGCGTCCACGTCGTCCGGAGTGCCCATAAGTTCGAAACGGTAAAGATAGGGAACGCCACATTTGCGGGAAATCACGTTGCCCGCGTAGGCGAACTCGGCACCGAAGTTGTTGTTGCCCGCGGCGATCACGCCGCGGATCAACGACCGGTTGTGCTCGTTGTTCAGGAAGGCGATGACCTGCTTGGGGACATAGCCGCCATTGTTGATGTCAGGAGTGGCCTTGCCGCCGCCGTATGTGGGTAGCACCAGCACGTACGGTTCGTCGACCTCTATCCGCCCGTGCAGCGGTATCCGCGTGGCGGGAACCCCCAGCTTCTGCACGAAGCGGTGGGTGTTCTCCGAAACCGAGGAGAAATAAACCAGGTTGCGCTCTGCGCTCTCCATGGCACCGCAACCTCCCTGTCTATCTCTCTGCCAATCCTGAGCCGGGCTACGCGGTGAGCGCGGCCCCGGCGAGCGCCTTGATCCGGTCAGGACGGAAGCCCGACCAGTGGTCGTTGTCGGCCACCACGACCGGAGCCTGCAGATAACCCAATGCCATCACGTAGTCCCGCGCCTCAGTGTCGAGGCTGATGTCAACCTTCTGGTAATTGATGCCCTGCTTGTCCAGGGCCTTGTAGGTGGCGGTGCACTGCACGCATGCGGGCTTGGAGTACACAGTGATGCTCATTGCCGCTCCTTTGCGGAAGTGGGGGACTTGACAGACTGGCAACTACTCAATCGGAAGATCTGCACTAACTTCAGCGCTCCGTCAAGCCCCAAGATTCCCGTTCCGCGGCGGCCATGTCGATCGACCTGGCGATGCCGATTCCGGGAAGTTCATCGACCCCCGCGAACCTGATGGGAGCTGGTGAACCTGGGACCTGCCGGCTCCCGAAACACTACACCTGGGGGGTGACAACACGAAGAGATACAAGATGTTCGAAAGAACATTCTTGAAATTCCCAGGTCGTAAGCCTGTCTCGGGCGTGTCGTCGGCGTGTCGCAGATCACAACCGCCACTCGTGGTATCCATGCCGTCCGGTATATCAGCAGCCTCCGACAAGATCGGCGCAACCAGCGCATTGTCCAAAAGCCAGCAAAGCCGCCAGCGAACCGCTGGCGGCTTATGTAGCCGCTGTCAGCTGACCTCGGCCGCGAGCTTGCCGACCACGTCGCGCACATTCGCCGACAACTCGGCATGCTCCGCCGGCGCCTTGCCTTCCAGGGTCGAGAACGGAACCGACAGTTCGATCGCCTCAACCACCCGCGCGCCGGCGATGCCGAACGACTTGCGCGTCTCGTCGTGCGCCCATACCCCGCCGTACCGACCCAGGGATCCACCGATCACAGCCAGTGGCTTGTCTTTCAGCGCGCCGTTGCCGAAGGGCCGCGACAACCAGTCGATGGCATTCTTGACGACCGCCGGGATGCTCCCGTTGTACTCCGGGGTTACCACGAGGGCGGCGTCGGCCTCGGCTGCCGCGGCACGCAACGCGGCCACCGGGCCGGGCGCGCGGTCGAGGGTACTGTTCATCGCGTCGTCGAGGTCCTCGTTGTAAAACGGCAGCTCGGCCAGCCCGTCAAAGACGGCGACGGTTACGCCGTCGGGCGCCAGGGCCGCCGCCAGCTCGGCGATCTGACGGTTGATCGACGCGGCGCGCAGGCTACCCACTAACGCCAACACCTTGATGCTTCCAGCCACTGTCCGGTTCCCTTCGATTAATGGTCTACATCTTCGCACGACCCAACCGGACTGTAGTCCGCTTTATTCCAGTCGCGTTAAAGTGCAGGAATGAGCGGTGTCGAATTGCCCGTATCCGCGCCGCAACAGGCCCCGCCGGAACGGGGCGACGCCGCGCGCAATCGGGCCCTGCTGTTAGACGCCGCCCGCAGCCTGGTGGCCAAGCGCGGCGCGGACGCGGTCACCATGGACGACATCGCCACCGCCGCCGGCGTCGGCAAGGGCACCCTGTTCCGGCGCTTCGGCAGCCGCGCCGGCCTGATGATGGTGCTGCTCGACGAGGACGAGCTGGCCAGCCAGCAGGCGTTTCTCTTCGGTCCGCCGCCACTGGGCCCCGACGCACCGCCACTGGATCGGCTGGTCGCCTTCGGCCGGGAACGGATCTGCTTCGTCCACGCCCATCACGAGCTGCTGTCCGAAGCCAGCCGCGATCCGCTGACCCGGCACGGCCCACCGGCCGCGGTGCAGCGCACCCATGTGCGCGTCCTGCTGCAATCGGCTGAGACCACCGGCGATCTCGATGTTCAGACCGATGCGCTGCTGGCGCTGCTCGACGCCGACTACGTGGAGCATCAGCTCGCCAGCGGCCATACGCTCGAATCGCTGGGCGACGCGTGGGAGAGCCTGGCGCGCAAGCTCTGTGGACGGTGACAGACCTCGATGCCCGCCTGGATTCTGCACATCGACCTCGACCAGTTCCTGGCATCAGTCGAACTGCGCCGCCGCCCCGAGCTGGCCGGAGGGCCGGTCATCGTCGGCGGCAATGGAGATCCGACCGAACCCCGCAAGGTCGTCACGTGCGCCTCCTACGAGGCCCGTGAGTTCGGGGTGCACGCCGGCATGCCGCTGCGCACCGCTGCGCGCCGCTGCCCCAACGCGACGTTTCTGCCGTCGGATCCAGCGGCCTACGACGCGGCGTCCGAACAGGTGATGGGGCTATTGCGCGACCTGGGATACCCGCTCGAGGTGTGGGGCTGGGACGAGGCCTATGTCGGGTTGGCAGATGGGGATCCACGCGAGCTCGCCGAACAGATCCGCACCGTGGTGTCGTCGGAAACGGGCCTATCCTGCTCGGTCGGCATCAGCGACAACAAGCAGCGCGCCAAAGTGGCCACCGGCTTTGCCAAGCCCGCCGGAATATTCACCCTCACCGACGACAATTGGATGACGCTGATGGCCGATCGGCCGGTGGACGCACTGTGGAGCGTCGGCCCAAAGACCGCGAAAAAGCTTGCCGCACTTGAGATAACCACCGTCGGTCAGCTTGCGCACGCCGATGGGGAGCTGTTGACATCCACCTTCGGCGTGCGCACCGGGCTGTGGCTGCTGCTGCTCGCCAAGGGCGGCGGCGACAGCCAGGTCAGCGCCGACCCATGGGTTCCGCGCTCTCGCAGCCACGTCGTCACCTTTGCGCACGATCTCATCGACCGAGCCGAAATGGATTCGGCGGTAACCGAATTGGCGCAGCGCGCGTTGGCCGATGTACTGGCCTCGGAGCGAATCGTCACCCGCGTCGCGGTGACCGTACGCACCGCGACGTTCTACACCCGCACCAAGATCCGCAAGCTGGATACGCCAACCACCGATGCCCAGATGATCACCAGCGCCGCGCTGCGCATCCTGGATCTGTTCGACCTGGACCGCCCGATCCGGCTGCTCGGGGTGCGCCTGGAACTGGAAATGCCCAGCCTCAGCGCGGCACCGGATGGGGCCGAAGTGCGCGGGTGAAGAACACGTTGGCTTGGCGCATCGCGACGCTGTAGGGCCACCACGCGAGCCGCTTGAAGGCATACAGCGCCCGGATGTCGGCCGAGGTGTAGATGAGGTATCTGTTCTTGGCGACCCCGGCCAGGATTTTCTCGGCGGCCTTCTCCGGCGACACGGCATGACCAGCGAAACGGTCGACCCACCGCCGAACCCGGGGATCCTCGCGGTCGACGCCGGCGATCTCGACGGTATTGACCAGTGGGGTCTTGACCGCACCCGGCACCACAACCGACACCCCGATTCGGTGACGGGCCAAATCGAAGCGCAGCACCTCCGAGAGTCCCCGCAATCCGTACTTGCTGGCGCTGTAGGCGGCATGCCACGGCAGCGCAACCAACCCGGCCGCCGATGACACGTTGACCACGTGCCCGCCCCGGCCCGCTGCCACCATCGGCGGGACGAACGTCTCGATGACGTGGATCGGTCCCATTAGGTTGATCGCGACCATCCTGCTCCACTGATCGTGAGTGAGCCGGTCGACGGTCCCCCAGGCCGAGACACCGGCGATGTTGAGCACCACATCCATGCTCGGATGGGCGGCGTGGATGTCGGCGGCGAATCTGGCCACCTCGTCGTAGTCGGAGATATCCAGCACCCGATGCGCCGGTACCTGCGCACCTAGAGCGCGGGCGTCGGAAACGGTTTGCCCCAATCCATCGAAGTCACGATCGGTCAAGTAGAGTTCGGCACCTTGTGCGGCGAGCCGCAACGCGGTGGCCCGCCCGATGCCACTGGCCGCACCGGTGATGAAGCAACGTTTGCCCGCGAAGTACCGTCCGGATGTGGTCTGCGCCATGCTCGTGACGATACCGGCGGCCTCAACGTGCCGATTTGGGCGTCACGCGTACCACCGCCCTGCGTTAGTGCGCCTTGCCGCCCCATAACGCGGTGAGCCACATCTGTTCGAGCACCCGCACCCGGCGCTGCACGTCATCGTCGCGGCCGGCGAAAAGCGGGTCACCGGTAAGCATCAGCGCGGTGGTCGCCGCCAGGGTGCGGATCAGCGTCGGCAGATCCGTGCTGATCGGGTGCGCCGTTCCGGCCTTCATCTCGGCCTCGACGACGCCGACGATTTCGCGCAGCACAATCTCGAACTGCTGATCGAGTAAATCGCGTATCTCCACGTCGCTGTGGCGGGCGACATTGCAGGCCGTCATCACCGGGTCATTGTTCGCATACACCGCGGCCGCACTGCCCACCATGCGCTTGGCGAACTCCTCGGGCGACTCACCCGGCTGGCGAGGCGCGAAGTACTGGGTGAGCTCTTCGAGTTCCTCAGCGGCCTCGGCCAGGATCTGGGCGAGTACTGAGTACTTGGAATCGAAATAGAAGTAGAAGCCCGATCGCGCAACTCCGGCCCGAAGGCTGATCGTGCTGACCGACAGCTCCGAGAACGGCTTCTCCTGCAGCAGTTCACGCACTGCGCGCAGGATCGCCTGGCGCTGCTTGTCACCGCGCCGTGTAGTTGCCGGCGCTAACTGGTCGGGCGCGGTGGCTTCACGCATATCATGCGGGGTACTCACCCTAAAGACCTTGCACCACAGCAGGACAAAAGCAAACTTGACAGGCGTCAAAAACATCTCAAAACTGGGTGTGACGGCTGCCATAATTGCCAAAGGAGCGTCAATGGCGACGATCAGCACCCCGGCGTACCTACTTGACCAAGCCAAGCGCCGGCTCACGCCATCGTTCAACAACTTCCCAGGCATGGGCTTTGTCGAACACACGCTGCGCCACACCCAGTTCCCGGAGACGACGCTGGCCGACCCGCCGGAGGGCAGCGACTTGAAGCCGGTTCTCGGCGACGCCGGGCTGCCGATCCTGGGTCACCTCATCGAAATGCTGCGCGGCGGCCCGGACTATCTGCAGTTTCTGTACGAAACCAAGGGACCGATCCTGTTCGCGGACTCACCGATTCTGCCGTCCGTCGTGGCACTGGGCCCAGACGCCGCGCAAGCCCTCTACTCCAACCGCAACAAGGACTACTCACAACAGGGCTGGGTGCCGGTGATCGGCCCCTTCTTCCACCGCGGACTGATGCTGCTGGATTTCGAAGAACACATGTTTCACCGGCGCATCATGCAGGAGGCCTTCGTCCGGACGCGGCTGGCCGGCTACGTCGAGCACATCGACCAGGTCGCCTCGCAGGTGACCGCCAACGACTGGGTAACCAACGACGCCCGCTTCCTGCTCTACCCGGCGATGAAAGAGCTCACCCTCGACATCGCCTCAATGGTGTTCATGGGCCACCAACCCGGCACCGACCATGAATTGGTCACCAAAGTCAACAAGGCCTTCACCACCACGACGCGCGCCGGCAACGCCATCATCCGCACCAGCGTGCCCCCGTTCACCTGGTGGCGCGGGCTCAAAGCTCGCCACCTGCTGGAGAATTACTTCCAGGAACGCGTCAAAGAACGCCGCGGCAAAGAGGGCAACGACCTGCTGACGGTGCTGTGCCACACCGAGGACGAGGACGGCAACAGCTTTTCCGACGAGGACATCGTCAACCACATGATCTTCGTGATGATGGCCGCCCACGACACCTCCACCTCGACGGCCACGACCATGGCCTACCAGCTGGCCGCCCACCCCGAGTGGCAAGAGCGCTGCCGCGACGAATCGGCCCGCCTAGGCGACGGACCTTTGGACATCGAATCGCTGGAAAAGCTCGAGTCCCTCGACCTGGTGCTCAACGAATCGATCCGTCTGGTCACCCCGGTGCAGTGGGCCATGCGCCAAACCGTGCGCGACACCGACCTATTGGGCTACTACATACCCAAGGGCACCAACGTGATCGCCTACCCCGGGCTCAACCATCGCTTGCCCGAATTCTGGACCGACCCAATGGCATTCGACCCAGAGCGATTCACCGAGCCCCGCAACGAACACAAACGCCACCGCTATGCGTTCACCCCGTTCGGCGGCGGGGCGCACAAATGCATCGGCATGGTATTCGGACAGCTGGAAGTCAAGACGATCATGCACCGGCTGCTGCGCCGCTACCGCCTGGAACTGCCCGCGCCCGATTACCGCCCGCGCTGGGACTACGGCGGCATGCCGGTGCCGATGGACGGCATGCCGATCGTTCTGCGGCCGCTTTAATTTCGTCGCGAGAACTCAAGCGATCAGCCGGTTGGCGCACGTGATCACCGCACGCAGGGCGGATTGAGTAGGGTCATCGGCCCAGCCCATTGCCCATTCCGAGCGGACGCCGTTGGTGCCGCAGACGAAGGTGGCGGTGTATTCGGCCGATCGCATCTGGTGAAACCGCAGTGTTTCCACCGCGATCCCGCGCTCATGCAGCATCGCGGTGAGCGCTGCGACCGGTCCGCTGGCGGCGGCGGTCGAGGTGCTGATCCGATCGCCGTCGGCGATCATCGCCCGGAAGTTGCGAAGCTGCGGGCCCAGCCGCCCGGCTGGCCGCGCGGTATCGGTGCAGGCCCAGTGCCCCAGCCGAAGCGGACCGCTGTTTGGGGCATAGGTCGCGGCGAAGTTCTCCCACGACATCCCGCCGGCTTGTTCGCGTAGCCCACGCGGCAGGGGGCAGCCGAAGTGGCCGCCGAACCACGCGGCGGCGACTCCAGTCGGGCAGGGATCTTCAGACGGAGTCTGAAACGGGCCCCGAAATGGACCCTGAAATGGAGATGTCATTTGCGTCGGTCTTCTCTGGTCAGCAGGGCGACCGACGGTAGTAGCTTCCGACCCACAGCGGGGGGTCGGTCTGGATCAGACCCCGCTGCGGGTGCTGGCTACTACGGCACGCTTGACAAGACGCACGAGCGGTGACACTAGACCCCCCGCTTCTGTCACGCAAGTGCCTTTTCGGCATTTCGCCGGCGGGACCGCGCTCGCCACTGCGATGGCTGATGAAGTGCCCTTTTCGTGCGAAAACGGCTCGCCGCAAGGTGTGACGGCGATAACATCCGAAGACGGCGGTAATCGCCGGTTATTGGTGTGGTCAAGCGAGAAAGGCGCGATCAATGGGGGCGAGGAAAACCAGCAAAAAAATGCAGGTGCTTCGGACGGTCGTAGCGGTGCTGGCTGCGGCCTTCGCATTGCTCTCGGCAGGCTGCGCGGCCGAGGGCGGCGCGTCGTCCACCGTCAACGGCGGGGTCGGTACCAGCAGCAGTTGAGCGCACGCCGGCGCTCAGCCCACAAATGTCGGGGGTGAGTCCGCCGGGGACCACTGCGCGCCAAGCGCATCGGGTGGCCGAATTTTCGGCCGGTCCCCGGCGGCTCGATAAAGTTCGGCAACGCGAGAAAGGCACCAAATATGAGGGCGAGGAGCAAGTTCTTCACTCTGATCGCGGCTTTGCTGTTCGCCGTGTACGGGCTGGCGGCCGCCGGCTGCAAGGGCACACTCGACTCCCCACCTGTGAACGAACGGGTGCCAGCCGTCCCGGCACAACCGGAAGTGCCGAGCTAACCACCAACCGACGCGGCTCCTACCGCGCCTAGCGCGACGGGCTAAGCCGAAGGTAGGCCTGGATCGTCGTGCCGTTTGTCGTGGTGTGGGTGCGCACCAGGTCGGCCATGGCGTTGACCAGGAACAGGCCGCGACTGGCAGAGCCACCGGGGCCCGGGTCTTGCCGTCCCACCAGTAGGTTGTCGAGCCGTCCCTGGTCGCGGGCCTCGCAGACCAGGTGATCGTCGTGCCGCCAAAAGGCCAATTGGCACGCCCCGCCGGTGTACTGCAGGCTGTTGGTGGCCAACTCGGTGGCAATCATCTGTAAATCGTCGATGCCGTCCGGGGACAGCCCGACCCAGCCGGCGTAGTCGACGGCGAAGGAGCGGGCGGGCCGCAGGTCTGTGCTCGTGCGCACGGTGTATGTGACGGCTCCCGGATTCGGTGGCAGCGGCTGGTTGCAGCGCGCCAGCGCATCCTGCGGCGCGTACTCGGCGCTGTGATACGCCGCCCCGCACTTCCACAGCAAAGGGTGTGTCCTGCGAGCCTCGGCCAGTACCTCTTCCTCTAACCGCTCGGCGTCATAGAGGCACAAACCCATCACGTTCTGATTTTCGAACGCTCCGTTGATCAACGCCTCGTGCTGCGCGCAGGCCAGGCACTCGTCGGCGTTACGCCCGGGCCAGACCAGCTGGCTGACGATCCGTACTCGCTGTTCACCGTATTCGGTGGCAAAAGCGCTCTCCATTGCCAAAAACCGGCTCGGATTGCGGGCTGCTTCGCAGATGTCGACAACCCGCAGCTCGGCCGTGGATCCGGCGCGCGCGGCGTTCAGCTCCGGACGAAGCAGCGCCAGCCGCTCGCCGGGCACGGCAACCAGGACCGGCTCGTCCACGGCAAAGCCGTCGGCAACGAACCGCACGACGAAATCCAGATACTCCCGTTGGGAGTGATAGAACAGCGCCGAGTGGACGAAGCTCCGTTGCTTCGTCTCGGTGATCGTGGTCATCCAACGCCCCCGCTACGTCAATGTGGCGACCCTCTGCTGGATCGACCAAGCACTTGTGCTTCTACATACCCCGGACGCGCGTTAGCTATGCGCGCCGGCGCAATTCGGGCGGATCACAATTTCACAACCACCAGGATGCGGCGGCGTCAAGATGACGGCGGATGCGGTAGCGGGCCAAGCTGTCGTCGCCGCGGCCGATCGCCTCGAGAATCCGCAGGTGAGCGTGCTCCACGGCGACGACGTCCGACCAGGCCGGCAATGCTTGCCCGGTACTGGACCAGTGCCGCCGAAACAGCTCGACAATTATCCGCAAGAAAAGGTCGAGCAGTGCATTGCCGGCCAATTCCGCCAGCCCGACATGAAAGCGAAATTCCTCGGCCGCGGCGGTGCGGACGTCGTCTGTAGCGGTGTCGAATGCGGGCCCCTTGGAATGCAGAAAGGCCGTGACCTCAGGGGCGGTGCGGCGTTTGACGACTTTCGCGACGTTGTCGATCTCGATGGCATCGCGGACACAACGCAGGTCTTCTCGGCTCGGCTTGCGGTACTGCAGATACAGGGCAATGGTGTCGATGCTGGCCTGAGCCTTCGGCGTCGCGACGATCAACCCCCCGCCGGGCCCTCGACGCATATCGGCCACCGCGTGATATTCGAGTAGCCGCACCGCTTCCCGCAGCACCGAGCGGCTCACACCATAGCGCTGCAGCAGTGCGGTTTCAGTTCCGAAGACCGAGCCCACCTGCCAGCCGTCGGCGGCGATATCGTCGCCGATGGTGGCCGCCAGCGCCTCGGCGAGTTTGCCGCGCGGGGCCTCGACGTCGGGCCGCCGCATCCAGCGCGGTGCCCGCCCCGCTTGGTTGCCGTGCTGGTGGCGCTGCAGCCACACGGTAACTGCTTCCACATGTCGCTCGGTGAGGGTCTTGGCGCGCGCCATGTCGCCGGCGGTGACGGCGGCGACGATCTCGGCGTGGTCGTCGCGCATATGGTCGACGGCCTCGATGGCCTCGTCTGCCGAGGCGGTTCGCGACTTGCGGACGTATCGCCTGGTGAGCCTCATCAAGACTTCGATGAACAGCGCCAGCACCGGGTTATTTGATTGCTCGGCGAGCGTGAGGTGAAACTCGTCGCGCAGGGCCGGTAGACCCGGTTTCCACTGCCGTTCGGCGTGCAACACCGCGCGCAGCCGGTCGATGCCGGATTCGTCGATGTGTTCTGCGGCAAGCGAAGCCGCCAACGGCTCGAGCACCAAGCGCGCGTTGAGCAGGTCGTCGAGGGAGGTGCCCAGGTATTCCAGATAGATGACGACCGCGCGGGTCGCCGGACCGGCATCGGGCTCGCAGACGAACAATCCGCCGTTGGGTCCCCGGCGCATCCGCGCGACCTGATGGTGCTCGACGAGACGAATGGCCTCGCGCAGCACCGATCGGCTGACCGAATAGCGTTGTTGCAGAGCGGATTCAGAGCCCAACGAGGTTCCGATAGGCCAGCCGCGGCGCACGATGTCCGCCTCGATGAGGCGGGCGATTGTTGCCGCGCGTTTGTCGGTGCTCATCGACGTGTCAGCACGTGAGCAGCAGGCAGCCTGCGACCGGGCCACCGCCGACGGACACCACACCGACCTCCGGACGCTGGATCACCTGCCGCTCCCCCGCCTCGCCGCGCAACTGCAGGCAGCCTTCGTGCAACGCCCAATACCCGTGCATCCGCCCGGCCGAGAGCTGGCCGCCATAGGTGTTCAGGGGTAGCTCACCGTCGCGGGCTATTCGCGCACCGCCCTCGACGAAGGGGCCGGCCCCGCCATCGCCACATATGCCGAGGGCTTCCAGCCAGGCGATGGTGAGAAATGTGAAGCCGTCGTACAACTGCGCGATGTCGAGGTCGGCGGGGGTGTATTCGGTGCGCGACCACATCTGCGCCGCGGCATCCGACATCGCCATCTTGGGATAGTCCTTGCGGTGGAACCAGCCGCCGGCACCGTCGGACCCGCCGATCGCTTCGACTCGTACCGCGCGGTGTGGGCAGTCGGTCGCGTACTGCGCGTGCGACACCACCACCGCGACGGAACCGTCAATGGGCACATCGCAATCCAGCAATCCGAACGGCGTCGACACCGGACGGGCACCCAGATAGTCGGCCATCGTCATCGGGTCGCGGTACACCGCAAGGGGATTCAGCGCCGCGTTACGCCGTCCGTTCAGAGCGATCCAGCCCAGCTGCTCCTTAGTGGTGCCGTACAGCTCCATGTGCCGACGGCAGTTCAGCGCCAGCCAATTAGCGGCGGAATAGGCCTGTGCGGCAACAAGGTCGGTGATGTCATCCATTGCCCCGACAGCGGGACGCGGTTCACCCTCCGGCGTTTCGAACATGCGCGCAAGCGACGAGGCCGGCGCGTTCTCGTCCTGTTTGACCGGCACCGTGCCACCAAGCATCTGTATGGTCCGGTAGACCACCACGTGCCGGGCGCGCCGTTCGGCCACGGCACGGCACGCCGACATCACCGGGCTCAGCAGGCCACCGGTGCCGAATCCGGATCCGCAATCGGCGGCGTCGATCTGTAGTACTGCGGTTACCTCGGCGGGCGGGGTGTCACCCAGGGTCGCTATGCCGTCGATGTCAGCAGGCCGCAGGCCGGCGTCGATGATCGCGGCCCGCACCGCCTGCATGGTCAGCTCCAGCCCCGCGATGCCGGTGCGACGGCCGATTCGTGAAATACCGATGCCGGACACGATCGCGTTTTTCTCGAAGTAGCTCATCTGCACCGTCCATAGGCGTACACCGAACTAATAGAGTGTACTGTATTGCTGGTGTCCGCCGAGCTGCTGATCGAGCACTGCGCCGCGTGCGCGCGGTGGGTGCATCCCGCTACCGGCGAATGCCGTGATTGTGGGGCGACGCTGGTGGCACGCCCCGTTTCCGGACATGGCACGGTATTCACCTACACGGTCAACTATCACCCGTACAACCCCGACGTGCCCACGCCATATGTCATCGCGCTGGTCGAGCTCAGCGAGCAGAGCGGGCTGCGGGTGGCCGCCAATATCGTTGGCTGCGAACCAGAGTCGGTGGTCTGCGGAATGCCGGTCGCTATCCGGACCGAGAAGGGTGCCGGCGGCGCTCCGTTGTTCGCCCCGGCCTAGCTGGCGTCCCACTGCACGAGCGTGCGCAGAACGCCACTGCGCGCGGCGTGTCGCTGGGCAGACACGCACGCTCGCGGGACAACGGGAGTCAGTTGATCAGTGGGTCGCGGGGCATGCCGAGAATCCGCTCGGCGATCTGGTTGCGGGTCACCTCCGAGGTGCCGCCGGCGATCGCCATGCCCCGGGCACCCATCACCATGCGGCCGGCCAGCGCACCCGGTCCGTCCATCAGGGCGATGTCGGGGCCCAACAGCGCCGCCGAGATCGCCGCGCCCTCGATCATGTGCTCGGCGAGCTTAAGTTTGGTGACATTGCCTTCCGGGCCCGGTCCTGCGCCTTCGACGCTGCGGGCGGCGCGGCGCAGGTTCAGCAGCCGCAGTGCGTGGTCGTCGGCGAGGAACGATCCCACCCGGATTCGCCCGCCCGCCAACCCATCTGGCCGCTGTTGCACCCCCTTCACCAATTTGGCGCCCAGCCCTTCGTAATATCCCCCACTGCCCCCGATGCTGACCCGCTCATTGCCAAGCGTTGCGCGCGCCACCGTCCATCCGGAGTTGGGCGCGCCGACGACGTCCTCGTCGGGAACGAACAGGTCGTTGAAGAACACCTCGTTGAATTCCGAGCCGCCGGTGATCTGGCGCAACGGCCGCACCTCGACCTCGGGTGCCTTCATGTCGATGATCACCGTGGTGATGCCGGCGTGTTTGGGGGCATCGGGGTCGGTGCGCACGGTGGCCAGGCCACGCGCGCAATACTGCGCTCCGCTGGTCCACACCTTCTGCCCGTTGATCTTCCAGCCACCCTCTACCCGGGTGGCTTTCGTCTTGACCGAGGCCGCGTCTGAACCGGCTTCGGGTTCGGAGAACAGCTGGCACCAGATCTCGTCCTGGCGCAGCGCTTTTTCGACGAATCTTTCGATCTGCCAATCGGTTCCGTGCTGGATCAGGGTGAGGATCACCCATCCGGTGATCGAGTAATCGGGACGCTTGATACCCGCTGCGCGAAATTCTTCCTCGATCACCAGCTGCTTGACCGCGTCGGCCGCCAGGCCCCACGGCTTGGGCCAGTGCGGCATGACGTAACCCGTCTCGATCAGCTTGTCGAGTTGCGACTCCTTGTCCAAGGCGGCGATTTCGGCCGCGTCAGCACGGATCTGGGTACGCAGTTCCTCGGCCTCGGGCGGCAGGTCCAGACTGTTGGCCCGGATGGCACCGGCCGCGGTGCGGTCGAAGACGTCGCCGGCCGGGGCGTCGCCACCGAACAGTCCGGCGATCACCAGCGCCCGCCGCAGATGCAGATGCGCGTCGTGCTCCCAGGTGAAGCCGATGCCCCCGTGCACCTGAATGTTGAGTTCGGCATTGCGCGCGTAGGCGGGCAATGCCAGCGCCGCGGCCACCGCCGAGATCAGGCGGAACTGGTCTTCGTCTTCGGATTCGGCACGCGCGGCGTCCCACACCGCGGCGATCCCCGACTCGCTGGCCACCAGCATGTTCGCGCAATGATGTTTCACCGCTTGGAAAGTGGCGATGGTGCGGCCGAATTGCTGACGCACCTTGGCGTAGCCGACGGCCGCATCGACGCAGTCCGCCGCGCCGCCGACCGCCTCGGCGGCAAGCAGGGTGCGCGCGCGGGCCAGCGCCGACTCGCGGGCGCCCGGCAGGACATCGCCGGCGGCCACGCTCACGTTATGCAGCCGAACGCGTCCGCAACGCCGGGTCGGGTCGAAGTTGTCCGGCACGTCGACCGATACGCCGTCGCGGCCGGGTTCCAGCACCAGCACGTCGTCGCCGGCGGCTACCAGCAACAGCTCGGCCAGACCGGCACCGAGCACGACCCCGGCCTCGCCGTTGGCGATCCCGTTCGGGCCGTCGGACACCTGGATATCGCCGCCCAGGCCGATACCGGCGGTGACGGTACCGTCGATCAGGCCGGGAAGCAGCCGCGCTTTCTGTTCGGCCGTACCGTCTTTGGCGATCACCGCCGAGGCGATCACGGTCGGCACGAACGGACCCGGGGCCACCGCGCGGCCGAGCTCTTCGATGACCACCACGAGTTCGGGCAGCCCGTAGCCAGAGCCGCCGTGCTCCTCCTCGATGTGCAGACCGAGCCAGCCGAGCTCGACCAAGTCGTGCCAGAAGGGCGGACGGGCCTCATCCGCCGCGTCGAGCAGCGAGCGCGCCGCCCAGCGCGCCTTCTGTGCGGTCAAAAACGCGCGGGCCACCTCGGCGAGTTCGCGATGGTCGTCGGTCAGTGCGATACCCAATGCGGGCCCTCCTCGCAGCGCTGCTGATTACCTAAAGAGTGTACTCAATGCGCGCGGAGGCTCGAAGGCGGCTACTTGGGTGCGAACCGCTGCCCGGCGTCCAGTCGCAGACACTGGCCGTTGAGCATCGGGTTGTCCACGATGGCCGCCACCAACTTGGCATACTCCTCGGGCCGACCCATTCGCTTGGGGAAGGCCGCGTCGCGCACCAGCATGGCCGCCATATCGTCGGGCACCATCGCGGTCAGGCCCGTCAGAAACAGACTCGGCGCGATTGCGAGCACCCGGATGCCCAACGAGCCCAGGTCGCGAGCCATGGTCAGGCACATACCGGCGATGCCGGCTTTGGCGGCGGTGTAGGCGACCTGACCGATCTGGCCTTCGAAGGCCGCGATCGACGCGGTGTTGATGATGACACCGCGCTCTTCGTCTTCGGGCTCGTTCTTGCTCATGTGCGCGGCCGCCAGCCGGCTGATGTTGAAGGTCGCGATGAGATTGAGATCCACCACGGCGCGAAAGGATTCGAGATCGTGCGGCCCGGACTTGGTCATGGTGCGCTTGGCGATGCCGCCGCCCGCGGTGGTCACCGTCACGTGGAGTCCACCGAGGTCGTCGACGGCGGCCTGGAGGGTCTCCTCGGTGCCGGTGAAGTCGGTGACGTCGACCGGGTAGAACTTGCCGCCGAACCCGTCGGCAACGGCCTTGCCGTCGGAACCCTCGCGGTCCAGCACGGCCACCTGTGCGCCACGCTGGGCCAGGAGTTCGGCACTGGCCCGACCCATCCCCGACGCGCCGCCGATCACGACGACCTTCTTCCCGCTGATCTCCATCCGGACCTCCCTTGTGTGGCGTGTCAGAATCACGATAATTTGTAACGCTAGCGTGTCCGCGCCACCGGGTTGTCGGCGAGCCATGCCAAGCTGAATTCGTGCTTCTTGTCGATGTGGCCGCCACCTCGGCCGAAGTGGGTCTTACCTCGTCGCGGCTGACGAAAGTAGCGCGCATTGCCGACCTGCTGCGCCGTGCCGCGCCCGACCCACAATTGGTCGCGACCATAGTGTCGTGGCTGTCCGGTGAGCTGCGGCAACGTCAGATCGGCGTCGGCTGGGCGTCGTTGCGTTCACTGCCGGCGCCGGCCGCCGAGCCGATGCTCACCGTCGCCGGTGTCGATGACATGTTCTCCGCGATCGGTGCTGTGTCGGGCCAGGGATCGCAGGCCCGGCGGGGGGCACTATTGGCCGAATTGTTCTCTGGGGCAACCGAATCCGAGCAGAACTTCCTGGTGCGACTACTCGGTGGTGAGCTGCGCCAAGGCGCGCTGGCCGGCATCATGGCCGACGCGGTCGCCAAGGCCGCCGATATCCCCACCGCCGCGGTGCAGCGCGCGGCGATGCTGGGCGGGGATCTGCCCGCGGTCGCGGCGGCCGGTCTTTCCGGTGGCGCGCCGGCGCTGGACGCTTTCACCCTGCGGGTGGGCCGGCCGGTTGGCCCCATGCTCGCGCAGACCTCGACCGGTGTCGCCGATGCGCTCGAACGCCACGGCGGCACAGCGGTTTTCGAGGCGAAGCTGGATGGAGCACGAGTGCAGATTCATCGCTCCGGCGACCAGGTGACCGTCTACACCCGAAGCCTCGACGACGTCACCGCGAGGCTGCCCGAGGTGGTGGAGGCCACGCTGGCGCTTCCGGTACGGGACCTGATCGCCGATGGCGAGGCGATCGCGCTGCGTCCCGACAACCGTCCGGAGCGCTTCCAGGTCACCGCGTCGCGGTTCGGCCGATCGGTCGACGTCACTCAGTCCCTTTCGGCCCAAGGGGCCGAACCGCTTTCGGTGTTCTTCTTCGATGTCCTGCACCGCGACGGTGTGGACCTGCTGGATGCGTCCACCGCGGATCGGCTGGCCCAATTGGACGAATTCGTGCCCGCTCGCCACCGCGTGGACAGATTGGTCACCTCCGACGAAACGGCAGCCGCCGCGTTTCTGAACGCGACGCTGGCCGCCGGGCATGAGGGGGTGATGGCCAAGTCCCCGGCCGCGCCTTACCTTGCGGGCCGGCGCGGAGCCGGGTGGCTGAAGGTCAAGCCGGTGCACACGCTCGACCTGGTGGTGCTGGCTGTGGAGTGGGGTTCGGGACGCCGCCGTGGAAAGCTGTCCAATATCCATCTGGGCGCAAGGGATCCGGCCTCGGGCCGATTCGTCATGGTGGGCAAGACTTTCAAGGGCATGACCGACGCCATGCTGGAATGGCAGACCGCGCGATTCACCGAACTCGCCGTCGGTGGCACCGACGGATATGTCGTCGAGCTCAGACCCGAACAGGTGGTTGAGATCGCTCTGGACGGCGTCCAGGGATCCACTCGCTACCCCGGTGGCGTCGCGCTGCGCTTTGCCCGCGTGGTGCGTTACCGCGATGACAAGCCACCGGCCGAGGCCGACACCATCGAGACTGTGCGCGCGCTGTACTGATCTGGCCTCACAACAGTCACACCCGTCCCGGCAAGGAGGAGCATGACCCACTTCCAAACGCGATAGCGCATCCGATATCACGCTCAGGACAGCGGTGATCCTTCCATCCGCGTAGGGTTTTCGCCGTGACAGAGCGTTTCACCGAGCGAGACACCCACGTCACCTACATCAGCACCGACACCGGCCTGCCGCCGGTAGCCATCATCGACCGCTCCCCCATCACCGTGCGGCACCGGATCTTCTTCGCCGTCATCGCGGTGATCGGCGCCATCGCCTGGGCGGTCGTCGCGTTCGTCCGCGGCGAGACGGTGAACGCGGTGTGGCTGGTGGTGGCCGCGAGCTGCACCTACATCATCGGGTTCCGGTTCTACGCCCGGCTGATTGAAATGAAGATCGTGCGCCCGCGCGACGATCACGCCACGCCGGCCGAGGCCTTCGAGGACGGCACCGACTACGTGCCGACCGACCGTCGGGTGCTGTTCGGCCATCATTTCGCCGCCATCGCCGGAGCGGGCCCACTCGTCGGACCGGTGCTGGCCACCCAGATGGGTTACCTACCCGGCAGCATCTGGATCATCGTCGGCGCGGTGCTGGGTGGTTGCGTGCAGGACTACCTGGTGCTGTGGATCTCCGCCCGCCGCCGGGGGCGCTCCCTGGGCCAGATGGCCCGCGACGAGTTCGGCGCCATCGGCGGAGCCGCAGCCCTCATCGGAACGCTCGTTATCATGGTGATCCTGATCGCGGTGCTGGCAATGATCGTGGTGAAGGCATTGGCCCAGAGCCCTTGGGGCGTGTTCTCCATCGCCATGACCATCCCCATTGCCCTCTTCATGGGCTGCTATCTGCGATTCCTGCGTCCGGGGCGGGTGGGCGAAGTATCGGTGATCGGCTTCGCACTGCTGCTGGCAGCCGTGGCATCAGGCCACTGGATAGCCGAAACATCTTGGGGCGCATCCTGGTTCAGCCTGTCTCCGGTCACCTTGTGCTGGTGCCTCATCGGCTATGGTTTCGCTGCTTCGGTGCTGCCGGTGTGGTTGTTACTGGCGCCACGCGACTATCTCTCGACGTTCATGAAGGTCGGTGCCATCGCCGTGCTCGCGATCGGCATCTGCATCGCGCACCCGGTCCTGCACGCGCCCGCGGTCTCGCAGTTCGCCAACCGAGGCAACGGGCCGGTGTTCGCCGGTTCGCTGTTCCCGTTTCTGTTCATCACCATCGCCTGTGGCGCGCTGTCCGGATTTCACTCGCTGATCTCGTCCGGGACGACGCCCAAGCTGCTGGAGAAGGAAGGTCAGATGCGGCTGATCGGCTACGGCGGCATGATCACCGAGTCGTTCGTCGCGATCATGGCGCTGATTACCGCGTCGATCATCAACCAGCACCTCTACTTCACGCTGAACGCGCCGCCGGCGCAGACCGGCGGGACCGCCGCCACCGCGGCGGAATACGTCAATAAGCTCGGCCTGACGGGCGCCCCGACGACCGCCGAGCAAATCAGTCAAGCCGCGCGCAGCGTCGGCGAGCAGTCGATCGTGTCGCGTACCGGCGGAGCACCGACGCTGGCCTTGGGTATGTCCGAGGTGCTTGAGCGGGTGTTCGGCGGCGCGGGGTTCAAGGCGTTCTGGTACCACTTTGCGATCATGTTCGAGGCCCTGTTCATCCTGACCACGCTCGACGCAGGCACCCGGGTTAACCGCTTCATGCTCTCCGACACGCTGAGTAACTTGGGCGGCCCGCTGCACAAACTGCGAAACCCGAGCTGGCGCCCCGGCGTATGGATCTGCACCCTCGCCGTGGTCGCCGCGTGGGGCAGCATCCTGCTGATGGGCGTGACCGATCCGCTGGGCGGCATCAATACGCTCTATCCGCTGTACGGGATCGCCAATCAGTTACTGGCCGCCATCGCGCTCAGTGTCATCACCGTCGTGGTGATCAAGAAGGGCCTGCTGAAGTGGGCGTGGATACCGGGGGCTCCGCTGCTGTGGGACCTGGTGGTCACGCTGACGGCGTCGTGGCAGAAGATCTTCTCCGGCGATCCGGCCGTTGGCTACTGGACGCAACATTTCCAGTACCTGGCAGCCAAAGAAGCCGGCAAGGCGGCATTCGGTTCGGCGAAGAACGCGTACGAGCTGGACCAGGTCATCAGGAACACCTTCGTCCAGGGCACCCTGTCGGTCATTTTCGCGCTCGTCGTCGTGATCGTATTCATTACCGGAATTCTCGTGGCGCACAAAGCGATTCGCGGCGGCGGCAGGCCGCTGAGCGAGGACGAACCGGTACCGTCCAAGAGGTTCGCACCCGCGGGACTGATTCCCACGGCTGCGGAGCGGGACCTGCAAAGACAATGGGCTCGGCACGCCGACTGAGGAAGCATGCCGCAGGGCGTGCACCGGCCTAGACTTGGTCGGAATGAGAGTCGGTATCGACTTCGGCACCACCCACACCGTCGTTGCGCTCGTCGACCGGGGCAACTATCCCGTCGTCTCCTTCGACGGCGCCGATACCTGGCCATCGCTCGTCGCCGCCAACGCCGCCGGTGAATTGCGCTACGGCTTGGACGCCGCCGCCGTGCGCCACCAACCAGGATGGTCGACGCTGCGATCGGTCAAGCGGCTGCTCAACGAGGCCGGGCCGCACACCGAGGTGACTCTGGCCGGCCGCAACCACCGGCTGGCCGATCTGCTCACCGGCTTCTTCGCTCAGCTGAAAAGCGACCTGCACGATCGATCGAACGCCGGTCTGACGCCCGCAGAGACCGTCGAGGCCGCGATCAGCGTGCCCGCCAATGCCTCGAGCGCCCAGCGCCTGCTGACGCTGGATGCCTTTGTGGCGGCGGGCTTTGACGTCGTCGCACTGCTGAACGAGCCATCGGCCGCGGGCCTGGAATACGCCCATCGGTACCGCTCCACGATCACCGCCAAACGCGAGTACGTCCTCATCTACGACCTTGGTGGCGGCACCTTCGACGCGTCATTGCTGAAGATGACCGGGCACGTGAACGAGGTAGTGGTCAGCGAGGGCATCCAGCGTCTGGGCGGCGACGACTTCGACGAGGCAATCCTGCAGCTGGTGCGCGACGCTGCAGGCCTTCGAGACCTTCCCGCCGACACAATCGACGTGCTAAGGGACGAATGCGCGGCCCGCAAGGAAGCCGTCGGCCCGCAGACCCGGCGCTTCCTGGTCGACCTCGGCGCCGCGGACCGGCCACCGTTCGCGTGCAGCATCGATGACGTGTACTCGGCGTGTGCGCCGTTGGTCGACAAGACGATGAAGTTGCTCGACCGCGTCCTGCACGACCCGGCCCGTGGTGACGTGGCGTGGTCCGAAGTGGCCGGAATCTACGTCGTGGGCGGCGCCGGAGGCTTCCCCCTGGTGGCGCGGATGCTGCGCTCGGCGTTCGGCGACAAGCGCATCAAACGCTCCCCGCATCCCTTCGCGGCCACCGCCATCGGCTTGGCGGTCTTCCTGGACCACGAATCGGATTTCGCTCTGTCCGAACGCTTTTCGCGCCACTTCGGGGTCTTCCGGGAGGCGCGGGCCGGCGACGATGTCGTGTTCGATCCGATCGTCCCCAAGGACGCCGCACTTCCCGACGACGGGCACACCCCGCTCGTCGTCAAACGGACCTATCGGGCTGCGCACAACATCGGGCATTTCCGGTTCGTCGAGTGCAGCCGGCTGGTCGACGGCCGCCCCGACGGCGACGTCACGCCATATGATTCGGTGCTCTTCCCCTTCGACCCGGCCCTGCGCGATCAGGAGGATCTGCGACGCCAGCCGGTCGGCCGCTGGAACGACGGACCTGATGTCGAGGAGCGCTACGTCGTTGCGCCCAGCGGCGCGGTCGAGGTAACCCTCACGACGCAGCCGTCGGGCTTCAAACGCACCTTCCGGCTGGAGCGGCGTGCCCCGGCACGGGTGTGAGAGGGCCACGCCGGCAACGTTTGCAGCCACGTTGCATTGCATGAGGGTTGCAGCCCACCCAGTAGTTTCTGTGCTGGTGGACAGCGTGTTTGCCCGCCTCCTGGCGACATCACCTCGCCGCCACACGTGGGCGCCCACTACGGTTGTCGCTAGGAGGCGGGCAAACAGACCAGCGCTTCGCCGGCAAGGCATGTGACCGCTGATATAGAGGAGACAGTCCCGTGTCCACTTGGCTCATCACCGGCTGTTCGAGCGGACTCGGCCGCGCCCTGGCCGAGGCCGTAGTCGGCGCCGGCCACAACGTCGTCGCCACCGCACGAGACGCCGGCCGGGTCGCCGACCTTGCCGACGCCGCACCCGAACGGGTTCTGGCCGTCGCCCTTGACGTCACCAACCCCGACCAGGTCGTCTCGGCGGTGCAGCGGGCTCACGAGCGGTTCGGCAGCATTGACGTTCTGGTGAACAACGCGGGCTACGGATATCGCGCCGCCGTCGAGGAGGGCCAGGATGCCGACGTCCGCAGCTTGTTCGAAACGCATTTCTTCGGCGCCGTCGCGATGATCAAGGCCGTGCTACCGAACATGCGGGCCCGGCGCTGCGGCGCAATCGTCAACATCTCCTCGATCGGCGTGCAGTTGACCCCGGTGGGCTCCGGCTATTACTCGGCGGCCAAAGCAGCCCTGGAAGGCATGAGCGGGGCCCTGCATGGCGAACTCGCGCCGCTGGGCATCTCGGTCACCGTCGTGGAGCCGGGCGCCTTCCGCACCGACTTCGCCGGGCGCTCACTCGTCCAATCCCCCACTGTCATCGACGATTACGCCGAAACCGCCGGGCAGCGCCGCAAGGAGAACGACACCATGCACGGCACCCAACCCGGCGATCCGGCCAAGGCCGGCGCCGCGATCATCGCCGCCGTCGAGTCGTCCGAACCGCCCGCCTTCCTGCTGCTCGGCGCCGACGCGCTGATGGCCTATCGCTACATCGCAGAGCGGCGGTCGAACGAGATCGCGGCGTGGGAGCAGCTCACCACCGGCACCAACCTCGACAGCTGACGGCAGCCGAATCCATGAACGTCAGCTATCTAGCGACCGCCGTCGACTCCGCGGCGCTGGTGGGCCGCATCGCCGGTCTGCTGGTGTTCCCAGCAGCGGGCTTGACCCTGTTGATTCTCGGCTTGCGCAAGCGGTCGTCGTCACGCAAGCAAGCCTGGACCGGGTATCCACCTGCGCCACCGGGTTATCCCCCAGTGCCGCAAGGCTATCCGCCCCCGTATCCGGCCGCTTACCCGCCGCCGATGCCCATGCCGCCCATGCCGCCCATGGCGCCGCCGCCGCGCAAGCCGGGAGGCACCGGCATGATCGTCAGCGGCGCAGTCTTGCTGGTGCTGGGTGTGCTGACGTTCGCCTCCATTGTCGTCACAGTGGCCGCTCGGCATGATCGCCCGGCGATCGGCGACTGCTACACCAATGACATCCTGAACGGCAACGGTCCATGGAAATCGAGCAGCTGCAGCAATGCCGAAGCCGTACTTCAATACGCTGCCAACGCCGACACAGCGGGGAACTGCCCGGACGGCAAGCGCAACGACAGCTCCTACTTATCCGCTGAACACCGTGGTGTCCGAATGTGCTTTGCCCCCAACCTCCTTCAGGGCCAGTGCTATGTGTCCGAGCACGACGGCAAAACCGTCCGCCATGCGACCTGCTCGACGGCCGGCACGATCAGAATCGCCAAACGAGTCGACGGCACCACCGACACGTCCAAGTGCCCTCAGCACACCCGGGCCGTCACCTACCCCGAACCCAAGCGGCTCTTCTGCGCCGAACGTACTGGAACATCAACGTGATGAGGATTTGATTCGCGCGCAGCGCAGGGCGTCAATGGAATGACTGCCGGGTCCGGCGAATACCAGCAGGAAAAACCCGAAGCAGAACAGGATTGCCAAAATTCCGCCGTTGCCCGCTGGCGGATCGCCGATCGGCCATAGCGAGCGGGGCTGATGCATCCAGAAATACGCAACCGCCATTGCCCCCGAGGCGAGAAAGGCCGCGACGCGGGTGAACAATCCGGTTGCGATCAAGAGCCCGGTGACCAGTTCGATCACCCCGGCGTACCACCCGGGCCAGGAGCCGAACTCGAACGCGTGCGGTGACGCTACCGGCCAGCCGAAGAGGATCATCGAGCCGTATCCGGCGAACATCAAACCGTAGACCAGCCGGAATAGGCTCAGCACAGCGGGCGTATATCCCGCGAGTCGGCAATGGAGATTCTTCGTCATGGCACCACGTTAGTCGTGGCGGCATGATGCCGATGCTCAACTTCGTTCTGCCGTAACGCTTTACCTCGAGTGACGAAGAGGGCGATGACGGTGATCAACCAGACGGGGTAGAGCGCCAGCCAGGCCAGCCGGAACGAGGTGAACGAGTAATCGTCGGCGTCCTCGAGGATTTGGCCCATGATCTGCATGACCAGCAGCGCCGCGGTGAAGCCGCCCATGTTGACGAGGCCCTTTGCGATACCCAGCGTCGTGCTCGGGTTGAAGGTGCGCGCGAAATCCAGCGCCACCATCGAGGCGGGACCGCCGGTTGCCATCACGACAACCAGCACAGCCAGTAGCCACAGCGGCGCGCGGTGCGGCAGCGCCAATACCACCGTCCAGGCCAACGCATTGCCGGCGATCATGGTCAGCACCATGAGCAAACGCCGCTGCGGATGCCGCCCGGTCCAGACGCCGAACGCGATGCCGGAAGCCGTCGTCGCCACCACCGAGAGGGTGAGCAGCGAGCCGGCGACGTTGGTTGACACGCCTTGGGCCTCGGTGAGATACGGGACGCCCCACATGTAGTTGAACACCATGATTGGGAAGGTGCTACCCATGTGCGCGAAGAAGCCCAACCGCGTACCCGGGTTCGCCCACACGCTCCTGACGCTGGCCAGCAGTTCGCGAAGGCTTGGGCTGTCGATACCGGCCGAGTGCCCGTGCGGAGTATCCCGGATGAGCGCTAGGCAGATAGCCGCGGACATCACGCCCAGGGCGCCGGCCGAGGTGTAGGCGGCGGTCCATCCCGCCCCGGTGAGAATCGCGAGAAACGGCACGGCCGACAGCACCTGACCCAGTTGACCGCCGATGAAAGTCAGCTGGGTGACCAGCGGGACACGACCGGGGGGAAACCAATATGAGGCGAGTTTGACCACGGAGATGAAGGTCAGTGCATCGCCCAGACCCACCACCGCGCGAGCGGCAATAGCCACCGGCATCGATACCGCGAACGCGAGGACGAACTGACCGACGGCCATCACCAGCGCGCCCGCGCTGATCAGCAACTTGGAGCCGAATCGGTCGAGCAGCAATCCCGCGGGGACCTGCGCCACGGTGTACACGATGACCTGAACCACTACGAATACCGAGAGCACGCCGGGCGTGACGGCAAAGCGCTGCACGGCGTCCAGACCCGAGACGCCCATCGTGGTGCGGTCGAGCACAGCGACGACGTACGCCAGCAGCCCGCCACCCCAAATGATCCAAGGCCGCATGGTCGCCTCCTCGCGTAGCCACGGGTGTGGCCATTGTCGCCTACCGGGCGGTTCACGGGACGATATTTTTAGTGTACGTTTGTACATGTACATTCGTACACAAGGAGGCGGTGTTGGCTTATCTATTTCTTCTCTGCGCGATATTCGCCGAGGTGGTGGCGACCAGCTTGCTCAAGAGCACCGAAGGCTTCAGCCGGCTTTGGCCGACCGTGGTCTGCCTGGGCGGCTACGGAATCGCTTTCGCACTGCTGGCGGCCTCGATATCGCGCGGGATGCAGACCGATGTCGCCTATGCGCTGTGGTCGGCGATCGGTACCGCCGCCATCGTGCTCATCGCCGTGCTGTTTCTCGGGTCAACGCTCTCGCTATCAAAAATCGTCGGGGTAGGGCTGATCATCGGCGGCGTGGTGACTCTGAACCTGACCGGGGCGCATTGACCGCGATGTCCGACCGTCGCCCGCGTGATCCCGCCGGTCGCCGCCAGGCGATTGTCGAGGCGGCGGGGCGGGTGATCGCGCGCCAGGGCCTTGGCGCGCTGACCCACCGCCGGGTAGCGGCCGAGGCCGAGGTGCCAGTCGGGTCCACGACCTACTACTTCAGCGACCTCGGCGCGCTGCGCGAAGCCGCGCTCGCGCACGCCGCGACCTCGTCAGCCGAGGACCTCGAGGAATGGCGCCGCCGGCTCGACGAGAACGAGGACCTGCCCGCCACCCTGGCCCGCCTCGTCACCGAGTATCTGGCCGACCCCGACCGGCACCGCACGCTCAATGAGCTCTATCTCGCGGCGACCCATCGACCGGAATTGCAGGGGCTGGCCCGGTTGTGGCCGGACGGTCTGGTCACCCTGCTGGAGCCGCGCATCGGCCGGCGAGCCGCCGAGGCCGTCACCGCGCTGCTCGACGGCGCCACGCTGCGCGCGCTCATCACCGGAACCCCGCTGGGCATCGATGCGCTGACCGACGCCATCCGCAGGCTTACCGCCGAGGTGCCACTCCACCCCTGATACTTAGGGCTACTCATCACAGTCATTGACATATGATTTGAAACATCACGGTCTCATTGCGTGGCTCGCGCTGCGGCGGCGTATCGAATCGACTGTCACCGAACGAATCTTCCTCGTGGCCATAGCGATTGCCTTCTTCGGCGGCGGCATGGTGACCCTGACCGGTTGCTCGAGGATGATCTTTGCGATGTCGCGCTAGACCGTCAGGAAGGCGCCTTTGACATCGGACGGTTCGAGCCGCCCATCTCGATCGCCGCACTGGTGTGGTCGATCTGCGCGATCGTCATCTTGGTCTCGCCCGCAACAGCATTCGTGCCAATAACGATCGTGGCCGGCCTGCTCGGGGTGGGCGCCGTGTACTTCGCGTACACGATGATCGTCAACCGCCAGGTGCTTGACCACGAACCCGGCGGATTAGCGGTGTTCTCCCATTGACACCACCAAGTTGACGAAACGGGGCTGACAGCCTCACAGTGACCCGCTTTGCGATTCCAGTTCGGAGATGCGCTGCGCCAAGCCAAGAATGCGCTGCGCCTCACGTACATGCAGGCTCTCGATCATGCGGCCGTCGATCGTTATGACACTTTCCCCGGCGGCCTGGGCCCGCTCGTAGGCCGACACGATTTTGCCGGCATCGGCCACCTCTTTCTCCGACGGACCGAACACCTCATTGGCCGGAACAATCTGAGACGGATGGATCAAAGTCTTGCCGTCAAAACCCATCTCGCGGCCTTGGCGCGCCTCGGCGGTGAACCCCGCATCGTCATTGATGGCGTTGAATACACCGTCCAGCACCACCTTGCCGGCAGCCCGGGCGCCCAGGACAGCCAGCGCCAACGCGGGCACGACCGGCGCGCGTGCGGGGACATGAAGTCCGTGCAGCTCGTTGACCAGGTCGTTGGTGCCGACAACCAGCACGGCCAGGCGATCGCTGGCCGAGGCGATCTCCTCGGTCCGCAAGAATGCCCCGGGTGTTTCGACCATCACCCACAGCTGCAACGAATCCGATGCACCCAGCCGCTGCAGGCCGGCGACCAGATCCCGGACCTGTTGCCCGGTACCGACTTTCGGCACCAGGACTCCGTCAGCGGGCGATTCAGCCACGGCGGCCAGGTCGTCGTCGTGCCAGTCGGTGCCAAAGCCGTTGATGCGTA
This sequence comes from Mycobacterium szulgai, assembly GCF_002116635.1. GTDB lineage: Bacteria > Actinomycetota > Actinomycetes > Mycobacteriales > Mycobacteriaceae > Mycobacterium > Mycobacterium szulgai. The sequence goes on along the minus strand of NZ_LQPW01000019.1, from coordinate 237,981 downwards.
CCACGATTTCGCGCGGCCGGTAGCTGCCGGACGAGACCGCCTCGCATACCGCGCGCCGTGCGTCGACCTTCGCATCGGGGCCGACGGCATCCTCGAGATCGAAGATCAACACGTCAGCCGGCAGTGTTTGGCCCTTCCGCATTGCCCGGGCGTTGTTGCCGGGCAGGTAGAGGGCCGATCGGCGCGGACGCACACCAGCTAGCGTAAAGCACGCATCGGCGCACATTGGAGGACACAGTGACGGTCGTTTTGGTCCATGGCAATCCCGAAACCGACGCGATCTGGGGCCCGCTGCTCAGCGCCCTGGGCCGCGAAGACGTGGTGTGTCTTTCGCCGCCGGGTTTCGGTGCGCCGCTGCCCGACGACTTCCCGGCGACTTTCCTTGCCTACCGCGACTGGCTGGAGCGCGAGCTGGAATCCACTGGGGAACCGGTCGACCTCGTCGGTCATGACTGGGGCGGCGGTCACGTAGTGAATCTGGTGATGCATCGGCCCGAACTGGTGCGCAGCTGGGCCAGCGACATCCTGGGCGTCTTCGACCCCGACTACGTCTGGCACGACCTGGCCCAGGTCTGGCAGACGCCCGGGGACGGCGAACAGCTCATCGAGACCATGCTGGGCGGGACGCTCGAGGACCGGACCGCCCAGATGGCCGGGTTCGGCATACCCAACGACATCGCAGCGTCACTGGCCGCCGCGCAAGGCCCGGATATGGGCCGGGCCATCCTGGCGCTCTACCGTTCGGCGCGGCAACCGGCGATCGCCGAAGCCGGCCGGACGCTGGAGAGCGCGGCGGTGCGGCCCGGCCTATCGCTGTTGGCCACCGAGGACATCTTCGTCGGTTCCGAGACGATCCGTCGCCGCGCGGCCGAACGAGCCGGCGCACACACGGAAGTGCTTGACGGACTGGGGCACTGGTGGATGGTGCAGGACCCGGCTCGCGGTGCGGCGGCGCTGACCCGGTTCTGGGAATCGCTCGCTTGATCACGTGCCTTTCACATTGAGCACCTGGCGCAGTTCGTGTTCGACTTCGACGAGATCGGCGGCATCGGCCATGACGACGTCGATGTCCTTGTAGGCGTCGGGGATTTCGTCTACCCACTGATCGCCGTGCCGGTACTCGATGCCGTGCATTCGGGCCGCCAGGTCATCGGCGGTGAACCGGCGCCGTGCTTCGGTGCGGGAGAAGCGCCGGCCGGCGCCGTGCGGCGCCGAGCACAAGCCGGCCGAATTGCCTTTACCGCGCACGATGTAGGAGCGGGTTCCCATTGAGCCGGGGATGATCGCTTTAACACCATCGTGCGCGTCGACGGCCCCCTTGCGGGTCAGCCAGACATCGCGTCCGCCGTGGCGCTCCAGCTGGGTGTAATTGTGGTGGCAATTCGTTCTCTCGACTTCGACGCGCTGCGACTCGACCCCCATCCAGTGCGCAAAGGCTTGCCGGAAACGATCCATCATCTCGTTGCGGTTCTCGTAGGCGAACTTTTGCGCCCAGTTCAATTCCCTTAGATAAGAATCGAATTCGGGTGTGCCTTGCGATAGATAGGCCAGGTCCTGGTTCGGCAGCGAGATATGAGATCGCTTGCAGAGTTGCTGCGCGGTCTTGATGTGGCGTTGGGCGATCTTGTTGCCGACGCCACGGGAACCGGAGTGCAGGAACATCCAGACCCGGTCTTGTTCGTCGAGACATAGCTCGATGAAATGGTTTCCGCCACCGAGGGATCCGAGTTGCTCGGGCCACTTCGGCGAGTGCGACAGGTCGATGTGCTGCGAGCGCGCCAGATCGTAGAGCGTGTCGATCCGGTGCTTGGTGAAGGCGAACCTGGTGGTGGACTTGTTGTAATTGCCTGGTGACAACGGTATCGCCGACTCGAGTGATTCACGGAGATCGGCAAGACTCTTGTCGACAAGGTCCTCGGCGGTGAACCGGGTGCGTGCGGCCACCATCCCGCAACCTATGTCCACGCCGACGGCTGCGGGGATCACCGCGCCATCCGTAGGTATCACGGTGCCGACGGCAGATCCTCTGCCGCTGTGCGCATCTGGCATGAGTGCTACATGTGGGTACACGAAAGGCATTGCGGCCGTTTGCTTTGCCTGTTCGATGGTGTTGGGGTCGACGTGGCTGGCGAAGTTCAGCAGCTTGTAGCCGTCGACTTGGTGGGCGGTCACGGCAACGGGTTTACGCCATCGCGCGATACGGCGCAAGTCAATATCGGCGGGGAGGTGATATTCGTGGGCCGCACCTCCCCGCTCAGGAATTTTGCGGGAACAGCCTGCTTCGACGCTTCCTCTGTGATGATTGTTCGATGGGCGCCATGGATGCGCCCCGGCAGCCGGCAGGAGGCTGACACATGAAAATTCTCCGCGTACTTCTCGTCGCCTTGGTCCTGGCCGCGGTGGACTCAGCAATCGCCTTTGTCGCACCCGGAACCGCGGCAGCAGCCGCGTTGGCTGACGGCATGTATCGGTTCGACTTCGACGGCAGTAAACAGACGTTGGACGGCAAGCCTCACCCGGTTACGCCCTCGTCGACCGTGATTGCGATTCGCTCCGCGTGCCCGCCCTCGGGGTGTGTGGCGACGGCGGCGGACACGTCGATCGGGGCGAAGTGGCTGCAACCACCTTACGAACGCACCATCGTCTTCCGCGAAGACAAAGGCCAATGGGCAGGCACCAGATGGCGAATGTATACCTGCAACAACGCCATCAACCAGGGCAGCGAAACACTGTCCTTTCAAGCCCGGGCGGATGGAACATTCGTAGGCGCCAGCACTGGTTTGGAGGCGCCGTGTGGCCCGGTCGTTACGCCGTTCACCGCGGTGCGGGTCAGCGATCTGGCACCAGACGTGGATCTGGCCGACCCGAACACCGCCTAGGCAAAGCGGCGACCCAGATCCGACTCCCTTAACCACCGACTCGCTCCGGAGAACGACACGGACGCGAATTGATATCAGCTCAAACACACCGTCTTTTCACAGCAGTCACATTGTTAACATCACGCGATGGACATGTCGGTGTGTCGACACCTCCGGCGCCCGCGCCCAATTTCCCGGCGTGACGTATTGCGTTGCACCATCGCGATGTCCGCAATGCCAGCGTTGGCTACGGCATCGGCCATGGCATCTGTCGCCGCCCCAGCGGCGGCTGCTGCGACTCCCAAACTGATCGACTTTGCCCAGAGCCAGATTCCAGCAGAACACATTCGAGCCGCTGGCTATACCGGCGTCATCAACTACGTCTCACTGTCGCGGCCCGGTTCGTCCTTTGGCGCCAAACCGATCACCCGGCCCTACGCCGAGCAACTCAAAGCAGCAGGGCTGATGATCGTCAGCAACTACCAATACGGCAAGCCAGGCGGGACGGCATCATCGGACTTCAAGCGCGGGTTCGACGGCGGCGTCGCCGACGCTCGCACCGCCTGGAAGCTGCATACCGCGGCGGGCGGCGGTCAAAGTGCCCCAATCTTCTTTACGATCGACGAGGACATAAGCCACGACACCTGGAACACTCTGGCGCTGAAGTGGTTTCGCGGAATCAACTCGGTGTTAGGGGTGCAGCGCACCGGCGTGTACGGCGGTATCGATGTGTGCCAGTGGGCGGCCGCCGACGGCGTTATCGGAAGTTCGCGCACCCCCGGCCACCGCTGGGCCTGGCAGACCAAGGCCTGGTCGCACGGTCGGGTCGACCCCGCCGCAGTCCTCTACCAACGCGTGGTGAGCACCGCGTCGAATCCAGGGCCAAAAGTCGGTGGACACGAAGTCGACGTCAACGACGTCCTTGCCCAGGATTACGGTCAGTGGAGCCTGCACCCATGAGCCGTGCATTCATGACCGTTTTCTTTCGCAGCAATGCCACTGGAATGAATGTCGAGGTCACCAGGACGGCCGCGACCACGAACACCACGGTGTAGCTGTGCGAAAGATCGTGCAACAGGTTGCGCTGGAAATCGGCGGTCGAAGCCTGTTGCGGCAGCGCAGCCGGATCTGGCGATACCCCGCGCCGAGCCGAGTGTTCGTGCAGTACAGCGATCTTGTGTGCGGCGGTGATGGTGGCGCTGCGATTGAACTGACTGGTCAAAATCACCGATAGCAGCGCGGTCCCAACCGAGGTGGCCACGTGCTGATTGACGTTGATCAACGTCGAACCGCGGGCGATTTGGCGGGGGGCCAGGGTCTGCACCGCCACTGCGGACAGCGGCATCATTGTGCAGCCCATGCCCAGTCCCATGATCGTCAACCCGGCTACCAGGGTCGGGAAGTAATCCGCCTGTCGGGCAACGCCGCAAGCGAACACGCCCATGCCCGCGGCGATCAATGCAACGCCAACCAGCAGGATCTTGCCCGGTCCTCGTTTGTCCATCAGCAAGCCCGCGAACGGCATCGTGACCATGGCGCCGAGTCCGCGCGGGACCATGCTCATCCCTGCCTGCAGTGGCGTCTGGTGCAGCAACTCCTGAAAGTAGCTGGGGAAGAGTAGCCCAGCGCCGAAAAAGGACGTCGCGAGCAGAAACATCGCCGCGTTGGCCAGCGCGACCACGTGGTTGGTGAACAACCGCAGATCGATCAGCGGATGATCCGTTCGAAAGAGGGCGTGCAAGACGAACCCGATGATCAAGACCGATCCGATGGTCACCGGTATCCACACCCGACCATCGGTTACCGTGCAACTCGGAATCACCGATACGCCGTACAAGAACGTCGCCAAGCCGGGTGACAGCAGCAGCATGCCGATGAAGTCGAAGGTTTCTGATGGCGCCGGGCTGTCTTGCGGGAAAACGATCGCGGCCAGGACTAGCGCAATCACACCCACCGGTAGGTTGATCCAGAAGATCCACTGCCAGCCGTAAGCGTCGATAAGCCAGCCGCCCAGGACCGGACCGAAGACCGGACTCAGCAGCACCGGGATGCCCAGCACCGCCATCACGCGGCCCATCCTCTTTGGACCTGCCTCGCGGGTCATGATGGTGAGGATCAGCGGCACTAGCATGCCGCCACCAAGGCCCTGCGCTACTCGAAAGGCTATGAGCAGACTGATGTTTGGCGCCGTCGTGCACAGCAGCGAGCCAAGTGTGAACACCAGAACTGATGCGATGAACAGCCGTTTGGTGCCGAACCGGTCGGCCGCCCATCCGGCCAGTGGGATCACCGCGGCCAGCGCAAGCCGGTAGCCGGTTATCGTCCATGCCACGACGGCCTGAGTCGAGTCGAAGGTGGTTATGAAGGTGCGTTGCGCGACGGTGACGACCGTCATGTCCAGAGTGGCCATCATCGAGCCCAAGACACACACGGCGGCTATTCGGAGCAGCCGGGCATCGAGCTTGCCGGGATCTCGCTTATCTGTGCCGGTGTATTCCATGGCCATCAATCTCTAGGCTCTGGCGTGCGACGCATTCAACGACACCGAGAGCATCGCACACCGCATCCATTTCGATGTTGATGCTCGTGCCCAGGCATGATTGCGCGCGCTTTGAGCCGTCGGTCGTCGCTGGCTGTGCTAGGTTTTTCAACGGTTGCCTAATCTCTGCTAGCGAACCAGGAAATCTGTTGAGCACCAACACATTCGATGACGATGCCTAGCCTTCTCGGCAGGAGCGGTGAATGGACCTTCACGAGGAATTTCTACCCCTCACGAGGGGGCAGCTCGACATCTGGTTGTCGCAGAACCTACATTCCCTGGATTCGGAATGGCAGGATCAAATACTCGTTGTCATCGCAGGCGCGATAGAGCCCGATTTACTTGAGCAGGCGATCCAACATGTAATTTGCGAGGCCGAACCACTTAGGGCCACCATTCTCGATAGAGATGGCGTAATTTGCCAAAAAGTCGTGGATCAGTTCGATATTGAGATCCCCCGTTATGATTTCTCGTCAGAACGAAACGCCGCGCCAGAGGTCTATCGTTTAGCATTATCCTTCCAGCGCACGCCAATGCCCTTCACTGGCCCGCTATTCAAGTTCGCAGTGTTTCGGACGCAGCCGGACGAATTCTACTTGGCTATTTGCGTTCACCATATCGTGAGCGATGGGTACGGTGTGCTGCTTATCGCCAATCGGGTGGCGTCAGTCTATTCCGCCCTCGTTGCACATGCGCCGGTTCCAGCCGCACATTTCGGCTCGTTGCAAGAACTGATTAGTTGGGAATTGGAATACGAGGCCTCCGACAACTATCTCGAAGACCGAGCTTACTGGAGTGCGATTCTTCCGCAGGAAAACACTCAAGATTACGGGTCGCCGCGAACCGAGAGTAAGCGTGATCCTGGGCGAGCTGCTGGGTGGGTGCAGTTAGACCCTTCCGTCGTCGGTCGAATCCAGCCCTTGTCCAAGCTGTTGGGCGTTCGTCAATCATCGGTGCTCAGCGCGGCGTGCGCGCTCTTGGTAAACCAGTGGAATAGCTGCGGTTCCCCGCTGGTGGTCGACTTTGCGGTTAGCCGGCGAACGACTCCCGAATCCAGAACATTTCCGGGAATGGTGGCTGGAACCGTTCCCTTGGTGTTGGAACCCTCGCCAGGATCTGATTTTGCGGAGTTCTGTCAGCACGTTGACACGCGGCTACAAGAGGCCCTACTGCATCAGAGGTTTCCGGTATACGTCCTGGAGAACAAACCCGACCCCGCCGGCGGCGGACCGGCGCCGCGTCGGATCAGTGTGAATTTGTTCCCATCTACACCCCTTGCACCCTTCGGTGACGCTGCGGCATCGGTCGTGGTGGTGCCCTTGTCCGGCGACCGTCCGGCCCTGTTCCTCACCAGGGACCGTGACCGGCTCTTTCTGGACACCACCGGCCAACCCTTTCCCGATGTCAGCGTCTCAGGTTTGGCGAGACGGCTGGAGCGCCTGCTGGCGCAGCTAGTCGCCGATCCGGGGCGGCGGTTGTCGTCGATGGATGCACTACACGACGCCGATCATTCCCGCCTGGACGAGGTGGGCAACCGGGCCGTGCTGAGCGTCAGCAAGCCAGTGCCCGTGTCGATTCCGGTGCTGTGGGCCGCACAGGTGGCGCGCACACCTGACGCGGTCGCCGTCGTGTTCAACGGCGATCACGTGAATTACGGTGAGCTTGACGCGAGGGCCAACCGGCTCGCACATCTGCTCGCCGACGACCACCGGGTGGGTCCCGGAAGCGTTGTGGCGCTGCTGTTGGAGCGCTCCACGAACACCATCGCCGCGATTCTCGCCGTATACAAGATCGGGGCCGCCTATCTGCCCATCGATCCCAACTACCCCGATTCCCGGATTGCATTCGTAGTACAGGACGCGGCGCCGGCGGCCGCGGTGACTACGGCGGGCCTGGCCGGACGACTCCCCGGGCATGACCTGAGTGTCATTGACATCGACGACCCTGCGATCAACGGTTACCCCAGTACTGGATTCCCGGCCCCCGACGCCCACAACCTCGCCTACATCCGCTACACGTCGGGCACTACCGGTGTGCCGAAAGGCGTGGCAATCACCCAGCACAACCTCACCCAACTGTTCGACGCGATGGATCGGCGTTTTTCTCCTATGCCCGGTCGGGTCTGGGCTCAATGTCATTCGTACGCATTCGATTTCGCGTCGTGGGAGTTCTGGGCCGCGCTGCTGCACGACGGTCGACTGGTGGTGGTGCCCGACGCGGTAACTCGGTCACCGGAGGACCTGCGCGCACTGTTGATCGGCGAACAGGTAGATGTGCTCAGCGTGACTCCGTCGGCGCTGGCGGCATTGTCGCCGCTGGGTTTGGAGTCGATCGCGTTGGTGGTTGCCGGTGAGCCGTGTCCCGCCGAGCTGGTGGATCGTTGGGCGGGCGGGCGCGTCATGGTCAATGCCTACGGCCCAACCGAGACCACGATCTATGCGACGATCAGCGCGCCGTTGAGCGTCGATTCGGGGGCCCCTCCGATCGGGTCACCGGTTTCGGGCGCGGCCTTGTTTGTACTGGATGCCTGGTTGCGGCCGGTGCCCGTCGGGGTGGCCGGAGAGCTGTATGTCGCGGGCCGTGGCGTCGGATGCGGCTACTGGCATCGACCGGGAATGACTGCGTCGCGGTTTGTGGCGTGCCCGTTCGGCAGCGGCGCCAACGGAACCGGCCAACGCATGTATCGCAGCGGCGACGTAGTGCGCTGGCGACCGGACGGCCAACTGGAGTTTCTCGGCCGCTCCGACACACAGGTGAAGATCCGCGGGCATCGCGTCGAGTTGGGCGAGATAACCGCAGCATTGAGCAACCTCGACGGAGTCCACCAAGCCGTGGTCATCGCCCGCGAGGACCGGCCCGGCGACAAACGCCTCGTCGGTTACATCACCGGCACAACCGATCCGGTCGTCGCCCGCACGGCATTGACCGCCCAGCTACCCGGCTTCATGGTGCCGGCCGCGGTGGTCAGCCTGGCCGCGCTTCCGTTGACGGTCAACGGCAAATTGGACACCCGCGCGCTACCGGCACCCGACTACACGAGCATCGACTGGTATCGAGCCCCGACCACTCCCGCCGAAGAGATTGTGGCCAGCATCTACGCCCAAATGCTCGGAGTAGGCCGAGTCGGCGTAGACGACTCCTTTTTCGACCTGGGTGGGGACTCACTGTCGGCGATGCGAGTTATCGCGGCAATCAACAACTCCCTGGACACTGACCTCAACGTGCGCACCTTGTTCGATGCCCCCACCGTGAGTCAGCTAGTCGCCCAAGTCACCAGCGGCGGAGCTGCGCGCACCCCGTTGGCGCCGATTCCGTTGCGGCCCGCGGTGATTCCGTTGTCGTTCGCCCAGACCCGGTTGTGGTTCATCGACCAATTGGAAGGGCCCACACCGGTTTACAACATCGCGGTGGCACTGCGGTTGACCGGTGCGCTGAATGTCGAGGCGTTGAGTCAGGCATTGGCCGACGTGGTGGGCCGTCATGAAGCCCTGCGCACAGTATTTGCGGCGGTCGACGGAGTGCCTCGTCAGGTGGTGATTGCCGCTGAACAAGCGGACTTTGCTTGCGACGTCATCGACACAACCGGATGGCCACCCACCCGGTTCGCCGAAGCCGTCAGCGACGCCGCACGCTACACGTTCGACCTGGCAAACGAAATTGCTTTTCGCGCAACACTTTTCACTGCCCGGGAAGACCAATACACGCTGGTGCTCACCATGCACCACATAGTCGCCGATGGCTGGTCGCTGGCCCCGTTGGCAACCGATCTGAGCACTGCCTACGCCAGCCGCTGCAGCGGACATGTCCCCGAGTGGACCGAATTGCCGGTGCAGTACGTCGATTACACATTGTGGAAACGTGAGCAGCTCGGTGATCTCGCAGATCCCCACAGCGGCATCGCCACTCAGCTGGCCTACTGGGAACACGCCCTGGCCGGAATGCCCGAACGTTTGGAGCTGCCCACCGATCGGCCATATCCGCCGATCGATGATCACCGTGGTGCGACCATTTCTTTTCACTGGGCAGCTGAACTACAGCAACGGTTGGCTCGCATTGCGCGTGACCATCACGCGACCAGCTTCATGGTGACCCAGGCCGCTCTGAGCGTGTTGCTGTCGAAGCTGTCCGACAGCACCGACGTGGCCGTCGGGATCCCGATCGCCGGTCGCAACGACCCCGCGCTCGACGAGTTGGTCGGCTTTTTCGTCAACACCTTGGTGCTACGGATCCAGATCGACGGCGATCCGACATTCGCCGATCTGCTCGCCCAGGTACGCACGCGCAGCCTGGCCGCCTACGAGCACCAAGACCTGCCGTTTGAAGTGCTGGTGGAGCGGCTCAATCCGACCCGGAGCCTGACCCATCACCCGCTGATACAGGTGATGCTCGCTTGGCAGAACACGATTCCCGGCAAGCTGACCTTGGGCGAGCTCGACATCAGCGAGATGCCGTTAGCAGTCCAGACAGCGCGCATGGACATGGTGTTTTCCCTGGCCGAAAAGTTCACCGACACCGGTGAATCCGCCGGAATCGCCGGCATTGTGGAGTTTCGCACCGACGTCTTCGATGCCGCCAGCATCCACACGCTGGTCGCGCGGTGGGAGCGGCTCATGCTGGCCGTGCTCGCCGATCCGCAACGGTCGCTGTCGTCGATCGATCTGCTCGATGCCGGCGAACACGCCCACCTCGATGACCGCGGTAACCGTCGCGTGCTGGCTGGCAGCCCTGGCGCACATCCAGTTTCGATTCCGGAGGTGTTTGGCCGCCAGGTGGCGATACGCCCCGAGGCGGTAGCGCTGGTGGGTGAGCAGCGGTCGTGGAGCTATGGCGAACTGGACGCCGCGGCTAATCGGCTCGCCCACGTCCTGAACGGCCACCGTGTCGGTCCCGGCCAGGTAGTGGGGCTGCTCGTCGAACGGTCGGCCCAAGCCGTCACCACGATCCTGGCCGTGCTCAAGACCGGGGCCGCCTACCTACCTATCGATCCGGCGTATCCCGATGCCCGCGTTGCGTTCCTGGTCGAAGACGCCGCCCCGGCGGCGATAGTGACGACGGCCGATCTGGCCGGCAGGTTGACGGGATACGCCGGTGCGGTGATCGATATGGACGACCCGGTAATCGATGCGTATCCGAGCACTGGGTTGCCGCACCCCGCGGCCACCAATCTGGCTTACATCCTCTATACCTCCGGCACTACCGGGGTGCCGAAGGGTGTGGCGATCACCCATCACAACCTCACCCAGCTGTTCGCTTCGCTAGGCGACAGGTTCGTGCTGGCGCCCGGGCAAGTGTGGAGCCAATGCCATTCGTACGCGTTCGACTTGTCCTCGTGGGAGGTTTGGGGCGCACTGTTGCACGGTGGGCGGCTGGTGGTGGCGCCCGACACGGCAGTTCGCTCACCGGCAGACCTGCATGCCTTGCTCATTGCCGAACGAGTCGACGTGTTGACCCAGACCCCGTCGGCACTGGGCGGTTTGTCGCCCGAGGGGCTGGAGTCGACGGCGTTGGTGGTCGGCGGTGAGACCTGTCCGGCCGAGCTGGTGAATCGCTGGGCCGTCGGCCGGGTGATGGTCAATCAATACGGGCCGACCGAGACCACGATGTTCACATCGATGAGTGCGCAGTTGACAGCGAATTCGGGTGCGCCGCCTATCGGTTCGCCGGTCTCCGGGGCGGCATCGTTTGTGCTGGATCGGTGGTTGCGGCGGGTCCCGGTCGGGGTAGCCGGAGAACTGTATGTGGCCGGCCGCGGCGTCGGCTGTGGGTATTGGCACCGGTCAGGCTTGACCGCATCGCGGTTTGTGGCGTGCCCGTTCGGCAACGGCGCGGACGCGCCCGGAGAACGCATGTATCGCACCGGCGACGTGGTGCGCTGGCGCGCCGATGGTCAATTGGAATACCTCGGACGCGCTGACGAGCAGGTCAAGATCCGCGGGTACCGCATCGAGCTCGGCGAGATAACCACGGCACTAGCCAACGTCGAAGGCGTCGATCGAGCGGTCGTTATCGCCCGCGAGGACCAGCCCGGCGACAAACGCCTGGTTGGTTACGTGACCGGGGCCGCCGATCCGACCGAGGCACGCGAGGCGCTCGCCGAGCAGCTTCCCCCACACATGGTGCCCGCGGCAGTGGTCCCGCTCAGCGCGCTGCCGTTGACGGTCAACGGCAAACTCGACATCCGTGCCCTGCCGGCACCCGACTACTCCGCCACGGACCCGTACCGCGCCCCGGCGACGCCCGCCGAAGAGATCCTGGTCGACATCTACGCCCAGGTGCTCGGCGTTGACCGAGTCGGAGTCGACGATTCATTCTTCGACCTAGGCGGCGACTCGCTGTTAGCGATGCGGGTCATCACCGCAATCAACAGCTCACTGGGGACCAACCTCAACGTCCGCATGTTGTTTGATGCCCCGACGGTGGGTCAGCTTGTCACCCATGTCGCCGCGCGAGAGACCGCGCTAGCGCCGTTGGCGCCGGTCGATCCGCGGCCCGCGACGATCCCGTTGTCGTTCGCGCAGAGCCGGTTATGGTTCATCGACCAGCTTGAAGGGCCGTCCGCGGTGTACAACGTCCCGCTGGCATTTCGGTTGCGTGGCGAGCTGAATGTCGAGGCGCTGCGCCGCGCCCTCGGCGATGTCGTGGGCCGTCACGAGAGCCTGCGCACGGTATTTGCAGCGGTCGAGGGCATACCGCATCAGGTGATCATCGCCGCTGAAGAAGCGGACTGTGCTTTCGACGTCGTCGACGCAACCCGATGGCCGACGATCCAGTTGGATGAAGCCCTCGGCGCGGCCGCGCGGGACACGTTCGACCTGGCAAGCGAAATCCCGCTCCGTGCAAAACTTTTCATCCTCGGCGAGCATCAACACGTCCTGGTGGTGACGATGCACCACATCGCCGCAGATGGCTGGTCGCTGGCGCCGTTTGTAGGCGATCTGGGCACGGCCTATGCCAGCCGGCGTGCAGGACATGAGCCTGATTGGGCAGAGTTGCCGGTCCAATATGTCGACTACACACTGTGGCAGCGCGAGCGCTTCGGTGACTTAGCCGATCCGGCCAGCGCCATAGCCGCCCAGCTGGCGTATTGGCAGGAAGCGCTGGCCGGGGCGCCGGAACGTTTGGAACTGCCCACAGATCGGCCATATCCGCAGATCGCCGATCACCGCGGCACCACGGTTGCTTTTCAGTGGTCGGAAGGGTTGCACGAGCAAGTACGCAACGTCGCGCGCGAGCACAATGCCACCAGCTTCATGGTGATCCAGGCGGCCCTCGGTGTGTTGCTGGCACGGATCAGTGCCAGTACTGACGTGGTAGTCGGAATCCCGACCGCCGGGCGCAGCGATCCCGCACTCGATCAGTTGATCGGCTTCTTCGTCAATACCCTGGTGCTGCGGATCCAGGTCGACGGCGATCCCACATTTGCCCAACTGCTCAGCGCTGTGCGGGCGCGAAGCCTGGCCGCCTACGACCATCAAGACGTACCGTTCCACGTCCTCGTGGATCGACTCAACCCAACCCGAAGCCTTGCCCACCATCCCGTGGTCCAAGTGACGTTGGCGTGGCAAAACACCACCCCCGACCAGTTGGTACTGGGAGATTTCGACGTCACTGCGGTGCCGGTGCAAACTCAGACTGCGCGTTGGGACCTGGTGTTTTCCATGGCCGAACGCTTCACCGACACCGGTGCAGCGGCCGGGGTCGCGGGCGTTGTGGAGTTCCGCACCGACGTTTTCGACGCGACCACCATCCAGAAGCTGATCTCCCGGTGGGAGCGGTTGCTGCACACCGTGCTCGCGGACCCAGAGCTTCGGTTGTCGTCGACCGACCTGCTCGACGAGGGTGAACGCGTCAGTCTGGCTGCCTGGAGCAATCGAGCAGCGCTGACCCGACCGCTGCCTTCGGTGTCGATACCGGAATTGTTCGCCGCGCAGGTAGCTCGTACGCCTGAGGCGGTCGCCGTGGTTTTCAACGACGAGCGCATGACGTATCGCGATCTGGACTCAGCCACCAACCGGTTGTCGCGCCTGCTGGCCAGCCATGGTGTGGGCCCATGCAAATGCGTTGCGCTGCTGTTGGAGCGCTCCACGCAGGCGATCGTGGCGATGACGGCGGTGCTCAAGACCGGTGCGGCCTACCTGCCGATTGACCCGGCGTACCCCGATGCCCGAGTCGCATTCATGCTCGATGACGCCGCCCCGGCAGCCGCACTCACCACAGCTGGCCTGCGCCCCCGACTTGATGGGCGCGACCTGTTGGTGATCGACGTCGAAGACCTCCGAATCGACAGCTGTCCCGACGCACCGTTGCCACCGCCTGCCCCGGACGACGTCGCCTACCTCATCTACACCTCCGGCACCACGGGCGCGCCCAAAGGCGTTGCCATCACTCACCGCAACGTCGCGCAACTGTTCACCTCGCCTACCCCGTTCGCACCCGCGGCGGGGCAGGCGGTAACCCAGTGTCATTCATATGCTTTCGACGGTTCGGTCAAGGAAATCTGGGGTGCGCTGTTGCGCGGCGGTCGGTTGGTGGTGGTTCCCGAAGCCGTGACCCGATCGCCGGCAGACCTGCATGCGCTGCTGATCTCCGAGCAGGTTGACGTGTTGAGCCAAACCCCCTCCGCGCTGGCAGTGCTGCCTGCGCAGGGATTGGAGTCAACGGCGCTGGTGGTGGCCGCCGAGCCGTGTCCGGCCGAGCTGGTGGACCGTTGGGCCGACGGACGGCTGATGATCAATGTCTACGGGCCAACCGAGACGACAGCGTATGTGTCGATGAGCGCGCCGTTGAGTTCAGGTTCGGGCCCGCCATCCATCGGTTCGCCAGTGCCGGGGGCGGCATTGTTTGTGCTGGACCAGTGGCTGCGGCCGGTACCGGTAGGAGTCACCGGAGAGCTCTATGTCGCTGGCCACGGCGTCGGCTGCGGGTATTGGCGTCGCTCGGGTCTGACCGCGTCACGGTTTATCGCGTGCCCGTTCGGCAGTGGCAGGGACGCGCCGGGACAGCGCATGTATCGCACCGGCGACCGGGTGCGCTGGCGTACCGACGGACAACTGGATTTCCTTGGCCGCGCCGACGAGCAGGTCAAAGTGCGTGGGTACCGCATCGAGGTTGGCGAAATCAGCGCGGCGCTAACGAGCTTGGCAGGAATCGACCAGGCGGTCGTGATCGTCCGCGAAGACCGTCCCGGCGACAAACGCCTCGTCGGCTATATCACCGGGACCGCCGACCCGGTCGACGCGCGCACGGCACTAACCGACCAGCTGCCCGAGTTCATGGTGCCCGCCGCAGTGGTGACGTTGCCCGCGCTGCCTTTGACAGTCAACGGCAAACTGGACACCCGCGCCTTGCCCGCCCCCGAATACGGTGAGGTTGACCGCTACCGCGCCCCCACCAACCCGACCGAGGAAATCCTCGCGGCCGTCTACGCCCAGGTGCTCGGTATCGACCGCGTCAGCGTCGACGACTCGTTCTTCGACTTGGGCGGGGACAGTATCTCGTCGATCCTGGTGACCGCCCGAGCGCGTGCTGCCGGCGTGGTGTGTAAACCGCAAGACATTTTCGTCGAGCGGACAGTGGCCGCGGTCGCTCGGGTTGCCACGCCAATTCGTCGTGAGGACGCCGTGTCCGACGATGGTGTCGGTGCGGTGATGGCGACGCCAATCATCTGTTGGCTGGCCGGTGTTGCGGGCTCGGTTGAAGAGTTCAATCAGACGATGCTGTTGCGGGCTCCCACCGGGGTCAGCGATGACGACGTGGTGCAGTTGGTGCAGGCGCTGCTGGATCGCCATGCGATGTTGCGGGCGCAGGTTGTCGACGGTGCCACCGGTGGCGAAGGTTGGTCGTTGCGGGTGCCCGAACCCGGCTCCGTTCGTGCGAATCCCGGCGTGCAGTGCGTGCCAACGTTGTCCGATAACGCGCTGCTAGCGGCCCGGCGCAGGTTGGATCCGGCAGCCGGAGTGATGGTCAGCGCCGTGTGGGCGTCTGCCAGGGCTGAACTGGTGCTGGTGATTCACCATCTGGCTGTTGATGGAGTGTCCTGGCGGATCTTGATCCAAGATCTGAATACCGCTTGGGGGCAGCTTCGTGCCGGTCAGCCGGTGGCGTTGCCAGTGCGAGGTACGTCATTTCAGCGCTGGGCGGCGCTGTTGTCGACGCACGCGCGCTCGGCAGCAGTGCTCGATCAGCTGCCGGCGTGGCGGCGCATCGAGACGGCCATCAATGCGGCCGGGCCGGTGCTGCCGGTGGTGGACCCGGTTGCCGATACGTATCTCACCGCGGGGCACCTGGCCATGTCGTTGGATGCCGAGACCACTCGCATGCTGATTGGTGAGGTGCCGGCGGCGTTTCGCGCCGGAGTACAAGACATTCTGCTGATTGCATTTGCGTTGGCGTGCACGGAATTTCGCGACTACCCGAGTGCGCCGATCGGAATCACCGTTGAAGGGCACGGCCGTAAGGACACGTTGGCCCCCGATATCGATCTATCGCAGACAGTGGGCTGGTTTACCACCAAATACCCGGTTTCGATCTCCGTCGAGCGGCTCGATTGGCATCGGGTGCGCGGCGGCGGGCCGGAGTTGGGGACGGTGATCAAAGATGCCAAAGAACAGCTTCGAAGCATTCCCGACGACCTGAGCTACGGTTTGCTTCGCTATCTAAACCCCGATGTGGAACTGAACGGCCCTGATCCTTCGATCGGTTTCAACTATCTCGGTCGGCTGGGCACTACGGCGGATTCGCCAGCGCCCAACGACGAATGGCAGATCTCCAGTTCCCGCCCGGTGTTTAGTGATCCCGCCGCTGCCGCAGTGCCCGTGCAGCTAACCCAGGCTGTCTTGCTTAACGCGGCCACCGTCGACACCGCCAGCGGTCCACAACTCATGGTCGAGTGGACCTGGGCACCGTCGACCGGGCTTGATCACACCCAAATCGCTCGGATCAATACGCTCTGGTTTGACGCTCTGGCCGGCATATGCGCTCATGTGCAAAGCGGTGGTGGCGGGCTGACTCCCAGCGATGTTGCCCTTACCGCGCTTAACCAGCAGCAGATCGACCATCTCGAAACGCGGTACGCGATCGCCGACATCTTGCCGCTGACTCCACTGCAGCAAGGCTTGCTGTTCCACACCAGCCACGGGCATCGGTATGGGCAGGGTGCCGCTGATCCGTACGTCGTGCAGCTCAGCATCGACCTGGCCGGTCACGTAGAACCCGACCGCATGCGCGAGGCCATGCAGACAATCGCCGATCGCCACCCCAACCTGGCGGCTCGATTCGTTATCGACCAGTTCCACCAACCGGTGCAGATCATTTTGGCCGATCCGGTGCTGCCATGGCGCTACAGCGACCTAGCCGACGATCGTGCACCGCAGGCACAGATCGAGCGAATATGCGCCGACGAACGTAGTGCCGTCGCGGATTTGACCCAAGCATGTCCGTTGCGCGCGAACCTGATTCGCACGGCCGCTCACCGCTATCGGCTAGTGCTGACTCACCATCACATCGTGTTGGATGGTTGGTCCCTGCCGATCCTGTTCCGCGAAATATTCGCCAGTTACGACTTGCAGCCCTTGCCCACTGCCGCCCCATACCGCAATTACTTGTCCTGGCTGAGCGGGCAAGACCACGGTGACGCTGCCACTGTGTGGCGCACCGTGCTCGCCGGCTTGCCGGCGCCCACGTTGGTCGGCCCTCCCGACCGGTTTGGCCTTGCCAGCAAGGAAGTGAAATCCTTCTCACTCCCTGCGGCCACCACCGACGAGCTCACCCGAATGGCACATTGGCACAACACCACCGTCAGCACCGTGCTGCAGGCCGCGTGGGCGTGCTTGTTGAGCTGGCTTACCGGCCAAGAAGACGTGGTGTTCGGGGTGATTGTCTCAGGCCGGCCGGCCGAACTGGCGGGCGTGCAATCAATGGTGGGCTTGTTCATCAACACCCTGCCGGTACGCGCCACCATCGCCGCGACCACCACCACCGAACAACTACTGGACCAACTACGGCACGCCCAGAACGAGACCCTGGCATACCAGCACCTGCCACTCACCGAGGTTCATCGCATAACCGGCCACGACTGGCTGTTCGACACCTTGTTCCGCTACCAGAACTATCCCTATGATTCGGGCCCCCAACCGTGCGGCCACGGCATGAGCATCCGCGAAATCACCGGCTATGAGTTCACCCATTACCCACTGAACTTGATCGCGATTCCGGGCCCCGAGCTTGAGTTCCGCGTTGAATTCGCCACCGAGGTTTTCGACGGCCCCACAATCGACGCACTGCTGGCGCGGCTGGAGCGGGTGTTGGTGGCGATGGCGGCCCATCCGGATCAGACGTTGGCTTCGGTCGCTCGTGCCGATGACGGGCAACCGGGCCGGGTGAATGGGATCGTCGGCCGCCGCCCGGTGGTGACTGCCGCGCCGATTCGGGACTACCGGGCCCCCACGACCGCCACCGAGGCGCTCCTGGCGAGCATCTACTCCCAGGTTCTGGGTGTACGCGAGGTCGGAGTCGATGACTCGTTCTTCGACCTTGGCGGCGACTCTATTTCAGCGCTGCGGGTGATTGCCGCGGTCAATAAGTCTCTTGACGTCGACCTGAATGTGCGCGCCCTGTTCGACGCATCTTCGGTGGGCAGCTTGAGCTCGCTCGTCGACGGCAGCGCTGCTTAGCTCGGGCTTGAGGGGTCTTGGGGCGGCACGGGGTCAGCCATGCCGACCAACACCCGGCGGTCGCCGGTGAATGGCCGGCGCCCGTGCGCGACCAACATGTTGTCGACGAACAGTAGGTCGCCCGGCTGCCAGGGAAAGCTTCGCGTGTGCTCGCGGTATGCCCGGTCGATCTCTTGCAACACGGCATGTGGAACGGCCTGGCCATCGCCGTATGTCGTGTTGTAGGGCAGACCCTCGATACCGACGGACTCGAGTAGCACTTCGCGCACCTCTGGGGTCAGCGAATACGGGTTGAAGAACAACCCGTGGTTGAACCACACCGGCTGGCCGGTGACCGGATGGACGTGGATCGCGGGGCGCACGTAGGTGACCGTGAGTGAGTCGTCGCGGCCCCACTCGACGTCCATCGCGTTCTCCCGGCAGTAGGCCTCTACCTGGTCGCGGTCGGCAGAAGCGAATACGTCCTGCCAAGAGATCCAAAGAAGCCGAAATGCCGTCGGTACCGCCACCCACGCTCGGCGAACTCGTCGCGAATCGCCGCCGGGATCGCCGCCAGCACGTTTCGGCAATCCGCGAGCGGTGTCTCACCGCCGGTGGCGGATGCTGTTACGCAGCAGAAGTACAACTTCAGGGGCCACGACGTGCAATGCGAGTTCTCGTTGTGCAGCGAAATGACCTCCCCCGCTGGATATTCCGTGGAGGTGAAGATGTTGTCTCCGACGGCCGTCCTTGGGGTGGCACGCTCGCGGTAGCTCGCCCACTCCCGCGAAGTCGCCACGATGCAGCGGTTAAGTGCGGTGGGGCTGTCAATCCCGAAACCTCGGAACAGCAGCGCGCCGCTGTCCCGCAAGGCAGCTTCCCAGATCTCGGAGTGCTCGTGCAGCCATGGAACGAGGTCCTGCCCGATGTCATCCGGGCGCATGACCCGCGGCAAAGGCGGTGTCTGCGACTCGCTCACGCGCTACCCTCCTCGGTCTTTCTCACGGGAGGCTGACGCGACTCATCACATTGGTGGAGCTAAGGGGACTCGAACCCCTGACCCCCACACTGCCAGTGTGGTGCGCTACCAGCTGCGCCATAGCCCCAATAAGTTGTGCCCATCGAAGCTACACCACTGTCAAGACGGGTTCAAAGCCGCTGGTCAGCGCCCACCGATATCGCATGCGCTATCGCATTTTGAAATCGGATATGCCCGGCCAGCCAGTGACTGATGTGGCCGATGTGACACAACCGGCCGCTAGCCGATGACCTTGCTGACCACTTCCCGGGCCGCCTGTTGCACCTCGGCCAAGTGGTCGGCTCCATGAAACGACTCCGCGTAGATCTTGTACACGTCCTCGGTGCCCGACGGCCGAGCGGCAAACCAGGCGTTTGCCGTGGTCACTTTCAGACCGCCCAGCGGCGCACCGTTGCCCGGCGCTGCCGTCAGCTTCGCCACAATCGGCTCCCCTGCCAGTTCCGTGGCGGTCACCTCCTCGGCCGAAAGCTTGCTCAGCCGGGCCTTCTGCTCCCGGTTCGCCGGCGCGTCCACCCGGGCGTACGTCGGCGCCCCATAAGCAGCAGCCAGCTCGGCATACCGCTGCGACGGCGTCTTACCGGTGACCGCCAGAATCTCGGATGCCAGCAACGCCAGGATGATGCCGTCCTTGTCGGTGGTCCACACCGAACCGTCCCGCCGCAGAAACGACGCCCCCGCGGACTCCTCGCCGCCGAACCCGATTGTGCCGCCGAGTAACCCGTCGACGAACCATTTGAATCCGACCGGCACCTCGACCAGTTTGCGGCCGAGGCCGGCCACCACCCGGTCGATGATCGACGAGCTGACCGCGGTCTTGCCCACGGCGATCCCGGCCGGCCAGGACGTCCGATGTGTGTACAGGTAATCGATCGCGACGGCCAGGTAGTGGTTGGGATTCAGCAACCCCTCGTCCGGGGTGACGATGCCGTGCCGGTCCGAGTCGGCGTCATTGCCGGTGGCGATCTGGTAGCGGTCCCGGTTGGCGATGAGCCCAGCCATCGCATCCGGTGAGCTGCAGTCCATCCGGATCTTGCCGTCGTGGTCGAGCGTCATGAACCGCCACGTCGCATCGACCAGCGGATTGACCACCGTCAGATCCAAGCGGTGCCGAGTAGCGATCTCAGCCCAGTAATCCACGCTCGCCCCGCCCAGCGGGTCGGCGCCAATGCGAATCTGAGCCGAACGTATCGCCGCAATGTCGACGACGTTGGGCAGGTCGTCGACATAGTTAGCCAGATAGTCGTGCCGTTGCACGGCCTGTAACGCCGGCGCCAGCGGCACCCGCCGCACTCCCGACCCGCCGTCGCGCAGAATCTCGTTGGCGCGCTTGGCGATAGCACTGGTCGCGTCGGTGTCCGCCGGACCACCGGTGGGCGGGTTGTACTTGAACCCGCCGTCGGGCGGCGGGTTATGCGACGGCGTCACCACGATTCCATCAGCCAGCGCCGACGTGCGGCCCCGGTTGTAGGTCAGGATGGCGTGGCTGATCGCTGGCGTCGGGGTGTAGCGGTCGCGACTGTCCACCACCGTCAGCACTTCGTTACCCGCCAGCACCTCCAGCGCAGACACCCAAGCCGGTTCCGAAAGCCCATGTGTGTCACGGCCGATGAACAACGGTCCGGTGGTGCCCTGGGCCGCGCGGTACTCGACGATGGCCTGGGTGATGGCCAGAATATGGGCCTCGTTGAACGCCCCGGCCAGGGCCGAGCCGCGGTGCCCCGAGGTGCCGAACGCCACCTGCTGTGCGACGTCGTCGGGATCTGGCGCCACGGTGTAGTAAGCCGTCACCAGGTGTGGCAGATCGACAAGATCTTCGGGCTGGGCCGGCTGTCCGGCTCGGGGGTTGGCCATGGTTACCAATTCTGCCCGTAGGCCGCCGTCCCGGTTAGGCTGCGAAGCGCACAGTTGGCTGACCGAAGGGAAACAACCAGTGGCAGGCCGCGATTACCGGGAGTTGGCCGCGATTTTCGCCGGCGGAGCGCTGGGCGCCTTGGCTCGAGCGGCGCTGGGCACGCTCGCGGTCCCCGACCCGGCACGCTGGCCCTGGCCGACCTTCACCGTCAACATCGTCGGCGCATTTCTGGTGGGCTACTTCACCACGCGGTTACTGGAGCGATTACCGCTGTCCAGTTATCGGCGCCCGCTACTGGGCACCGGGTTGTGCGGCGGGCTCACCACCTTTTCCACCATGCAGGTCGAGACCGTCAAGATGCTCGAACACGGCCATTGGGCCCTGGCCACCACCTATATCGTCGTCAGCATCGTGCTCGGGTTGCTCGCTGTACACCTGGCGACGGTGCTGGTCCGGCGGGTGCGAGTGCGCTCATGACGACGGTTCTGGTGTGGGCCGGCGTCATGGTCATCGGTGGCATCGGGTCGGTGTCGCGGTTTCTGGTGGACCGCACGATCGCGCGCCGGATGGCACGTTCCTTCCCGTACGGCACCTTGACCGTGAACATCAGCGGCGCCGTGCTGCTGGGTTTCCTCGCCGGCCTGGCGCTGCCCAAAGACGTGGCGCTGCTGGCCGGCACAGCGTTCGTCGGCGCCTACACCACCTTTTCCACCTGGATGCTGGAAACCCAGCGGCTCAGCGAAGAGCGCCAGATGGTTACCGCGTTCGCAAATATCGCCGTCAGCGTCGTGCTCGGTTTAGCCGCCGCCGTGCTGGGGCAATGGATCGCGGAGCAGATATGAGCGAGCAATCCCTGAAGTTGACCGCGTACTTCGGCGAGCGCCAGCGCGCGGTCGATGAGCCCAGACGGTTCCTCGCCGACGCCATGTTGGATTTGTTCGACACCCGCGAAGTCGCAACCAGCGTGATGATGCGCGGTACCACCGGCTTTGGCCCCAAGCACGAACTGCGCGGCGACCAAACGCTGAGCCTGTCCGAGGACCCGCCGGTGACCATCGTCGCCGTCGACGTCGAGTCGAAGATTCGTCCGCTCGTCCAAGAGGCGACGGCCATGACCGGTACCGGTTTTGTGACGCTGGAACGCGCGCGACTGGTCACCCGGCATAGCGGTGCCGACGCACTCAACGACATCGACAGCCGAACCGGGGACGCCACCAAACTCACCGTCTACGTCGGCCGGCAAGTGCGATGCGCCGGCGCGCCGGCCTACCACGCCGTGTGCGAACTCTTGTATCGGCATGGATTCGCAGGTGCCACAGTACTTTTGGGCGTCGACGGCACGGCATACGGTGAGCGCTACCGGGCCCGGTTCTTCGGGCGCAATACCAACGTTCCGCAGATGATCATTGCCATCGGGTCGGCTCCACAGGTGACGGCCGCTGCTGCCGAACTGGCCAAGCTGCTGCCCAATCCCCTGCTGACCATCGAGCGGGTGCGGTTGTGCAAACGCGACGGCGAGCTATTTGCCCGTCCTCAAGAGCTGCCGCCAACCGATGCCCAAGGTCGCACCCTGTGGCAAAAGCTGATGGTGCACACCGCCGAAGCGACCCACCACGACGGGCAGCCGATCCACCGCGCACTTGTCTACCGGCTGATGCAGTCGGAGACGGCGCGCGGCGCAACTGCGCTGCGCGGCATCTGGGGCTTTCACGGCAACCATAAACCCCACGGGGACAAGCTATTTCAGATCGTCCGTCGCGTCCCGGTGACCACCATCATCGTCGACACGCCCGACGCCATCGCACGCAGTTTCGACCTCGTCGACGAGCTGACCACCCACCACGGGCTGGTAACCAGCGAAATGGTTCCCGCGGCCGTATCCCTCACCGGATCCGCACACTCCGCCGAAACCCAACTGGCACAGTACGACTACTGACCGGGCGTCCACTGCTCGGCCAACGCCGAAATCCAGTCGGGCACGGCGCCTGGATCAGCCGGTGGCGCCGCAACGATGACCAACTCGTCCACCCCGAGTTCGGCAAGCGCACCGACGTCATCCACATGCAGGCTCCGCAGAGCCACCGCGAGCCGCAGTTCACTGCGCTCACGGCCGGCGTCGGCACACAGCCGTTCGAGCTTGCCGATGCTTTCGCGCACCGCGCCCACCCCGTCGAGATTGAAGCCGTACCAGCCATCGGCCCAGGCCGCCACTCGCCGCAGCGCGGGATCGCTGTTCCCGCCGACGACGACCGGAATCCGACGATCGCGAACCGGTTTGGGGTTGACCCGGATCGAGTCGAAGCCCACGAATCTTCCATCGAAGGAGGCGACGTCATCGCGCCACACGGCGCGCATGGCGGCGACGTACTCGGCGGTGCGGGCGGCGCGATGCTCGAACGGCACCCCGAGTGCGTCGAACTCCTCACGCGACCACCCGACGCCCACACCGAGAGTCAGCCGCCCGCCACTGAGCCGATCCAGGCTGGCGGCCTGTTTGGCCACGATCACCGGGTTGTGTTCGGGCAGCAACAGCACGCCGGTGGCGACGGTGATCCGCGACGACGCCGCCGCGGCAAAACCCAGCGCGATCATCGGGTCAAGCCAATCCGCTTGCGCCGGAACGGCGATGACGCCGTCATCGGAGTAGGGGTAGCGTGACTCCGATCGGTCCACCATCACGACGTGCTCGCCCGCCCACAGGGTGGCGAACCCGCATTCTTCGGCCGCGGAGGCGACGGCGTCGATCACGGCCCGGTCAGCGCCGGCGCCGATTCCCAGTGCGTGCAATCCCAGCTGCATCAGACCCCGATCACTCAACTGACATCAGCGAACTCACGCGCAACGAGATGGTAGGAGAAGTCGATCGTGTGCTCGACCATCTCGAAAGCCATTGCGCTGCCGAGAAAATAGGTATTCAGTTTGCCCTGCAACTCCTCGGCACGGTCGTAAAGGCCAGCGGCGACATCGGCGCAGCAGAAGCGGGGAAAGTATCGCCACTGTTGGGTGTGAGCCACCGACCCGAGCGAGATCCCGACGTGCGCGAGATCGCGACGCAGCCGATCGACCGCGGCATCGGCGTTCCACGGATTGTCGGGATCGCCGTAGTGGTAGAAGACGCGTAGCTTGCTGTCGGGCCAAGGCGCAATCGAGGAATGGCCGCCGGCAAGCCCCAATTGTTCGGCGCCATAGGCAAAATGCATCTCGGCGTCTTCGGACAGTGCAGAGGATTCCGCCAGCGTGGCGTAGTACTCCGTGTACTCGAGGCGCCCAAAGATGGACGCGGTTTCCTCGGCTATTCCGGCGGGCGTCTCGTCCTCGAGAAGATCGGCAGCGGCATCCAGAGGCATCGCCAGCAGTACCTTGTCGAATCGCTGGGGTTCGGCCTGCCCGGCGCAGTGAATGGTGACACCGTCTTGATTGCGGCTGATCCGGGTGATCGTGATGCCCGTCGTCACGTCGAAATCCCTTGCCACGGCTTCGAATAGGGCCTGGTAGCCGTGAGTGAACGAAAGCATCGGAGCGGCGCGTCTTTTGACCATGGTCCATAGCGCTTGGCGAACCGACATCCGCGGGTGGCAAAGCATGTACTTCAATAAGTACTGGGCGGCAACAGATGAATACGGGCCATATCCCATGTTTGCAACCGCGGGTTCCCAGGCGGGCAGCAGCAGTTCCAATTTGTTCGCTCGCGCCCAATCAGACATGGGTTGGGCGATCTCCTGCCGGAGATTTTCCAGCTCAGGCAAGCCAGTGAAGGCGAAGCCGGGTCGGTCGAAGAATTTACGGTACTTCGAAACGTAGTGCTGGACCCGCATCAACATGATCAGGCGTTCGCGATTTGAGTATTTTTCGGCATGCGCATCAACGATGTTCGCCCAGCGCTGGTTCGCCAGTTCGACGACAGCCCTGGGGCCGCTGCGCGACGAGAGCTGCAAACCATATCGCTTGGCAAGCTCCATCGCATGTCGACAGCGGTCGCTGATCAGCACCGCACCCAGGTCGTAATGCCGGCCGTCGACCTCGACACTCATTGCCTTGCCGCCGACGCGATCAGCCTTCTCGAAGATCTTGATGTCGTGGTACCCGAGGTCGCGCAACTTGACGGCCGCAGCAAGCCCCGCCGGCCCTGCGCCGACAACCGCGATGCGCAACGTCAATCCTCCCCGCGGGTGAGCAGGTCCACCAGGACGGCAACGTGAGTGCCGTCCAGTTGACGGGTGGCGGTGACCAGGGTGACAACGCCACGTTCGGCTCGCTTGCGCAGTTCGTCTAGCGCGGGATTGCCGGCCAGCTCCGCCTCGTAGCGCGCGGCGAATTCGCCGAAGCGCTCGGCCCGGTGGTGATACCACTCGCGCAGTTCCTTCGATGGTGCGACTTCCTTGCACCAGATGCCCACTCGGGGATCGTCTTTACGTATCCCGCGCGGCCAGATGCCGTCGACGAGGACCCGCTGGCCGCCGTCGGGATCGATCTCGTCATAGATACGTGCCGCTCGGACGTTGGTACTCACATCTGCGCCTCCGAGTCGCCTCCGACTACCTCGCCTCCCTCAAAGTTAGGCGACGGCGGTCAGTAGTGGTAAGTGTCCGACGGCGCCGGTGAGTGCACCGGTTCGTCCTCGAACTCGGAGGCCTCGATGCCGTAGGACCGCGCCAAATCGAGAATCTTGGTGGCACGAGCGATGCGCGGCAGGTCCGACCCGTTGCGGATCTCTCCCCCGTCGCGCTCGAACTCCGCGAAAAATTCTTTCGCCCAGCCGATTTCGTCTTGCGACGGCGACAGGCCCTCATTCACCACGGCACACTGCTCCGGCGAAAGGCAAATCTTGCCGGTCATACCGAACTCGACCGAGACGGCAGTGGCCTCGATCAGCTTGAGCGGATTGGAACCGATGGTCGGCCCGTCGATCGCACTGGGCAGCCCGGCCGCCTTCGCGGCGATGGTGAAGCGTGACCGGGCATAGGCGAGCGTGGTCGGGTCCTCGCCGAAACCGGTGTCCCGGCGGAAGTCTCCGATACCGAAGGCGAGCCGGAACGTGCCCTTGGCGGCGGCGATCTCGGTGATGCGCTCCAGCCCCCGGGCCGTTTCCACCAGAGCGACGATGGGGACGCCCGGCAGTCGGCGCGCGGTCTCGGTGATGTGGTCCACCGATTCGACCATCGCCAGCATCACCCCACCCACCGGGGTGTTGGCCAACTCGGCGATGTCCTTGGCCCACCATGGCGTGCCGAAGCCGTTGATGCGGACCCAGTCCTTGTTGTCGGCGGCCAGCCAGCGCACCACATTGTCGCGCGCGGCGTCCTTGTCTTTGGGCGCGACCGCATCCTCGATATCGAAAACAACGATGTCCGCACGGGAATGAGACGCGGCTTGGAACCGGTCGGCGTGCGCGCCGTTGACCAATAACCAGCTTCGAGCCAGAACCGGATCGATGCGCGAACCTATGTCAGCGGGATCCGCCGCGTCGTAGTTGACTTGGTCATACATTGCGTGCTGCGCCGCCTCTTCATTCCCGTCCGGTGAGTTCGTGCCCCTAAACCGTAGCGGCGAGCCGGCGACGGGTTGACCCTGGTCTCTTTTCGCGAAACGTTGCTGCACTAACTAACCCTCCGGTAAATTTCCCGCTTACCCGCTGCGCGCAACGTTCCCGGGTGAAGATTCCCCCAGGGTGGACGGCGCTGGCAGGCGAACGGTCGGAGAGGTGGTGATCATGACCGAGACGGCGCAACCGGTCTGCGCTGCCGGTGCCACGACGCGCGTCGAAACCCTGCTTGCCGAGACCCGCCTTCTCATCGAACCGACGCAACGCGCCGTGATCGAAACCCTTCCGCCCGCCATCCGCCATATCGTCGGCTTTCATCTGGGCTGGTGGGACGCAGAGGGCCGGGAAGGCTTTGGAAGCGGCGGCAAGGCAGTCCGGCCGACGTTGACCATCGCGTGTGCGCGAGGCGCAGGCGGCTCCGCGCAAGCCGCGATCAAACCCGCGGTTGCGGTGGAGTTGCTGCACGACTTTTCGTTGCTCCACGACGACATCATGGATGGCGATCTGACCCGGCGGCATCGCCCCACGGCGTGGGCTGCATTCGGGCTACCGATGGCATTGCTGACCGGTGACGCGCTTTTTCTATTGGCCTCTGAATTGGTCCACGATGGCCCGTCGGGAACCGCGATCAGAAGCGCCGCGCTGGAATTGTGCGCCGGGCAGTCCGACGACATTGCGTTCGAAAGCCGTGCGGCGGTGGGCCTGGCGGAGTGTCTGCGCATGTCGGAGGCCAAGACGGGGGCGTTGCTCGGCGTGGCATGCCAGTTGGGCGCTCTCTCGGTAGCTGACGACATCGAGTTGGCCAATTTGTACGGGCAATTCGGACGGCACTTAGGAATCGCTTTTCAGCTGGTCGATGACATTCTCGGCATTT
This sequence comes from Mycobacterium szulgai, assembly GCF_002116635.1. Lineage (GTDB taxonomy): Bacteria > Actinomycetota > Actinomycetes > Mycobacteriales > Mycobacteriaceae > Mycobacterium > Mycobacterium szulgai. Next base: position 210,627 of record NZ_LQPW01000019.1, on the reverse strand, counting down.
GGGGCGGGGAAGCGGTCACCGGTAAGCCGGTTTATTCCGATCTCAAGTCGAGGAAGAAGTCTTTGCCGGTGGTGGCGGCTTTGACCTCCGGCACGGCCGCCGGCCACGAATTGGCCAGGCTGTATGCCAGGACCGACGACCTCGATGATCGCGAGCTGAGCCGGGTCGCCGACCTCGTTGAGGCCGCGGGTGGCCGTGCGTGGGCGGAAACCGAGGCTCAGCGGTATCGCGCCAGCGCGCTGGACGCGCTCAGGGCCGCCAACCCGAAGCCGGGCGCGGTGGCGGATTTGCACGCGCTGGCCGAGTTGGTCGCCAACCGGGTGTGTTGAACTTCGTTCGCGGCGCCGCGGCCGCAGCCGTCACCCCGCGCGCTCGTCCCGGCATCGCGATAGCGGTCATATGCCTCAGCAATTTCGTCGCCAGCATCGATATGACCATCGTCAATGTCGCCCTGCCCACATTGTCGCGTGTCATGAGAGCCGATAACGCCGAACTGCAGTGGGTCGTCGATGCCTACACCCTGACTTCCGCCGGATTGTTGTTGCCGGCGGGGAATCTGGGCGATCGATACGGCAGACGCGGCTGGCTCAACATCGGTCTTGCCCTGTTCGCCGCGACGTCGGCGATTGCCGCCAGCGCCAACTCGCCCGGGACGCTCATCGCGGCGCGCGCGGCCATGGGGATCGGCGCGGCGATCATTTTTCCTACGACGCTGGCACTGGTCACCAACATCTTCACCGACGCAACCCAGCGGGCCAGGGCAATCGGTGTGTGGTCGGCGATGAACGGCATCGGGATAGCCGTCGGGCCGATTACCGGAGGCTGGCTGCTCGAACACTTCACCCTGGGTTCCATCTTCTGGATCAACGTCCCGATCGCCGTAACGGCACTCGTCGGGACAAGTCTGTTCGTGCCGACGTCGCGCGACCCTGACCGTCCCCCAACGCATTCCGGCGGACTGCTGGTGTCCGCGACAGGCGTGACTGTGTTGATCTACACGCTGATCGAAGGGCCCAACATCGGCTGGCTCAGCGTGCGAACCGGCGCCGGTTTCGTGATAGCGGCGATCATGGTGTTGTTGCTCTGGTGGCTGGAGCGGCATACATCGCACCCGGCGCTTGATTGGTCGATTTTTGCCAATCGGCGCTTCTCGGGGGGAAGCGTTGCTGTCACGACGGCCTATCTGGCGCTGTGCGGGTTCATTTTCATCGGCACCCAATACCTGCAATTCATGACCGCTTACCTGCCGCTGGAAACCGGTGTCCGATTGCTGCCGTTGGCGTTCTCGTTCGCCGGCGCCAGCGTGCTGGCACCTAGAATCGTCGAACGGTTCGGCACTACCTCCGTCGTCACCGCCGGACTGCTGACCTTCGCCGCCGCACTGGCAGGGTCTGGGGCCTTCACCACCCACACGCCGTACTGGGTGATCGGCGCGGCGATGGCCCTGCTGGGTGGCGGCCTTGGTCTCACCATGGCCCCGGCCACCGAGGCGATCATGGGTTCGCTCAGCCCGTCGGAGGCGGGCACCGGATCGGCGGTGACCGGTGTGACGCGCCAACTCGGCGGCTGCCTCGGTGTGGCGATCGTGGGCAGCGTTTTCGCCTCGGTCTATGCCAGATCACTGGATGGCCGCGCCGCACTGTCCGATCTGGACCCTGCCGCGCGCGCCGCGCTGCGCCAGTCGATGGCCGCCGCCGAGCACGAGCTCGGCCGCCTACCCACGACGCAGGCGCAAGGCCTGCGCCCGCTCGTCGAGTCCGCGTTCCTCGACGGCGTGTGGGCGGGTTGTCTGACGTGTGCGGGTGTCGCGGTGGCCGGCGCGATCGTCGTCGCCGTCCTGCTGCCCGCGCGCCCCGGCACATCGCAACACCGCGACGCCGGACGCTTGATGTGACCGCCGTTGCGCAGCCCACACGGCAATCTCGGACAAATCTCAGAGTCATGGTGTTGGATGGCGGAGTGTCAGACATCAGCCGCAGCCGGACGATAACGGCGCCGCCACAGGCGATCTGGGATGTATTGGCAGACTTCGGCTCCCTGAGTTCCTGGGCCGACAACGTCGATCACTCATGCGTATTGAACGGCGGCCCCGACGGCTCCCCCGTCGGCACCACCCGCCGCGTGCAGGTGGGCCGCAATGCACTATTGGAGCGCATCACCGAGTTCGATCCGCCGGCCACACTGGCCTACGACATCGAGGGCCTGCCGGCCCGGTTGCGCAAGGTCGCCAACCGCTGGACGCTGCGCCCGGCGGGGAATACGACTGAGGTCACTTTGACCAGCACGGTAGAGATCGGAACCGCACCGCCGGCTCGGCTGGCCGAGCAGGTCGCACTCCGTGTCCTGGCCAAGCAGTCCGACACGCTGCTGACCGGGCTGGCACACCGATTGGAGAACACCCATGTCTGAGCGTCCCGACATCGTCATCTTGATGACAGACGAGGAACGCGCCATACCGCCCTATGAGTCACCCGAGATCCTGCAGTGGCGCCGCCAGACCCTGGCCGGCCGCCGCTGGTTCGACGAGCACGGCGTGAATTTCACCCGGCATTACACCGGTTCGCTGGCGTGCGTGCCGAGCCGCCCGACCATCTTCACCGGACAGTATCCCGACCTGCACGGCGTCACGCAGACCGACGGCATCGGCAAGCGGTTCGACGATTCGCGACTGCGCTGGCTGCGGGCCGGCGAGGTGCCGACGCTGGGCAACTGGTTTCGCGCGGCCGGATACGACACCCACTACGACGGCAAGTGGCACATCTCGCACGCCGACGTCGAGGACCCGGCGACGGGCGCCTCGCTGGCCACCAACGACGACGACGGCGTCGTCGACGCGGCAGCCGTGCAGCGCTACCTGGACGCCGACCCGCTGGCTCCGTACGGCTTCTCCGGTTGGGTGGGCCCCGAGCCGCACGGTGCCGGCAACGCCAACAGCGGATACCGGCGCGACCCGCTGATCGCCGACCGGGTGGTCGCCTGGCTGAAAGACCGCTACGCCCGGCGTCGTGCCGGGGAGGAAGCCGCGCTGCGCCCGTTCTTACTGGTGGCCAGCTTCGTCAACCCGCACGACATCGTGCTGTTTCCGGCGTGGGTGCGGCGCAGCCCGCTGCAGCCCTCGCCGCTGGACCCGCCGCCGGTGCCAGCACCGCCGACCGCCGATGAGGACCTGTCCACCAAGCCGGCCGCGCAGATCGCCTTCCGGGAGGCGTACTACTCCGGATACGGTCCGGCGCCGGCGATCAGCCGCAGCTACGAACGCAATAAGCAGCGCTATCGCGACCTCTACTACCGCTTACACGCCGAAGTCGATACCCCGATCGACCGGGTCCGCCGCGCGGTGACCGAAGACGGTTCCGACAATGCCGTGCTGGTACGCACCTCCGATCACGGCGATCTGCTGGGTGCGCACGGCGGGCTGCACCAGAAGTGGTTCAACCTGTACGACGAGGCCACCCGGGTGCCGTTCGTCATCGCCCGGATCGGCGACAACGTCACCGGGCCACGCACCATCGAGGCGCCGACGTCACACGTCGACCTGGTGCCGACGCTGCTGGGGGCGGCCGGCATCGACGTCGACGCCACCGCCGATGTGCTCGCCGAATCGTTCTCCGAGGTGCATCCGCTGCCCGGTCGCGACCTGATGCCCGTAGTCGACGGGGCACCGGCCGACGAAAGCCGGCCTGTCTACCTGATGACGCGCGACAACGTGCTCGAAGGCGACACCGGCGCTTCGGCATTCGCCCGGCAACTGGGCCGCGACGTGAATCCCCCTGCGCCACTGCGCATTAGGGTGCCCGCGCACGTGGCCGCCAACTTCGAGGGACTGGTCGTGCGCGTTGACGAGTCCGAAGCTGGCGGCGGGAGGGGACACTTGTGGAAGCTGGTGCGCACCTTCGACGACCCGGCCACCTGGACCGAGCCTGGTGTTCGGCATTTGGCCACCAATGGCCTTGGCGGCGAGGCGTATCGCACCGACCCGCTCGATGACCAATGGGAGCTCTACGACCTGACAGCCGACCCGGTCGAGGCGGACAACCGGTGGGGCGATCCCGACTTGCACGAGTTGCGTCAGCACCTCAGGATGCAACTCAAAGGGCAGCGGGCGTCGTCGGTGCCCGAGCGAAATGCACCGTGGCCGTACGCCATTCGGCAGCCTCCGACGGGCGAATCGCAGGGCGTGCTGCGTCGGGTGCTGGGGCGATTCGGCCGCTGACTATCGCGACGACTGGAGTTCGCCGAGTAATTCATGACAGCGCTGGGCGCGCTGAGAATCTTCGGCCATCACGCCCTCGAAAAACTCTGCCACGCTGTCCAGTCCGGCATTTTTCGCGTCACGGACATACTGCCCGTAGTCGTGACCAGCCTTCAGTGAGTGGTATTGCAGTGAGATCAGATCGAAGCTGACGTCGTCGAATCCGGTGTCTCCGGTAGCCATGCTTGCTCCCTCCCGAGGTGATGTGCTGATACGTGGGTGCTACCCGCACGTCGGCGACATAAACGCGACCGGCCGCGGCATGCATGACGCGCCGGCAACCGGGTAGCCCACACTCATGACGAAGATCGGATACTTCTTGTCCTGCGAGCAATTCGGTCCAGCCGAGCTGGTCGACCAAGCCAAACGCGCCGAAGCGGCCGGCTTCGACGCGCTGTGGATCTCCGATCATTTCCACCCGTGGAATGACGAACAGGGCCAAAGCCCATTCGTGTGGGGAGTCATCGGCGCATTGTCACAAGTTACGACACTGCCAGTGACCACTGCTGTCACCTGCCCGACGATCCGCATCCACCCCGCGATCATCGCCCATGCAGCCGCGACGGCGGCGGTCCAATTGGACGGGCGCTTCATTCTCGGTGTGGGTAGCGGCGAGGCGCTCAACGAGCATGTGTTGGGTGATCGCTGGCCCTCGGTCGGCGTGCGGCAACAGATGCTCGAGGAGGCGATCGAGGTGATCCGGCTGCTGCACAAGGGTGACGAGATCAGCCATCATGGCAAGTACTACGAGGTTCAGGAAGCACGCATCTACACCTGCCCGGAAAAGCCGGTGCCGATTTATGTTTCAGGCTTCGGCCCACAGGGCGCGCAACTGGCCGGGCGCATTGGCGACGGGTACTGCCTGGCAATGCCCGAAATCGAACTGGTGCAGGCCTTCCGGGACGCCGGCGGAGGTAACAAGCCGGTTCAGGCCGGCACCAAGGTGTGTTGGGACCGCGACCCGGACACCGCGCTCAAGGCCGCTCACCGGCTATGGGCCAACGAGGCCCTGCCCGGTCAAACCGCCCAAATACTGCCCAGACCAAAGGATTTCGCGGAATTAATGACACTGGTGCCACCGGACACCGTCGCGGAGTCGGTTACCTGCGGGCCAGCCGCGGACAAGCATGCCGGGCAGGTCCGCGAATATCTCGATGCCGGCATCGACGAGGTGTACGTTCAGCAGATCGGGCCGGACATGGACGGCTTTTTCAGCGCCTGGGAACGCGAAGTGCTGCCGCAACTACGGTAATGACACGGCCCCGTTACTCACTCCGCCACCGATGCCGCGGCAGCGGCTTATCGCAGCTGGATCGTGACCTCGTTGATGGTGCTGTTGAACGGGAAGGTGCTGTCATAGGTGTCGGCCGCCGGCGTGCCGCCGTCCATACCGATGTCGATTCCTTCGTCGGCACTGAACCCGAATGGCACGGTGCGCTCGATCCGCGATTCCCCGACTGGGCGATCGTTAAGCAGCAACCTCACTACCCCGCCCTTGCCCAGACCCCCACCGTCATAGTCGAATTCAATCGCGACCGTAGCCTCGCCGGCGGGGAGAAGTTCGGTTGCGGTGACCGTGGTGTATTCCGAGCCGAAATAGTTGTAGGTGAAGTGCGGCAAGCCGTTCTGCACGTACAGTGACAGCCCGGCGAAATAGCCCCCGGCGGCCAGCAGAACTCCTTCGACGACCGTGCCGCCCGGGGTGTCGATAGCCGCGGTGATCGAATAAGACCGATTGAATGCGCTGCGAATGATGTCCTCGGGCATGCGGATGGCCCCCTGACCGAACGAGATCGCAGAACGCTCGCCAAGAATCGTGGGGCGGGCACCCATTGCGCGGATTGGTCCACGGTCATCAAGCGGAAAGACGTTGTTCCGCTCGGCTTCAGAATCGAACAACGCCTTCAGTTCGGCAAGCTTGTCCGGGCGCTCGGCAGCTAGGTCGACGGCCTGGCTGTAGTCGCTGCGCAGATCGTAAAGCTCCCAGCGGTCGTCGGAGAATGCCGGTAATGCGCTCCTCTTCCACTGAATTTTTCCGTGGTAAGTGCACGCAATCCAATTCTCGTGATAGATCCCGCGGATACCGGTGATTTCGAAGTACTGGGTGCCGCGGCGATCCTTCGCGTCCGCATCGCCGAAGGTGTACGCCAAACTGATGCCGTCGTAGGGCTTCTGGGTGACTCCGTTGACAACAGCCGGCGCCGGAATGCCCGCGGCTTCCAGGATGGTCGGGGCAATGTCGATGACGTGATGAAACTGGCAGCGCAGCCCGCCCCGGTCGGTAATGCGCTTGGGCCAGGTCACAATCATCGGGTTGCGAGTGCCGCCGAAGTGGCTGGCGAACCGTTTGGTGAACTGGAATGGCGTGGACATCGCCCACGCGAAGCCGACCGGGTACTCATTGCTGGCCTTCGGCCCGCCGAATTCGTCCATTTTCGACAGCACGACAGAGACGTCCTCTTGGAGGCCGTTCAGTACCACCATTTCGTTGAAAACACCGTCAATTCCGCCCGCCGCCGCAGCTCCGTTGTCGCCGATGATGTAGAAGAACAGGGTGTTGTCCCACTCGGACATGCCCTTGAGGGCAGCGACGATCCGCCCGATCTCGTAATCGGTGTGGGCCAAAAACCCCGCGTAGACCTCCGTGAGCCGGGCCGCGATGCGTTGCCTGTCCGGGGAGACGGAGTCCCACGAGGGGATGGACTCGTGGCGCACCGTCAGCTGAGCATCGGCAGGGATCACCCCAAGCTGCTTCTGGCGAGTGAAGATCTCCTCGCGCAGCCTGTCCCAGCCTAAGTCGAACTGGCCGCGGAACGGCTCGCTCCACTCGGGCGCCACCTGGTGCGGCGCATGGGTGGCACCCGGCGCCCAATAGACGAAAAAGGGCCGATCCGGTGCGATGGACCGCTGGGCACGTACCCATTCGATCATCCGATCGGCGAGGTCGGTGGTCAGATGGTAATTCGCGACACCTTCGGGACGTTCGATGGGCGTCGTACCGTGGTACAGGCCCGGATTGTATTGGTGCGCTTCGCCACCCATGAACCCGTAGAACTCTTCGAAACCCATGCCCGTCGGCCAGCGATCGAACGGTCCCGCCGGGCTGACCTCCCACACCGGGGTGTTATGCCATTTGCCGAACGCCGCGGTGCTGTAGCCGTTGAGCCGCAACGTCTCAGCGACAGTGGCGGCAGATTTCGGGATGATGCTGTTGTAGCCGTCGTACCCGGTGGCCCACTCGGTGATATTGCCGGTATTCACCACATGGTGGTTCCGGCCGGTGAGCAATGCTGCCCGTGTGGGAGAGCACAGTGCGGTGGTGTGAAACCGGTTGTAGCGCAACCCTTCCCCCGCCAACGCATCGCCGGTAGGCGACGGAACCGGACCGCCGAACGTAGCAGTAGCCCCGAACCCCACGTCATCAAGCAGCACGATCACCACATTGGGCGCGCCGGTCGGGGGGCGGATGGGCGAGATCGTCGGCATCACCGACTCCGAGATCGTCGGTCCGGCCTTACCGCCGGCCGGTGTGTCGGGCAGTGGCAGCCTGGTGCGATCGAACTCTGCTGGCGCGCCTCGCATCATTGCCTCACCTAGTTTCAGGTCGAATCCATGTTCTCCGCAGATCACAAAGCTAGTGGGCATGACTCCGTTCGGTGGACTCAGGGTCAGCAGGCAAGGCGCGATCCAGAGGGTCAGCCTGGCCCGGCGTTGACGTCAACCGGAACAGCGCCCGATCCAGCGTCGGCAGGATCTCGGTGATCGCAATCTCGCCCGCCGAGAAGCGCGCGACCAGTCCGTAGGCGAGGTTGGACACAATCGCGGGAAGGTCTTCGACGAGATCGGGTTCGGCGTCACCCAGCACGGCCATGGTAGCGGGTATAACGGCGTCCAAACCGCGGCTCACCAGCCGGGCGCCGCCTGGGGCAGAACGGGCGCGAAAGTAGGCTCGCAGCATGTCCGGATGCCGTTCCCATGGCTGGAAAATCGTTCGGAACACCCGCATCAGGCCGTCGTAAACGGATTCACCCGGATCGTGGGTCTGCATTGCCAAAGCGGCATAACGGTTTTCGTCCATCCAGCGCTCGAGCGCCGCGAGGATGAGGGCATCGCGAGTCGGGTAACGCTTGTAGATGGTGGTCAGAGACATCCGCGCGCGCTTGGCGACCTCCCGCAGCTGCACCGCGTCATACCCGTCGGTCTCCAAGATGTCCACGACGACGCTAAGGATCGGGTCGCCTGTCATCACTTCAGCGCTTGCCACCTGCACCCTTGCCCTCGTCGAGTAACAAGGTTACCGTACCTGGTGTAACGAGGTTACTCAACGAGGAGGGCCGGATGCCCGGTCGGGTTGCAGACAAGGTCGCGTTCGTCACCGGCGCGGCGCGCGGGCAGGGCCGCAGTCACGCGGTGCGGCTGGCGCAAGAGGGGGCCGACATCATCGCGATCGATATCTGCCAGCCCTTCGAAAACTCACCGGCGCCGCCATCGACGCCCGAAGACCTCGCGCAGACCGCCGATCTCGTCAAGGGCTGCAATCGCCGCGTCGTCACCGCCGAAGTCGACGTCCGGGATTACGACGCCCTGCAGGCCGCCGTCGACAGCGGCGTCGAGCAGCTGGGCCGGCTCGACATAGTCGTCGCCAATGCCGGTATCGGCACGATCGGAGCCCGGCTGGACCGGATGGGCGAAGACCTGTGGCAGGAGATGATCGACGTCAACCTCAGCGGAGTCTGGAAGACAGTGAAAGCCGCTGTGCCGCACTTGAGTTCGGGTGCCTCGATTGTCTTGACCAGTTCGGTGGCCGGCCTCAAGCCATACACCCACACCGGCCATTACGTGGCGGCCAAGCACGGTGTGGTCGGGCTGATGCGGTCGTTCGCCGTGGAACTCGGCCCTAAGAACATCCGCGTCAATTCAGTCCATCCCACGCACGTGAACACGCCATTGTTGATCAACGAGAGCACCTTTCGGCTGTTCCGGCCGGATTTGGCGAACCCCGGGCCCGATGATCTGGCGCCCATCTGCCAAACCTTCCACACCCTGCCGATCCCGTGGGTGACGGCCGAGGACATCAGCAACGCAGTGTTGTTCCTGGCCTCCGACGAAGCGCGTTACATCACCGGCGTGACGCTTCCCGTCGATGCCGGCAGCTGCCTGAAATAACCGAAGACGAGGCCAGCACATGACAGTTAGCACCGATGTCTACTACGACCCGTACGACGTCGATATCACCGCCAACCCCTATCCCACTTTCGCTCGGCTGCGCGACGAGGCCCCGTTGTACTACAACGAGCGCTACAACTTCTGGGCGATCTCCCGCCACGCCGACGTCGAGAAGGCACTCTCGGATTGGGAAACGTTCTCCAACAGCCGAAGTGACATCCTCGAACTGATCCAGTCCAAGTTCGACATGCCGCCGGGTGTGATGATGTTCGAGGACCCGCCCACGCACACGATGTTGCGCGGGGTGATGTCGCGGGTCTTCACCCCGCGCCGGATGGCCGCGATAGAGGACCAGATCCGCCGCTACTGCATTCGGTGCCTGGATCCGCTGGTCGGTTCCGGCGGTTTCGACATCATCGCGGAATTGGCGTCGATGATGCCGATGCGTGTCATCGGGATGCTGCTGGGCATCCCCGAAGACGAGCAGATCGGCGTGCGCGACGCCAATGACGCCAACCTGCGCACCCGGCCCGGCACACCCATGAAGGTGGCCGACCCGGATGCGATCGCCGACGGCCGCATCTACGCCGATTACGTCGACTGGCGCGCCAAGAATCCTTCCGACGACCTGATGACCGCACTGCTCAACGTCGAGTTCGAGGACGCCACCGGCGTGACGAGAAAGCTGACCCGTAAAGAGGTGCTGCACTACACCCAGGTGGTGGCCGGGGCGGGCAATGAAACGACGGGCCGGCTGATCGGCTGGCTGGCCAAAGTGCTCGCCGAGCATCCCGACCAGCGTGCCGAAGTCGCACAAGACCGCTCGCTGCTGACCCGCGCGGTTGACGAGACGTTGCGCTTCGAGCCGACGGGACCGCACGTCGCCCGCTACACGATCCGCGATTTCGAGGCCTACGGCACCACCGTGCCGGCCGGCAGCGCAATACTGCTGCTCTTCGGCTCGGCCAACCGAGACCCGTTGCGCTACAAGGATCCTGACACGTTCAACCTTCACCGCGACAACATCTCGCACCTGACGTTCGGCAAGGGTGTGCACTATTGCCTGGGTGCGAATCTGGCCCGCCTGGAAGGCCGGGTCGCCCTGGACGAGTTGCTCAACCGGTGGCCGCACTGGGATGTCGACTACGACAGCCTCAAGCTCGCGCCCACCTCAACGGTCCGCGGCTGGGAGCGCCTTCGCATCGTCGTGTCGTGACGGCCGCCGGCGCGCGGCACCCCACAAGCCCACCCCGATGCCGATCACGGCACCACCCAGGCCGATTACGCGTTGCGCGGGCTTGAGTTCGTCGTGCACGCTCAGCCCGCCGAGCAGGTCGGCGGCGTCGGCGCCGCCGGACGCCAAAAACCAGCCGCGGGTGTTCTTGCCCCGCAGCGCCGCCGTCGCAAGCAGGCCGCCGATCAACGCGTCGCGGTAGCCCATCGACCGCAACAACAATTGCGCCGTCGCCGTTTGATCATCGGGATCGCCCCAGAGCCGATTGGCCGCAATCGGGTCGTAGAGGAAAGAGAGGCCCGAGGCGAGTCGGATGCTGCCCGTGATCAGTGCGGCACGATCGATCGACATGGCAGCAGCCTAGGCTGCCTCTACCGCCTGCAGAAGGAGAGCAATCGATGACGTGGCAAATCGTGCTGTTTGTCATTTGCTTGATCATCGCCGGAGTCGCCGGCATCTTCTGGCTCGTCAACCGCACCAGCGCGAACTCACGCACCAAGGCGGTGACGGTGGGTGCGCTGGCAGCCGCACTGCTGTTCTTCCTGTGGGGTTGCTTCACCATCGTCGGCACGCGTCAGATCGCGATCGTCACCACCTTCGGGCGCCCCAACGGGGTGAGCCTGAACAACGGGTTCCACGCCAAGTGGCCGTGGCAGATGACCCACCAGATGGACGGCGCGGTGCAGATCGACAAGTACGTCAAAGTGGGCAGCCACGACGAGCGCATCATGGTGCGGCTTGGCAACCAATCCACCGCGCTGGCCGACGTCAGCATCCGCTGGCAGCTCAAGCAGCATGCCGCGCCGGAACTGTTCCAGCAGTACAAGACCTTTGACAACGTGCGGGTCAACCTGATCGAGCGCAATCTGTCGGTTGCCCTCAACGAGGTGTTCGCCGCCTTCAATCCGCTGGATCCGCAGAACCTCGATGTCTCGCCGCTGCCCAGCCTGGCCAAGCGCGCCGCCGACATCATGCGCCAGGACGTCGGCGGCCAGGTCGACATCTTCGACGTCAACGTGCCCACTATCCAGTACGACCAGGGCACCGAGGACAAGATCAATCAGCTCAACCAGCAGCGCGCCCAGACCTCGATCGCGGTGGAGGCCCAGCGCACCGCCGAGGCTCAGGCCAAAGCCAACGAGATCCTTTCCCGCTCGATCAGCAACGACCCGAACGTCGTCGTGCAGAACTGCATCACCGCCGCGATCAACAAGGGAATCAGTCCGCTGGGCTGCTGGCCGGGCAGCTCAGCGCTGCCAACCATCCCCGTACCGGGACACTGATGCTCATGCAGATCCCCTTCGCGGACGCGATGCGTGCCCGGTTGGGCCGGCGCGGCGACGCGCTCGACGTGGACACCGAAATCGACGGAACCGACCAGATCGACCGGATCGACGCCGAGAACCGGGACACCGATGCCGCGCTCGACACGGTTGAACTGCCCTCGACCGAGCCCAATCTGCTGCTGCAGAAAATGGAGAACCGGCTGGTCCGGCAACATCTGGCCAACCCCGACGTGCTGAGCGACGACGAGCTGCGCCAACTGCGCTACATCCTCAACTTCGCCCGGCTCGCCGACTTCGAACCGGGCGCAGCCGGCCCGGGTGGAACGCGGGGACGCGGCGACATAGCGGTGGGCGCCGAAGTGGCGCCCTGGCGCTCGCGGGTCACCGACACGCTGTTCGGGCCGCTGCGCGAGGAGCCGGATCCGGTCACCGCACTGAAGGCAGCACGAGACGCGCTGGGGGGCCTGGCGGCCGACCAGGACGACCAGCGGCGCGTGCTCATAGAACGCCACGGCAACGATTTCTCCGCCGCGGAGCTGGACTCCGAGGTCGGATACAAGAAGCTGGTCACCGTCCTTGGCGGCGGCGGTGGCGCTGGTTATGTCTACATCGGCGGCATGGCGCGCCTGCTGGAAGCCGGCCAGGTGCCCGACTACCTGATCGGCTCGTCGTTCGGGTCCATCATCGGCAGCCTGGTGTCGCGTGCCCTGCCGGTGCCGATTGAGGATTACGTCGCCTGGGCCAAGTCGGTGTCCTACCGCGCCATCCTCGGACCCGAACGGCTTCGCCGCCGGCACGGCATGGCCGGCCTGTTCGCGCTGCGCTTCGACCAGTTCGCCCTGGCGTTGCTCAGCCGCGAAGATGGCCAGCGGATGCGCATGTCGGACCTGGCGATCCCGTTCGACGTCGTGGTCGCCGGTGTGCGCCGGCAGCCGTATGCGGCATTGCCTTCGCGGTTTCGCCGGCCTGAACTCGCCGCGCTGCAGTTGCGATCGGTCCCGTTCCGCCCGATCGGCATCGGCCCCCAGGTGGCCGCGCGCATGTGGCAGGTGGCCGCCTTCATCGACTTGCGGGTGGTCAAGCCGGTCGTCCTCAGCGGCGACGACCCGGCGCTGGATTTCGACGTCGTCGACGCGGCGTCGTTCTCGTCGGCCATTCCCGGTGTGCTGCACCATGAGACGCGCGACCCGCGCATGGTCCCGCTTTTGGACGACCTGTGCGCCGAACGGGACATCGCCGCGATCGTCGACGGCGGCGCAGCCAGCAACGTCCCCGTCGAACTGGCGTGGAAGCGAGTCCGGGACGGCAAGTTGGGTACTCGCAACGCCTGCTATCTGGCGTTCGACTGCTTCCATCCGCAGTGGGATTCCCGGCACATGTGGCTGGCCCCGATCACCCAGGCGATTCAGGTGCAGATGGTGCGCAACCTGCCCTACGCCGATCACCTCATCCGGTTCGAGCCGACGTTGTCGGCGATCAACCTGGCCCCATCGGTCACCGCGATCGATCGCGCCTGCGAGTGGGGACACAACAGCGTTGACCCGGCCATTCCGCTGACGACGGCCCTGTTGGCGCCGACGTGGTGGGAAGGCGAGAAGCCACCGGCCGCCGAACCATCGGCCCACGCCAAGTCGGTGGCCTCGTCGATGAGCTCGGTGATGGCCGCGATCCAGATGCCGACGGGCCGAATCAGACAGTGGCGTAACCGCCACCTGACGTAAGGCGGGACGGCCAAGGCTGCTGGCTAGGATGGCCCTCATGGTCGAGTCGCATCCGGCTGCCGACAACACCGGTGCGGTCAATCGTGACCAGACCGTTGCCGTACCCAATGCGGCACCCACCGACGCCGTTGAAGTCGCGTGGTCGCGGGGCGAAGAGGCCATCCCCGATGTAGGAGCCGAGGTGCCAGGCGACGGCGAGTACGACGTCGCCAGCGAACCGGTGGCAGCCGTGGAGACCTGGCGCTCAACGTGGGGCAGAGCCGCCGCCCTGCTGCTGGTCGGTTTGGGACTGGCGGGCGCAATCGTGTTGGGGCACTGGGCTTTAACCAGGTCGCCGTCTTCGGGTAAGCCCGCACCGGTGGCGCCCGCTAGCAGCTCGGCGGCAACGACTACCGCACCGAATCCTGCCTCCATCAACTCGACCCCCGACCAGGACAACAAGTACATCCAAGATCTCAGCGACCGCGGCATCTCGTTCGCGAACCCCGAGGCGGCCGTCTACAACGGCAAGATGGTGTGCCTGAACATCGGCCAGGGCATGACCGTGCAACAGATCGTCGCGGAGTTCCGTAACAACAGCCCCGCGTTCAGCAGCGTCGCCAATGACTACGTGGCGATCTCGGTGCGAACGTACTGCCCGCAGCACAACAATCTGGTCGCCGGGTTCTGATCAGCCGCCACACATAACTGAGGCACACAACATGCCCCTTGTGCATGACGGTGGCTGCTGTGTGGACGTGCGCGCCGCGGGCGTTTTAGTACACCTGCACCGGGGTATGCGGCGGCTATTGATTCCACAGGAGGTACATCCGCGTGGCCGAGATGATTGTTCAAACACCTGACGAAGTTGTCACGTTTCTCAAAGCCCAGCATGCCCTCATCGAGGACATGTTCGAAGAAGTCCTGCACGCGTCGGAGCCGCAGGCACGCGAAAAGCCGTTCATAGAGCTGCGCCAATTGCTTGCCGTGCACGAGACGGCCGAGGAGATGGTGGTGCACCCGCGGCTGCGCCGCGAGGCCGACGACGGCGACGCGATCGTTGACCTGCTCTTGAAGCAAGAGCACGAAGCCAAAGAGCAGCTGTCGAAGATCGAAGGCCTCGACATCACCTCGCAGGAGTTCATCGATGAGCTGACCAAGCTGCGCGATGCGGTGCTGGCGCACGCCGAGCATGAGGAGATCGAGGAGTTTCCCAAGTTGCAGCAGCAAGTCGACGCCGACGACCTCAAGCGAATGGGGACCGCGGTGAAGATGGCCGAAGCGATCGCCCCGACTCGTCCGCATGCCGGTGTTGAGTCGGCGAAGCTGAATTTCGCGGTCGGGCCGTTCGCCTCGATGCTCGACCGGGCTCGCGACCTGATTCAGCATGCGATCGGCTAAGGGATACCGATGAGCACTGGAACAGGGCCTGACGACAAAGAACACACCGCCCAGCCGGCCGAATCCGAAGACGACAGCGTGGTCTCCCCGCCGGCCTATCCGGCGTATTCCACGCCTCCCCCGGAAGGGCTGGCCACGCCCGAGGACGGATGACGCCAGCCCTCCGTACTGTGGACTAAGTGAGCGTCACACCGGACACGACCGTCGTTCTGCAGGACCGCTTCGCCCGCGAGCTGCCGGAGCTGGCTGTGCAGTGGCAGGCCGAGGCGACACCGGACGCTGAGTTGCTGGTCCTCAACGAGCCGCTGGCCGCCGAGCTCGGCCTGGACGCCGACTGGTTGCGCAGCCGCGACGGGGTGGGGTTCTTGGTCGGCAACCGGGTGCCCACTGGAGCGGTACCGGTGGCCCAAGCGTATGCGGGACACCAATTCGGCGGCTACGTCCCGCGGTTGGGCGATGGGCGCGCGCTGCTCCTCGGGGAGCTTGCCGAAGGCGACGGGCGACTCCGCGACATCCACCTCAAAGGTTCGGGGCGCACGCCGTTTGCCCGCGGGGGTGACGGCCTGGCCGTAGTCGGGCCGATGTTGCGCGAATACGTCATCAGCGAGGCAATGCACGCGATGGGCGTCCCGACCACGCGCTCGCTGGCCGTGGTCAAGACAGGCCGCCCGGTAGAGCGGGACGGCAAACAGCTGCCCGGCGCTCTGCTGGTCCGGGTCGCGAGCAGTCACCTGCGGGTAGGCAGCTTCCAATATGCTGCTGCCACAGGCGATGTCGAGCTACTGCGCCGGCTTGCCGACCATGCCATAGCCCGCCACCATCCCAGCGCAGCAGCGGCCGAACGCCCCTACCTCGCGTTGTTCGAGGCGGTGGCCGGCGTCCAGGGATCCCTGATCGCCCGATGGATGCAGATCGGCTTCATCCACGGGGTGATGAACACCGACAACATGACGATCTCCGGGGAAACCATCGACTACGGTCCGTGTGCATTCATGGAGGCCTACCACCCCGAAACCGTGTTCAGCTCAATCGATTACTGGGGCCGCTATGCCTACGCCAACCAGCCGGTCATCGCCGGATGGAACCTGGCCCGGTTCGCTGAGACGCTGCTGCCCTTGATATCTACCGACATCGAGGAAGCAATCGCATTGGTGCAGAACGCGTTTGGCGAATTTCATCAGTACCACGACGCGTGGTCATCGGGCATGGGCGCCAAACTCGGACTGAGCTCGGGTGACACGTCGCTGGTCGACGAACTGCTCACGCAGCTGCAGGAAAGTCACGTCGACTTCACCTCGTTCTTCCGGCACCTCGGCCAAGCCGCCCGCGGCAACAACGAACCCGCACGCGGACTGTTCGTCGACCTCGCGCGGTTCGACGACTGGTTGTCGCGCTGGCAGAACCTCGGCCCCGACGCGGAATTGATGGACCGGGTCAACCCGGTCTACATCCCGCGCAACCACCTTGTCGAGGAGGCGCTGACGGCGGCGACGGGCGACGATCTCGAACCGCTGAGTCAGCTCCTCGAAGCCGTCACCGACCCGTACACGCAACGAGCCGGGCTGGACCGGTACGCCAGCCCCGCCCCCGACGATTTCGGTACCTACCGGACTTTTTGCGGCACCTGAGTCAGATGACAGCCGTCTACCGCGCGCCAATGCGCTCGCGCAGTGACGGCGTTGACCTGCGTGCCGGCATCGAACGGGCCCGGCGGCTCGGCCGGTGCGGGTTCGGCCAATTGGTGCATGGACCCGACGAGCGGGATCGGCTGGCGCAGCGGGTGGCCCGCTTCGCCGATGTGCAGGACGGCTCATTCGTGTGGACGCGCGACGCGGATGGCCTGTTCTGGCTGGGGCGGATCTGCGGGGCCTACTTCTTTGACGCCGATGACGCCGCTGCAGCGGTGGACCTGGTGCATGTGCGCCCGTGCGACTGGTTGCCGCAGCCGCTGCTGGAGCCGGATGTGCCGGCCGGCGTCATCGAGACGTTCCGCCGGGGCGGGCGCAATTTTCAGCAGAGCCACCACCCGTCGATCAGCCGTGAGACACAACAGATCTGGGACGCACGCACCGCACGCTGACCCGTGGGGATCAGCGGCGCCTGTGCAACAGCTTTCCGGCGGCGACGACGGCGACCGCCAGCGCTCCGACAACCAGGCCCACCACCGCCGAAATGCCGGTATTGACCAACCAGCCGAAAACCCCGTGGTGCACGTAATCCTCGGCGTGGTGGACCAAGCCGTACGGCGTGTGCCAGCCCAGCTTGTCGCTGCCCATCAGCAGGATGTGGCCGCCCACCCACAGCATCGCCACGGTGCCGACGACCGACAACGCCGAGAGCAACTTGGGCATCCCGGCGACCAGTGCCCGGCCGACGGGCCGCCCGACTCGGGATTCGGTCTTTGCCAGGTGCAGGCCGACGTCGTCCATCTTTACGATGACGCCCACGACGCCGTACACCGCCGCGGTGATGAGTAGCGCAACGATGATGAGAATGATCAACCGCGGCACGAACGCCTGATGAGCGACCTCGTTGAGGGCGATCACCATGATCTCGGCGGACAGGATGAAGTCGGTCCGGATCGCCGCGCTCACCATGTGGCTCTCGGTCTGTGGCAGCTCGGCGTGGCCGTCATGACCGCGCAGGACGCTCCACACTTTCTCGGCGCCTTCGTAGCACAGATAGGTGGCGCCCAGCATCAGGATCGGGAACAGCAGCCACGGTACGAACTGACTGAGCAGCAATGCGCCGGGCAGGATGAACAGCAGCTTGTTGCGCAGCGATCCGATCGCGATGCGCTTAATGATGGGCAATTCGCGCTCGGCGCTGATCCCGTCGACATATTGGGGTGTGACCGCGGTGTCGTCGATGACCACTCCGGCGGCCTTAGCGGTGGCACGGCCGGTGGCAGGCGCGATGCCCCCGATGTCCTTGACGGAGGCCGCGGTTAGCCGTGCCAGCGCGGCCACGTCGTCCAGGAGTCCGAAGAGCCCAGCACTCATCGCGACTTCCCCATGGCGTTGCAGGGTACTCGGGTCATCAGGCCGTCCACATGACACTTGTTACCCATTTAACTGCGCTGCCCATCCACCGAATCGGCACATTCTGTGGCTGTCACCGTGCCCCGCAGCTACCCAAACCATTAGCCTTATGCTGGCCCGCCACCGCGGGGTGAGGAGAGTCGGGGATGGGTGACGCCGCGGACACGCGGGAAGGTACGCAGTTCGGGCCGTACCGGTTGCGACGGCTGGTAGGCCGCGGCGCCATGGGCGACGTATACGAAGCCGAGGACACGGTCCGGGAACGAGTCGTTGCGCTCAAGCTGATGTCCCAGACGCTGTCCACCGATCCGGTCTTTCGCACCCGCATGCAGCGCGAAGCTCGCACCGCGGGTCGGCTGCAGGAACCCCACGTCGTACCGATTCACGATTACGGCGAGATCGACGGTCAGCTGTATGTGGACATGCGCCTGATCGACGGCAAGGACCTGGCCGGCATCTTGAAGCGGTACGGCCCACTAACCCCGCCGCGGGCGGTGGCGGTGATCCGCCAGATCGGGTCGGCGCTGGACGCGGCACACGCCGCCGGTGTGTCACACCGCGACGTCAAGCCGGAGAACATTCTGGTCACCTCGGATGATTTCGCCTACCTCGTCGACTTCGGCATCGCCAGCGCCACCTCCGACGAGAAGCTGACGCAGCTGGGCAGCACCGTGGGCACCCTCTACTACATGGCACCGGAGCGCTTCCGCGAGGGCGAAGTGACATATCGGGCCGACATCTACGCCCTGGCCTGCGTGCTTTTCGAGTGCCTCACCGGATCTCCGCCGTACCGGGGCGACCAGCTCGCCGTGATGGGTGGGCACCTGAACCAGGCGATTCCGCAGCCAAGCGTCGTCCGCCCGGGCGTTCCGGTCGCCTTCGACGCCGTGATCGCGCGCGGCATGGCCAAGGACCCCGCGGACCGCTATGCCACCTGCGGCGACCTATCCGCCGCGGCATACGCGGCGCTGGCCACACCAGATCAGGATCGGGCTACCGACATCCTGGAACGCAGCCAGGTGGCACAGCTGCCGCCACCCGGGTACGCCACCGCCCAACCGAGCGGCTTTGCGTCCAACCCACCGCCGAGTTCGGCGTGGGGCGCGCCGTCGGCCCCGCAGCCGTATCCGTCGGGACCGATTCCACAGGCTCCGTGGGCCGGCGCTCCGGGCTGGGGTGTCGGACAAACCGCAACCACCGGGGCACCGCCGTGGGCTCAACCGCCGGCACCCGTCAGCCGCAAGCCGTGGATCTGGGTTGGTGCCGCCGTCGCCCTGGTCATGATCGTCACCGGCGGCCTGCTCGTCGCGCTCGCCCAGCCGTGGCGCTCCGCCCCACCGCACCCGACGAAGTCGTCGTCGCCGGCACCGGCGGCCGACGCGGTCGAACTGCGCGTCCTCGATGACGGCGTATTCGTCGGCAGCTCGGCGGCAACGGCGACCATCGACATCTTCAACGAGCCGATCTGCCCGCCGTGCGGCGCCTTCATCAGGTCGTATGCCACCGATATCGACACCGCGATAAACAACAAGAAACTGGCCGTGCGCTATCACTTGCTCAGCTTCCTCGACGACCAGTCGCACACGAAGAACTACTCGACCCGCGCGGTAGCGGCCACCTACTGTGTCGCCGGCCAGAACGACCCGAAGGTCTACACCGACTTCTACTCGCGCCTGTTCGCCAGCGACTTTCAGCCTCAGGAGGGCGCCGCGTCGGACCGCACCGACATCGAGCTGGCCCATCTGGCACAAACCGTCGGAGCCGACACGAATGCGATCAACTGCATCAAGTCCGGCGATGATCTCGGCGTCGCCCAAGCCAAGACCGCCAATGCCGACAGCACGCTGGCCGGTCTCAATGCGCAGGGCACGCCGTTCGTGTGGGACGGGAAGAAGGGTGTGAATCTGCAGGATTCGGGTTGGCTCACCCAACTGACCGGCTGAGCTCGGAGCTCGATTTCTACTGTGCACCTGTGGTTTTGAGTGTGAACCTGCGCAGGCCGCACCGGCGAATCGCCGCCCGGGACGCCCACTCGAAGCCGCAGGTGCACACTCAATGCTGTTCGAGCGCGAGCACAAGCTTGCCCGTATTCCCGCCCCCAAACAGCGACAGCAGCACCTCTGGAAAGTCGCCGACATCGCCATGGATCACCTGCTCGCGCGACCGCAACTCCCCGCTACGCAGCCAATCGGCAAGCTGCGCAACGCCTTGCGCGTACCGGTCGGCATAGTCGAAGATCACGAAGCCCGTCATCGAGGCCCGCGCGACCAGCAGCTGCATGTAGTTGGCCGGCCCGCGGAGTTCGCCGTCGGCGTTGTACTGCGAGATGGCCCCGCAGATCACGACGCGCGCGCCCCGGGCCAGCCGCGACAGCGCCGCCTCCAATACCGCTCCCCCGACGTTGTCGAAGAAGACGTCAATACCGTTGGGGGCGTGTGTCTTCAGCTGCCGACGCAGGTCGCCCTCCCGATAGTCGATGGCCGCATCGAAGCCGAGTTCGTCGACCAGCCAGCGGCATTTGTCCGCGCCGCCGGCAATACCGATCACCCGGCAGCCATTGATCCGGGCGATCTGCCCGGCGATGCTGCCTACCGAGCCGGCGGCTCCGGAGATGACGACTGTCTGGCCCGGCCGCGGGCGGCCGACATCGAGCAGCCCGAAGTAAGCGGTCAGGCCACTGATCCCCAGTGCGCCGAGGTGCACCGGAGCCGGCGCGAGGGTGGTGTCCACCGCGCTCACGTCCCGGCCGTCGGACAGCGCATAGCGCTGCACTCCGAAGGTGCCGAACACCTCGTCGCCGACCGCGAAATCCCGATGGCGGGAATCGATTACGCGTCCGATGCCACCAGCGCGCATCACCTCGCCGATCTCGACCGGCGGCACGTACGAGCGGCCGGCGTTCATCCAGGTCCGCATCGCCGGATCGACGGAGAGGTATTCGACCTGCACCAGGAATTCGCCGTCGTCCGGGGTGCCGGTGGGCTCGTCGCCGATCTGCCAATCCTCGATCTTGGGCATGCCGACCGGGCGAGCGGCCAGCCGGCATACGGTGTTGACGAGCGTCATTGATAACTCCCGGATATTGCGTGGAGGGTCGCCCGCCCTCCCGGATCTTCGGCGGTCGACGGCACGATCGCGACGCAGTCCGCGCCGGCGTCCCGGTAGGCGGTAAGCCGCGCCGCGACTTGGCCGGCATCACCCAAAGCGCACACCGCCTGCAGTAGCTCGACGGGGATCGCGGCGGCCAGTTCACGGCGTGCCGCCCCGGCCCGCGCCTTACCGACGAGATCGCCAAAGCCCAACGCGCCGAACATTTCCCCGTAACCAGGTGGGGCAAGATACACCGCAAGCTGGGCAGCCAGTTGGGTGTGGGTGGCGTCGCCGGGGTTGACGGCGGCCGGCACCCACACCGTCAGGCGCGGCGCGGACCGGCCGGCCTGCGCTGCCGCGGCGTCCACCATCGCACGCACCTGCGTGACGCGGTCCGGCGAAGAGAGGTTGAGCGCGATCTCGTCGGCTTGCTCTGCACCCACCCGGAGCATGCCAGGGCCGAACGCCCCCAACGCAATTCGTGTCTGTGGCGTTGGACTGCGCAGCCGAAAGCCGCGACTGCTGACGTAGCGGCCGGTGTAATCGACACGCGCGCCGTCCAGCATCGCGCGCAGGCATTCGATCGTTTCGCGCATGACCGCCACGTGGTGATCCCAGCGGCGCTGGTGCCAGCCGGCCACGATCATCGGGCTGGAGGCGCCCAGTGCGATGTCGACCCGGTTGCCGGTGAGGGAGGCGACCGAACTTGCCCCCAGCGCCAATGTCACCGGACCGCGAACGCCCACGGCGAGCGGTCCGATCTTCAAAGGCATTCCGGGCGCGCGCAGCCCGACCGCGGTAGCGAGTGCGAACGCGTCATAGGTGGCCATCTCGCCGATCCACACCGCATCCAAGCCCGCGTCCGCGGCCGCCAGCGCGACGTCCACTGCCTCGAGGTCGGGCCGGTCCAGCCAAAAGGGCAGGACCACTTCGTAACCCGTCACAGCATCGATGTGTCGGCCGGCTGGTCGAGCAGTACGCGGCCGGGCAACTCGCGCGACGCCTCGTTGACCTGGAAGTGGGCGGTGGCCGTGAACGCGTCACGGAATCGGCGCTGCAAAGGCGCGCCGTCGTAGATGGCGCTGCCTCCCGCGAGGTCGTACATGTTGCGCACCACATCGGCCGACGTGCGCGCCGCATGGGTGGCCGCCAGTCGCAGCCGATTGCGCAATGCCACTGGTACCGCGTCCGATTCGTGACTGGCCTGCCAGGCGGTATCGATTGCCTCGTAGTAGAGCGCGCGGGCGGCGCCCAATGCCGCTTCGGCCGTTGCGACGGCGGCTTGGGTCACCGGGCGTTCGGCCAGGGTGCGGGTGGCGCCCAGGCCTTTCTTGCCGCCGGCCAGCTCGACGAGGTCGTCGATCGCGGCACGCGCATTGCCCAACGCGGCCGCGCCGATCGACAGCGCGAAGAAGCCGAACACCGGGAAGCGATACAGCGGCCGGTCGATGGCCGGCCCGTCGAATACCGAGAACACACGGTCGGCGGGTACGAAGACCTCGTCGGCAACGCTGTCGTGGCTGCCGGTGCCGCGCAGGCCCAGCGTGTACCAGGTGTCGAGCACCTGCAGGTCGTATTTGGGTAGCGCGACCACCGAGGGCACCCGCCCCTCGTCGATGAAACAGCCGGCGAACATCATGTCGGCGTGGTTGATCCCGCTGCAGAACGGCCAGCGCCCCGACACCACGACTCCGCCGTCGACCGACTTTGCCTTGCCGCGGGGCGCCCAAACGCCCGCCGCGACTCCCGTTCCGCCGCCGAACATCTCGTCACGGGCCGAAGACGGCAGGTAGGCGACCAGCAGGGCGCTGGTGATCGCGATCGAGACGCACCAGCCGGCCGAGGCGTCGCCGCGCGCCACCGCTTCGGCACACCGCAGGGCCGGGCCGGGGGCCAACTCCAGCGCTTCGACCTCGCGGGGCATGGTGGCTCGCAGTAGCCCGGCCTCGCGCAGCCGGGCCACCAGCTCATCGGGAAGCCGCCGGTCGCGATCGATGTCCGCCGACATCTCGCGGGCCGAAAGTGCGATCTTCTCGGCGAGGGTCTCGATTTCGGTGTCGCTGTGACTCATGGTTCAGTCAAGTTACCACCTATGGTTCAGTAATTGAACCGGGTACAGTGATTGAACTATGGCCGCTGCCGATCTGTCCCACCGCTTCGAAGGCGAGTCGGTCGGCCGCGCGCTCGAGCTGGTGGGCGAGCGCTGGACGCTGCTCATCCTGCGCGAGGCGTTCTTCGGCGTGCAGCGGTTCGGTCAGCTCGCACGCAACCTCAGCATTCCGCGTCCCACGTTGTCCTCGCGGCTGCGGATGCTCGTCGAGATGGGACTACTCGACCGGGTGCCCTATTCGCGAGACCCCGAGCGCCACGAGTACCGGCTCACCGAGGCGGGCCACGAACTCTTCGGCGCGATCGTCGTCCTGATGCGCTGGGGTGACGAGCACCTGCCCCACCCCGGTGGACCACCGATTCTGTTGCGCCACCACACTTGCGGCGAGTTCGTCGATGCGCGCTTGATCTGCGCCCACTGCGGCGACGAGATCACCGCGCGAAATGTGACACCCGAAGCGGGACCGGGTTTTCGGGCCGAGATCAGTTAATCGCCGCGACGCTTACCCGATGATTCAGCACGCGCTGCAACCGGTCCATCGCGGCTTCGATCCGGCCCGGCGAATCGCTCACTTCACACACCTCCGGTCGCCCACAAATAACGATTCTCAACCTCAACAATTGCGAATCGGTAAGCAAGGCTAAACACGTCGCCGGATAAGCCGGGGCATAGCGTCGGCAAAATTATCGTCAGTTCGTGCACCGTCGAACGGCCCTCAAGATACCGCTGGCTCTGGCGGTTGGCGCTGCGCTTGTCCAAACACCGCGCGCTGCAGCCGAACCCGGCCGGTGGAGCGCTGACCGGGCCAACAGCTGGTATCAAGCGCACGGTTGGCTCGTCGGCGCCAACTACATCACCTCGACGGCCATCAACCAGCTCGAGATGTTTCAGCCAGGGACCTACGACCCCCGTCGCATCGACGCCGAACTCGCCGTGGCCCGCTCGCACGGGTTCAACACGGTGCGGGTGTTTCTGCACGATCAGCTGTGGGCCCAGGATCGCCAGGGCTTTTCCAGCCGCCTGGGCCAGTTCGTCACGATCGCGGCAAGCCACGGCATCAAGCCGCTGTTCGTCTTGTTCGACTCCTGCTGGGACCCGTTCCCCAGGGCCGGCCGCCAGCGCGCGCCCAGACCGGGGGTGCACAATTCCGGCTGGGTGCAGAGCCCGGGTGCTGAACACATCGACGACCGCCGCTACGCCGGCGTGCTGTACGACTACGTCACCGGCTTACTCACCCAATTCCGCTCTGACGAAAGAATTTTGGGGTGGGACCTGTGGAATGAACCTGACAATCCAGCCCGCGTCTACCGCACGGTGGAACGCAAGGACAAAGTGGAGCGGGTCGCCGAGCTGCTCCCCCAGGTGTTTCGGTGGGCACGTGCGGTCGATCCCGTCCAGCCACTGACCAGCGGTGTCTGGCAGGGCAACTGGGGAGATCCGGGGAGCCGCAGTGCGATCAGCGGCATTCAACTCGACAACGCCGACGTGATCACGTTTCACTCCTACGCCAAACCGGCCGAATTCGAGGGGCGCATCGCCGAACTCGCTCCGCTGGGCAGGCCGATCATCTGCACGGAGTACCTGGCCCGTTCCATGGGCAGCACCGTCGAAGGCATTCTGCCAATTGCCAAGCGGCACAACGTCGGTGCCTTAAATTGGGGTTTGGTGGCCGGCAAGACCCAGACGTATCAGCCATGGAGTTCCTGGGACCACCCATCCCCCACGCCGCCGAAAGTGTGGTTCAGCGACCTCTTACTGCCGGACGGACGACCCTTTCAAGGCAGTGAGATTCAGACGATCCGGACACTCAGCGGCGCCCAGAGCCGAGACTGAAGCGACTGCCCACTCACCACGTCGGTGCCGGGTCCAGCATCGCGACATGGTCGTTTTGCCACTGGTACCGCACGGTGGTGGTCGGTCCGGTGCACGCGGTGCAGACGTTGCGGCCGTCCTTGTAGTTGAGCGCGACGATGTCATCCGTTGTCTGCGCTCCGTTGACCGACGTGAATGGATAGGCCTTCGACGTACCCACCCCGACGAAGCTGCCCTTGTGGAACAGCAACGCCAGATCGGGCGAGCCGCCGGTCGCTCCTTCCACCGTGATGATGACCGCAGACAGGGTCAGACACGGGTTGTAGTTGCTGCTCGGGTCGAAGCTCTTCGGATTGGTGCTCCACGGGTAGTTTTGCGGCAGCGCGGGCAACGAGGTGATTGCAGCCTGCACCTCGGGGGCACTCAGATTGACCCCACACGTCGGCGGTGCGGCGTGCGCGGGTGTCGCCAGTGGATTCAATACGCAGACAAGGGCGACGAGCGCGACCCAAGCAGCCATTCGCATCGTCGCAGTGTCTCATCTCAGCCACCAAAAGTGCTGCGCCGCTTCGAAGAATTGAGGAAATCGATAGCGCGGCTTTATCGAGTCTTGACCGACCCTAGCGGGGCTGATTGGGTACGCCGGGGAAGAGCTGCTCCGTCGACCCCGAGGTCACCCAGCCCCCAAGCTTGGTAACCAGGTGCGGCGCGAAAACCGCACCGTATAACACGTTTCCAACAATGACGACGGCGACCACGGACAGCACCGAAGATTGCAGCCGGGTCTTCGAGGTCCGGTCGGCCCACATCTCGATGACATTTCGCCCCTCGGCATCCGTACGCCCGAGCAAGTAGGTGAACACCATCATCTGCACGCCCAGCGCGAGCGAGTCATAGATCGGGTACTGATGCTTGGTGCCCTCGAAGACTCCGAGACCGGGGATCACGTAACCGTAGTAGAAGACGCCGAGGCGGGCGCCGACGAACGCGTTGAAAACGAAGGCCCAGCAGAAGCCGACGACAAGACCGACGCTCAGCAGCGTGAGCGGTCTATTTCTCGAGCCGAGAAAATCGAACCGCGCGCTCAGCCGTTGTCCGAGCGTCGCGCCGATCACGGCGGGCAGCACGAAATAGCCGATGTAGCCGACGGGCACGGACGACGGCAGCCCACCCCACGTCATGTTCAACGGCCACCACGACGGCATGCGAGGTAGGGCCGGCGGGAATTGCGCGTACATCGCCCAGTCGTAGGGCGCCTCGATCCAGGAGAAGGAGATCGCCGAGATACAGAGCAGCAGGAGCGGGTGGAGGCGACGGCGCCGAACGCTGAGATACACACCCACCGCGGTGAATGCGATGCCGCTTCCCCAGCCGAAGATGACGGCCCCGGTGAGCAACGGCGTGAGTTCGGCGCTCACCGGCCGCGCGCTTCGGGATCGAAAAAGTAGACCGCGGCGAAGATGAGGACGATCAGTCCGAACAGCGTGCCCAGCATGATGACCGCACCCACGTTAATAGTGGACACTATTCTAAACGAAGGGTCAAGGACGCTATCGTGAAGCGGTGGCAGACAGCTCGGGCCCGGCGGTCCGCCGCCCCCGGGGCGAACCGCGCAGGCTACTGCTCGATGCCGCGCGAGAACTGTTCGCCCGCAAGGACTACCGCAGCACGACGACGCGCGAGATCGCCGAGGCCGCCGGGGTCAGCGAGTATCTGCTCTTCCGCCATTTCGGCTCGAAAGCCGGCCTCTTCCGGGAAGCCCTGGTGGTGCCTTTCACGAGCTTCGTCGACGAATTCGGCCGGACGTGGCAGTCGGTCGTACCCGAGGAGACCGACGAGGAAGAACTGGCCCGGCACTTCGTCGGGCAGCTCTACGACGTGATCGTCGAACACCGCGGCCTGCTACTGACTCTCGCGGCATCGGAGGCGTTCAGCGAGAACGAAATCGCCGATGCGGGTATCGCCGACATCAGGCGGGCGATCGCGGTGCTCGGTCAGATCAGCGCGGAGGGCATGCGCTTGCGCGGACTGCGGTCCAGCCAGCCGGACCTGCCCGCGCATTCGACCGTGGCGATGATCGTCGGCATGGTGGCGCTGCGCTCGACGTTCTTCGGTACCGATCCGCCGTCGCGAGAGGCGATCATTGATGAACTCGTCCAGGCGAGCCTGCACGGCTTCCTGCACCGCCACGACTGAGCGGCTCGACATCAAGCGAAGGAGAACTTGTGGCCAAGTACCTGGTGCTCTATTCCTCGACGCATCGAACCGGGCAGGAACTTCGCTGGCGCATTGCCGCCGACGTCGATTTAGATCAAGTGCGCCGACGGCTTGATCGGGCCCTGCCGGGAGAGTTCGTGAAAGTTCCGGTCGTGCTGGAAGACGAACTCGACACGCTTGAATTGCGCGTGCAACCGCATCAGTTCGGGGCCTGGCTGGTCCTCGATCTACCGGAAGTGGAGGGTGCGCCGGCGCCGTTGGTCGCGGCTCGTGGCCGAATGCCGGACTGGGGCAGGCTGTTCCGGCAGGTACACCACGCCGCCGACGCGGCCCGTGAAACCAAGCGCCAACAGACCGAATGACCTGGACTATCTGCGGATCGCAATGATGGGAATCGCTGGGAACGGATTGACCATCGGGATCAGCGGCTGAAGGTCTTTGATGGCCTGGCGGGCGTTTCCCCGAAGCAGGTCTGTTTCCGCCTTCTGCACTATCGCCCCGGTCTTTCGAGCCGCCTGCCTGGCCTGCTCGGCCGCGATTCGTGCCTTATCGGCTTCTTTGGCCCCCTCTTTGACCGCATCTTTGACGATGCGGACGAACAGTTTGCCCAGGGCACCCAAAGGATCCCGTCTGCCCGCCACGACACCCTCCAGCGGCGTCAGGGCGGCCGCCGCCTGCGATGCGCCGGCGTGGTATCCGATCATCGCGTCGACGTCTTTAGCCCACATCTGCTCGTACATCGATTCCGCTGCCGCGATCGCAGGGGCGTTCTGGCCGAAGAAGTTGGACATGACCAAGCGCACGAAGCCGTTGCGGTTGGCTTCGACCGCCAGCGGATGCACCACCGCCGCCCGTGCCGTCTCGAAGACACTCGCCACCGCGCGGGCCTGCTGGGCCGCCCCGCCCGCGTGAGCCGCCGCCGCGCTGAGATACCCCGCGTACGGAACCGCCGCTGCCGCCATAGCCTGCGCAGCGGCACCCTGCCACGCCTGAGTAGATAACCCCGAGGTCACCGAGGAAAACGACGACGCCGCGGTGCCCAGTTCGGCGGCCAAGCCGTCCCAGGCCGAGGCGGCCTGCAGCATCGGGGCCGACCCGGCGCCGGTATACATCGAGATCGAGTTCAGCTCAGGCGGCATCATCAAAAAGCTCATCGCGCAGTCACTCCCCACACGGTGCGTAACAGACTGACGCGAACACCCGAAAGTTCGCCGAACCCCGACGGGTAGAGATTAGGGCCACAGCGGAAGATCTGACTGCAATTCGGCAAAGATGTCTTTGAGTTGATTCACTCACATACCGAAATGAGTGCGCTGGACCGCTTCAACCGCCTCCGGCGGCCCGCTCAGCGCAACCCGCGCAGCTGCTTGGCGCCCGAAAACGAAGAGCAGGAGTTCGCCCGGCATAGCGCACAGGCGAGCTGCTGGTTGACCCCGGCGAACCAGTATTCGTTTATCGGTGGTAGCCCAGTCGATTTCGAGTCCGTAACCACGCAGCCGCCGACTCAGATAACGGCCGCTGCGGCAAACGTTTCGCCACAAGGCGGCGTCCATTTCCGGGGTGAGGCTACGGGGCCCATAGCCATTGGCGCGGCGAACGTCCTCGTGATGAACAAAGAACTCGTTGAGATTGGCCAGAGCGCGGACCCAGCCAATGCGAAAGAAGCCAACCGGCGGGCCGGATCGGATCCGCGCGACGAGTGATCGGAAATCCTCACTCTGAGCCAAGTGCGCCCGGCGCCGTTCGGCGAATCGCTGGAAGCGGCCCGGCAAGACGAGGCAGGGGCCGGCAACGAAATCATGTTCTCTCAGCACGAGGTGGGCCGCCAGGTCACGGGCATTCCAGCCCTCTAGCAGAGTGGGAACAGCTGGGCCGAGCTCGTCCAGCAGGTCGCAGAGCTCGCGGCGCTCGTTAGCGTCGAGCAGGAAATCAGCCATTGGACCCCCAGCGCAGCGGCAATGACTTGAGCGCGAATGTTTTTGATGGAAAAGGGATTTCCGGAATGTATCCGGGATGATGAAGCGCGAAGTCGGGGATCTGTTTGAGCCATTGCGTGACGATCACGGTGAGTTCCAGCCGCGCCAGATGAGAACCCAGGCAACGGTGTGGTCCGCCACCGAACCCCCAGTGCCGGTGCACTTTTCCGTCCATCACCAACTCGTCGGTGGAGGTCACGTCACTGCCGTCGCGGTTGACCGCGGCCATGCACAACCGCACCTGCGACCCCGGCGGTAGCGTCATGCCGCCGACGTTGACGAATTCGGTGGTGACTCGGGGCGCCACCGGTGCCGACGGCTCCAGCCGGACGATCTCTTCGACGAAGACCGTCACTTGCCTGGGGTCTTTCTCGAGATTGTCGCGGAGTTCCGCGCGCAGCCGCGGTCTGCGCGCCAATTCGAACAGGGAGAATCCGATCGCGGCCGTCACCGTGTCGAGACCCGCCAGGATCAAGAGGTGGGTCATGCCCAGCAGCTCGAGATCGGTCAAGTCGCCGGGGCCGGTCATCACCTGAGACAACATGTCCGAGCCCGGGTTTCGTCGCCGCTCTTGGATCGCATTCGTGAGGTATTCCAACAGCGCGATCTGCCCCGCCTCCACCTCGGCCACAGTGAGGAAGGGCTTATCGCCGACGATGGCGTCTTTCCAGGCGATCACGCGGTCGCGATCCTGCAGCGGCAGCCCGAAGAGCTCGAGGAACACCTGAAAGGGATACCGGCGCGCGAAATCGCCCATCACTTCACATTCGCCCCGGCCGGCAAGCTCGGCAATCATTTCGGCCGCATGGCACTCCAGTATCGGCCGGGACTTAACCAGCGCCTGCGGACTGAAGTACGGTTGCAGAATTTTTCGGTAACGGGTGTGCTCCGGTGGGTCGAATGCCAGTGGAACCACCGGCAGCGGATTGGTCGGCGGCTGCAGCATTCGCGACGAGAAGCCCTTGGGATTTCGCAACGCGGCCAGCACGTCCTCGCGACGGGTGAGGTAATAGGCGCCATTCATAAAAACCACGGGTCCCGCTTCGCGCAGCGTCCGCCATCCAATCCCACGATCTTCGGCCAGCGGAAGCGATGCGTATTCGAGCCGGGGTAGATAAAAGGCACTTGCCTGGCCGCTACCCGGAGTGCTCATCCGTTGAAGCTACTCGATCCGCGAAGAGCACCATGTGCGTCGCAGAACTTAATTGTGGATTAACAAATGTCGGCGCGAAATGAATAATTGGCGTCGCCGGGTCCGAACCTCGAACTCCGCCTTTAAGTTTCATATGTCAGCGGTTCGGCCCACAAAGGTCGCTCGCAGACCTTCTCGCAGACGTTAAGGACTGATGGGACATCGAGGCAGAGAGCACGGGCCGCGGATGATCCCTAGCGCAAGTTCAACGACGGATTCCCTGAACTTTGCCCCAACGTTGGGGAGGTGAGTTGTTTGATTTCGCGGCCCTGCCGCCGGAGCTGAATTCCGGCCGCATCTATTCCGGCCCGGGCTCGGGACCGATGTTGGCGGCGGCCTCGGCCTGGGACGCAGTGGCAGCTGAATTAGGCTCTGCTGCAACGAGTTACAACGCAGTCATTACCGACCTATCCAGCGCCCCATGGGTCGGGCCGGCGTCGCGTGCAATGGTTGCCGCGGTCATGCCGTATGTGGACTGGCTCAGCGCAGCGTCCGGACAGGCCGAGGAGGCCGCCACTGCGGCCCGGGCAGCCGTCGCCGCTTACGAGACCGCATTCACGTTGACGGTCCCCCCGCCGGTGATCGCCGCCAACCGGGTCTTGTCGATGTCGCTGATAGCTACCAACTTCTTCGGGCAGAACACCCCGGCGATCGCCGCGGCCGAAGCCGACTACCTGGAGATGTGGGCCCAGGACGCCACCGCAATGTACGGGTATGCGGCGTCGTCGGCGCTCGCCACGGAGTTGAGCCGGTTCTCGTCACCGCCGAATACGACCAACCCCGACGCCGCGGGCGGTCAGGCCGCCGCGGTTGCCCAAGCTGCGGCCACCCCGGCCGGCGACTCCGCGCAGAGCGCATCCACCATCCCGCAGCTGCTCGCGTCGGCCGCGGTACCCCAGGCGGCGGCCCAACAGTTTGCGGCGGCACCGGCGGCCGCGGTTGAACCGAACTTCATTTGGAATACCATCGTCGATTTCTTCAAGTACGGGTTGCCCACACCGGCCAACAACTGGGCCGGGCTCT
Organism: Mycobacterium szulgai; assembly: GCF_002116635.1. GTDB lineage: Bacteria > Actinomycetota > Actinomycetes > Mycobacteriales > Mycobacteriaceae > Mycobacterium > Mycobacterium szulgai. Next base: position 179,127 of record NZ_LQPW01000019.1, on the reverse strand, counting down.
ACCCCGGTATGTACACCGCGATCAGACAGACGTTGCAGGCCTATTTCGGGATTGGCGTAGCCAACTTCGGTTGGTCGATCGGCCAGCAGTTGTTCAACGGCCTGGGTACGACGGCTGGCTCGGGCGGCGCCTGGTATCCGACACCCCAATTCGCGGCGCTGGGCGCCGGTGGTTGGCATTTCCACAGCGGAGCCGGCCTGACGGCAAGCATTTCCTCGTCCAGCAAAATCGGCGGGCTTTCGGTGCCGGCGAGTTGGGCCGGCGCACCCGGCGCTGCCGCGAAGGTGATGAGCGCCGAGTTCGTCCACTCGACCAGCGGGACGAACCCGACGACTGGGATGAACGCCGCGCTGCCCGGATTGCCGGCCGGATCACGCGGCGCTACGCGCGCGGGCAACGGGGGAATCCGGTACGGACTCCGCTACGCCGTCCTCACCCGACCACCTTCCGGAGGATAAATCCATGTCTGAAGCAATGATTCGGCCCAACCACCGCGCGATGCGGTTCCCCGCGCATACCCAGCTGTACCCGGCCGTCAGCGCTCAGGCTGCGGCAATTCACCAGGCGGCCCCCGTGGCCGCGGCCGGCTAAGGAGCAGGACATGGCGATCGATTTCGGTCTACTACCGCCCGAGGTCACCTCGGCGATGATGTACTCCGGCCCGGGGGCGGCATCGTTCGTGGCCGCGGCTTCGGCGTGGAATGCCCTGGCCGCAGAGCTGACGTCGACGGCCCAGAGCTACGAGACAGTGCTTACCCGGCTGGCCGGCAAAGAGTGGATGGGCCCGGCGTCAGCGGCGATGGCCGATTCCGCCCAGCCCTATGTGGCGTGGATGATGAGTGCGGCCGGCCTGGCCGAGCACGCCGCCACCCAATCCCGTTCGGCCGCAGCGGCATTCGAGGCCGCCTTCGCCTCGGTGGTGCCACCACCACTGATCGAGGCCAACCGCGCCGAGTTGACCCAAGCCGTGCAGACCAACATCTTTGGACTGAACAACGGCGTGATTGCGGCGCTGGAAGCCCAGTACGCGGAAATGTGGGCTCAGGACGCCTCGGCCATGTACAACTATGCCGCGGCGTCTGCGGCAGCCAGTAGATTCAGCACATTCACCCAAGCGCCGACCATTGTCAATCCGGCGGGTACCACCACTCAGGCGGCGGCCGTGGCCGCCGCGCAAGCCAGCCCGGCCTCCTCGATCCAGGAATCGCTGCAGAGCTTCTTCAACCAAATCACCGGCCAGTTGGGACTGCTCGCCACGCCCAGCGGCACCCAGCAGTTGGTGTCGCAGCTCGAGACCAGCTTCCCCGTCTTGACCGAAATCTGGTTCCTGTTAACCGGACAAACCACGCTGCCCAACAACCTGGGCACCTTCATGCAGGGCTACTCCAACTACGCGAGCTTCTTCTACAACACCGAAGGCCTGCCGTACTTCAGCGTTGGTATGGGCAACTTCGGTGTGCAGATCGCGAAATCGGCGGGCTGGATCGGCGGCGCGGCGCCGGCGCTGCCTGCCGTCCCGGCGCCCCCGGTAGCCGCGGCCCTCGGGCCCGGGGGCCAGGTGGCCGCCGGTCTGGGCGCCGGAGCCCACGTGGGACACCTGGCCGTTCCGGCGTCATGGCCCGGGGCGTCGACCGCTCCGCCGGCCGTGCGCCCTGCGGTGCAGATGATCAGTGAGCCGATAACCACCGGCGAGGCCGGGACCGGAAACGTCCTCAGTGGCATGCCGGTAGCCGGCGGCGGTAACGCGCGCGGGGCGGGCGCAGGGCCCCGATATGGGTTCAAACCCACCGTTATGGCCCGCCCACTGCCGGCCGGCTGATCTCGTCGGCTCCGGGTTACGAAATGGCGTTGACCGCGGTGGCCAACCGCGACTTGAACGCGTCCGGAATGGGAACATATCCGTTGTCGGACAAGCCATTCTGGCCGGCGCCGATGGTGCTCTGCAGGAAGGCCTTGACGGCAATACCGATTTGAGCGTCAGGATACTTCGAGCAGACGATCTCGTAGGTCGCCAGCACGATCGGGTAACTGCCGGGCTGAGTCGGACGGTAGAAGGAGATCGTGTCGAGAACAAGGTCATTGTTCTGGTTGACGATGCCGGCCGAGGCAATCGTCTTCGCCACCGAATCCGCGCTGAGCGCTACCGGATCCGGGCCCGCCGACGTGATGATCTTGGCCATGCCCAGTTGCTGCGCCTGGGCGAACGACCATTCGTTGTAGCTGATGGCGCCCTCGGTGCGCTTGACGGTTGCCGACGTGCCGTCGTTGCCCATGGCTCCCACCCCGACACCGCCCAGGAACTCCCTCCCGGCACCCTTGCCCCAGACGCCATCGGAGGCGGTATCGAGGTATCTCTGGAAGTTCTCCGACGTGCCGGACTCGTCGCTGCGGAATACGACGTGAATCGGCTGAGCGGGCAGCGACACACCCGCGTTCAACGCCGCGATGGCGGGGTCGTTCCAGGTGGCGATGGCGCCGTTGAAGATCTTGGCGGCGGTGGCAGCGTCAAGAGTCAGTGAAGTGACTCCGTTGAGGTGGTAGGTGATGGCGATCGGCCCGAAGACCACCGGCAGGTTCCATGCCGGTGAGCCGCAGCGTTGCTGGGCAGCGGCGTATTCGGCTGGTTTCAGCGGCGAGTCCGATCCGCCGAAATCGGTTTGGCCGGAGGTGAATTCGCGGATTCCCGCCCCAGAACCGTTGGCGGTGTAGTTCAGCGTCTGGCCCGAACAGGCCCGCTCGAACGCCTTCACGAATCCGGTCATCGCGTTGGCCTGCGCCGTCGACCCGCTGGCCTTGAGCACCCGCTTTCCGCCGCAACTCACGTTGGCTGTCGACGCACTTGGCGCACTTGCCTTTTGGTCATTACCGCACGCCGACGAGAGCAGCGCGATAGCGGAGACGAGGCATAGCAAGGCACTAAATCGGTTGCGGGGCAATTTAGTTCCTTTGATTCTTCGACCTTCGACGGCAGGGTTGACACCCTACTGCAGCTCTAGTGCACCGAACATTAACGGCCGATGGCATCGGGGCGACCTCATCATGAACGTGCATTCGGGGTGGTTTTCGCCGGAAGTAACCGGCAGGAAAACAACGCATGTACAACTTCCCGCGAAGCTAGAACTAGGGTGCCCCAGCCGGGAAAATCGGACTATTAGGAAGCCAACGCTCCAACGCTCGCAGCTCGGCTTCGGCGACATCAAGTCATCTCACCCGCGGGAGCAGCTTCAATGTATTCGCGCCTCTTGGCAGTTGCGGCGCTGCTTGCGTCGCTCGGCCCGCTGGCGGTCGCGACCGCTCATGCCGACACGACCGACGACAAATTCTTGGCTCAGCTGCGGGCCGAGGGCATCACCGACCACGTATCCGCAGCTCACGCGATCGAAGCCGGACATTTCGTATGCGTGAAACTCGACAATGGCATGTCACCGAATGATGTGGCCAATGACGTGCTGAATAGCAGCAACATGCCGGCCTATCATTCCGGGTACTTCGTCGGCGCCAGCATCGACGCCTACTGCCCGCGACACAAGGCCTTATTGCCTGCGACATAAGTCGTCCGACGGTGCCATGCTGGTATCGATGAACATCGAGCACGAGTCCGTCACAACTCTCGAGGACCTCAAGGGCGATCTGGCGCAGCGCTACAAGCGGGAGCCAACAGGTGGAGGCTCCGTCGACCTCGCCACTGTCGAGGCCGACTTGGCGGCCCTCGACCGTGACGGCTACGTCATTTGGGAAAACCTGCTCGGCGCCGAGCAGTGCCGGGAAATCCGTCAGGTCGTGGGCCCCTGGCTGGCGCACACCGGACGCAACTCCTTTGAGGGCCGGCGCACCCAGCGGATCTACAGCGTGTTGAGCAGGACGCGCGTCTGCGACCGGTTGGTTGATCATCCGCGGGTGCTGGCGCTGCTGGACCGGTTGCTGATGCCGAACTATTTACTTTCGGCATTGCAGGCCATCAACATTCAGCCCGGTGAGGCCGCGCAGCTGGCCCATCATGACGACGGGTTCTACCCGATTCCACGTCCGCGGGCACCGTTGGCCGCGGCGACGATCTGGGCCATTGACGACTTCACCGCCGACAACGGCGCAACGGTGGTGATACCCGGCAGCCACCGCTGGGGCAAGCGTCGGCCGAGCCCGGAGGATCGGTCGCTGCCTGTCGTCATGCCCGCCGGGTCGTGCGTCTTCTTCGTCGGCACGCTGTGGCATGGCGGAGGCGCGAACACCAGTGCGACCGACCGTTTGGCCGTCACCGCCCAGTACTGCCAACCGTGGCTGCGGCCCATGGAGGCCTTTACCTTGTCGGTGTCGCGCGAGGTCGCTCGAACGGTCTCCGCCGACATTCGCCGCATGCTGGGCTACAGCATCCATCCGCCGTTCGTCGGCGCCGTCGATGGCCTGCATCCGCTACGGCTGCTGGAGAGTGGGCGGGACGACTAGCAGCCGCGCCACCGCGACCCGTCGCATAGCTAGGAATCAGGCCGCGATGCCGAGTTCGTAATTGATCTGCGGGAGGTACTGCGGACCGTCCAGGGTCAGCAAAACCCAATCGTGAATTTGACCATTGGCCAGGACAAAGCTGATGGGTGCCAGCTGCTCTACAGCCTTTTGCTGAAGGACTAATGCGTCAGCCGAAAGCATATCCAGGTTGCCTGAGTAGACATATGTTGGCGGCAGTATGCTCAAGTCTCCGTAGAGCGGACTCACCATAGGATCGGTCAACGAAAGATTGCCCGCCCAAACCTTGCCGATCTGTTGCGCGGGCCCAAATGGCAGCAATGGGTCTTGGACCAACGCGATATTCGGATTGGTCATCCCGAGATCGAGCCATGGCGATAGCAGAACCATCGATGCCGGTAGTGGGGCACTCGAGTCCAGCGCCTTTATGTATTCGACGGATGCTAATGCGAGGTTGCCACCGGCGGAGTCACCGATCACGCTGACGTGTGTCGGTCCGTGTTGAGTCAGCTGGGAGGAAATGAAGCCGGCCATCTGCGGTACCACCGTCGCCGCGGTACCCCCTTGCTGCAGCAACGGGTAAATCGGCACTTCAATGGTCGCGCCGGTCTGGTGGGCCGTCACCGAGTAGTTGATCCAGTGCAGGAACGAGGGCGGGAAGATGAACGCGCCGCCGTGGATGGCGACCACATAGTCGCCGGTTGGATGAGCCGGCGAGATCTGCACAACGCTCATCCCGTTATAGGTGGTGTACTGCACGGTTTCTCCCAGCAGCAAGTTCAAGAACGGCGGCGGGGAGTTACCGATGAACCACGACAGCGGCGGGATGTCACTGGCGAACAGCCCCAATAGCGGGCTGTTGGGCATGGAGAGTTGGGTTTCCATCCCGGATAAGTTCAGGAGTGGCTTTACCGGCCACAGCGCAGCTTCTTCGAATCTGGTTAGCAGTGACGGCGTACCGGTGAAGGTCCCTGGTTGGTTTGCTGCGAAAGGCGGAGCGGCCTGCGCCCCGAAGATGCTCGCGAACAGTGTCTCGCCGACTCGGGTGAATTCGTTGGCGAATCCACCTGGGAGTGCGGGCAAATTCTCCAGCGCCTGCGCCCACGGGCCCAATTGCGCGACCGTTGCTGACGCGCTGGTGTAATACCCGACCATCGTGGCGACGTCGTGCGCCCACATCTGCTCATAGACGGCTTCGGCGGCCGCGATCGCCGGAGCGTTCTGGCCGAACAGATTCGACAGCACCAGCGACACCAGCTCGCCCCGATTGGCCGCAATGAGTCCGGGATGCACGATTGTTGCCAGCGCTTCCTCAAACGCGATGGCCGCCGCCCGAGCTTGCGCTGCTGACTGTTCGGCTTGAGCGGCTGCGCCTGCCAGCCAGTCCACATACCGTGCGGCCGCGGTGGTCATAGACGCCGACGACGGGCCTCGCCAGGCCTGGCCTGCCAGATCAGAGGTTATCGAGCTGAATTCGGTTGCCGCTGAGCTCAACTCACCGCCGATCCCTTCCCAAGCCGCCGCCGCCGCCAGCATCGGCCCCGATCCGGGCCCATCGAGCAGCAGCACCGAATTGACCTCAGGCGGCCACACCGAAAAGCTCATTACTGGTCCCCCTCGATCAGTTCTTGAGCAGCCCAATTTCCGAACGTACCGCCCCAACGTCTTGGAGCAAGCGTTTCGTCGGCACGCAATCTGTCGGTCGTCAAGCCGTTGCGCGGCGACGTCCTCTGGCTGGCGTCCAGCTGCGGTAGCGTTGGCACCGGATTCGGCTAGCGAAGCCGCTCGTCGCAGCGGTCCGGCAGGGAGCAAGCGGTGAGGACTCATCGGAGTTGACGTCCTTCAAGCGGCGGGGCGCCTTGCTGGCGGGACTGCTCGCATCAGGCGTCTTACTTGTGCAGTGCACCGCCGCGCCCACACCTCCTGCGGCCACACCATCCTCGTTACCGCCGGCCGCCACGACGCCGTCATCCGGCGCGCCGCCGCCACCCACGGCCGCGACCGTGCAACCGGTGACCGCCGCCGAACTCGGCCCGAGCTGGCGGCCCGGTTGTCCCGTGCCGCCCGAGCAGCTGCGCCGGGTCGATGTTGATTACCTCGGTTTCGACGGACAGACTCACCGCGGCGAGCTGATCGTGCACGAAGACTTGGCGCCGCAGATCATCGCGATCTTTGCGCAGCTGCGCCGAGTGGGTTATCCCGTCGACAAGATCCGCACGGTCGACCACTACCCGGACGCTGATGATGAGCTGTCCATGGAGGACAACAACACTTCAGCTTTCAACTGCCGGCTCATCCCCGGAAGCAACGAATGGTCTCAACACGCCTACGGTCGGGCCATCGATATCAACACCCTGCTCAACCCATGCCTCTATGTGACAGGGTATTTCGAGCCGCACAACGCGGCGGTCTATCTGGACCGCAGCCGCACCGACCCGGGACTCATCCACGCCGGCGACCCCGCCGAACACGCCTTCACCGACAGCGGCTGGCAATGGGGTGGCTACTGGACGACTCCTGACTACCAACACTTCGAGCGCCCCTGAGCCGCGCTAAAGACCCAGGGCTCGGGCCGTCGCCGTCGCAACCTCGCCGCGCAAATTCGACATCGGTGGACTGCCCCGCGTGTGGATCGAGTTCGAGAGCAGAACCAGGTAGGTATCCGAGCCCGGATCCATCCAAATCGAGGTTCCAGTGAAGCCGGTGTGTCCGAAACTACCGATCGGAAAGACCATGCCTCGCGTGGCGGACTGGCCGGTGTCGATGTCCCAACCGAAGCCGCGCAGGTTTTGGCCCGTGATCGCGGGATACCGCGCAGCAAGCAACGGATCCCAGGTATTCAGTCTCTTCGCGATCGCATCTCGGCTGGCATTGTTCGCTGCTTCCAGTTGTCGATCCGTGTGTCCCGGCTGCTGCGGCGTCGTCATCAACTCCAAAGTCGCTTGCGTCAGCGGGAACTGGCTCGGACGGCCCGCGAGCCGGTCAAGGAGGGCCTGCGCAAAGATGCCGACATCGTGCGCTGTCGAGAACACGCCGGCATGCCCGGCCACGCCACCCATGCGTCGCGCCGTCATGTCGTGCACGGTCCCCCGCAGCAGGCGATCGAAGTCGGGATTCTTGCTCGGATCGGCTCTGCCCTCTTCGTCACGCGCTGTCGGAGCGATGCGCGACAGAAGATCCGTGCTCCACATACCTTCAGCACAAGGGGCCGGCACGGCGCCTCGCGGTCCCGGGGCCCAACCGATCGCAGAACCTCTAATCGTATGCGGCCCACAGGCTTTCGCCAGCGGAAGGAAGCGGGTATCGGCCATGCCAAGCGGTGCGAACACATGCTCGGCAACGTAGACATCCTCGGCTTGGCCGGTCACTCTCTCGACGAGCACGCCGAGCAGGATGAAGTTGATGTCGGAGTAGCGGAAGACCCCACCAGGACCCGACTCCAGCGGCGTTGTGAGCGCGCGACGAATGCCTTGCGCTCTATCGGCTTGGGCGAGCCCCCACGGGTCTCTGAGCTCGACGTCGCCCGTCTCACCCGAAGTATGCGTAAGCAACATACGAACGGTCACCTTTGCCCGCCGCGGATCATTCGCAATATTGAAGTCGGGCAGGTACTGCTGCACGGGATCGTCGAACCGCACCTTGCCTTGTTCGTAGAGCTGCATGACGGCCGTCGCCGTGGCCAGGCACTTCGTCAACGAGGCCAAGTCAAAGATCGTGTCCTCGGTCATCGGCTCCGCGGGCGCGGGCAAACCGTCTAGCCCGGGTTCACTCGCCAGCCTGCGCGAGCCATACGCATGCTGGAAGGCGATATCGCCGTCATGCCCGACCAACACCACAGCACCTGGCAGCTTCTCTGCCGCGATCGCGTCGCTGATCAGCTTGGAGACGGGTGCGAAGGCAGGGGGCGTGGGCGCCTCTGGAGGCCTGGAAACTGTTGCAGTGCTCGGGTTTTCGGCTGGTATCTGCACCGTCTTGCTGACGGTCGTGTGCGCTGACTCGCCATGCGAGCAAGCCGCACAGCATGCCAGCAGGACGGCTCCCATGGCAACGACCGTCCGCATCATCGCGCCCGCCCAACCAGCGCGTCCCGTACGCGTCCCCGGGCTCGATCGAGCCGGTCGGAAGCCTCGGCGGCATCAACGCCCGCCAGCAACGCAACGATCGCCGTCTTGGCGTGACCGCCCGCGTCCGCAAGGGCGGCCGTCGCGGTCTGTTCGTCGACGCCGGCCGCGTCGCGAACGATCCGCACCGCCCGGCGGCGCAGCTTGACGTTGGTCGCCCGTACGTCGACCATCCGCGGTCCGTAGGCTTTGCCGAGCGCGATCATCACACTCGTCGAGAGCGCGTTGAGCACCACCTTCTGCGACGTCCCCGCGGTCAGCCGCGTGGAGCCGGCGAGCACCTCTGGTCCGGTGAGCAACTCGATCACAACGTCGGCGGCCGCGTCGCTGCCGGAGTTGTTGACGATCGCGACGGTTAACGCACCGGCCGCGCGCGCATGCCGCAGCGCCCCGAGTACGTACGGCGTGCGACCCGACGCGGTGATCCCGACCAGCGCGTCGGCTGCGGTAAGGCCGGCGAAATCCGTTGGGGTGAAAGAGTCCTCGGCGCCATCGATTGCCCCGGTCAGCGCGGCCGGGCCGCCGGCGATCACACCGCGCACAATGTCGGTCCTGAACGTCGGCCCGCACTCGGCCGCATCGAGCACGCCGAGCCGGCCGGGTGTTCCGGCTCCGGCGTAGATCAGCCGGCCGCCGCACTCGAGTCGCGCAGCGATCGCCTCGGCCGCCGCCGTGATTTGCGGCAGTGCGGCTACCACCGCGTTGTGCGCCTGTCCCTCGGCGGCTACAAGCAGCGCGACGACGTCAGCGATAGGCCGCGTATCGAGGTCATCCAAGTCGGGCCGAACGGCCTCGGTGGCGAGGACGTCGAGGCCGTTGGGCGGCGCAAGGGAATCGGAGCAAGCAGGCAAGCGGATCACGTGCGGCTCGTGGATGGCCCCCAGCCGCAATGTGCCGTCGAGCGCGTCGCCGGTGGGCGTAACCGCGTCGATCCGCTCGCTCAGCGCCTTCACCCCAGCCAGACCCCCGACTATCGCCACCGGGCCATTGCCCACCGCACGGGCAGTCGCGGCGAGCGACTCGGCCGCAGTGTTGATAACCGCCATGGCCACTGGGTCGTCCGCCGCAGCAAGGACGTCGGGCGCGAACGACGCGACCGCGGCGGCGTCGGTGAGCTGTGCCGGCCAAGTTCTCGGCGGGCCAAATCGCGCACGGCCGGCATCCAGCAACGCAGTGGGCGCTCCCCGCCCGTCGACAGCCCGCAATGCCGCGCGCAGCCCGGCCGCGCCGATCCACGCACCGCCGCCCTCGTCACCCAGCAATGGACCCCAGCCGTCGGCGGTACGCAGCGCGCCGTCGGCGTCGATCGCGAGCGCTACGACGCCGGTGCCGACGACCAGCACAACACCAGGCTTGCCGTCCAGCGCGCCGGCATGCGCGATCACGCCGTCACCGGTGATCGTGACCCGCTCCACCCCCAGCGAAGTCAGCAGCGCCTCGCCCAGCGCACGCGCGGCATCCGGCGCGTTCAACGCGCCCGCCGCGCCCACGATCACCTCCTCGACCGGCCCGAACTGCTTGGCAACAAACAAGATTGCCGCCTGCGCGGCACGCACTCCGCCCGGTGCCGCGAGCCCCGGCGCGCCTGGCCCCGCCACCCTCCGGCCGCATCCCGCGGCCCGACACGAGGTCTTGCCGAGATCTATCGAGAGGATCACCGAATCCATGTTTTCACGAGGCCACAGTTGTTGAACACGTCGTTGGGGTGTCAGGTAGCTCGCGCGGACGATCGGGCATGCTGAGTCCGTGTTCGACGCCCTCGACCATGTGATTCTTGCCGTGCGTGACCTGGGCGACGCCACGCACCGCTACGCCACCCTGTTCTCGCGCAGCCCCTCATGGCGTGGGATTCATCCGGGCTGGGGCACGGCGAATACCTTGTTCCGGCTCGACAACACCTATCTCGAGCTGATCACGCCCCTCGGCGATGGCCCGTTCGGGCGCACGGTCGCAGCGCATTTAGATCAACAAGGCGACGGCCCGATCGGGCTCGCGTTCGCCACCTCCGACCTTGACGCCGCGTACGCACAACTCGCCCGCATCGGCCTCGACCCACCGCCCGTATCACCAGGCCTGGGCCGCGACACCGACACCGGGTTGACCCGGCGCTGGCGCAGCGTGCTGCTGCCGCAGACGCGTACCCGCGGCGTGCTGATCATCGCGATCGAGCACGAGTCGCCACATCGCCTTCCCGAGGCGTCTGCCGCGGGGTCACAGGATGCGGTCGTCACGGGGATCGACCACGCGGTGGTCAGGACATCCGACGCCGATGCCGCCACCGAGCTCTACCGAGATGGGCTCGGGCTGCGCCTGGCGCTCGATCGCAGCTTCCCCGACTGGGGCATGCGGCTGGTATTCCTGCGGGTGGGCGGGGTCACCGTCGAGATCGCTCAGCCGCTGTCCGCCGTGCAGCTCCCGGCCGAAACCGATCAGGTCTGGGGGCTTTCCTGGCGCGTTGGCAACGCCGATGCGGCGCGTACGCGGCTCGCAGACGCCGGCGTCGAAGTCTCCGAGGTTCGCCCGGGACGCAAACCTGGCACGCGCGTGATCACCGTCAAGGACGGCACGTGCGGTGTACCGACGCTATTGATCGAGCCACCTCAGCGCGCCCACCCGTAGTTAAAGTGGCAAAACCAACAATCATTCGAGGTGACGGCCGCCACGGCGCAGCAGCGTCCGCCCACGTCTCGGCACCCGCCAACCAAGACATCAGCGCAGTTCAGAGAGAATGTTGAGGTCCTTCTCGAGGCAACGCGGCGGTTGCCCGGCTCGCCGGCAGAATTGGCTCCCCGGCCGCGCCGGTTTGTAGGCTTTCGGACATGCCGTTGAACAACGGTGAGGTTTTCGCTGGCTACGTCATTGAGCGCTTGCTCGGCACCGGTGGCATGGGCGAGGTATACCTCGCCCAGCATCCCCGCTTGCCCCGCCACGACGCGCTGAAAATCTTGTCGGTCGCCTCAACCGCCGACGAGGAGTTTTGCGCGAGGTTCAATCGCGAAGCCGAGTTGGCCGCAACGCTGTGGCATCCGCATATCGTCGGCGTGCTCGATCGCGGTGAATTCAACGGCCGGCTCTGGATCTCGATGGACTATGTGGAGGGCACCGACGCGGGCCGATTGGTTCGGGAGCGCTATCCACAAGGCATGCCAGAGCAAGACGTCGCAGAAATCGTGACAGCCGTGGCCGATGCGCTGGACTTCGGTCATGAGCGTCGCCTGCTGCACCGCGACGTCAAGCCCGAGAACATCCTGGTGACCTCGGCCGATGGCCACCGCCGCAGAGTGTTGTTGACCGACTTCGGCATCGCTCGCAGGATCGACGACGTCAGCAACCTCACTGAGGCCAACGTCGCGATCGGAACTATCAGCTATGTGGCCCCCGAGCAACTTCTGGGCAAACCGCTTGACGGCCGAGCCGATCAATACGCACTGGCTGCCACGACCTTTCACCTCCTAACCGGCGCGCCACCTTTTCAAGACTCCAACCGCGCGGTCGTACTCAGCCACCATCTCAATACCCCACCACCGCGAATATCCCAGCGCCGGCCCGAACTCGCGCACCTGGACGCCGTGCTGGCCAGGGCGCTGGCCAAAGACCCGAGGCAGCGCTACCCGACTTGTGCCGACTTCGCCCGAGCTCTCACGCGGCGGGCCACCGACGAGCTCACTTCAGGCGAACGTCCGACCACGCAGCGCCTCGAACGTCTGGTCGTCAATGGAATAGCGCGCGGCGTACAGCGCAGCGCGGTCGGCGCCCAAGATCCCGTCGGGATCGTGTCGTTCCAGGTGGTCCCGTATGAGCCACTAGAAAGTGGGCGCGCCCTTGTTCCGGTCGAAATGCCAATCGATCTGGTAGCAGATCAGCTCGCAGACGGGGATGAGGTCGAGGTCAGCGGCGCCTGGGACGGTGACACACTCGACGCCGACAAGATCATCAACTATTCCGTCGAACCCGCGCCGAAGCGCCGCCGAGCCCGCGCCGAATCGCCGCAAGACACCGCGCCCAAACGCAGCAAGGGCTGGATCCTCGCGGTCCTGGCCGCCGTCGGCGTGATCGTATTGACCGCTGCTGCGGTGCTCTGGTTTACCGACGGCTTCGGTCACCAAACGCGCCGTCCCGGTCCTATGGTGAAACCTGTGAGCGCAACGGTGTTTTCACCCGATGGCGCTCCCGACAACCCCCAGGACGCCAAGTTGGCCATCGACGGCAAACCGAACACGGGGTGGTCCACCGTTACCTATAAGGACGCCGTCCCCTTCCCGAAATTCATCCAGGGAATGGGTCTGTTGCTGCACCTGTCCGAACCGACCGAGCTGAGCGTCGTGACGCTGGACGTGCCCAGCACCGGAACCCAGGTACAGATCCGTTCGTCGCCTACCGAAACCCCAGCCAAGCTGTCCGACACCACCGAACTGACCCCGACCACGACACTGCAGCCGGGGCACAACCAAATAGCCGTGCATAACCGGACCAAGACCTCAAATGTCCTGGTGTGGATCTCGACCTTGGGCACCACAAATGGCGAGAGCCGCACGGAAATCTCCGACATCACGCTGCAGGCGGCTGGCTGAGCTGTTCGCCGGCCTTGCGCCCGCCAAACTGATTAGGCGGGCGCCGCAACCTTCGACACGCCGATGTGCATCAGCAGCGATGCCGCGAATCTTGACGACCTGACCCGCGCGAAGTACCTCATGGTAGACAGCCCACGGCCAAAGCCCGAGCGAAAGGGTCACGCATGCATCAAGGTCGTCACCCATCGGTCGCGCACCGACGCACAAACGAAGAAGAGCGCATGGGCGCGCGCGGTACTGCACATCGCCGCAATGCTTTCGGCGGTGATCGCCATCCTGGCCGCCCTGATCGCGACGTTCAACCAGTCGACATCGGACACCCTGACCATTTCGGCGACATCGGGTCTGGCCGCTGCGGGCGCAATTCCGCTTCTTGAGATCGTCGTCGTTGAGGTTTCGAATCCCGCTGATTTTCAATCTGTTTCGGCTGTATCAACCGGGATTCGCCCCAAGGTGCGGCGATGCAAGCCGTAGCGTGTGACGCGCGCGGCCAGTCACTCGCTCACCCGGCGCGCAGTGAATCGATCAGCCGGTTGATCACCGCGCCGGCGTCGTCGCGGGCTTGCTGAAAATCGTCGGAGCGAGCGATGTATAGCGTCGCCTCGCGCAGCGCGCCCAGCATCGTCACCGCCGTCGCCTCCACCGGCTGCGGTGGAATATCGCCGGACTGGATCGCGGCGGTGAGCAGACTCGTGATGAGTCCGAGGTTGTAGCGCTGGCCGACCTCGTTCCAGCGTTCCCACCCCAATACGGCGGGCGCGTCCATCAACGCAATGCGCTGCACTTCAGGGTCGGCGCACGCGTCAAGCCAAAAAGTCGAGCCCAGCCGCATGATCTCGACTGGATTGGTCTGTCCGGCGGCCGCGATCCTCTCGCCCATCCGCGCCGCCATCTCCCCCTCGACCTTTTCCAGTACTGCAGCGAACAATTCCGTCTTATCGGCGAAATGGTGATACAGGGCGCCACGGGTCACCCCGGCGTCGCGCACGATTGTTTCCAACGCAACGTCGGCAAACCCGGGCGATGCGAAAAGGGGTCGGGCCGCGGCGATCAAGGCGTCGCGAGTTTCGGCTGCACGTTCGGCCTGCGTACGGCGCTTGTCCGGCATTGCCCAATCATCACCTCCCGGCGGTCCAATACGGTATCGACCCACCGGCACTGGCGAAGGCGCCCAACGATGTGCCCTGTCAGAACACCCTGAACTTGCGAACGGCTTCCAGCGTCGACGGATCCCCTTCGGCCGTTACCCCGAGTTCGTCCCAGGTGCCGCGGTGCGTCACCCACGATACGAAAGCCAGAGAATCAGAAGTGATTTGAGCGGCGACATCGGTGCCCTCGCCGATCCGCAGCTTCCGCGCGCACAAACCGTCGAGGTTGATCTCGACCGTCTTCTCGATCCCCTCGATGAGGCTCGCATTCTGCTGTGGCAGTGCCGCCTCGATCCAGTCGAGCGTCGGGTCAAGCCGCAGCTCGTCACAAGGCGGGGGTTCCCCGTTCAGCGGGCCGTTCGGCTTGAACAGATCGCACCGAACATGGACGAAAATCTCGAAGGCAAAGGCCGCCGGTACCACCGAGGCGGGGTAGGTGCCGACATCGCCGAGGGGGATTTCGACGTCCTGCGCCTGGACCGCGGCGAGCAATTCAAGACCGCGCAAACTCACCGATTCATAGTCGGCCACAACCTGTTCGGGAGTCATCGAGCGACGGGATTCCACGTAAAGGTCAGCTGCGCGTTCGGCGGGTATTCCCGCCGGGTCGGGCAGGGTGGTCGGGTCGACGGCCAACCAAAAGCTGCACGCCATGTGCGACACAAGGTCCTGCACCGACCAGCCCGGGCATCCGCATTCCTGTGCCCACAACGCGTCTGGGATCTGCCCGCACAGCGCGAGGACATCCATGCGACCTACTTCAACCGCCTTTATCGCGGAACTCGTCATCTCCAATCCCTCCAACATACATACCGTATGCATTAACATACACACAGTATGTATGTTGCACAAGCGTAATCTCCGGGAGAGTGCCGCTGTTGGGCGCCGTCGAGGTTGAGCCGCTCGGAGTCGCAGACGTGGATAGCGTCCCGCTACGACACCTCAGGGAATCAAGATGTAGCTCACACCCGGGATGTCTTTGACAATGCGTGTGTCGAATTCACGGAAGCCTGTGGTGCGGTAGCCGTTGGCCGCGGTAGCGCCGGGGCCGAAGTTCATTTCAGTGATCGTCACGTCCCCTCCGTCGACGGCCTCGACCCATGCGACGTGACCGACTCCCCCGACGAGCGAGCTGCTGTAGACGGCGATCGAGCGGGTCTGCGCTTCGCCGACCACGGTCCAGCCAGCCGCCTTTGCCTGACTGGCCCAGTCTTCGGCGTTCCCGGTAAGGGCTCTGACGTAGTAGCCGGCGTGGACGTGTATCTGTTCTTGAGCGCCCCAGGTGCAGTAGCCCTCGTAACCGCCCAGGGGGTTGTAGTCAGTTGTCGGGCCTTTGTTCCGGCCGGTTGCGGTATCCGCGTTAGCCGGTGCCGTAGCCAGTGCGGCTACCAGCCAGAGTGCACTGCTCATGGCGACGGCCGCCGCGATTGCCTTGGCCTTCATCGGCTTCTCCTGCCTGACGTTCGCATGTCAAGGCGCTATCAACCCGTTACCTACCTGTTATCGCTGAGCGGCCGGCATTCGTTTCACTACGCCTGCGTTGCGTGACTCGCAGCGTTAGGAAGCGATACCGAGTTCCCGGTCGATCTGCGGCCAATAGAGGGGGCCTACCGGAGTGAGCAGAACCCAGTCGTGAATTCCGCCGTTGCCCAGCACGAAGCTCATCTGGACCCCCTGGGCTAAAGCTGCCTGCTGCAGGGCGGCCGCCTCTGTTGCGAGTGGGTCCAGTGAGCCCGAGTAGACGTATGTCGGCGGAAGTCCGGTCAGTGACCCATAAAGCGGGCTCACCAGATAGTCGTTCACCGCAAGATTGCCCGCCCACACCTTGCCGAGCTGCCCACCGGAATGCGTTAGGTCCAGCCACGGGGAAAGCAGCACCATCGACGACGGGACGGGGCCGAGTGCAGGGTTCTGCACCATGTATTGGACGGCCGCTAGTGCGAGGTTGCCGCCTGCCGAGTCGCCGATCACGCTGACGTTCTGCACCCCGTGCTGAGCGATTTGCGAGGAGATGAAGCCGGCCATTTGGGGTACAACCACGCCGGCAGTACCGCCTTGCTGCAGCAGGGGGTAAATCGGCACTTGGTAGGTCGCGCCGGTCTGATAGGCCGTTACCGAGTAGTTGAGCCAGTGGAAGATCGACGGCGGAAATATGAAGGCGCCACCGTGCAGGGCGACCACATACTCCCCAGTGGGATGCGCCGGCGTGATCTGCACGACGCGCATCCCGTCATAGGTGCTGTATTGAACCGTTTCTCCCAGCAGCGATGTCAGCAACGGTGGCGGCGAGTTGCTGATCCCGATCGACAGCAGCGGGTTGTCGCCCGTCAATTGCGCTAAGAGTGGAGAACCTGGTTCTGAGAGCAGAAAATTGAATCCGGACGCCAATGTGGCGGGGACCTGCTGAATCTGCTGCTGAGCACCGAATAGCGCTTGCTCCAAGGCCGCCAATGGCGAAGCGTTGGCCGCCTCGGCGGCGGCATACGAACCGGCCGCGCCGTTCAATGTCTGGACGAAACGCTCGTGAAAAGCCGCCGCCTGCGTGCTGAGAGCGTGATAGGCCTGGCCGTGGGCCGAGAACAAATCAGCGATCGCTACGGACACCTCGTCCTCGGCCGCAGCCAATACCGCGCTGGTGGCGCCCACCGCGTCGTGGCTTGCCGTTGTGACTGCCGAACCAATCGAAGCCACGTTCGTGGCCGCGGCAGACATCAACTCTGGCAACGCAACAACATACGACACCGCGCCGCTCCCACTACCTCAGGGCATACTCCCGAGTTGCCCAGCCCCAACCGATCGTCGAATAGCCCGGAGCTTATGCCCGCGCGGGTGCGTCACGGAGCAGTTTTGCAAGAAGTAGCAGCGCGGAGATGCGACTTCAGGACGCCGCGGACGGGCGCCGCCTAGGTTTGGGCGCGGGGAGTCGCAGAGCGTCCATGGCCTGCGCGAGTCTCGGATAAATGATCGCCGGCCCCAGCCAGCGCGCCAGGAACCTCCGCAACGCGACGCCATCGCGTGGCGGCTGTCCCGGATCGACCAGCATCGAGTGAAAAGTGCGCAGACCTAGCTCGGCCAACTCGTCGAGAGCCTCTTCGTCGTAACCCTGGCTTTCCCAGTCGACATCGAGCCGGTGCAGCATCGAGCGACTGAATGCCTTCGCGGTGTCGGAGGTCAACGAGACCGTCGATCCGCTCTTGGATCCGTTGCGCAGCAAGTTGGCGAATTGAGCGTCATCGCCAAGCGTTTCCACCGCGAACGCGACGCCCTCGACCAGAGCGGCTGTAGGTTCGGTTAATCCACTGATGTGCTCGGCAAGCTGATCCAGAAATCCATTCGCAGAGCGCATGGCACTGGCCAGCAACAACTCTTCGCTGCCGGGGAAGTACCGGTAAACGGTCTGCCGCGTCACGCCCAACGTACGTGCCACGTCTGCGATACGAACAGAGGAACCACGCTCGGCCACGATCTCGTCGGCGGCGTCGAGGATACGGTCGATGGCCTCCTCGTCGGTCGCGGGGGCGTTACCCGACCAACCGTGACTACGCACTCGAAAACTCTATGGGCAATGTCGTCGGACCGCTCAAACCCATCATCGGTTTCCAGGGCGCGGGCCCCGTCCGCGACGGATCCGGCATTCGCTGAGTGAGGATCTTGAGCGCCTCGGCAAGCTCGAGCCTGGCCAGGTTTGCACCGAGGCAGTAGTGGATACCGCCACCGAAGGTCAGCACGGCGGGCGCTCCTATGCGGGTGATGTCGAAGCGGTCGGGGTCGTCATAGACGGTCGCATCGCGGTTGGCCGCGAAAGTATTCACCAGCACCATGGTTGCGGGCGGAAAGACAAAGCCGCCCAGCTCTGTGTCCTCGTCCACCACGCGAAGCGTGCCGCATGCTATCGGCGAATGCCGCATCGTCTCCTCGACGGCGTTCGCGGCAAGTTGGGGCCGCTGCGAGAGCAGTGTCCATTGATCCACATGGTCGCAGAGCACGTCGACGGACGCGGCCAGCTGATTGCGCGTGGTGTCAGTTCCGGCCAGCAGCAGACCGGCTGCAAGCATCCGCAGCTCGTCGCCGTTGAGCCGGTCGCCTGAAAAAGTCGGGTCCTCGGCCCTGATGAGGTCCGACAGCAGGTCATCGGTCAGCGTATGTCTCCGCCGGGCCACCATCTCGTCGACGTAGGCGTCGAGTTCGCCCCATGCCCGCATGACGAGGCCTTCGTCGATGCCTTCGGGGTTGAGCGTGAAGGCGGTGAAGATATCGTCGGCCCATAGCGAGAACTGATGCCAGTCTTCGCGGGGCGCCCCGAGCAGCGCGCAAATGATAGGGACGGGATACGGCCGCGCGATGTCAGCGACGATGTCGCAACGCCGCTGGGCGGCAACGCGATCGACGAGTTCGTTGATCACTTCGACGATTGTGTCGTGCAGACGCGCACTCGCTCGCGGTGTGAACGCTTTGGACACCAGGCTGCGTAGCCGTCGATGTGCCGCGCCTTCGAGGCACAAGAGACTGTTGACGAGTTTGTCCCACAGCGGACCCGATGTGATTCCCTGAGCAAGCAGGTTGATGCCCGGTGGAATCCGAAACCTTTGATCCCGCAGCACCGTTCGCACCAGCTCATGCGAGAGCACCTCTGGCCCGAAGGGGCCGATCGCAATCGCGGCCTGCCGTTGCGCGGCTTGAATCCGGGGGTAGACATCGGCGGGGGTTTCATCGAACTCATAGGACAGCGTCGGCAACCCGGCGTCGAAAACGTTGGCTCGCAGCGCGTTTACGGTCATGCTCCGCTCCCCAGGTTTGCCGTAACGGCCGGTCTCTGCATTGGTGCGGCAATCTGGCTTCCACGAGCGGCGCGCGGTGGGTAGGTCGCCAATGCGATCATCACGGCCAAGCCGACGGCTTGAACGACGACGTACTGGGTGAGAGCACCTTCGTAAACGATATTCGCGACCGCCATCACGGCTAGGCACGCGACGTACAGAAGAACTAGGCCGACAGTGAACCGCTCGACGGGAAGTGGTCGTGCGGTGCGTCGCGCGACAAGGGTGACCGCGACGTAGCCGGCGACGAGCAGCACCACGAGCGGCCACTGCGGACCGCCCAGGGCGGTGGCGATCATGATCGGCGACAACAGGATAGGGCCCACGATCAACACCGTGAGCGCAGCCAGAGGCGGGAAGCCGGCAAGAGCCTTGACATTCGACCACCGCTTGTCGACACTTTCGACGCTGGCGTCGATGCGCGGCTGCGCCCTGAGCATGATGTAAATGAACACCGCGTCCCAAATACCCTGCCAACATAGGTCGACCAGAGGCCAGCCGACCCAATACTGGAAGAACCTGACGTTCGGGTCCCACGTCCACCACACGACGTGTCGCAGGTTGCCTTCGACTATGTACAGCGCGTCCATCGCGATCATGAATAAACCGCCTATCATCGATGCGTGCCAACGCTTTTCAACGCCTAGGCGCTCCACGACCTTGAAGCCGGTGAACAAAAAGACCGGATAGAAGATCAGGACGTAGGAGGGCATCATCGTGGTGCCCTGCCATAGCCCGAACGCCGGCCAGTTGATCATCACGGCGAAATCGCCCTGCTGGTAAAGGTTCAGCGTCGCCATGCCAGCGAGTTCGAGGACGAGTCCATAGATGAATGCGGCGATGAGCACGACGATGTACCCGCGCCGGCCGTGGCGGAACTGCACGACGGCATACGTCAGCGCGGCCAGAAACATAACCAGCAGCATCAGATCGCAGAGATTCGTCTGCCAAGGCCATGCGGTGGGGTTGTTGAACACGATCAGGTTCATGGTCACCTGCTCAAACGATATCGACAGTCAATACAAAACGTATGGCGGTCAATCAAGAAAGTCAACGAAACATCTCCGACAACGCATAGATGGCCATACATAAATGACAATCCGTCTTGTCTCAAGCGCGCTGCGTCGCTAACCTCGAGTGGATGACGGACGGTGGCCGCATTTAGCCGACCACACCCGAATAGGGCACCGGCGAAGCCGGCAACGCAAGCCGCGGCGGCGCTGCCGGCGTGGGCGGCGGCTCTCCAGACACATGCCCAACACCGGCCGCTGCCGCGGGTGATACGGCGCGCACTCGCCCTACCAGCTTGAGAACAACACTGCAGGTCAAACATCTGTTGCTAAATGGTGGGCACATCGGGTCGCCCAGCCCAGTGACACGTGTTGTGATCCCGCCGTGTGCCCGACCTCGTCTTGCTGACCGCGTGATGGTAGAAGGTGTTCTACCGCGGAGGGAGCTCGATGAACTGGTACACCGGCAATACCACCTATGACAGTGTCCTGACGTTCGCCCTGGCCTTCGCAGCATTCGTGATCATCGGCGGCCTGTTTCGGCAGACTCCCTACGGTCGATTCGGCTCCACCGCGCGGGGGGTGAATCTCAACCCAAAGCTGGGCTGGTGGCTGATGGAAATCCCCGCAACCGTTGTGTTTGCGATCTGCTACTTCACCGGGCCGCGTCGATTCGACGCCACGCCGCTGGTGCTTGCGGCCATCTGGCTGCTGCATTACGGCAACCGGGGCTGGTTCTTCCCGCTGTCGATCAGACAGGTTCCGGGCAAACGCAATAGCTTCAACGTCTTGGTCCTCGCCCTTGGAATGCTGGTCACCACGATGCACGGCTACCTCAATGGCTCGTTCTTCAGCCACGACTACAAACATCAGTACGGCATGAGTTGGCTGACCGATCCGCGGTTTCTCGCCGGAGCGATCGTGTATCTCGGCGGATTCCTCCTGCTGATCTCGTCGGAGTCGATCGTGCGCAATTTGCGCGACAAGCAAAACCCGGGCGCCACCGATTACAAGATCCCGTACGGCGGCGGATTCCGGTTCGTCAGCAGCCCGGCGTACCTGGGCGAGCTGATCGCATGGGCCGGGTTTGCCCTACTGACCTGGTCGCTCGCTGGGGTTGCGATCCTGCTGATCACTGCCGGAAATCTAGTCCCGCGTGCTTTCGCCACGCACAAGTGGTATCGCGAGAAGTTCCCCGATTATCCCGCCGAGCGAAAAGCCTTGATCCCAGGGCTGATCTGAATGAACCGCTGACGAAAAGCCTTCCATTCGACGTCGCCGCGTGCGGTCCCGGGACTTCGCAGCTTGAAGCGCTACAAGGTGACTCGTACTTCGGAGCTCAACATCTCGCCGTCAATCATGTAACCGAATCCCGGACAGCCGGGAAGGCTATGTGGCGGGTAACCAGGGGCACCCGGTGGATGGTTGATGAGAACGGTCATCACACGGGCATCGTCAGGAATCAACTGCGACCGTCCTGCCTGCGCCAGCTCCATTGTTGATTTCGACTCGAAGTCAGTCGTAGCTCGTGACATTCGTTGTCTTTCTTATAGTTTCGAGCAGAACACACAGCCGCAGCCGCGTCGGCGTTGAACGACTAGTAGGGCGACATCTGCCAGTTGTGTACGCAGTCAGGGCTGTTTCGATTGGGCGTCGATCCAGTCGGAGTACCGAGTAGCGAAGATGGTGGCGTTCTCGTGGGGTGCAAGGGTGTGATCGTCAATCACCGCACCGAAGTAGGGCGCCGCGGCGTCGGTCACGACCCGGCGTTGATCACCCTTGGCGGCCAGGGCCGTGCGGACAAAGTCGTCCATTCCCATTGCTTCGGGTCCCGAGATCTCCATCACTGCGTTGATAGGACGTCCGACGGCCGCGCGGGCCACGGCAGTGGCGACATCGGCTGCGGCGATCGGACGAAACAACGCGTGCGGCAGCCTGACAACGTCTCCGTCTGTCGCGGAATCGGCCAAGCCGAGCACGAATTCATAGAACGGAGTTGCTCGCACGATCGAATAAGGCCGGCCCGAATCCTTGATGAGGTTTTCCTGCGCTGCTTTCGCGGTGTTGTAGCCACTATCTGGCATGGTTTGCGCGCCCACTACGGACAACGCGACGTGGTGTTTGACTCCCGCTTCCTGTTCAGCAGATAGGAGATTCGTCGTCGTGGTCGTAAAGAAGTGCATCACGGGTTCATCATCGAACAAGGGTGAATCGGCGACGTCGACTAGGACATCCGCCCCGGCGACGGCGTTGGCGAGTCCTTCACCGGTGAGTGAATCGACACCTGATCGACGTGAGGCGACGATTACGTCGTGTCCTTGCGCACAGAGCTTGGTCGCTACTTTCGAGCCGATCAGTCCGTGACCGCCAATAACTACGATCTTCATAATGAACCTTTCACAGTTGCGTTTGACTGGCTACGCTTCCCGACCTGGCACCGACGTCTACTTGCTGGCGGATCCGACTATGGCGACGACCTCGATTTCGACACGCTGGCCGGGCAGTGCGAGCGCCTCGACGCCCACCGCGGTCCACAGCGGCAGACTTTCGCCGAAACGCTGGCGGAACTGGTCCACCATCACAGACATGTGTTGATTACCAATGCAATCGGCGGCCGTAGGGACGTGGTAGGAGTGGATGTTCACGATGTCGCCCCAGCAGGCGTTCGCCTCAGCGAGGGTCTTTTCGACGTTGTCACACGCCTTCACGATCTCGTCCTCCAGCGATGTGGCCGACAACGAGAAATCCGCGTCCCAGCCGCCTTGCCCGGAGATCTCGATGCGATCACCGATGCGTAAAGCTTGGCTGTAGTGGTTACGGGTACGGGCGATTTCGCCGTATCCGGGGGTGACGAAGAATTCGGGCCTGGACATGCGGGGGTTCCCTCTCACTGTTGTTTCGGAGACATGGTTGCTGCAATCGATGTGCTGCCGGGAGCAGCGCGTTCGGCGAAGGCGCCCACGAGACCGGCCTCGGCCTTGTTCATCAAATAGGTTTACCGGGATATTTCAGGTCGAAGCGTTTGCATAGTCCGGGGACACTGTCGACATCCATCTCCAACTCGTACCGTGCACAGAGTTCATCGAGGGCCTGTGTCGATATCTTGTCCACACCGCCGAGGTCAGCAAGCTCGTCGAAGAACTGCTCAAATCCTGCGGGGGAAATGATCTCAAGTATGCGCGCGGGCTCATCGCCCGCATTCCAGGCGGCGGCTCGGGAGCAGGGACGCCGCCTCGGCCTCGGGATCGCGACCTACATCGAAGGGGCTCCCGGGCCACTCGGATTCATGGACGCGGTCATGCCCGGCTTGTCCGCGTTCGCCGGCTCCGAGCCGATCCACGCGGTCCTCGAAGGCGACGGCAGCGTCACGCTCCACACCCGGCAGGTGCCCCATGGCCAAGGCCACGAGACGACGCTCGCGCAGGTGGCCGCCGATGAGCTGGGCGTTCCGGTCGAGGCCGTCCGGGTCAGATACGGCGATACGAAATTCGCGCCATTCGGCATCTCGGGCACCGGCGGAAGCCTGTCGGCGGCGATGGCGGGCGGTGCGGTCGCGCTGGCTGCGCACACGCTGCGCGAGCACATTGTCGACATCGCCGCCGACCTGCTGGAGGCATCGCCGGCGGACATCGTCATCGAAGGCGGTGACATTCATGTCGCGGGCGTGCCTGCGATGTCGCGGACCTTCCGCGAGGTCGCGCAGGAGGCGATGCGGCGGGGTGTGGTCGACGGCGCGGCCGGCAACGACCGACAGGGCCGCGGTGAGGCCATCCGGATTCACCGCGACTGGAACGGCGGCCAAGGAGGGTGGGCGCAGGCCACCCACGTGTGCTGGGTGGAGGTCGATCTCGAAACCGGGCAGGTGAAGATTCTTCGCTACGCGGTCGTGGAGGACTGCGGCGAGATGATCAACCCGGCCATCGTCGAGGGCCAGATCCGGGGTGGCGTCGCGCAGGGCGTGGGTGCGGTGTTCTACGAGAAGACCACGTACGGGCAGGACGGGCAGCCCCGGTCGGGGACGTTCATGGACTACTTGATCCCGACGGCGATGGAGATCCCCGCGATCGAGATTCACCACGTCGAGACGCCGACGGACATCCGTTCAACTATCGAGGCGTCGGCGAGGGGGGAATGATCGGCGCACCGGCGGCGATCACCAATGCGGTAGAGGATGCCCTCGCCGATCTCGGCGTCCGGATCACCGAACAGCATCTCCCACCGACCAGGATTCTCGAGCTCGCCGGCGTCATCCCCGAACGCACCGACCGGTAACCGGGCGAGTTGCGTTCGGTCGCAATATTTTTGATGTCCGTGTAACGGTCGGCCTGTCACGCCGCGGCCCACAATGGGTAGCCGAGAATTGTCGTACCCCCCTGCGATGATGAAGTCATGCCCTCGACCGCAGTGAATCCCGCCGCGCGTCTTGAGGTGCTGTTCGAGGAGTTGGCGGAGTTAGCCGGTCAGCGCAATGCGATCGATGGGCGCATCGTGCAGATTGTCGCCGAGATGGATCGCGACGAGTTGTGCGGCGCCACGGGCGCACGGTCGGTCGCGGCGTTGGTCGCCTGGAAGATCGGCTCGTCATCGGCAAACGCTCACACGATCGCCACCGTCGCACACCGGCTCGAGGAGTTCCCTCGCTGCGCGCAGGGCATGCGCGAGGGTCGACTGTCGCTCGATCAGGTAGGCGTCATCGCTGCACGGGCGGGTGAGGGATCCGATGAGCATTATGCGGAACTCGCCCGGGTCGCCACGGTCAGCCAGCTGCGCACCGCGGTCAAGCTGGAACCACGACCCGAACCTGATCCTGGGCCCCAGCCTCCTCCGCGGCCCTCGATCACCAAGACCTCCGATGAGGAGTTCACTTGTTGGCGGATAAGACTCCCGCACCTCGATGCGGCGAAGTTCGACGCGGCGCTGGCGTCGCATCGTGATGCGCTGATCTCCGAGTGGAAGCGCGATCACGGTAATGCCGAGCGCAGCTCAGATCAGCGGCCCCCGTTGCCTGCCACAGGCGAGGCATTTATGCGCTTGGTCGAAGCCGGATGGGACGCCGAGGCGGCCCGCCGGCCCCACGGGCACCACACCACGGTGGTGTTGCACGTCGACGTTGAGCAGCGTTCCGCCGCAGTGCATCTGGGTCCGCTGCTCACCGAAGCCGAACGTCAATACCTGACCTGTGATGCCACCTGTGAGGTCTGGTTCGAGCGCAACGGCGAGGTCATCGGCTCCGGCCGAGCGACCCGTGAGATCAACCGGCGCCTGCGCCGCGCGCTCGAGCACCGTCACCCCACGTGTGCGGTTCCCGGCTGTGAAGCCACCCGCGGCCTGCACGCGCACCATATCCGCCACTGGGAGGACGGCGGCCCCACCGAGTTGGGCAACCTGGTGCTGGTCTGCCCTTATCACCACCGGTTGCATCATCGTGGCCGCATTACCATCACCGGTCCCGCAGACGATCTCACCGTCACCGATAGCTCCGGCCGACCGCTGCGCGCAGGTTCGCTCGCGCGTCCGCCAACTCAACCCCCGCCCGCGGTGGCGCCGTACCCGGGACCAATCGGCGAGCGGGCCAACTGGTGGTGGTACGAACCCTTCCAACCCCAACCACCACCGACAAACAACTAGTTTCATTACCGGAGCGGGTTATTGGCGGCCCGCGTCGCGGACATTGTGCGCAGACACCACCGATAGCCGGCCAGCGCCGAAGCTGGCCGGCTTGCTAGCGAATGTCCTTGTGAAACTTTACTTTTAACGTGCCGCCGACTGCCTCGAGATGACCTCGAGCAAATCGTCCAATGCGTTGAGGTTGTGGCCCTCGACGAAGTCGTCGATGTAGGGCAGTGCTGCGGCCATACCGCGAGCCAGGGGGGCGTAACCGGGCGACGCCTTGAGTGGGTTGACCCATACCACCTTGTGAGCCACGCGTGACAACCGCGCCATTTGATCGGCGACTACGGTCGGGTCGCCTCGCTCCCAGCCATCCGAGAGGATGACCACCACGGCGCCGCGAGACATGCCCCGCATCCCCCACTCGTCGTTGTAGTCGCGCACAGTGTCCCCAATTCGAGTTCCCCCACACCAGTCGGGCACCACCGCGCCCGCGCGACGCAGCGCTTCATCGGGATTGCGGGACAACAATTCCCGCGTCACCCGGGTCAGGCGCGTTCCCATGGTGAAGGCTTCCACGCGGCGGCGGCCAACCACCGCTGCGTGCATGAACCGCAGTAGCGCCCGGGACTAGGGGTCCATCGAGCCGCTGACGTCACATAACAAAACAACCTGCGGGGCTGCAGGGTCGGCGCGAACCAGGCCCGGCGGATGGGCTCGCCGCCGATGCGCAACGCACGGCGCACAGTCGCGCGGATGTCAGGCCGCGAATGCCGCCGCCACTTGGCGGGCCGTCGGCGCCTGCTGCGTCGCATCGCCGCTGTCGCACGAAGACGAGCCATCAACCGCTGCGCGTCGGCATAGTCTGTTGCGGTGTATTGGCTAAAGTCCTTGCTGCGCAGCACTTCTACCGGGCTATAGCGCACCGCCGTCGTGGGCGCTCGGCTCGGATGCTCGGCGTCGTCTTCGGTATCCGGATCCGGGTCGTCCGCAGCCGCGATGATGGCTGCCACGATCAATAGAGCCTTCATAATCGCACCCATTCGGCTGATCACTTAGCTGGCGACGACGCTACTCGCGCGGGCGCCAATCTTTTCGACTGCCGTTAACGCGTACGACGTCAGTCGGGCACTTCCTCAATGTTGAGCACGCCCGATACCTGGAAACCGTTGTTGAGTAAACCCGAGACCGAGCCGGAGTTGGCGGCGGTACCTTGGACGCCGGTGTTAAAGAAGCCCGACATCAAGCCGACTGTGGGCGAGGTGCCCACCGCGTGGTTTCCAATACCTGAGATGGTCCCACTCGAAGGCCCCGTGCCGGTAGCTGAATTGAAGAAGCCGGATATGTAGCTACCTGTATTGCCTACGCCCGAGTTGAGCAGACCGCTGTCGGTGGTGATCCCGATCCCGTTATTGACGTCACCCGAATTCCAGATACCTGTGTTCACGTTGCCCGAATTCCCATTGCCGGTGTTCGTGTCGCCGGAATTATAGAAGCCCGTGTTGAACGCGCCCGCATTCCCGAAGCCGGTGTCAAGTGACCCGCTGTTCCCGAAGCCGGTGTTGAGCCATCCGCTATTCCCGATACCAAAGGTGCCTAGACCCGAGTTCCCAAAGCCAGCGTTGCCCCCCGCGCCCGAGTTCGCGATACCGACATTGCCAAAGGTGTTCAGCCCGTTGAGGTTTGAGTTGAAGATGCCGACGTTGTCGTGCCCGGAGTTGAAAAAGCCGATGTTGTTGTGGCCCGAATTGCCGAAGCCGATGTTGCCGGTACCGGAGTTCAGTCCGGCGAACGTGAACTGACCGGTTGCCGAGTTGTAATAGGCATTTCCGAACCCGACTAATCTATTTCCAGTAAGCCCAAAGCCGACGTTTCCGGTGCCACTATTTCCAGCTCCGACGTTCTCGATACCGTTGTTTCCGATGCCGAAGTTTCCGTTGCCAAAATTCCCGATGCCGAAATTTGCGCCGGGATTTGAGCTGGTATGCGGGTCGCCGGTGTTTCCGAAACCGATATTGTCGTTGCCGAAGTTGCCGCTGCCGAAGTTTCTGTTGCCGAGATTTCCGCTGCCGATGTTCCCACTGCTCGGGTGTCCGGCAGTACCGTTCCCGCCGCCGAGGTTCCCACTGCCGGTGTTTCCGCTACCGATGTTGGCGTTGCCGTTGTTGCCGTTGCCGATGTTGCCCGTAGTGCCGGGCTTGTTGCCGATGCCGATGTTGAACGGCAAGGCTTGCAGCAATTGCTCGAATGGGTTCAAACCGGCGGCCGCTGCCACCGCTTCGGCCTGGTAGCTAGTCATCGCGGAGACGTCGGCGGCCCACATCTGTTCATACAGGGCCTCGAGGTCCATGATCCACGGCGCGTTCAACCCGAAGAAATTCGACCGCACCAATTGGACAAACGCATTGCGGTTGGCTGCTATCGCCAACGGGTGGATCGTGGCCGCCTGTGCGACCTCGAATGCGCTGGCCACCGCCTGCGCTTGGCCGGCTGCCCCGGCAGCTTGTGCTGATGCCGCGCTCAACCAGCCCGTGTACGGGGCGGCAGCAGTGGCCATGGCCGCCGAGGCCGGTCCCTGCCAAGCTTCGTTCACCAGCCCCGAGGTCACGGAGGCAAATGAATTCGCAGCGGCCCCAAGTTCATCGGCCAATCCATTCCATGCCGCAGCCGCGTCCAGCATCGGCGCAGAACCGGCACCGCTGAACATCAACAATGAGTTGATCTCCGGTGGCAGCATCGGAAAATTCACCATGATTGACCCTCCTAACCCGGTGCCCAGCAAACGTCGCAGGAAACAATCGAGCAATCCGTGCGGCAGATGCTACGAGCGAGGTCGCGGGGATATAAGGGACCAAATGCCCCAACGCGGCTTACGGAAGTCATGCAGGCTCGACTTCGGTAGGCCGGCGAACGGCGTCGAACACCGTTCACCAGTCGGCCGGTGAGCACCCCGAAGTAGGTGCTGTAATTCGGTGGAACTGCCCGGAATTGAATCCGTTTCGTGATGCCGGCCTGTCAGCCGAACCTGCCCCGAGCATTGGCCTCCGGAGGCAAAGGATGTGCCCAAAACACGTCCGGCGAGGCCCTCGATTGACTGCGCAATTACAGGTCCCGCCGGATCAGCGAAATAAGCTGTAAATCAACACCTTTGACGCATTTCGCCGATACAATCGACTCGCGGGGCAGGCATCAACGCGAGTGCCGGGAATGAGTAGGACTTGCGCCGAGGAACAGAGTCCGGTTGAAGCGGACCGCGCGCCCGCCCTTTTGCCAGGGGCAACAATCCGGGAACCCCGGGCCTAACTCGGAGCCGGACGTACTACCCAGGTGTCAGTTGGGTGCGCGCATATCAACGCGTCACCATCTGGCGACTGCGCGAAAGCCCCACTAGCGGTACGGGTATGAGTCTCCTCCACACTCCCCGTGCCACCAATTTGTCGAACGCCAACCACCGGGTACGCGGCCGCCACCCCGACGTCCGGTTCCCGCGTAAACCAACAGCAGCACCGCCAGGGTCACGCCCGACGATGAACTTTCCGGTGCGGCTACCGCTGGGCCGTCCTTCATTCACACCGTCAGTCATATTGGGAACTACATCTGCGCTGGCAAGTGGGGCCGCGCCCAACGCAGCCGCTGTGATGGCTCGTCGGGAACGCCTAGCGGGCGCGAAATGCCCAATGCTAGCGGCACTAAGCGGGGTCGGCGAAAACCGGTTGCTCCCCGGACATTCCAGCGACCACGGCGGCGATCTGGTTGGGTGTGCCGATGAGGCCGGTCTGCAGAACTGATTCGAGCGCAAGAGCGGCCGCAGGGTCGTTGCTGATCCAGGTTTCGTCGTAAAGGCGCTTCGCCGCACGAATGGCATCCGGTGACTTCAGTGCGATCTCGCCCGCGAGTGCCAACGCCGCTGATAGTGGATCCGCGGCCGTCCGAGTGATCAAGCCGAGCTCGCAACCCTCGCTGCCGGAGACGATTCGGCCCGTGAACGTCAACTCTTTCGCGACGTCGATCGGTAATAGTCTCGGCAGTGTCTGCGTGATGCCCATGTCGGGAACGAGTCCCCACTTGATCTCCATGATGCTCAGCTTCGCGTCCGGCGCGGCGATCCGGATGTCTGCGCCGAGCGCAATCTGCAGACCGCCGCCGAAGCAGTTGCCGTGGATCGCGGCAATGACTGGCGCCGGTACCAACGACCAGTCGTAGCTCACGCGCTGAGCGAGGTTCGCCGTCCGGTCCTCATCTCGGGACAACAGAACGCCCGTGCCACGCTCGCCGCCCATGAAACTTGCCACGTCCAAACCAGAGCAGAAGCTCTTGCCCGCACCGTGGAGAACGACCGCGCGGACCGATGTATCACCTGCCAACTGCTCTGCGGCAGCCACCAAGCCTTCGAACATCGCTTGGTCGAGCGCATTGTGCTTGTCGGCGCGCACCATGGTCGCCGTTGCCACGCCGTTGTCGTCGATCCGCACCCGGACTCTGTCTTCGCTCACGAGTGGCAATCTATCGCGCCGGGACCGGCTGCCCGGCCGACGCAAGAGTTCTCCAAGCAATCAGGAGCACGCTGTGGTTACCAACCGACGGAGGCATCAGAACATGAACCGACGAATCGCAGCACTGGTATCCGCTGTGTTGGCTAGCTGTGGGTTGGGCCTGGCAGCTCCTGCACAGGCCCGACCCCTACCACCGCACACGTGGTGTCCGGGCGATTCCATGGTGTATTCCCGCTACGACATGTCGTCCGGACCGGGGGTCGCCTACCAATGGGACATGAATGTCTGTCACACGTGGTACTGGGTACAGCACTCGGCCGGCAACGTTCCGTACCAGGGCAAGCTACCGAGCGATGTGTGGGACGGAGACAATCCACCTCCGGTTAAAGAGGATTCATGCGACTTCTGCTCGTAGGCGGTGCCCCTGGCCCGCACTGCTCGACAGCAATCAGGCCGCGATACCTAATTCCTGGTTGATCTGCGGCCAGTAGAGCAAGCCCCACGGGCTGAACAGAACCCAGTCGTGGGTTTGGTAGTTGGCCAGCACGAAGCGGAATGGGGCTCCTTGGGCTACGGCTGCTTGCTGAAGGACAGCCGCCTGGGCCGCAAGTTGATCCCATGACCCCGAGTAGACATACGTCGGCGGAAGTCCGGCAAGGGACCCGTACAGCGGACTCACCAGATAGTTGTTCAGCGGCAGATTGCCTGCCCACATGTGTGCGATCTGCAAATCGAAAGCGTCGTGCCACGGATTTCCGACGTCTAGCCACGGGGACAGCAACACCATGCGCGACGGTACGGGGTCACCCTGGCTCACCATGTGTTGAACGGCCGCTAGTGCGATGTTGCCGCCCGCTGAGTCGCCGATCACGCTGACGTTGGAGGCCCCGTGTTCGGCGACTAACGAGGACATGAGGCCCGCCATTTTGGGCGCGACGACGCCGGCGGTACCCCCTTGCCACACCAACGGGTAAATCGGGACTTCCATGGTCGCGCCTGTCGCGTTCGCCGTGACTGAGTAATTGATCCAGTGAAAGATCGAGGGCGGAAGGATAAACCCGCCACCATGAATCGCAACCACGTATTCGCCGCTTGGATGAGCCGGCGTGATCTGTACGACGCGCATCCCGTCGTACGTGCCGAGCTGGACCGTTTGTCCCATTAGCCAAGTCAAATACAGTGACGGGGCGTTGCCGATGTACCACGCTAGCGGTGGGTCTTCGAGCAGCTGCCAAAGGGGATTATTTGCCGCGGCAAGTGGAGTTTCGAGTCCGGACAAACTCAGGAGGGGCTTTACCGGCCACAGTGCGGCGGATTGAACTCTGTTGGCCAGCGACGGTGTGTCGGCGACGACCGCGTTGGCCAACCGGCCGAACCCGGTGGCCAGGCTCGTTGGGGCCTGCTCAAACGCATCCAAAACCGACGCGTTGGCTGCCTCGGCGGCGACATAAGCACCGGCCGCGCGTGTCAGTGTCTGCACAAACCGCTCATGAAATGACGCCGCCTGTGCGCTAAGAGCTTGGTAACCCTGGCCGTGGGCGGAAAACAACGCCGCGATCGCCGCCGACACCTCGTCTTCGGCGGCGGCTAACACCTCCGTGGTGGCACCGGCCACGCCTCGGTTTGCCGTCGCGACCAACGAACCAATCGAAGCCACGTCCGTTGTCGCGGCGGACACCGTCTCGGGCAGCGCAACAACATATGACACCGCACCGCTCCCACCATCTCAGGGCAATTCCGAAGTCGCCCAACCGATACTGATCGCCGAGTAGCCGGAGCTTATGCTCACGCCGAGAGGTCGCGTGGCGGTTTGCAGCAAAGTGACCGACGAACTCGCTCTTCGTCAGTGAGATGGCTCCATGGCCAGAAAATCCAGACATGATCTCGCTGGACAGCGTTGAAGTATCGGATTTAGCATCTGTTGGCTACCGCAGGGCATAAATGCTTTGCCTTATACCGGCATGGGTTCAAATCCAGGACGGAACAGGAAGGAGGTGAGCAAGTGTCCTACGACGTGTTATTCCGCGATGAGGAGACATCGTATTCGGCCAATGTACTCGTGGCCGAATGAAAGACAGCTCGTCTACCTCGGTAGATAGGCTAGGCAGTTGGGGCCTGCACACAGCATATGGCCCCAACTGCACGTGATAGCCAATTCCACGATGGACGACACAGGCGTTACTAGGCAATCATTTTGGCGGCGACGGATTCCTGTCATACCCAGATCGGGATAATCATCAGGTACGCAGCAACGCAGGCGATGGTGAAAGGCACCAGTCTGCGGGGAAGCAACGTGGTGAAGCCCACGTGCATGATGACACCGACAGTGAAAGCGGCCCAGAAGATCGAGGGAACCGGGGTCGCCAGTCCGAACGGCAGTAATGCCTCACCGACAATGGTTCCCCACGTCGCCGGCGCCCATCGGCGTCGACACACGTCGGCCGGCGCCTCGATGAGGTATTTCACCATAATCTTCGGATAGTAAAATTCCCAATGCCGCAAATGCGGGCGGTTCATATAGAGGAACCGACTCGTTGCGACCAATACATCGCTCGATCGGAACTGCAGCGAACGCACCTTTGCATAGGCACTGGCCCAGTAAACCTGCGTCACGAGCAGCAAGGTTATCCATTTCGGCCACACCCAGGTGGTGGCGGTGTTAACCAGATTATGACGACAGTCGGTGTTGACCAGGCAAGATATCTGGTCAGGTCGCAAAATGTTGCCGCAACCCCAATCGACACCGAGGATAATGCAAGTCAGCATTAAAAAGATGATGTGGAATCTCCGGTCGTAGCCAGCCTCCAAGGCGAACCAGCCCGCCAGCACCAGTGCGCAGATCTGTGGCCCGACGTCGAGGATAAGGCCTGCGGCGGCTACCCATTTAGCCAGGTAGGCCACCCGATATACCGCGACACTGCGGAAGGGCCCATGTGGATGGGCGCTCAGGTAGCGAAACCGCGCAAAGCTACCCTCGTCGAGGAAGTGCCATGCGCCGGAAAATTGATCCGAAGTAAATTTCCACAGGACCGCGATCGCGATACCGACACGGAAAAGGTTGCTCGGCAAAGCCGGCACCCGCATATCGAATGCCGCGCTGACGGCATCAATCCACCAAATGCCCATCGACCACTCTCATCTCATGCAATCCCTGAGCGTCGAGGATGACCAGCCGCCCATGGACATGCATAGATTTCACTTCGCGCAGAAAATCCAGGAACTGCTGTCCCCTATCCCGGGTCAGATCAATTTCGGCCACCGTGACCGTGTAATCCCAAAAGTTGACTTTTTCTGGACCAGTCGGCGTTTCAGCCACCAACTCCCAAAAGCAGTAAGAAGGATCCGTAAACATCGGCCATGAAAAGATCCCATTGCGAGTGATAAACCCGGCAATGACCATTCGAACCAACAGTCCTGCGGTTACCAAGCAGGCGGTGATGGTCAGGACGGACGGCATGGTGGCCTTATGTTTTCTTTCCTTTATGGCTTCTAGCTGGTCTGGCAGCATACTCGGGACACCTTCCACTGCGAGCAATTTCGGACAGTTGCCCTGCCTTGATGGTCGCGGCGGGAACCATTCGAGAGACTAGAGGTCATGGTTGTTGATCGAGACGGGATAGCAGCATTCGAATCGATCGCTGACATTTATGCCGCGTACCGACCGGGCTACCCACCGGCCGTGTTCGACTCGATCGAGGAAATGACTGCTCGCCCGTTCCGTACCGCCGAAGTGATCGACGTGGGCGCCGGAACAGGGATTGCGACTGGACTCCTCAAAGAGCGGGGCGCCCGGGTGGTCGCGGTAGAGCCAGGCGCGGCAATGGCCACCCAACTTCGGCAGTCATTGCCCGAAGTGCCCTTGATACGAGCAATCGGCGAAGCGTTACCCCTAAAAGCCGCTAGCGCCGACGTCGTCACCTACGCCCAGTCCTGGCACTGGACGGACCCAACGCGCTCTGCAGACGAGGCAATGCGCGTATTGCGGCCGGGCGGTGCATTGGTGTTGTTCTGGAACCTCCCCGACCGTGAGATCGAGTGGGTTGCCGAGCAGGAACGGCGCTTATTGCGTTATGCCCCGATTCCGACGTTTCCCGGAGTGCATCCCGGTTATCTTCGCCCGGGCGTCACCGTCGTTGATGTCGTGCGGCGCTGCCTTCCCAATACGGATCCGGCCGTACGTCGCATGCGCTGGAGCCGGTCGATGCCAGTCGAGGCTCATATAGCCTGTCTGACCAGTGGTTCCAATCTAGCGGCGCTCCCATCGGACATCTTGAGCCGGCTCATTGCCAACGAGCGAACAGCGTTGCTGGACATATTTCCCGGCGGAGTGGTCGATGAGGCCTACCTAGTAGAGCTGGTAGTCGTCCCCGCTAGTCGAGCGGTCTGACGTGAACTCACATCCGCGGGGATTGCAATCCAGAAGTTCCTCAGCAAGTCGCCCAACGCAAAAATCTTGACGTGACTCGCCGATTCAGCGGCCTTCATGGCTCTGAACAGCTGGTATTCAGTGAGCTGCCGGGAATCGAACCCATCCCTAAAATGGCTGTGAGCTGCGGAGACGTCAAATTCGGCTACGCGAAAGTACCCGAAGAGGCGCGAAACGACCTGCGGCTACGCCAAAGGTCGCGTTGCCACCAAGCCTTCGAACATTGCTTGGTCGAGCGCATTGCGCTCGTCGGCGCGCACCATCGTCGCCGTTGCCACGCCGTTATCGGCGATCCGCACACGGACTCTGTCTTCGCCCACGAGTAACGATCTATCGCTGCAATGCCCTGTCCCGCAGGGCTGCAAGTCCGGGGCGTCCTGTATCCGTGCAGCTCGGGAGATCGCGCAGGCAATACGCTATGGCGGCAAGGACCACCAGAGAGGAGCGCCCAGGTGAACACATCATCGACGGCGATCGATCCGGAAGCGCCGGTGCTTGTCACGGGCGCCAGCGGCTACATCGGCAGCTGGATCGTCCGATTACTCCTCGAAGCAGGACGCACGGTGCACGGCACGGTACGCAACCCGCAAAAGACTTCCGGTCTGGAACATCTGCACAAGCTTTCAGACGATCACCCAGGTCGGCTCCGACTGTTCAAGGCCGACCTGCTCGAACCCGCCAGCTTCGACGAGGCCATGGACGGATGCGAACTCGTCATGCACACCGCATCGCCATTTCTGCTCTCCGGGTTCAAGGACGCGCAGGAAGCGCTGGTGCGCCCGGCGCTGGAGGGCACCCGCAACGTTCTGGACTCGGTCAACCGCACGCAATCGGTCAAGCGCGTGGTGCTGACCAGCAGCGTGGTCGCGATCTACGGCGACGCCTGTGAGTCTCGCGATGTCCCCGGCGGCATCTTCACCGACGAGCACTGGAACACCACCAGCAGCGTTGACCACCAACCGTATCCGTACTCCAAGACGGTGGCCGAGCGGGAGGCCTGGAGCTACCAGAAGGCGCAGCAGCGCTGGGACATGGTCACCATCCACCCCGGCCTGGTCCTCGGCCCTGCCCTGACCAGCGCCAGCGACTCGGCCAGCCTGAGCACCATGAAGCAGTTCACTGACGGAACCCTGCTCACCGGAGCTCCGGCGTTGACCATGGGTGTGGTGGACGTGCGTGATGTCGCCGATGCTCACCTGCGTGCCGGCTTGACCCCCGAGGCCCACGGCCGCTACATCGTCAACGCGGATTCGCTCACTCTGCTAGAGATCGGCAAGATGCTGCGCCGCCGGTACGGCCCGCTCTATCCGTTCCCGAGGACGACGATACCCAAGGTGATAGTGAAGGCCATCGCACCCGTTGTGGGGCTGACGCGAAAGTTCGTCGACCGCAACGTGGGTTACCCGCTGGCATTCGACAACAGCCGCAGCCGAGACGAACTCGGACTGACCTATCGGCCCGTCGAGCAGACCGCCACCGAGCACTTCCAACAGATGCTCGATGACGGTCTAGTCCGACGCAGGCCCGGTAGCCACTGACCGAGCGGATCGCGTGCCTCGCGTCGTTTCCGGCGCGACCTAGCTAGCCCTGGTCGTGGCTACCTGACCTCGAGCAGGTCCACCACGAAGATCAGCGACTCGCCGGGCTTGATGACGCCACCGGCGCCACGCTCGCCGTAGGCGAGGTGGGCGGGTATGAGCAGCTGCCGGCGACCGCCGACCTTCATGCCCTGCACACCCTGGTCCCAGCCCTGGATGACCTGGCCGACGCCGAGTTGGAACGTCAACGGGTCACCGCGGTTATAGGAAGCGTCGAACTCCTCGCCGGTGGAGTGGGCCACGCCGACGTAGTGCACGACCACCGTGTTACCGGAGGTAGCCTCCGCGCCGTCGCCCTCGATGACGTCGGTGATGACCAGGTCGGTGGGCGGCTCTCCGCCGGGGAAATCGATCTCGGGCTTTGCAGTCATGCTCACCACATTGGCAGATGGTCACCGGTCGCCTCACGGACGGGTGGTTTCAAGACGCTAAACAGGGTCGACGAGGATTCGCGTCGCAGAGGAATGTCGACCTGACACCTCGACAACCGATTGACTGCCTGTACCCGCAACTTTTTGGTGGAGCTGCCGGGAATCGAACCCGGGTCCTACGGCATTCCCTCAAGGCTTCTCCGTGCGCAGTTCGCTATGTCTCTACTCGGATCTCCTGGTCACGCGAACTAGCCAGGATGACGATCCCAGTCGCTGTTGGTGTCCCGATGAGTCCCGCGACCGAACTCACCGGTGGATCCCTCTAGATGACGCCAGGGTCCGGGTCGAGGGCTTTCCCGGTCTGACGGACTTGCTGTCGCTTAGGCAGCGAGAGCGAAGTCGCGCTGAGTGTTCTCGGCGCTTAATTGGTTGCAACGACGCTTACGGTGGTCTCTTGCCTGCACCGGCACGCTTCCCTTGATTCGATGCGCGAAGTCGAAACCGTTCAGCCCCTTGTCTTGCAAATTTTGCGCATCCCCGCCGAATCTCGGCAGGACAACCCATGGTACGCCGGTATCAATAACCGGCAACGCGATTAACTTCCCTACCCGCGACGACCAAAATGCCGGGTACCCCCCGATCACGTCAGGGGGTACCCGGTTGTCACAGTGTGGTTCGGCTTGTCACTAGCCGATGCCGACCACCTCTTGGGCGATCGCGGCGACGCGCGTTTGTGCCGCCGAGACGATGCGCTGCCGGTTCTTGTGCGCCTCTTCGTAAGCGATGATCGTCCGCAACTCGTCTGGCGCACTGAGATCCTTGACTGCAGCCACCGCATCGGCCACATTGAGCTCGTCGTATTCCGCGATTGGCAGTTCCGAGGCGTCCAGCACGCCAGCCGCGGCTCGACCCGAGTGCAGCACATTGGCAGTCCGGTCGGCGCCCTCGCTCCGGGTGACTTTCTCTGCTGCCTCGAGGGCTGCATCGCGTGAAGCAGCAAGCGCCTTCGCGGCGATCTCGGTGGCATTGCCGCCGCGTTGCACCAAGTCGTTGAACGCCGGGCCGGTGGACCGCAGCGTTTCCACGGCGCGGTCAAGCCCACGAACCGACCATGCGACCGGCAGGTTGACCAATTTCACGGCAGTGCCGGCCGCCATCTGCAGTGGGGTGCGACGCAGAGCAGCCGGGCCACCGAGCGCATCCTCGGCGAGCACGGTCGTCAACCAGTCCACGGTTGCCGCATGCGCCGTGATCAGGCGATCCGCCAAGTTCACGATGTCCGCCTGCTTCGCCGCCACGGCCAGCGCCTTGGCGTAGCGCGCTCGGTCCAGCAACTGGTCTTCGAGAGCCAGGTCACCGAGCAGCGCCTCATCGAACGGCTCGGCCTGTTCGGTCAGCGCCTTGACCGCCGCGGCAGCGCGGCCCAGGAACGGGCCGATTACGTCGGGGTAGCCGCCCAGATCGCGGATCGCGCCCTCGATGGCTTCCGCACGCTCGCGGCCGTTCTGCGCATTTTGTGAAAGTTCGCGGCGCACCGCCTCAGTGCGGGCTTGAACGATGCGGGTTTCCGCAATCTGGATTTCCGTGTTCGTCAGGTCGAGCAGAGTCCGCAGTTGCGCGAGCAACCTGGTCACGTCGGGTGCGGTCATAGGTAGTTGACCTCCTTGCAGTCGATGGTGATTCGGCGCGACGTGCGCCCCATGACAACACGGCTACCCATCACTGCCGCAAAATCAACATCGCCCGGTTGAGTGTGACCCATCTCCCCTGGTCACCGGCCGTAACCGAAATAGATACTCAGATAACGAAGTTGAGCCGTTCGACGATCTGACCAGCGACGGCCTTGTCACCATCCAGCTCGACAGACTGGTTGCGTGCGGGGCACAAAGGCCGTCCCCCAGCAAGCCGGGTGAACTGCAATGCGTCCACCCGGATCGTCGCCGTCGGCGCCAGCGCACCGAAGTCGTCAACCAGCTGGGCGCGACCGTCGACCGAAACGCGGATATCCCGAGCCAATGGGCCGGTCAGCGAGAACAGCACGCGCGAGCCCTCGGGCGCTCCGGCCCGCTTACCGACGACGAAGCCGATCGTGGCCGCGACCTCATCAAGTGCCAGCCTCGATGCGGCGCCGCCGAGTTCCGCGTCAGACGACGGCCGCCCCAGCCCCGCCCGGATGTCCTGCTCGTGCATCCAGCAATCGAAGACTCGCACCCGCATGAACCGGCCGTAACTGTCTGGGCCCGCGGGCGTCGGCGTCACCGCGTTCCACTCGTCGTCGGACAGGGCCTGCAGTGCTTCTCTGCGACCGCGCGTCACCTCGCGGAACCGCTGCAACACGTCGGCGCCCGATTCCCGACTGAGATGACGGACCCAGCACTCGTTCATCGCCCCGATGTCGTTGCGCACGTGCTCGAGCGCCTTGACGTCAATGTCGGGTTGCGGGGGCGCGATCCCGGCCAGGAACGACTCCGTCCCGATCATGTGCGACACCACTGCCTTGACGTCCCAGCCGGGCAGTGCGCTCGCCGCCTGCCAGTCCGTCTCTGACAGCCCGTCCAACAGCGCATCCAGTGAATCCCACACGGCGAAGAGCCCATCGAGCACGTCGGATTTGTCGAGTTTGGTGACGGGACGCTCGGCCATGGTCGAAATAGTAGGCCCGCGTCACATGCCCTTCGCGCGACGGCCCAACTCGCGCAGCACTTCGCGCTGCGCGTCGCGGCGGGCCATGTCCTGACGCTTGTCGTGTGCTTGCTTACCGCGCGCCAACGCGAGCTCGACCTTGACCTTGCCCTCGGTGAAATACAGCGACAACGGCACCAGGGCGAAGTTGCCCTCCCGGATCTTGCCGATCAGGGTGTCGATCTGACGGCGGTGCAGCAGCAACTTGCGGTTGCGACGCGGTTCGTGGTTGGTCCAGCTGCCGTGCTGGTATTCCGGGATGTGCAGGTTGCGCAGCCATATTTCGCCGTCGTCGACCGTGGCGAAAGCGTCGACGAGGGAGGCGTGCCCCTCCCGCAGGCTTTTCACCTCGGTGCCCTGCAGCGCGACACCGGCCTCGTACACCTCGATGATCGAGTAGTTGTGCCTGGCTTTGCGATTGCTGGCGACGACCTGCCGCCCACCAGGAGCCTTCTTGGCCACCGCTATCGCCGCACGTAGAGACGCAACGTCACGTATGCGGTCACCCCGGCCATCGCCACACCCACCAACAGCAGGAACGGTGAGATGTACAGGATGTCGGCATAGTCGACGCGGGCGATCAGATTGGCTTGATAAAACTGGTTCAGCGCGTTGTCCAGGAACAGCGCGCGCACCAATGCCAAGCCGCCGATTGCGATGGCCACGCCGATCGTCGCCGCCAGCGTCGCCTCCACCAGGAATGGCAATTGGGTATACCAGCGGCTTGCGCCGACGAGGCGCATGATCCCGATCTCGGTGCGCCGCGTATAGGCGGCCACCTGGACCATGTTCGCGATCAACAGAATGGCTCCGATCGCCTGGACCAGCGCGACGGCGAATGCGGCTTTGCTCAACCCGTCCAGCACCGCAAACAGCCGGTCGATCAAATCCTTTTGATTGAGCACCGAAAGGACACCCGGCTGGCCCTGCATGGCCGAGTCGAAGTCCTTGTGCTGTTCGGGGTTGTCCAGCTTGACGATGAACGACGCGGGAAAGGAGTCTTTGCCGGCGACATCCTTATATTGCGGGAATTTGCGGATGGCGTCGTCATAGGCCTGTTGACGGTTGAGGAACCGCACCGATTTGACGTCGGTTCGCTTCTCGATCTTCTCCCGCAGTGCCTTGCACGGGTTGGCGTCACAGGACGGGTCATTGGCCGAGACGTCATCGGTGAGGAACACCTGCGTCTCGACGCGGTCGAGGTAGATGGCGCGGGAGTGGTCGGCCAGCAGCACTACCAGCAGGCCGCCGCCGAACAGGCCGATCGAGATCGCAGTGGTCAGGATCATCGCGATCGTCATGGTGACGTTGCGACGAAAGCCGGTGAGGACCTCGTTGAGCAGGAATCCGAAGCGCACTTAGCGATCCATCCCGTAGACGCCGCGCTGTTCGTCGCGAACCAGCCTGCCCAGGGAGAGCTCGACCACTCGCTGCCGCATCGAGTCGACGATGTGGTGGTCGTGTGTCGCCATCAACACCGTCGTTCCGGTGCGGTTGATCCGCTCCAACAAATCCATGATGTCCTTACTGGTATCTGGGTCGAGGTTGCCGGTGGGCTCGTCGGCCAGTAGTACCAGCGGCCGGTTGACAAAGGCGCGGGCGATCGCGACGCGTTGCTGCTCGCCGCCGGACAGCTCGTTGGGCAACCGGTTGGCCTTGCCGGACAGACCGACCGTCTCGAGGACTTCGGGCACCACGCGATTGATCGCGTCAGTGCGTTTGCCGATGACCTCGAGCGCGAAGGCCACGTTGTCATACACCGTCTTTTGCTGCAGCAACCGAAAGTCCTGGAAAACGCAGCCGATCACCTGGCGCAGCTTCGGCACGTTACGGCTACGCAGCTTGTTGACGTGAAACTTCGAGACCCGGATGTCGCCGGTGGTCGGGGTCTCCGCGGCCAGTAGCAACCGCATGAACGTCGACTTGCCCGAACCCGACGGGCCGATCAGGAAGACGAACTCACCCTTGTCGATCTTGACGTTGACGTCATCCAGTGCCGGACGAGCCGACGATTTGTACTGCTTGGTGACATGGTCCAGGGTGATCATCACGGAGCGCCAGTTTAGCGGTGAGTGTCAGTGTCCAGCGAAATTCAGCTGGCCGGGGGCGTCGGAGTGGGCGATGGACCCGGCCCGGGCAGCGGTGGCTGGGTGGGCGACGGGGTCGGCGGCGGGGTAGATGGAGGGCAGAAGGGCGGCGGCAGCAGGCACGGCGGTCCGGGGGGCGTCGTGGTGGTGGTGGTCGTCGTCGGGATGGGCGTCGTCACCGTGGTGGTGGGCGTGGGGGTCGGAATTCTGGTGACCGGAGGCGCCGGCTGATCCACTCGGGTGCGCGGCACCCAGGTGTAGTTCGGGTCGGGGACGAATCCGGGTGGCACCACCTGGGGCGGCGTAGCGGGACGCGCCGGCTCGTGCGGCTTGTACGTTTCGTATGTCCACCACACCGCCAGGAACGCCACGATCAACACCAGCGTCGAGGTGCGGATGCGGCCGCCGAACACGTGATTCGGCCAGCGGCGTTCCTTGTCTTCGGGACGCCCTCTGATGAGGCTCATCAGATTCACTGCTGCTTCACCGCATCCGGGGTCTTCTCCTCGACCGACTCGTCGGCGGGAACGGCGGCAGCATCGACAACACCCACGGTCGCGTCGGCCGCGGTCACGATTCCTGCGCGGGCGAGCGCCCGGATGACGAGCACCCGCAACTGCCGGCCGGCCTCGAACTGTTTGCCGGGCAGCGTGCGAGCCACCAGCCGCAGGGTGACCGTATCGATTTCGATGCTCTCCACGCCCATCACGGTGGGCGAATCCAGCAGCAACTCCCCCAGGACCGCGTCGTCGAGCGCACGCTCACACTCCTGGTGCAAGACGTCATTGACGCGGTTGAGGTCGGCGTTGGTCGACACCGGGATGTCAACGACCGCGCGCGCCCAGTCTTTGGACAGATTGATCGATTTGACGATTTGGCCGTTGGGAACGGTGAACACCTCGCCGTCGGCCGAGCGCAGCCTGGTCACTCGCAACGTCACATTCTCGACGGTGCCGCTGGCGTCCGTCGGCGACCCCAGGATGGTGAGCCGGACCAGGTCACCAAAGCCGTACTGGCGCTCGACGATGATGAAGAAGCCGGCGAGCAGGTCTTTGACCAGCTGCTGGGCACCGAAGCCCAGCGCCGCGCCCACCACCGTAGCCGGCGCGATCAGGCCGCCCACGGAAAGCCGCAGAACGCTGGCGATCTGCATCATCACCACGATGGCTATCAGCACGATCGAGACCCAGGAGATCACCGACGCGACGGCCTGGCGGTGCTTGGTTGCCTCCGAGCGCACCAAGGCATCGCTCTCGGCGAAGCCCAGGTCAAGCTGTTTGGTAATCCGTTGTGCCACCCAGTTGACGAAGCGGGCCGCCAGCACCGCGGCGATCACCAGCATGGCGATTCGCAGACCCCTGGTGATGATCCATTCACCGATTTCGCCGCGCCAGAAGTTGTGCCAGCGCTGCATCGCAGATACCGCTAGAACCGTGGTGTTAGTCGTCATCTTTTCGGTTGCGCCACCGGATTCCCGCTTCTAGGAACCCGTCGATGTCTCCGTCCAAAACGGCCGCCGGATTGCCCACCTCGTATTCCGTGCGCAGATCCTTGACCATCTGATAGGGGTGCAATACGTAGGACCGCATCTGGTTACCCCAAGAACTGCCGCCGTCACCTTTCAAGGCATCAAGCTCGGCGCGTTCTTCTAAACGCTTGCGCTCCAACAACTTTGCTTGAAGCACTCGCATCGCCGCCACTTTGTTCTGCAGCTGCGACTTCTCGTTCTGACAAGTCACGACAATACCCGTCGGAATGTGGGTTAAACGAACCGCGGAGTCGGTGGTGTTTACGGATTGACCGCCCGGCCCGCTGGAACGGTAGACGTCAACCCGGATATCGCCCTCGGGGATGTCGATATGATCTGTGGTCTCCACCACAGGAAGCACCTCGACTTCGGCAAAAGACGTTTGGCGCCGGCTCTGGTTGTCGAACGGGCTGATTCGCACCAGCCGGTGCGTGCCCTGCTCCACCGACAACGTGCCGTAGGCGAACGGCGCGTGCACGGCAAAGGTGGCGCTCTTAATGCCCGCTTCTTCGGCATAGGAGGTGTCGAACACCTCGACCCCGTACTTGTGCTGCTCGGCCCACCGGATGTACATCCGCATCAGCATCTCGGCCCAGTCGGCGGCGTCTACGCCACCCGCGCCGGATCGGATTGTGACCAATGCCTCACGCTCGTCGTATTCGCCGGACAGCAACGTGCGCACCTCGGTGGCTTCGATGTCGGCGCGCAGCGCCTTTAGCTCCGCGTCGGCCTCGGCGAGGGCCTCGGCGGCCGCGGCGCCTTCTTCCTCGGCGGCGAGTTCGTAGAGCACCGGCAGATCGTC
Organism: Mycobacterium szulgai; assembly: GCF_002116635.1. GTDB lineage: Bacteria > Actinomycetota > Actinomycetes > Mycobacteriales > Mycobacteriaceae > Mycobacterium > Mycobacterium szulgai. Next base: position 135,402 of record NZ_LQPW01000019.1, on the reverse strand, counting down.
GAGGCGCCGGCGCAGCTCCTCGATGCGCCGCAACTCCCCCTGCGTATGGGACAACTCACTGGTCACCCGCTGTGCGTGGGTCTGGTCGTCCCAAAGTTTGGGGTCGGACGCCTCGTGCTCGAGCTTTTCGATGCGGCCCTTGAGACCCTCGACGTCGAGCACCCGCTCCACCGTGGTCAGGGTGGAGTCAAGGGCGGCGATATCGGCTTGACGGTCAGGTTCCACAGCCGCCCACGTTACCGTGATCAGCGATTAGCATCAGATCACCATCAGTGCACCGCGCGACTGCGACGCTCAGCCCACCAGCCCACCAGCGGGCCCACTAGCGGCGCAGCAGGACACGAACAGAAGGCTCGCCCATGCGCCCGTATCACGTTGCGATCGTCGGCTCCGGACCGTCCGGATTCTTCGCCGCTGCGTCTTTGCTGAAGGCCGCCGACACTTCCGACGAGATCGACGTGGCTGTCGACATGCTGGAGATGCTGCCGACGCCGTGGGGACTGGTGCGCTCCGGCGTCGCGCCCGACCACCCCAAGATTAAATCGATCAGCAAACAATTCGAGAAGACCGCCGAAGATCCCCGCTTCCGGTTCTACGGCAACGTGGTGGTGGGCGAGCACGTCCAGGCTGCCGAACTCGCCGAGCACTACGACGCGGTGATCTATGCCGTCGGAGCGCAATCGGACAAAGCGCTCAACATTGCCGGGGAAGATCTGCCCGGCAGTATCTCCGCGGTCGATTTCGTGGGCTGGTACAACGCGCACCCACACTTCGAAGACAAGACACCGAATCTGTCGGGCGCCCGTGCAGTCGTGGTCGGCAACGGCAATGTCGCCATCGACGTCGCACGCATTCTGGTCACCGACCCCGACGTGCTGGCCCAAACCGACATCGCCGATCACGCACTAAAGAGCCTGCGTCCCTGCGGTGTGGAAGAGGTGGTGATCATCGGCCGGCGCGGACCGCTGCAGACGGCGTTCACGACCCTGGAGTTACGTGAGCTCGGCGAACTCGAAGGAGTCGACGTGATCGTCGACCCCGCGCAGTTCGAAGGCATCACCGACGAAGACGTCGAGGCGGCAGGCAAGACGACCAAGACCAACATCAAAGTCTTGCGCGGTTACGCGCAGCGCGCTCCACGGCCCGGACATCGTCGAATCGTCTTCCGGTTCTTGACGTCTCCGATCGAGATCAAAGGCGACAATAAGGTCGAACAGATCGTGCTGGGCCGCAACGAACTGGTCACCGACGACGCCGGGTGGGTTTCGGCCAAAGACACCGGTGATCGGGAAGAGCTGCCCGTTGCGCTGGTCGTGCGCTCGGTCGGCTACCGCGGTGTGCCCACCCCCGGCCTGCCGTTCGACGAGAAGCGCGGCACCATCCCCAACCGCGACGGCCGGATCGAAGGTAGCCGCAACGAATACGTCGTCGGTTGGATCAAGCGCGGGCCGACGGGAGTGATCGGCACCAACAAGAAGGACTCGCAAGACACCGTCGACACTCTGATAAACGACCTGGCCGGCGCCGATTTATCGGACTTCCCCGCCGACCACGCCGACAAGCTGGCCGACTGGCTGACCTCACGTCAGCCCAAGGTGGTCACGTCGGCGCACTGGAAGGCGATCGACCAGTTCGAGCGCGCGGCCGGCGAGCCACACGGGCGTCCGCGCGTGAAGCTGCCGAACCTGACCGAACTGTTGCGCGTCGGGCACAGCTGAATCAGCGGTCGCGACGGATCTGGCCAGTCGATCAGGGGTCGATCAGCACCCCGGGGTTGAGGATCCCGGCAGGGTCCAGTGCGGACTTCGTCGCACGCAGCGCGGCCGCGAACGGGTCCGGGCGCTGGCGGTCGTACCAGGGGCGGTGGTCGCGACCGACCGCGTGGTGGTGAGTGATGGTGCCCCCCGTTGTGCTGATGGCTTCGGAGACGGCGGCCTTGATCTCGTCCCACTGCGCATCGAGGGAACCCCAGCGACCGCTGGCGTAGATGCCGTAGTAGGGGGCGGGACCATCCGGATAGACGTGGGTGAAGCGGCAGGTGACCACACCGGTTCCACACACCCGCTCTATCGCCTGCCGGGCGGCGTCGGTGACCGCGGCGTGCAGCGTGTCGAATCCATCCCAGGTGCAAGCGGTTTCGAAGGTCTCGGCGATGATCGAGCGGCGCGCCAGCGCATCTCGTTGATACGGCATCCGCAGGAAGGCCGAGCGCCAGGTCTTGGACGCATCCGGGGAGTCGTCTTCTGTTGTGTCGCTTCCGGTTTCGCGGCTGCGACGCGCGATTACGGCGCCGCCGTGCTCGCCGGCTATCTGCACCGCCCGGTCCAGCCACGGATCGATGGCGTGGTCAGCCGATTCGAAAGCCAGCACCAACAGGCCACCGCTGACCGCCGTGCCCGCGTTGAGGAACGCCTCGGCCGGGTCCAGCAGCCGGCAGTTCGCCGGGTAGAGACCGGCCTGTGCGACAGTGCGGGTCGCGGCGACGGCGTGAGCCCAGTCGTCGAACGCCACCGACGCGGTCACCTGCCAGCGCGGCCGGTCCTGCAACCGCATCCACGCCTCGGTGATGATGCCGAGCGCGCCCTCTGAGCCCAAAAACAACCGGTCCGACGACGGCCCGGCGCCGGATCCGGGCAGCCGGCGGGATTCGCTGACCCCGGCCGGGGTGACCACCCGCAGCGATTCGGTCAGGTCGTCGATGTGGGTGTAGAGGGTGGCGAAGTGTCCACCGGCGCGGGTGGCCAGCCACCCGCCGAGGCTGGAGAACCCGAAGGACTGCGGGAAGTGCCGCAGGGTCAGGCCATGGGGGCGCAACTGCTGTTCGATCCACGGCCCGAGCGCGCCGGCTTGGATACGCGCGGCCCGGCTGATCTCGTCGATTTCGAGTACGGCGCTCATCACCGAAACATCAACCGTGACCGCCGGCCCGTCGAAGCGCGGCTCGACGCCGCCGACCACCGAGCTGCCGCCGCCGTACGGAATCGCCGGAATTTCCCTGCGGGTGCACCAATCGAGCACGTCCACCACGTCCTGTTCGCGGCGCGGCCGCAGGATCAGGTCGGGCACGTGCTCGAGGTGGCCCTGCAGGTTGCGTGCGACGTCACGAAACGCCTTGCCGCGCGCGTGCCCGGCCCGGTCCACCGGGTCGGCCGAGCAGATTGCCGCCAACGACGGCGGCGCGGTGATCCGTGGGGACGAGAGTCCGAGGTCTTTTGGGTTGGGCGGCCGGTGGTCGGTCAGGTCATGGCCGGGCAACATCGCGGCCAGCCGTGACTCCAGGTCTCGCGTCTCCTGCTCGGAAAGCGCGTCTTCGACTGTGCCCCAACCCCACCACGAACGCATGTCAGGTCGTCAGCGTTTGAGAACGACGAGGGCTCCACCGGCGACCAGCAACACCAATGCCGCCGCGATAGCCCAGCCGGCGCCGGCCAGCCACCAGATGACACCAAATGCCGCGATCGCCGGCGAAAGCGCGAAAAGCACCAGCAGTGGGTGCTGCTTGATCACCTCGAGCGCACTCGCCGCCCGGACCCGATCGATTTCCTTGCCTGCCATTCGTTCAGAATGCCAGACGCCGTTGCTCTTGTATGCTTTCCGCAAATCTGGCGAGGCCTGCGCGGACCCGCCGGGAGCTGACGGGCGGACATCGAGTCGAGGACGGGTGCGGGGTGCGAGTCGCAATCGCTTGCCTCGGGTCACGAGGGGATGCCTTGCCGCTCGTCGAGATCGCCGGGCGGCTGCGCGGGGCGGGCCACGAGGTGGCTTTGGGGTGCAACCCGGATTTGGCGTCGGTGGTGCAGCGCTGCGGCTTCGATCCGATCGTCTACACGTCGCTGGATATCAAGGAGTTCCTCAGCTCCGAAGAGGGGCGGCGATCGTTCTTCGAACGCGGCACCGTCGCTCAGTTGCGGACCTTCGGCGGCCTTTATGACCGATTCAGCGCAGACGTCGACTCTGGCTTGATCGAACTCTGTCGCGGCGCCGATTGCGTGATCGCCGGGCGAGTGCTGCAGGAGAAGGTGGCCATCATCACCGCCGGCACAGGCACACCCATTGTTTCGGTGCACACCTTCCCCTGTTCGCCGGACGCGCCGGTAGCGAACCCACTTGTCGGTCCGGGTCCGCAGCGGCTTCGGTATCCGCTTTCCAAGCTCACCTATTACCTGCTCGATCTGGGTGTGGACCTCAGCACTTTGCCGAACACGCGGAGTTTGGCGCGACGAGTCGGGTACCCGCATCGGATGCTGCGGCCGTCGACTGCGTTTCGCCGCAGCGATCACCTCATCGTCGAGACGTTCGGTACGGCGCTTGTTCGGCCCAACAAGCGCGCCGACCCCAGCTGCCGGCGAATCGGCTTCGTCCGTCCCGCGAGCCAGCACGTGCCCGCCCTTTCCGCCGATCTGGCGCGCTGGATCGACGAGGATGACAAGCCGTTGATCTATCTCGGATTCGGCAGCATGCCCGTGCCCGAACTCGGCCGACTGATAACCGAGTTCGACGGGATCTGTGCCGCCCGCGGCTACCGCGCGGTGATCGCGACCGGCTGGTCAGAGGCGAATTCATTTGCAGCGCAATCGAATCAAGTCTGGCTCGAGCCCGAGGTCGATCACGCCGCTCTGTTCCCGCGCTGCACAGCGCTGGTGCACCACGGCGGCGCGGGAACGGTCGCCACCGCCGTGGCCAGCGGCACACCGTCTGTGGTGTGCAGCCACGGATTCGATCAGTATTTCTGGGGGTTGACACTTCGTCGTCTGGGTGTCGGCGAGCTGATCCGGCGACCAGCGTTGAGCGCGGGCGCTATCGCCGACGCCATCGAGCTGGTCAGGACCGCCCCCGTTCAGGACGCCGCCAAACGCCTCGCTGCACGCATCCAGGACGACCTCAACGGCGCCGACGAATTCATCGCGGTCCTCGACGAAATGATGGCCAACCGCAAACGCCAACCGACCCGCGCCCGGACATGCTGAACTCCGTCGAGCAGGTGGTTCTCGTCGACGAATGCGGCAGCCCAATAGGCATCGCCGACAAGGCCACCGTGCACACGTGCGACACCCCACTGCATCTCGCTTTCTCCAGCTACGTATTCGACGCCGCTGATCGGGTGCTCATCACGCAGCGCGCCGATACGAAACTGACCTGGCCCGGAGTGTGGACCAACAGCTGCTGCGGGCACCCGCAGCCCGGGGAATCCCTTCCCGACGCCATCCGCCGACGACTGTCCGGTGAACTCGGCCTGACAGCACATTCGATCGACCTGATCCTGCCCGGGTTCCGGTACCGGGCCACCATGGCCGACGGCACGGTGGAAAACGAGATATGTCCGGTCTATCGAGTCCAGGTCGACCATGAACCGCGGCCGAATTCGGACGAGGTCGGGGCGCTCCGCTGGATTGGCTGGAAGCAGTTCGTTTCCGACGTCACCGCCGGCGCGATTACGCCGGTATCGCCTTGGTGCCGTGAGCAATTGGAGCAATTGTCGGAGCTGGGCCCGCACCCGCGGAAATGGCCGGTGGCCGACGACGTTGCGCTACCCGCGGCCGCTCGTCGCCCGGGCAAGCGCGGCGGCGGCGACTCGGATCTTCGCCGGTCCGGACAGTGACAGTCGCCGGTCGTAGACCAAGGCCGGCGAGGATTTGATGCGGGCCAGCAGCTGCCGGTAGATGCCGGCCATCGCAAGACAGCAAGCCCGGCTGCGCGCGTCCAGGTGCGGAATGAGCCGCAATCCCAGCGAGTACCAGTCCTCGGCCCGTTCCGCGCAGAAACGCAGCAGCGCTGCGAGATTCGCGTCGGGGTCCGCGAGCTCCCCGTGGCCGTCGACGGCCAGGCTCACCCCGAATCGCTCCAGATCCTCGCGCGGCAGGTAGACCCGCCCGTTCAGCAGGTCTTCGCGGACATCACGCAGAATGTTGGTTTGCTGCAAGGCGATCCCCAGCTGGTCGGCATATTGCAAGGTGCTGGAATTGACCGGCCCGAACACCGACAGGCACAGCCGGCCGATCGAGCCGGCCACTCGCCGGCAGTACACCACCAACTCGTCGAAATCGCCGTAGCTGGCACCGGCCAGATCCATACCCACGCCGTCGATCAATTCGCCGAATGCCGAGAGCGGCACCGGATAGCGGCGCGCCGCATCGGCCAGTGCCACCAGCACGGGATCAGCCGAAACATCAAGACCGTCAAGCGATTCGCGCACTTGCTCCAATGCCGCTTGTTTGTCTTGGGCGGGCATGTCGCCATCGCCGATATCGTCAATGCGCCGTGCCATCGCATACAGCGCGCACAGTGCGGCGCGCTTCTGGGCCGGAAGCAGTCGGATGCCGTAATAGAAGTTGCGCGCTTGGGTTCGAGTGATCTTCTCGCTGATCCGGTACGCCTGCGCCACGGTGCCGGCCTGCATCATGGCCCGATCTCCTTGCCGCGCCGGGCGTGCAGCAGCAGCGTGGCGGCCGCCCGCGCGGTGTCGCGGCGACGGGCGCGGGCCCTGGTGGCGAGCACATCGAAGTCGTTGCGGCGCAACGCAGCAACCGTCGCACGGCCTCCGGCGATGTAACCGGCTATGGCCAGCCTGGCCCAGCCGCGCACCCGGTTGAGCACGGGCACACCCGATTCCAGCAGGGCCGCGGCCCGCCGGGTTTCAAACGCCATGAGCGCCTTCAGGCCCGGGGCGGCGCACGCGGCATCCAGGTCGGTTTCGCGCACCCCGAATTCGGTGAGGTCTTCGCCCGGCAGGTATACGCGACCGGCGCGACGGTCCTCACCGATGTCCTGCCAGAGATCGAGGAGCCCCAGCGCAACAGAGACCCGATCGGACAATTCCGTCGCCGCCGGCGAGTTCTGGCCGAAGACATCGAGCACGAGCCGGCCGACCGGCTCGGCCGACAGCCTGCAGTAGCCGAGGAGTTCCTCGAAGGTCTGGTAGCGGGTGACCCGCCGATCGGTGAGTCCGGCCTCGATAAGCCGATCGAACGGGTCCGGACTCAGCCCGTGCGCCGCAACGGCCGGCACCAGCGCCCGCAGCACCGGTCGCTGTGGAGGGCTCCCGGCCCAGATGCGGTGCAGGTCGGTACGAAAATCGAGCAGGGCCGCAGTGCGGCTTCCGGCCCCGCGGTCACCCAAGTCGTCGATGGTGCGGGCCACGGCGTAGACGGCGTGCAGGTCCGAGCGCAGCCGGGCGGGCAACACCCGAAGGGCGACTGGAAAGTTTTCGGCGCGCTCGAGTTCGGCTAGAGCATCACCGGCGCGTGCCGAACGCATCTGGAAGACGATAGCCGACAACACGGCGGGTTGGCCATGGTCTAGTCCCCACGCCGGGGACAGACCGAAATTAGCGCCGCACAGGTGAATTCGTCGAGAGGACCAACGACCCTACCCGCCCGGCAAATGCCTCTATACGGTTGGCAGCGTGGACATGAAGGTGCTCGAGAACGCAGTCCTGCTGGCCTGCCGGGCACCCTCGGTGCATAACAGCCAGCCGTGGCGCTGGGTCGCCGAAGGCGGCCGTCTCCAGCTCTTCGTCGACCGGCACCGCGCCGTACCCGCCACGGATCCTTCCGGCCGCGAAACACTCGCGAGTTGTGGTGCGGTGCTTGACCATCTCCGCATCGCCGCGTTGGCCGCCGAGTGGCACGCGAACATCAGCCGCTTCCCCAACCCGAACAACCCCGACCATCTGGCGACGATCGAATTCAGCCCGGCCGACTTTGTCACCCCGGCCCAACGCAGCCGTGCCGAGGCGATATTGGAGCGCCGAACCGATCGGCTGCCGTTTTATCAGCCCACCTTTTGGCACCTGTTCGAACCCGTGTTGCGCAGCCAGATCGACAATGATGTCGCCATGCTCGATGTCCTCTCCGATGAGCAGCGGCCACGACTGGTGGAGGCATCACAACTCAGCGAGGCCCTTCGGCGCGACGACGCCACGTACCATGCCGAGCTCGAATGGTGGACTTCGCCGTTCGCGTTGGCCGAAGGCGTACCGCCGCAGACACTGGCATCCGATATCGAACGCCCCCGGGTTGACATCGCCCGCGAGTTCCCGGTCCGCACACATCAGGATCGGCGTGCGGAAACGAATGCCGACTGCTCGAAAATCCTTGTGCTGTCGACACCTGAGGACACACGGGCCGATGTGCTGCGCTGCGGCGAAGTGCTGTCGACGGTTCTGCTGGAGTGCACCATGGCCGGAATGGCGACCTGCACCCTGACCCATCTGATCGAATCGCCCGCGAGCCGCGCCATCGTTCGCGACCTGATCGGCGGGCGTGGCGAGCCGCAAGTGTTGATCCGCGTCGGCATAATTCCGCCCATCGACGATGTCCCAGCCCCGACACCTCGGCGGGCGCTAGCGAGCGTCCTTGAGATTCGTGAGACGACCTAGGAAGGTTGAGCCCATGACCGATGAGCCGATCACAGTCCTGTCCGAAGACGAAAGTTGGACCCGATTGGCCAGCGTGGCGCTGGGCAGGCTGGTTACCACCTTCGCCGGTGAGCCCGAGATTTTCCCGGTCAACTACGTCGTGCAGAACCGCAGCGTGCTGTTCCGAACCGCGGAGGGCACCAAGTTGTTTTCCGCCGTCTCCCACCACACCGTCTTGTTCGAGGCCGACGATCACACCGCCGCCGACGGCTGGAGTGTGATCGTCAGGGGCCGCGCAAAGCTACTTCGTACCGATGCCGAGATCACCGAAGCCGAACGCGCACAAGTGATGCCGTGGACCCCAACGCTGAAGATCCACTACGTCCGGGTGATGCCGACGGACATCACCGGCCGCCACTTCAGGTTCGGTCCTGAGCCGGACCGCGCCGAAAGCTTTGCCTGAGGCTTTGTAGCCTCGCTCATCAAACCACCAGAGTCAGCGGCCCACGCGTACGAGAAGCCCTGCGCCGCTTGCTGACCGCCACCAGCCGTGCGACCGCGATCTCGATTCCGCGGGCCAGCTCGTCGGCATCGGTCAGCGCGTCGTAGTCGGTGAGGATCCCGAAGAACAGGTCGTCGGCGTAGCTGAGCATCGCGACACCGGTGCGCAGATGCATGGCAAGCGGTGGGACCGGATACACACCCAACACCCGGCGGCCCATCACGCGCAGCGGCCGCCGCGGGCCGGGCACGTTGGTGGCGACGGTCACGATGCCACGCTGGGGCAGCCGGGTGAGCAACCCGAGTGCCCACGCGGTCAACGGGAACGGAACCCGATTGGCAAGGGCAACAAAGATATTGCCCGCCTCACGTTGCCCACCCGCCTTCGTCCGGTCCAACCGCTCGTGCACGGTCCGCAGCCGCTGGACCGGGTTTTCCTCATCCACCGGCAGGTATGGGAGCATCAGCGAAACCCGGTTGTCGGACTTGGCGAACGCGTCGTCAGAGCGCGTCGACACCGGCACCAGGGTGCGCAGCGAATCGGGCGCCGGCCGGGCGCCGCGCTTGATCAGAGCATTGCGATAGCTTTCGGTGATTGCCGACAGCGCAACGTCATTGACGGTGACGTCGAACGTCTGGCATACCTGCTCGATGTCGGCCAGCGCAACCCGCGCCCCGCCGTAGCGACGCTGCCCCCCGATGGGCCCGTTGAGCGGCGACGTGGCCGGGCGCATCAGACCGATCGCGATCTCGGCGGCACCCTGGGCGGCACGCGCCGCACTGGCCACGACGGCCGTCGAGGCGTTCCACAAGCCGCCCAGCAGGCTCGCCTGATTGGTCGCCGGGGCCGGCGGCGCAGCGCCGCGGTGGTGCGTGGAGCTGCCCCGAAGTCCGTCATCGCACAGCCCGGCGAGAATGTGGCTGGCCGCGATCCCATCGGCCATGCAGTGATGAAGTTTGATCAGCATTGCCCAGCGGTCGTCACGGAGGCCTTCGATGACCCAGATCTCCCACAGTGGCAGGTCCCGGTCCAGCCGCCGGGCCATCACGTCGGCAATCAACCGGAACAGCTCTCGGTCATCGCCTGGGTGCGGCAGCGCGACGCGGCGCACATGCCGGTCGATGTCGAAGTCCGGATCGTCCACCCATTCGGGAGCCCCCAGGTCGAATGGGCGCAGCCGCAGCCGCTGCCCGAACCGGGGACAGCCGCGAATGCGTTGCGCGAATGTCGATACCAGGGATTCCTGGTCAGGCGCACGGCCTTCGATAACCGCCAGGCCACCGATCGCCAAGCTCACCCGCTGATCGGCATCTTCTGCCTTGAGGAACCCGGCATCCAGTGTGGTCAGGTGGTTCATGGTGTGCGACCCTTCCCAAAGTATCTGCAACTCCTAGTACCACTATCCGTCGCCGGGGCGGGACGCGGCAGGGCCAAAGGTCCCTCGCCGCCAAGGGCTTCGTGCCCTGCCGCCGTGGGTCGCGTCGGACAATCCTTAAACGTGACCAAAGTGGTGGACAGGAGTGCTTGCGCGACCGGAAAGGCAGCAATGAACGCCCAATTCCCGGACGAGGGCACCCTGCGAACGGTCCTCACGCTCGCCACCCGCGCGCCCTCCATCCACAACACGCAACCCTGGCGGTGGCGGGTCGGCCCAACGAGTTTGGACCTGTTCTGCGAACCCGACCTGCAGCTGCACAACACCGATCCGGACGGACGGGAATTGATCGTGAGCTGCGGCGTCGCACTCAATCACTGCGTCGTCGCATTGGCGGCTATGGGCTGGCAAGCCAAGGTGAATCGTCTGCCGGACCGGGAAGACCCGAACCACTTGGCTGCCATCGAGGTCCAGCCGCACCGCCCCGAACAGGCCGACATCGCGCTGGCGGCGGCGATACCGCGGCGGCGGACCGACCGGCGGGCCTACAGCTCCTGGCCGGTGCCGGGCGGCGACATCGCCATGATGGCCGCCCGGGCGGCTCGCTGCGGGGTCATGCTGCGGCAGGTTGACTCCGTGACACAGATGAAACGTATTGTGACGCAGGCTGTTCGCGATCACATCGGCAATGAGGAGTACATGCGCGAACTCACCGCATGGACCGGACGCTACGGCTCGGTCGCCGGTGTCCCAGCCCGCAACACGCCGCCATCGGAACCCAGCGCCCCAATTCCCGGACGTTTTCTCGCCGGACCGAACCTGGCCCAACCGTCAGGTGTCTCAGCTGCCGACGACAGTGCCGCGATACTCGCACTTGGCACCGAGAACGACGATCGGTTGGCCCGGTTGCGCGCGGGTGAGGCCACCAGCGTCGTCCTGCTGACGGCGACGGCGATGGGTCTGGCCTGTTGCCCGATCACCGAGCCCCTGGAGATCCCCGAAACTCGCGACGCGGTGCGCGCGGACGTCTTCGGCACCAGCGGCTACCCGCAGATGTTGCTGCGGGTTGGCTGGGCTCCGATCAACGCCGATCCGCTGCCGTCGACACCGCGGCGCAGACTCGCCCGCCTGGTCGAGTGGACCTAGCCACGGACCGGACAGCGCATCGCTACTGCAATAAGGGCGCTGACCAGCGCATCCGTGTCCCGCCCGTGTCGGGTACCGTGCCGATCATGAATTCACCGCCGGCCTGCTCGGCGCGATGGCGCAGATTGATCAGTCCGCTGCCGGTGAACTCCTCCGGCATTCCCCGACCGTCGTCGGTCACCTCGATGCGTAGGTCGTCGTCGACCGAGACGCGCACCGTCACCGTGCTGGCCTCGGCATGACGGACCGCGTTGCTGACGGCTTCGCGGACCACCGCCTCGGCGTGATCGGCCAGCGCGCCGTCGACCACCGACAACGGGCCGGCGAATTGGACACTGGCGCGCAACCCCGAACCGGCGAATTGGGCTACAGCCGTGTCGATTCGCTGCCGCAGCCGGGTGATGCCCTGAGACGCTCCGTGCAAATCGAAAATGGTGGTCCGGATTTCCTGGATGACGCCCTGCAGCTCGTCGATGGCTTCGGAAAGTCGTTGCTGCACTTGGTTGTCCCGGGACCGCGCTACGGTGCCCTGTAACGCCAGACCAACGGCGAACAGCCGCTGGATCACGTGGTCGTGCAGATCACGTGCGATGCGGTCGCGGTCGGTCAGCACGTCGAGTTCCCGCATCCGGTGCTGCGAGGTGGCCAGCTGCCAGGCCAGCGCGGCCTGATCGGCGAACGCGGCCATCATCTTGAGCTGTTCGTCGGTGAATGCTCCCGGACCGCCCTGGCGCAGCACGACGACCACGCCCGCGACGGTTTCGGTGGCCCGCAGCGGCAGCAGTAACGCCGCGCCAAGATCGTCGAGGCCGTCCAGCTCGAATTCCTCGATCCGCTGCGGGGTGCTGCTGACGAAGACGTCCCCCAGCGCGGTGCCCGACACCGGGATCGTTTGGCCGCCAACCGAAGCCACGGCGGTACCCAATGCTTCGATCACCAACAGCTCGGTCACGTCGGTGACCGGCGCATTCTCGTCGATGGGGATGGCCACCAGGGCGGCGTCGGCCGCGGTCAGCTTGAGCGCCTCCTCGGCGACGAGCCGGAACACCGTCGCGGGTTCGGTGCCCGACAGCAATTCGGTGGCGATGTCACGGGTCGCCTCGATCCAGGACTGGCGTGCCTTGGCCTGCTGGTAAAGCCGGGCATTGGCGATGGCGATGCCGGCGGCCGCGGCCAGCGCCTGCACCAGCACCTCGTCGTCGTCGCTGAACGCTTGCCCGTCGCCCTTCTCGGTCAGATACAGCGTCCCGAACGATTCGTCGCGCACCTGCACCGGTACGCCGAGGAACGTCCGCATCGGCGGGTGGTGCGGCGGAAAGCCGACGGATGCCGGATGCTGCGAAATATCGTCCAGCCGTAGCGGTTTGGGATCCTCGATCAGCAGACCGATGACGCCCAGGCCCTCCGGTAGGTGGCCGATGCGCCGGACGGTCTCCTCGTCGATGCCCTCGTGCACGAAATGCTGGACGCGGTTTTCCCGGTCGTGTACCTCCAGCGCGCAGTAGCGGGCGTCGACGAGGTTGGTCGCAGAATGCACGATGGTGCGCAGCGTGGCGTCCAGGTCCAGACCCGAGGTGACCACCAGCATCGCTTCCATCAGCCCGTCGAGGCGGTCGCGGCCCTCGACGATCTGCTCGACGCGGTCCTGGACCTCGACCAGCAGCTCACGCAGGCGCAATTGGGACAGCGTCTGGCGTAACGGCGCCACACTGGCGTCAGTGGTGTCCTCCGAGGGGGTCATGGCCGCTCACCGGGTGGTCGCGAGCGGTGCAATTCCGCTGCAAAGACCGCGGCTTGGGTACGGCGCTCCATGCCCAGTTTGGCCAGCAGCCGCGACACGTAGTTCTTTACCGTCTTTTCGGCCAGAAACATCCGATCGGCGATCTGCTTGTTGGTCAGGCCCTCGCTGAGCAAACCCAGCAGTGTCCGCTCCTGTTCGGTGAGCCCCGACAACGGGTCCTGCTTTTCGGTGGTGCTGCCCCGCAGCTTCGCCATCAGCGCGGCTGCGGCCCGGTTGTCCAGCAGCGACCGTCCGGCGCCCACTTCTTTGACCGCGCGCGCCAGTTCCATGCCCTTGATGTCTTTGACCACGTATCCGCTGGCGCCGGCGAGAATGGCATCCAGCATCGCCTCGTCGGAGGTGTACGACGTCAAAATCAGACACCGCAATTCGGGCAGCCGGGACAACAGATCTCGGCACAGCTCGATGCCGTTGCCGTCCGGCAAACGGACATCGAGTACCGCGACATCGGGGTTGGCCGCGGGGATCCTGGCCATCGCTTCGGAGACGGAGCCGGCCTCGCCGACAACGTCGAGTTCGGGGTCCGCGCCAAGCAAGTCGATCAGGCCACGCCGCACCACCTCGTGGTCGTCGACCAAAAAGACTTTTACCAAGAGCCCACTCCCCCAATCACTCCCTACAAGTTGCCGCAGCGGACCCTGAGCACCGAGCACCCCGCACCGTACGCGCCGCAGAGCTCCTCGGCCGTGCGAGAGTTGGTGACGAACAACTGGTCTTCCTCGCCGGCGCTCAGATAGCGGCCGATGTTGCCACTGGCCACGACGGCTTCGACCCGAACTTCGGGGTACAGCCGCGTCCAACGTGCCAGCCGCCGGCTCAAATGCGCTTGCGCAGAATCGTTTCCGATGCCGACATCGTCGGGTGTCTCGGCTACGTGTGCGCAAACGGCCCGCAGCGGGACGCCCCGCAGTTTGGCCTCCTCGAACGCGTGGCGCAGCACAGAGCCATTGTCCACTTCGGCAACCACCGCGCTGATCTCGGGGGTTGGCGGGCCGACCGGCGGGGCGTGGAGAACTGCCACCGGGCACACCGCCCCGCCGGCCAGTGCCGCCGCGACGGATCCACCGCCGCGCCGGGCGTGGTTGAGCCCGATCGATCCGACACAGACCATGACCGCCGACCGCGATTCGTGCATCAGCTTGGTGAGCGGTCGTCCCCACAGAATCTCGGTTTCGATCTTCACCGGCTTTGCGGTGGCGTCGACGGCGCGGTAGGCGTCGGACAGCGCAGCCCGGGCGGTCGTGTGCGGACCATTGTTGATCTCGGTGTCAGAAGAGTCCAACGGATCGATGACATAGACCAGCCGCAGCGGGATGTCCCGGCTCACCGCCTCGTCGATGGCCCAGAGCGCCGCTTTCGTTGCCGCCCTTGACCCGTCGATACCGACGACCACTGACGGAGCTGGATGGATGTCGCTCATCGTGGTGTCCCCTTTATTACCTTTTGCTGATCCCAACGCTATGGGCGTAGAACACTGCCGGCCCAGAGGCATTGGTCCCTTGACCGATGCCAATGGTCCCTATCGCGCCGCGACTACCGGCCGAAACCGACAGTTGCCACCGCGGCAAAACCGGCATTGGATGTTCGTGGGCGCTTGGCGCGCATGCCGACCCCGTGTAAGGCGCCCCACGGCAACGTCGCCAGACAGGAGATCGTGGAATGGCTGTTCCGCAGACTTCGTCCCCGCCGAATCCCGGCGAGCAATCCTCGCAGCCCCTGATCGGCCGGGGCTGGATTCAAGGCGTCGCCTTGGTGATGATCTTCGGATTTCTGGTGATGGGCGTACTGGCCTACCGCACCTACACGGCGGCCATGCCGATGCCGGACAAAGTCGTCAGCGAGTCGGGCCAGGTGTTGTTCACCGGCGCCGACATCACCAAGGGCCAGGAGCTCTACCAGGCACGCGGACTGATGGAGTACGGCTCGGTGCTGGGCCACGGCGCCTATCTGGGGCCCGACTACACCGCGGATTACCTGCGCATGGCCACCGACGATGTCGCGAACCAATTTCGCGCCGAAGGTATCGCCGAACCGCACGAGCGGGTGGTTGCCGAATTCCGCACCAATCGCTACAACCCGGACACCAAGACATTGGTGTTCACCAACCGACAGGCCGCGGCGTTCGACCGGATTGAAAGCCATTACGCGGCCTACTTCGGCGAGAACTCAACCAAGTACGGGTTGCTGCCGCAGCTGATCACCGATAAGGCGCAAATCCGCGATCTGACGGCGTTCTACGCCTGGACCGCATGGGCGGCCGCTGCCGAACGACCCGGTCACAAGTACAGCTACACCAACAACTGGCCGGCCGAACAACGCGTCGACAACGGCCCGACCGCGGCGGTGATCGTGTGGTCGGCGCTGTCACTGATCGCGCTGCTGGGCGGCATCGGGATCATGTTCGCCGTCTACGGGCGGTGGAGCCAGAAGGTCGGTTGGCACGGGGCCGAGGCATCTACGTTGACGTTCCGCCAGCCCGGTCAGGTCAGCCTGACGCCGGCACAGCGGGCCTGCATCTGGTTCTTTGCGATCGTCTCGGTGTTGTTCTTGGCACAAACGTTGCTGGGTGCGGCCGCCGAGCACTACCGGGCCGACCTGTCTACCTTCTTCGGGCTGGACCTGGCCCGCGTGCTGCCTTACAACCTGGCCCGTACCTGGCATCTGCAGCTCGCGCTGTTCTGGACCGCCGCGGCCTTTCTTGCGGGCGGAATCTTCCTGGTTCCCTTCATCGCCCGCCGCGAACCCAAACGTCAAGCGGTGCTGGCCTATGTCCTGCTCGGCGCGGTCGCGCTGGTGGTGTTCGGCTCGCTGATCACCGAGGCGCTCTCGATCTACGGGGTAATCCCCGAAGGCGGGCTGTTGTCGCAGCAGTGGGAGTATCTCGACCTGCCGCGGCTGTGGCAGATCCTGCTGATCGTCGGCATGTTCGTGTGGATCGCGATCATCTGGCGCGGCATGCGGGCGCGGCTCAAAGGCGAGTCGAAGATGAACATGCCGTGGCTGTTCTTCTTCTCCGGGCTGGCCATCCCGGTGTTCTACACGGTGGGCCTGCTGGCCGGCGGTGACACCCATTACACCGTCGCCGACTTCTGGCGATTCTGGGTGGTGCACCTGTGGGTCGAGGACTTCCTCGAACTGTTCACCACCGTGATGGTGGCCTACATGTTCGTGCTGCTCGGCGTTGTGCGCGAGCGGATCGCGCTGGGCGTGATCTTCCTGGACGTCATCCTGTACTCCGCAGGCGGCGTCATCGGCACCATGCACCATTTGTACTTCTCCGGCACCCCGGTGGAACACATGGCCCTCGGCGCCTTCTTCTCGGCGGCCGAGGTCATTCCGCTGACCTTCCTCACCGTCGAGGCGTGGGCGTTCCTGCAGCTCGGCGCGCGCCAGCAGACCGGTGACGCCAACCCGTTCCCGCACCGCTGGGCGGTGATGTTCCTGGTCGCAGTGGGCTTCTGGAACTTCTTGGGCGCCGGCATTTTCGGGTTCCTGATCAACCTTCCAGTGGTGTCCTACTACCAGATCGGCACCGCGCTGACGGCCAACCACGGGCACGCCGCGATGATGGGGGTTTACGGCATGCTGGCCGTCGGCCTGGCCATGTTCGCGTTCCGCTACGTGATCCCGGCCGACAAGTGGCCCGAGAAGCTGGCCCGAATCTCGTTCTGGTGCATGAACATCGGCTTGGCGTGGATGGTGTTCGTGACCCTGCTGCCGCTGGGCGTCATGCAACTGTTCCATTCGGTCAACGACGGCTATTACGAGGCGCGGTCGCTGGGCTATATCACCAAGCCGGGCAACGCGGTGCTCGAATGGCTGCGAATGCCCGGTGACGTCATCCTGATTGTCGGCGGGGTGTTGCCGTTCGTCTGGATCGCCTGGACGGCGCTGCGCAACTTCCGCTCCGGCACCACGGTCGAAGAGTTGCCCGAACATCCGCTTTACACCGAGAACACCGCGGTGCAGCAGTCAGCGGCGAAGGCCTGATTTATGGCCCCTCCCGATACCACGGTATGGCTGATCGCCGGATATTCAGTGATCCTGCTGGCCATCGGGTGGAGCTTCGACGTCATGGCGCGGCACGCCTCAGCGCGTGCCGCCGCTTGGCGCACAGGGCAATTCAGCTATCGCCCCGACCACGACGCCTGGGTGTGTCCGCAAGATCACTGGCTGTGGCCGACCTCCTTCGATCCCAAGCACCGGGTGATGCGGTACCGGGCACTGCCGGTGGTGTGCAACAGCTGCCCGGTCAAGTCCAGCTGCACGACGTCTGATCATGGCCGCGAGATCAGCCGCGAGGTGGACCCGTGGCCGCATTCCGAGGCCGGCCGCTTTCACCGCGGAATCGCCTGCGCCGTAGCGGCATTCGGAATCGTACTGCCGCTGGCCATGCTGGCGGCCAACCATTCGCCGTCGGATGTGGCGGTGTTGACGGGTACCGTGCTGTTCGTCGCGCTGCTCGGGCTGCCGCTGGCCCGGCACCTGTGGAACACCCCGTCCAACGCGCCGGAACACCTGCCACACCGCACCGCGATCGAGGATCAGGTAGCTGCCGCGATCGACCGCTATTCCACGCGCTGGGGCGGCTGGGAAGGCAAGGAGGACAAGACATCGTGACTTCAGTCGTGATCGGCGTGGTCGCCATCGCAATTGTGGTGCTGGGAGTACTTGCATGGGTGTCGCTGGCCGTACTGCGTGAATACGAACGCGGCGTGGTGTTCCGGATGGGCCATGCGCGCCCGCTGTATCAGCCTGGATTGCGCTTACTTATCCCGTTGGTTGACAAGATGATTCGGGTCGACCAACGGCTGGTGACCCTGACTATCCCGCCGCAGGAGGTTATCACCCGGGACAACGTGCCGGCCCGCGTCAACGCCGTCGTCATGTTCGCGGTGACCGATCCGCTCAAAGCGATTCTGGCGGTGGAGAATTACGCCGTCGCAACCTCACAGATCGCCCAGACCACCCTGCGCTCGCTACTGGGGCGGGTGGACCTGGACACCCTGCTGGCACACCGCGAGGACCTCAACAACGACCTGCGCACCATCATCGAGAAGATGACCGAACCGTGGGGTGTGCAGGTTCGCGTGGTGGAGATCAAGGACGTCGAGATCCCCGAGTCGATGCAGCGGGCGATGGCGCGCGAAGCCGAAGCCGAACGCGAGCGCCGGGCCAAGGTGATCAACGCCCGCGGCGAGCTGCAGGCATCAGAGGAGCTGCGCCAGGCTGCCGAGACCCTGTCCAAGAGCCCGGCATCGCTGCAACTGCGCTATCTGCAAACCCTGCTTGAACTGGGCGCAGACCAGAATTCCACGGTGGTGTTCCCGCTGCCGGTCGACATCATCACCCCGTTCCTGCGGCGCCCGGAGATGTTGCAGGACGCCCTTGCGCTTGCCAAGGAAAACTCCAACCATCGGGAAAACTCGCAGTAGGTCGCCAGCCACCGGCACCCGCGGACTGGTGACTTCACTGATTCGACGCCGCACAATCGGCGCGACCGTGAATCCGTGGATTACGCGTTACTGGCGCCGGAGTTCAATTCCGGGCGTATCTATACCGGCCCCGGGTCGGCATCGTTCGTGGAGGCCGCCGCGAGCTGGGACGGCCTGGCGAACGAGCTGGAGTCCGCGGCCGACGGCCATCGCTCGGTGATTTCGGCCCTGAGCACGTTGCGCTGGCGGGGCCCGGCGTCCGCGTCGATGGCGGCCGCGGTGCTCCCTTTCGTAGGTTGGCTGGACGCTACCGCCGCAGAAGTGCGGCAGACCGCCGATCAGGCCCGCGCGGCGGCCGCGGCGTTCGACCGGGTTCATGCCTCGGTGGTGCCCCCGGCGGTGATCGCCGCCAACCGCAGCCTGCTGCAAATGCTGATCGGGACCAACTGGGTTGGCCAGAATTCCGCCGCGATCGCTGACACCGAGGCTGCCTACGCGGCGATGTGGGCCCAGGACACCGCCGCGATGTACCAATACGCCAGTGCCTGTGCGGCGGCGACGGCGGCGCTTACACCGTTCACCGACCCCGCGCAGATGACCAATCGGACCGGTTTGACCACCCAGACGAGCGCGGTGGCGGCAGTCGGTGGGGGTTCGGTCGACAACCCGGTCATGCTCGACATCGCCTACGAACTCTCAGGGATCGCGAGCAACAACTTGTCGATGTTCACCGGGCTGGCGTCGGCATTCTCGGGCATGGGCAACGTGCGGAACCTCGCCGCTACGGCTACCACCGGCCTTGCCGATCTGGCGCCGGCGCTGTCGAACGCGCTTGGCCCCATGGTGTCGGCTATGAAGACACCGAGCGCTGCCGGCGCGGTGACGGCGGCTCTCGGCAGGGCGGGCTCGATCGGGCCCCTGTCGGTTCCGGCCCGCTGGGCCGCGCCGACGAGCGCCCCGGTTCACCCGCTGTCCAGTGCGGGCCTCACCACTCTCTCCGGCGGCGAACCGATCCAGCACGCCATGCCCGGCGTGCCCGCTGCCCTGGTGGGAAACCAGCGCGGCACCGGGATCCTGCCTCGCTACGGCGCCCGCCTCACCGTGATGCCACGCCCACCCGCGGCCGGCTGACCAGCGCCGTCACTGCGCCGGCGGCTGCTCGGGGGCAAACGACCAGTTGTCTGGGTTCTTCGGCGAGTACACGACTGCGAGCGTTTGGCCGACGGCCGGCCAACGGTCGGGGCTGACGATCATCCGCTGATAAACGGCGTGCTCGGTGACGGTGGGCCCGTTGATAACGCCGGCGATGGTGACGTACTGCTCATCGAGACCGTCCGGCGGCGAGCTGACGCCCGTCACCAGCAGCGTGCCGCTCGCCAGCGCACCACGCGGTCCGCGCGGGATCAACCGCGGGGCCAGAAACGCCAACAGAACCGCCACCAGCAGGATCAGTACCGCGAATTCCCACACCTGGCCCATGGTAGGACTGCTGGCATGAGTTCCCGCACCGGCGACGATGCAGCCCCCGATCTGTCGTTCGCGCTGACGCTCGCCGACCGCGCCGACGCGGCGACTTGCGCTCGGTTCGGTGCGCTGGACCTGCACATCGAGACCAAACCGGATCTGACGCCGGTGACCGACGCCGACCGGGCGGTCGAAGCCGACCTGCGCGAGGTGATCGGCCGTGAGCGGCCCGGCGACAGCGTGCTCGGCGAGGAGTTCGGGGGTACGGCCACCTTCAGTGGCCGACAGTGGATCCTGGACCCGATCGACGGCACCAAGAACTTCGTGCGCGGAGTGCCGGTGTGGGCCAGTCTGATCGCCTTGCTCGAAGACGGCGTGCCAGTGGTCGGGGTGGTGAGCGCACCGGCATTGCATCGCCGATGGTGGGCGGCGCGCGGCCAGGGCGCGTTCGCGTCGGTCGACGGCGCGCCATCGCGCAGGGTGTCGGTTTCTGCTGTCGCGCAACTGGATTCGGCGAGCTTGTCCTTCTCCAGCCTGTCGGGATGGGCGCAGCGCGGTTTGCGCGAACGCTTCATCGAGCTCACCGACGCCGTGTGGCGAGTGCGCGCCTACGGCGACTTCCTGTCCTACTGCCTGGTGGCCGAGGGTGCGGTCGACATAGCCGCCGAACCCGAGGTGTCGGTGTGGGATCTTGCCGCGCTGGACATTCTGGTGCGCGAGGCCGGCGGACAGTTCACCGGACTGGACGGCGCCGCCGGACCCCATGGTGGCGACGCACTGGCCACCAACGGCCGGCTACACGAAGAAGTGCTGAACCTGCTTCGGCCCGATGTGAATTAACTAACACGGGCCTACCTATCTTACTCCGGAGTAAGATACGGTTATTCGCATCGCCCCAACGATGGAGGCCCGCCGACATGACCGACACTTCTGCAAAGCCCTCCGGGGCGCGCACCAAACGCCCCGCAAAGCCGAGTAGCCAAACCGCGATCGGAATGCAGCCGCATAAGCGGACCGGCGTCGACGTGGCCATCGCGCTCATCACTCCATTCGTCGGCCAGGAGTTCCTGGACAAATACCACCTGCGCGATCCGCTCAATCGCGGCCTGCGGTACGGCACCAAGCGGCTGTTCTCCACCACCACCGCAGCACGCCGTCAATTCAAACGGGTGCAGAGCCTGCGCGGTGGACCGACCCGGCTGAAGTCCAGCGGCAAGGACTACTTCGACCTGACGCCCGACGACGACCAGAAGCTGATCGTCGAGACCGTCAACGAATTCGCCGCGGAGGTGCTGCGGCCGGCCGCCCATGACGCCGACGAAGCCGCGACCTACCCGGCCGACCTGATCACCAGGGCCGCCGAGCTGGGCATCACCGCGATCAACATTCCCGAGGATTTCGACGGCATCGCCGAACACCGCTCCAGCGTGACCAATGTGTTGGTGGCCGAGGCGCTGGCCTACGGCGACATGGGGCTGGCGCTGCCGATTCTGGCTCCCGGCGGCGTGGCGTCGGCGCTGACCCATTGGGGCAGCGCCGATCAGCAGGCCACCTACCTCAAAGAGTTTGCCGGCGATAATGTTCCGCAGGCCTGTGTGGCCATCGCCGAACCGCAGCCGTTGTTCGACCCGACGCGGCTCAAGACCATCGCGGTGCGAACACCGTCCGGCTACCGCCTCGATGGCGTGAAGTCCTTGGTACCAGCGGCCCTCGATGCCGAGCTGTTCATCGTCGGCGCACAGCTGAACGGGAAGCCGGCGCTGTTCATCGTCGAGTCGTCCACCCCGGGTCTGACCGTGCGGTCCGACCCGAGCATGGGCATTCGTGCCGCAGCACTGGGTCAGGTTGAGCTGTCAGGGGTTTCGGTTCCGCTAAGCGCCCGGCTCGGTGAGGACCAAGCCACTGATGACGACTACTCCGAGGCGATTGCCTTGTCCCGGCTGGGCTGGGCGGCATTAGCGGTAGGCACCTCGCATGCCGTGCTCGACTACGTCGTCCCGTATGTCAAGGAACGCGAAGCGTTCGGCGAGCCGATCGCCCGGCGTCAGGCCGTCGCTTTCATGTGCGCCAATATCGCTATCGAGTTGGACGGGCTGCGCCTGATCACCTGGCGCGGCGCCTCGCGCGCCGAGCAGGGCCTGCCGTTCGCCCGGGAAGCCGCGCTGGCCAAGCGGTTGGGCTCCGACAAGGCCATGCAGATCGGCCTCGACGGCGTGCAGTTGCTCGGCGGCCACGGCTACACCAAGGAGCACCCGGTCGAACGCTGGTACCGGGATCTACGGGCCATCGGCGTCGCCGAGGGCGTAGTAGTCGTCTAAGTAGTCATTTAAATAGTCACCTGGGTGACTATCTGATACGAGCTGAAAGATCAATCATGGCAATCAATCTGGAGCTCCCACGCAAGTTGCAGGCCGTCATCGTCAAGACCCATCAGGGCGTCGCGGAGCTGGTCCGGCCGATCGCGCGTAAGTACGACCTGAAGGAACACGCCTACCCTGTCGAGCTGGACACGCTGATCAACATGTTCGAGGGCGCCGCCGAATCGTTCAGCTTCGCCGGAGCCGACACCCTCGGCGACAGCGAGCGCAAAGAGGACAACCACAACGGCGGCAACATGGCCGCCCTCGTGCAGACCCTGGAGGCCTGCTGGGGCGATGTCGCGATGCTGCTGTCCATCCCGTACCAGGGCCTGGGCAACGCGGCGATCTCCGCTGTGGCCACCGACGAACAGCTCGAACGCCTGGGCAAGGTGTGGGCGGCCATGGCCATCACCGAGCCGGGCTTCGGATCGGACTCGGCGGCCGTGTCGACCACGGCCACCCTGGACGGCGACGAGTACGTCATCAACGGCGAGAAGATCTTCGTCACCGCCGGTTCGCGCGCCACCCACATCGTGGTGTGGGCCACGCTGGACAAGTCGCAGGGCCGCGCGGCGATCAAGTCGTTCATCGTGCCGCGCGAGCACCCCGGCGTCACCGTCGAACGGCTCGAACACAAGCTCGGCATCAAGGGTTCCGACACCGCGGTGATCCGGTTCGACAATGCCCGCATTCCCAAGGACAACCTGCTGGGTAACCCGGAAATCGAAGTCGGCAAAGGCTTTGCCGGTGTGATGGAGACTTTCGACAACACCCGGCCGATCGTTGCCGCCATGGCCGTCGGAGTCGGCCGCGCCGCGCTGGAAGAGATCCGAAAGATCCTCACCAACGCCGGTGTGGAGATCGACTACGACAAGCCGTCGCATGCCCAAAGTGCGCCTGCCGCAGAGTTTTTGCGGATGGAAGCGGACTGGGAGGCCAGCTATCTGCTGTCGCTGCGTGCGGCGTGGCAGGCCGACAACAACATCCCCAACTCCAAGGAAGCGTCGATGAGCAAGGCCAAGGCGGGCCGGATGGCCAGCGACGTCACGCTCAAGACCGTCGAATTGGCCGGCACCACCGGCTATTCCGAGCAGACGTTGCTGGAGAAGTGGGCCCGCGACTCCAAGATTCTGGATATCTTCGAGGGAACTCAGCAGATTCAGCAGCTGGTCGTCGCCCGGCGGCTGCTGGGCCTGTCCTCGGCAGAGCTAAAATAGCCGCACCAGCGATCCGGCCGAGGTGGATCCAAAAGTGTGCACGCGATAGCCATCTCGCACACTCTTCAACACCGTCCTGAACAACAGTTCGGGCACCCAGATCCGCCCGAAGTCGCGTGCCCGTCCCACCACCGAGACGGGATCACCGTCGCGGTAATAACCGTTGTCCAGGAACAGCCGTTCGGGTTCGGACTCGATCAGCTTGAACTCGCTGCCCAGCGCCACGATGGTGTCGTAGGCCTTCCCCATGTGCTTTTCAAAGAACGTCTTGTTCATCAAGTCGCAGACCAGCGTGTGTTCGGGCAGCGCCACTCGCAGTGTCCGCAGTAGGTCGACGGTCTGCTCCCGGGTCAGGTACATGAACACGCCTTCGATCACTATCAGGGTCTTAGCCGCAGGATCGCAGGCGCTCAACGCCTTTCGCAGGTCACCCTTGTCGAACTCGACCGAGATGCGCCGCAGCGGGTTCGGGCAGGTATCCGCCGGTAGCCGAGCGTTCTTGTGTTCGATGACGGCCGGTTCGTCGAACTCGAACCAGCGGCCCCCGGCGATCCGGAAGGCGCGGCTGTCGAAACCGGCGCCGATGTTGACGACCTGCAGATCCGGATGGGCTCTGAGATGCTGCGCGATTTCATCCTGAATGATCCGCGACCGCAGCACCGTGCTGACGTTCTGCCGGGCCGACTCGTGGAACCTATCGAAGATCGCCTGGCCTTCCTCGGTCAGGAAATCCTGAGCGTAGATGTCTGCACACAAAGACCGCGGCGACCGCGCATCCTCGGCCCGCATACCGCAGCAATAGAACGCGGTTTTCGAGATGGGTGTCAGGTCCGCTGCAACCGTCATGTAGTAGGCCTCTCTCCTCGAATCCTGCTGCGTCGCTGCTCTATTCATCATCAGCGGCCGGCCCCCACCAAATCACGCGCCGCGTCGCAAGGCGCGGGATCAATCGCGCCCGCGGCGGACTCCCCGGCGGCATCGTCGACACCCGGTTGGGCTTTGGCCTTCGGTATGGCGCGCAGGTGTGGCCACCAGAACCAGCGACCAAGCAGGCCCACCAACGCCGGCAGGATGAAACTCCGCACGACCAAAGTGTCGAGCACCAGCCCCACGCCGATGGTCGTCCCGATTTGCGCGACGTTCAGCACGCTGCTGGTAGCCAACGCGAACATCGTTATGCCGAAGACAAGTCCGGCGGTGGTGACCACCCCACCGGTGGCCGCGAAGGCACGGATGATGCTGCGGCGCGGCCCGGCCCAACGCTCCTCCCGGATGCGCAACGCCAACAGCAGGTTGTAGTCGGAGCCGACGGCGACCAGCGCGCCGAAAGTGATCGGCGGTACCGCCCAATGCAATTCATGTCCGAGCAGGTACTGCCAGATCAAAACGCTGGCGCCCAGCGCCGCCGCGTAGGAGATGACGACGGTACCGACCACCACCAGCCCGGCCACCGGGCTTCTGAGCAGTAGTGCCACGATCGCGAACACCACCACCAGAACCGCGGCCACCAGCAGCAGCATGTCCTGGCGATCGAGCGCCTGCAGGTCGCGGGTCGTCGGTCCGACGCCGGCCAACTGGACGGCGGTCGCCTTGAACGTGCCCTCCTTGGTGGCCTCCCGGATGGCCGCCTTGATCGCCTGAGCTCGCTGGACACCATCGCTGCCCCACTCGTGCCCGTCCCCGTAGACCACCAGCACGGTGGCCTGACCGTTGGGCGACACGAAATTCTGCAATACCTCGCGCATCCGCGGATCGCTCATGGCTTTGCGGGACACGTAATAGCCGGTGCCGGGGCTGCCGTCGAACGCGCCGGCCAAGTCGTGCAGGTAACCGGATAGTTCCTGTATCGGTGAACTGATGCCGTCGATCAGTCTTTGAAAGCCCGCCATTGCCGCGCGTGCCCGCTGCAGGGAACTGCCGACACCGTTCAGCACCTGCGGCAGCTGGGCCAGTCCGGCCTCGGTAGTGGCGGAGCCGTGTGCGAGTTGCCCTGCGCTATCAGTCAATTGCGCCGAGCTTGCCACCACGTCGTCGGCCCACTGCACCAGCCCCGCAATGTCGCTGCACACCGGAGTCCCGACGCAATTCGGTATCTGCGCGGTGAAACTCCGCAGGGGGTCCAGATTTTGGGAGACGTCGTCAATGGTGCCCTTGAATTTGCCCATCGCGTCATGCATCTGTCCGGCGGCCGAATTCACCTCCCCCAGCCCGGCGGCGCCGAGTTGCAGACCATTGCGCAGGCCGTCGAGCGCAGTGGCCATTTCGTCGAGTGAGGCGTTGAGTTCGGTGAACGTTGTCTGGCGTGACGTGATCTGGCTGAGCGCATCGTCGAGCTGATCACCGATCTTGCCGGCTTGCGCGGTCAGCGTGGCTTCCTGCGGCACCGCCCCGTCCGGACGGCTGGCCGATTGCACCATCCGCACGCCGGGTATCGCCATGATCGCCTTAGTGATTCGCTCGATGGCGATCAGGCCGGCGGGATTGCGGACGTCGTGATCGGTTTCGATGGTGACGACGTCGGGCAGCAGCTGGTTGGGGCCGAAGTGACGGTCGGTCGCCTGGTAGCCGCGGTTGGATTCCGCGCCGGCCGGAGTAGCGGCGGCTTCGTCCCAACCGATGCTCATCCCGCACAGCGGAATCGCCATCGCGAGAATCACCGCACCGCTGGTCACCAGGATCGGTCCCGGCCAGCGGGCCACGATGACACCGATCCGCCGCCAGCGCCGCGCTATCGACGAACGTTGGGGCTTGAGCAGGTTCCTGCGTTCGGCGAGTGCGATCAGGGCGGGCGTCAGCGTCAGCGCTGCCAGCATGGCAGCGAGAACGCCGACGGCACACGCGGTTCCGTTGGCGCGGAAGATACTGATGCGCGCGAAAGCCAGACATCCGAAGGCTGTGGCCACCGTCAGCGCCGACCCCACGATCACCGGCGTCACACCGCGGTAGGCCTCGGGTAACGCTGCGGCGGAGGTGACGTCGTCTTTGTGCCGTTCGTGGTAGCGCCCGATCAAGAAGATGGCGAAGTCGGTGCCCGCACCCAGAATCACACCCGCGCTCAATGCGATGGACAGCGGCGAAACCTCGATCAGGTTGGCACCACCGAGCACGGCGAGGATCGGCCGGGCCACCGCCAGCGCGAGGCCCACCGACACCAACGGAACCATTGCGGTGATGAGCGACCGGTAGACGATGACCAGCAACAGCAGTAGCGCTACGGTCGTTGCCAGCGTGATGAGTAGCGTCTGGGCATCGATCGCACCGAACTCGTCCATGATGGTGGCCCCGGGGCCGGTGATGTATACCTGCAGCCCCTCGGGCGGGTGCAATCGTGAAACGATTCCGCGCATAGCGGTTATCGACGCCCTGGCCGCCGACGTGCCCACCATGCCCGACGGGCGCACGACGGCCAGCGCCACGTTGCGGTCCTTGCTCAGCGCCGCATCCGCGGTCGCCGGCGTTCCCCACCAGTCGATGACGTCGTTGACGTGGCGGGAATCGCCACGCAGCGCCGTGATCACCTGCCGGTAGAACGCCCGGTCCGCCTCGGTCAGCGGCCCATGGCGTTCCAGCACGACATATTCGATGTTGTCGGTCGCCGGCTCGGAGAACGCCGCCGCCGAGCGTTGCACCGCAACCGAACTGGCGGCGTCGGCCGGCAACAGTGGGCCCTCATGGGTGGCGACCACCCGTTCTAGCTGGGGGACAAAGACATTCGCGACGCCGGCGACCACCAGCCATGCGCCGACGACCCATAGCGCATAGCGGTGGATGAAGCGTGCAAAGGTGGTCACCACGTCGGCATTCGTCCCGTCTCACATCGCGATCGCGGCGCCGACTTCGGTAGCCAGACCAACGACTTCGGCTACCAGATCGGCGGTGGTGATCAATTGCTCTTCGGTGTGTTCGGCGGTCACGAAGAACCGCAGGCGCTCCTGGCCCGGACCGACCCCAGGCGATGCCACCGGGCCGACGTACACGCCGCGTTGCAACAGCAGCGACGACGCGTAGAGAACCTGGATCTCGCCGGGAACCAGTACCGGACAGATCGGGGTGCCCTGCGAGAACCCGAGGTCGAGGTTGCGCTCGCGCAGCGCCGAACTGAACAGCTTGGCGTTACTCCACAGCCGGGCGACCCGGTCGGGCTCGCTTTCGAGCACCTCGAGTGCGGCCAGCGCGGCCGCGGCCGCACTCGGTGGCGGACCAACGGTCAGCGTCGTCACCGGAGAGGTATGCAGCGCCTGAATCAGCTCGGCACTGCCGGCGATGAACCCGCCACAGCTGCCCAGCGCCTTGGACAGGCAGCCCATCCAAATGTCCACCGCGTCACCGGGCAGGCCGAAGTGTTCACGCACGCCGTGCCCTTGGGCGCCGAACACCCCGATCGAGTGCGCCTCGTCGACCATGACGGCGCAGTCGAATTCGCGAGCCACAGCGGCGAGTTCGGGAAGCTGCCCGACATCGCCGTCCATGCTGTAGTGGCCTTCGATGACGACGAGCACCCGGTCGAAGCGCTCCCGCGACATGCGCAGCACACCACGCAACGATTCGGGATCGTTGTGGCGGAATGTCATGCTGCGCGCACCCGCCCACCGCGCTCCGGTGATCACGCTGTTGTGGATGAGCGCGTCACAGACGACGGCATCGCGTTCGCTCATGAGGAACCCGATGACCCCGGAGTTCGTCAGATATCCACTGGTGGCGATGATGGCCGCTTCGACGTCATAGATATCGGCCAGCTTGCGCTCCAGGTTGGGATAGATCTCGATCTCACCGGACGTGATCCGGCTCGCCGACGCCGAGGCACCGTACTTGCCCACCGCCTCTTGCACTGCCCCAATCACTTTCGGGTGATGAGCCAGTCCGAGGTAGTTGTAGTTGGAGAAGTTGGTCGTCGCCCCGTAGGGCCCGTCGATGACCGAGGTGTTGAACCCTTGCCGCGGGATGAACAGCGGATTGGGCATCTTGGTCAGCTTCTCCATGGCCAGTGCGCTTTGGGCGCGTTCCCGCGCCGCCACCACATCCGGTTGATCGGCGAATCCCCGGCTTTGTCTACCGGTGCCGCCCGGCCGCGGCGGTGCAGCAACCGGCGGCGCGACGGCCGACGCGGGATCGGCTGCCGGCGAGGTCTTTTCGCCGCCATCGGTGTTGGTGAGTAGACTGCGCGCGATGTCACGCGCCGATGCCACGCTTGCGGTCATGCTGCGGCTCCTGTTCCGGTAGTGATCACTTCTGCGATATGGGAGCCCGCCTGCCGAAGGTCGAAAGTACGTCCCATCTGTAGCGTGGCCAGATGCACGCCGAGCGCTTGGCTGGCCCTGGCCCCGAATTCGACGGCCATGAGCGAGTCGAGTCCGAGTTCGGTTACCGGCACATCGATTTCGATCGACTCGGCTGAAACACCCATCACGCCTGCCAGTTGCTCGGCGAGCATGTAGGCGACTACCTCGCCACGCTTGCCTTCGTCCAGTGCGATCAGGGCGCTACGCAGGCGCTCTCCGGACGAATTCGCCTCAGCGGCAGCCGAAACCAGCGCCGTGGTGCGCAGCAGCTGGCGCAGGTGGCCAACCGTGGCGTTCACCTTGGACCAGTTGATCGGGATGATCGCCGCCTGCGTGATGCCCAATCGCATCGCCGCTTCCAGATAGATGGGGCCGTCGTCCATATCGATCGGGTCGAAGCCCGCGGCGTTGAGATACCGTGCGGCGGTCTCGTCGGAAGCCATCCCGCCGGCCAGACCGGACATGTGACCCCACCCGATGCAGATCGCGGTCTGCCCACGGCGAACGATCTCCTCGGTAACTGACTGCAACGCGAGGTTGGCCGAGGTGTAGCTGTACTGCCCCATGGTGCCCAGCATCGATCCGCCCGACGAGTAGAAGGCGAACTGGTCGAGCGTGACTCCAACCTCGCTGACGGCGGCC
The DNA here is from genome assembly GCF_002116635.1 of Mycobacterium szulgai. Lineage (GTDB taxonomy): Bacteria > Actinomycetota > Actinomycetes > Mycobacteriales > Mycobacteriaceae > Mycobacterium > Mycobacterium szulgai. The sequence goes on along the minus strand of NZ_LQPW01000019.1, from coordinate 105,825 downwards.
CAAAGTGCCCGCGCGCCTTCGACCTTGGCGTCATAGACACGCCTGAGGCTGTCAAGCTCGAGATCGGCCACCCGCTGATCGGCGACCGCGCCCGCGGTGTGGAAGATACCGCGCAGCGGACGCTCGGCGGTATGACTGCGTCGCACCAGAGCGGTAACCGCGGACTGGTCGGTCACGTCGAGCAGTTCCTCGGTGATCTCGATCCCGGCGGTGCGCCACTGTTCGAGCTGCTTGCGTGCGATCTCGGTGGTGGCACCGCTGCGCCCGACCAGGATGAGGTGGCGGGCCCCGCGCCGGACCAACCATCGTCCGGTCGCCAACCCGAAGCCGCCGTAGCCGCCGGTGATCAGGTAGGAGGCGTCGGAATGCGTGACGACCTGCTGCCAGCTGGGCTTCACCGGTGGCGCGTCGTCGGTGAGGCGGACCGCCACGCGGCCGGTCCGCTCGGAGCGGAATACCTCCTCGCACGCTTGGGCCAGCTCTGCGGTCCCGAATACCTGCACCGGCAGCGGCTGGTAGGTCCCGTTGCCGAACTTTTCGCAGATGCTGGTGATCAGGTCCACGAAGCCCAGCGAGTTGTGGGCCAGCATGCGGTCCATGTCGATGGAGAAGTAGCCGACGTTCTTGTCGAACGCCGCCAAATCCAACGTGCCGCCCTGATAGATATCGGCTTTGCCGACTTCGATGATGCGCCCGAATTCGGCGACGGCCTCGAAGTTGTGGCGCAGGATCTCGCCCGGGGCACTGCTGATGATCACGTCGGCACCGCGGCCGTTGGTGATTTCACGAACGTCATCGACGAAGTTGAGCGAGCGCGAATCGATCACGTGGTCCGCGCCGGCGGACAGCGCGTACGCGCGTCGCTCGTCGGTGCGGGCGGTGCCGATAACCTCTGCGCCACGGGCCTTTGCGACCTGAATCGCGGCCGTGCCGACGCCGCCGGCGGCGCCGTGGATCAGGACTGTCTCACCCGGCTCCAATCGGGCCAGCGTCAGCAAGGATCGCTCGGCCGTCAGGAACGCGGTGATGCTGGTGCAGTGTTCGGGACCGAAATCGACGGAGCCGGTAGGCCCCGAAGGTAAGAGCTTGCCGCACAGGCCCGCTTCGGCGAGGTGGTAGCGGGTCAGCATGCCCTTGGCCGCGGTGATGACGACATCGCCGACTTCCAGCTCGGTGACGTCCGAGCCGACCCGAGTCACCACCCCGACGCCTTCCATGCCCAGTTCGGTGCCGAAATGCGTTGGTGCAAGCTCTCTTTCACCGAGCAGGCCGAGCACCTTGATGGCATCCTTGTAGTTCAGTCCGACGACCTGCATCTGCAGCTCCACCTGGCTGGGTTCCGGCGTCGGGCGTGCGCAGCGCCGCCAGCCGAGTTCGGAGATGATCCGCGACTTGGGCACCTCGACAGTGAAGTTGGCCTCCGGGTCGGCGAGCGGCTCGGTCTTGGCCATCGCCTCCAGCCGTTGCGGCAGGGTGCGGGTGATGACCGGCGTGAACCGCAAGCCGCTGCGCAGCAGCACTTCGTCGGCATTGTCGTTGGAAAACGCTCCCGGCACTGACAATTCGGTCATCAGGTCGATCAGTTGCGTATCCGGCTCGACGTCCACCAGACGCCAGCGCAGGCGCGGCTGCTCGCCGACTAGGACGCGGCGCGCCCCGGCCAGCCCCGCGTGGCTGGGGTTGGGTAGCGACACGTCGCTGTGGTGAGCGAATGCTCGTTCGGTCACCAGGCTGACGTAGAACGTGTCGTCACCGGTCGAGCCGTCGCCGAACACCGACTTCTTCTCGGTTCCCGCACCGTCCTGCTCGTCGAGGAACCTTTCGGTCGCGGTGGCGACCTGTTGCAGCGACCACAAGGCGCCAACATCATCCCTGTCATCGCCGATCTCGCCGGCGACAACGCAGACATGCAACCGCGGCAGATTTGACGAGATCTCCGAAAGCCGTTGCGGGAGTGCATCGAACGGGTCGGCTTCGGAATCCACCATCTTGGTGCAGTCATAGTAGACCCCGTGCGGCAGAGCGTCGGCCAGCTCACGGGCCAGCCGGTGCGGCCGGTCACCAATCGCCACCACCAGGGTGGCGGTCTGATCGGCGGGCGTGAGCATGTCCGGACTCAGCTGCTCGCGAAGATCCCACACCTCCTCGTAGAACAGCGGGTCCATGTGGTCGAGCGGACCCCGCCCCGGGGTGATGGAACCGAACCGAACACCGACGAGCTGCAGGCATGCGCTTTGGTCGGAATCCAGCACGACGATATCGGCGCACATTGGGTCACTCTCGTGGCGCCGAGCGATCACCGTGACGTCATCGGAGAGCGGGCCGAAGGCCCGGATCGCCTGCACCGCGATGGGGACGACGGTGCCGTGCGTACGACCGACCGCCTGGTCGATGAGCGGGGCCACGACCTGCAGCGCCGCGTCGATGACACAGGGATGAGCGAAGTGCCGCGTCACATCCGAGTCCGGCCGGGCGTCCACCGTGGCGACCGCCTCGGTCGCGCTCGCGTGTAGCGAGGTGATGCGCTGGAAGTTCGGGCCGGTGGTCAGGCCACGGGTGCCCAGCACCGCATACAGCGCCGCCGGCACGATCTCGGTCATCTCCCGGGTATTGGGAACCGGATGCTTTGTGACGAGATACGTTCCGTCCACCAGCCGCCCGGTGGCATGCACGGTCCACGCCGTGTTGGCCGCGGCGCGCGAGCGGATCGTGAAGCGGCGACTCGCCTCGTCGAACTCGGTACGCATCACCGTGCCGTCGGCGGGATCGACGATGAGCGGAGCAACGAACCGGACGTCTTCGGCGGTCACCGACGTGCTGCCGGTACGCATCGCCGCGGCACTGAGCGCGGCATCCAGATATGCCGCACCCGGGATGAGACACGCGCCGTTGACTACGTGATCGGCCAGCCACGGCAGCGTCTGCCCGCTGACCTTCAGCTGCCAGGCCAACCGGTCGTAGAGGTCGGGGTCTCCCAGCATCGAATAGCCCTCGCGGGAGCCGTACTTCGCCTGGGTGTGTTCGGGCAGCTCTTGATGCAAGCGTTGCCGCTGCCACGGGTAGCGCGGAAGTGCCAGGTGCCCGGCGGGTTTGGTGAACGTGCCGGACAGGTCGAGCGCTCCGGCGGCATACAGCCCGGAGATCGTCTGCCGCACGCTTTCGGCGTCGGGCCGCTTGCGGTCCAGCGTCGAGACGGTGGTGCCGGACTCCCCGTCGGCAAGCAGGGTCTCGCGGATGTTCGCCGAAAGGACCGGGTGCGGGCCGACCTCGATGAAGATGCGATGGCCCGCCCGAACGAGGGTCTTGATCGCGTCGGCGAATCGCACGGGCTGGCGCACGTTGTCGCACCAATAGTCGGCGTCCCAATTGGTCGCGGCGGCGCCGGTGACCGTCGAGTACAGCGGAAGGCGTGGTTCCCTGGGTGTGATATCGGCCAGCACGGACCTCAGCTCGTCCAGGATGGGGTCCATCCGGCGGCTGTGATAGGGCACCTCGACGCGCAGTATGCGGGCGAATACGCCACGCTCGCTGAGGGTTTCGCAAAGAGCTTCCAGCTCACCGGGGTCACCGGCCACGGTCACCGATGACGGGCTGTTGATGGCCGCGACATCGATCTCGGGGTAGTCGGCCAGCAGCGGCCGGACGTCGTCGACCGGCAAGCCGATCGCGAGCATGCCGCCGGTTCCGGCAGTCGTAGCCTGCAATCTGCCGCGGTGGTGCGACACCACCAGAGCGTCGCGCAACGACAGCATGCCGGACACATAGGCCGCGGAGACCTCGCCCACGCTGTGTCCGACCACGATGTCCGGAGTGATTCCGAACGTGGCGAGTTCGTTCGTCAGCGCCACCTGGATGAGGAAGTTCGCCGGTTGGGCAAACTCGGTGGAGGCGATCTTCGACTCTTCCTCGGAGCGCAACAGCTCCTCGATGATCGACCATCCGGCGATGTCTTTAAAGACGGTGTCGATGCGGGCGGCTTCGGATGCGAACGCGCCGCCTGCGTTCAGCAGATCGCGGCCCATCGCCCACCACTGCGGGCCCATGCCGGAGAACACGAACACCGAGCCGGCGCAGCGGCCCACCACCGTGCCGACCGGGGCCCCGCCCGCCGCCAGCTTGCGCAGCTGCTCGGTGAGGTCCACCGGATTGGCGAACGATATGCCAGCGCGATAGCGGTGGTGCGCCCGGCGCGTCCACGCCGCGGCGAGCAGGTGGTCGGGATCCGTGCTGGATTCCAGTAGGTCGGCATACGCGCCGGCCAGCTCGCGTACCGCCGCTTCGCTGCGCGCCGAAACGGGAAATACGTTGACGTCGAGTTGCTTTGGCGCCAGCGGAAGCGCTGTCTGGGTGGCCGCCTGCGGCTCGGCCAGGATCGCGTGTGCGTTGGTACCGCCGTATCCGAAGCCATTGATAGCAACCGCCATCCGGTCGACCTCGACACCCACTTCCCGGGCTTCGAGCTGTATTGCAACGCGCAACTCATCGAACGGAATATCGGGGTTGGGGTCCTCGAACCAACCTTGGGGCGGCAGCGTCCGGTGGTACACCGCCAGTGCCCCCTTGATGACGCTGGCGACGCCGGCGGCTGCTTCGGTGTGACCGATCGTCGATTTCACCGATCCAACGGGCAGAAGTTCGGTGCGTCCCTCCACGGCGCCGTACACGCGGCCGAGCGCACGCAGCTCCACCGGGTCGCCGACCGGTGTTCCGGTGCCGTGCGCCTCCACATAGGTGACCTGATGCGCAGGAATGCCGGAGCGCTCGCACACCGACCGCGCCAATGCCTCTTGGGAATCCAGGCTGGGCACGGTGATCGCGGTGGTGCGTCCGTCCTGATTGGAACCGGTCGCCTCGACCACAGCGTAGATGCGGTCCCCGTCACGCACGGCGTCTTCCAGCCTGCGCAGCAGAACCATCCCGGCTCCCTCGCCACGGCCGTAGCCGTCGGCCGAGGCCGAGAACGACTTGCAGCGCCCGTCGGTGGCCAGGAAGCCGCCCTTGCACATCGTGACGAAGGTCTCCGGCTGCAGCATCATGTTGACGCCACCGACCAGAGCCATGTCACAGTCGCCGTTGATAATCCCTTGTGTCCCAAGGTGGAACGCGACCAGGGACGAGGAGCATGCGGTGTCGACGGTCAGCGCCGGCCCCTTCAGGTTGAGGGCGTAAGCGAGGCGGTTCGACAGCATGGTGAACGAGGCACTCGCCGCGGAGTGCATGTTGACGTGGGCCAGCGCCGCGCCGGACACCGCGTTGATGACGTGGTCGGTGGTGAACGCGCCGACGTAGACGCCGACGGACTGACCGGATACTCGACCGGCGACGCCGGCATCGTCGAGGGCCTCCCAGGCCACTTCCATGATCATCCGCTGCTGGGGGTCCAGGGTGGTTCCTTCGCGCGGTGATATGCCGAAGAAGTCGGGATCGAACTGCCAGGGGTCGCATTCGAGGAACGCGGCGCGCTTGGTGTACATCCGCTCGGCCGCACGCTTGTCGGGGTCATAGTAACGGCGGTAATCCCACCGCTCGGCCGGTATGTCCACCACACCGTCGCCCTTGTTAACTACGAAGTCCCAAAACGATTGTGCAGAATCGATTCCGCCGGCGTACCGGCACCCGATCCCCACGATTGCAACACGACTCACTGCACCTGCTCCTAGATAAATTGGTACGCAACAAGGCTTTTGGCATGACATTGGCGCAGCACGCCATCGCCGACATTTCGCTGCTGAGGAAGCGCGATCGCGGCGCCGGACAAACCGGCGCGCAGATGGCACGTTGCTGATCACAAACTGTATTACCGCGTGCAATCATTGCACGTAATAACAGTTGCCTATGTAATCGTTCGGTTGATTATGATATGCGGCGCGCAGCCAGAGCGCAAGAGCCTTTTTAAGACCTGGGCGAAAAAATGTGCATTTTCACCTGAATGGGCAGCCTCGCAATTGCCCGGCCGAACCCGCCAATCGTTGCCACAGCCGCATGAAATAACTTGCCGGTCAACGGAATACGCGAGGCGACCGGCGCCGGGTGCGGCGCGCAACACGCGCGCGCCGTCCGACCAGTGCAGAAAAAAGACGCAACAAAACAACCAATACGGCCGCACCCGGGCGCAGTGGTAAGGGTCGCTATCCAGCCACCGCAGTGTCGGCGATCACTGCATCGACCGGCTCGAAGACGAAGACGTAGCGGGCCCCGCCACGCTTCAGGTAGGTGTCGTGCGCGGGCCACATCTCCACTAGTTTCGGCATGTTGCGGTCGATCTCGTCGCCCGTGGCAAGCCGGGCCAGGTAGCGCTTGGCGCTACCCGCGATATCGATATCCGCCGCCGGGTTTGCGAACAGGTTCTTGGGCCAACTGCTCGCCGTTTCCAGACCGAGGTTCTCGCAGGCCGCGACCAAGTTCTCGCCATCGGGTACGTAGAACACCGGAACCGTGCGCCGCTTGCCGGTCTTCCTCCCGGTTGTGGTCAGCAGCATCGTCGTCAGCGCGGGACCCATCAACGACAGCCGCCCGCGGCTGAGGCGAATCAATGCGCGGTCCAACTTCGAGGCGATGTGCTTGACGTATTTGGCGAACCAAAGCTTATGGCCGAGTCGGCGCATCGACCGGACGTACAGGACATACAGCATATGAACTCATCTCATTTCAGTTTCGGCTACCGCCGGGCTCGCCCAACTCAATAGGGGCGGTGCCACTTCGCAACCCGGCGGAACCCTCGCATTCCGCGAGCGCTACGATCATGTTCGCTGGCAACTATTGCCATGCGAATGAATCAACTGTTCATATCCTAGGTGGCGATGCGCTCAAGCGCAAGCAGCCGGTTCAGTCCACCACTCCGGCATGCAGCTGCGCGAAAAGTTCGGTGTTGCGGGTGTAGTCGACCGGCACGTCGATCACGGTGACACCGGGTTCAGTCAGCGAACATTGCAGCGCCTCCTCAAATTCCTCCATGCTGCCGACGCGAATTCCCTTGGCGCCGAACGCCATCGCGTAGTGCACAATGTCGTAGTCACCGAGCGCAACGCCCGAGGTGCGTCCGTACTTGAGCAGCTGCTGAAATGCCACCATGTCGTAGGCATTGTCGCGCAGGATGACGTGGGTGAAGTTGAGTCCCAGGCGGGTGGCAGTCTCCAATTCCTGTGCGCTGAAGAGAAACCCGCCGTCACCGGAGATCGAGACCACTTGAGTTCCGGGGCGCACCATCGCGGCGGCCATCGCCCAGGGCAACGCCACACCAAGAGTCTGTTGTCCGTCCGAGAACAGCAGCCGCCGCGGTTCATAGACGCGGAAGTGGCGCGCCATATAGATGTAGTGCGACCCCACATCGCAGGCGATGGTGGCGTCGTCGCGCACCGCATCACGGATCTTGAGCACGAGTGCCGCCGGCGCTAACGCGCGCTCGGAGTGCGGGTGAGCTCGTGCGTCGTCATCGATGCGGCGCAGCGCCTCGCGCTGCTCGGCGACCGCAGCGCCGGCCTCGCCCGACAACCGCAGCCCCGACACGAGGCGGGTCAGCTCGCCGATGGTGGCCGCGATGTCGCCGCGCAGCTCGCACGTCGGCTGGTAGTGGTTGTCGACATCGGCGGGCACCTCATCGATATGTATCAGTGTCCGGGCCGGATCGGTGTTCCATAGCCGGGGGACGTATTCAACGGGGTCGAAGCCCACGGTTACCAGGACATCGGCGTGCTGGATCAAGACGTCACCGGGCTGGTTGCGAAACAGGCCGACGCGGCCCACGAAATGGTCCTCGAGCTCGCGTGACACCAGTCCCGCGGCCTGGAACGTTTCCACCACCGGCAGGTCGGTCACCGCGAGCAGCTCGCGCAACTGCGCGCACGGCGCCGGCTCACCGGCGCGCACCCCGACGAACAGCACCGGACGTTCGGCAGCCCGAATCAGGTTGGCCGCCTGGGCGATCGACTCCAACGGCGCGGCACCCAGTGGTGGCACCGGCGCTGGCCGCACGATTGCCGTCGCCGTCGTCGCGGCACCAACGTCAGCGGGCAGCACCACCGCCGCGGCACCGCGCGGCACCGTCGTTGCGGCGCGGATCGCGTTGGCGACGGCTTCGGGGACGTTGTCGGGATCGTTGACCTCACCGGTGTACTTGGTGAATGGCCGCAGCGCGGCACAGGCGTCCATCGACTGGTGGGTGCGCTTAAGGCGGTCGGCGCGGGCCACGGCGCCGCAGATCGCGACCATCGGGTCCTGCTCGGTGGTTGCCGTCACCAGGCCGGTGGCCAAGTTCGTGGTGCCCGGTCCCGACGTCACCAGCGCGGCTCCCGGGATACCGGTCAGCCGGCCGACCGCGGCCGCCATGAACGCCGCGTTCTGTTCATGACGGCACACCACCAGCTCGATGTCGCTATCGAGCAGCGCGTCGAACACGGCATCGATCTTGGCGCCCGGAACGCCGAACACGTACCGAATCCCGTAGGCGCGCAGCGTCTCCACCACTCGCTGAGCCGACCGCACACTCATCGTCTAACCACCCTCGGTCTGGCGGATCTGCCCGTCCAGATCCTCATGGTCAAGCTCGGCGCCGAGAAATTGCGCCGTGCGCTGCAGGCTCAGATGCAACTCGGAGCGAATGCCGATCTCGACGGTGCCACTGACCAGCCGGTAGTCGAGCGTGTGTCCGCCTCGACGCCGGTCGGTGTCGATGAAGTGCGAGTGGTAGCCCGCCACCGCGATGCCTTGTTCGTAATCGGGCATCCGGAACCCGGCCAATGTTCCGCTCACATCGGTGAACGTCACCTCCTGCTGATCCTGCGTAGCCTCGGTGAACGGCCGGTACGGCGGGTGCTGTGCGGCGACGGTGCGGGTGTGGATACTGCTGAACTGACCCGTAACCCGCACGGCCACCATGAGATTGATGCTCTCCAGCGTCTGGTCGATGAGGGTCTTGAGCTTGGCGCGATCACACGGAACCGAGATGTCGATCCGGCGTTCGGGCCGAAACCAGGTGACCGCGGCGAACGGTGTGCGCTCCTCGGCGTCGGCGATCGTCGCGCTCCCGTCGCTGCGGAGCTGGTAGCAGACTCCGTCGAGAACCAGCATCTCGCCATCGAGACAGTTGAAGGTGCCCAGGCCAAAGTCGCCGTGGCGCAACAGCTCCCGGATCGTGACGTCGCCTTCGTATACGCCACTGAGCAGTGCCCCCATGGTCGACGTCTGGTAGATCTCACGTCCGCGGCGATGCGTCAGGATCGCGTGCGCCCACCGGCGAAAACCGGCGAGTTCGAGGGGCTCAAACGCTGGCAATTCGGTTCTCCTTCGCTGGCAGGACCACCGCCGGGCGGCCATGTTCGCGACAATACCGAGGTGCCACGCTGCTGGCATGCGCAGCGTTAGCCGCCGCGCCAGGCTACCGACTACTCGAACTGCTCTCGGCGGCGGTCAAGTCCAGCGCGATGTCGACGAGCATGTCTTCTTGCCCGCCCACCATGGCGCGCCGCCCGGCCTCTTCAAGCAGCGTGCGCGCGTCGATCCCAAAACGTTCGGCCGCGGCTTCCGCGTGGCGCAGAAAGCTCGAGTACACCCCGGCATAGCCCAGCGTCAGCGTCTCCCGGTCCACGCGAACCGGCCGGTGCTGCAATGGGCGAACGACGTCCTCGGCGGCATCCTCGAGCGCGTGCAGATCGCAGCCATGGTTCCACCCCAGCTTCTCGGCGGCGGCAATGAAAACCTCCAAGGGTGCGTTACCGGCGCCGGCACCCATGCCGGTGAGCGAGGCGTCCACGCGATGGGCGCCGTGCTCGACCGCGACGATCGAGTTGGCCACCCCCAGCGACAGATTGTGATGGGCGTGGATGCCGATTTCGGTTGTGGGCAAAAGTGTTTGACGCAACGCGTCGACACGGTCGGCGACATCGGCCATGGTCATAGACCCGCCGGAGTCGACCACATACACACAGCTCGCGCCGTAGCCTTCCATGAGCTTGGCCTGTTCGGCCAGTCTGCGCGCGGTGGTCAGGTGGCTCATCATCAGGAAGCCGACCGGGTCCAGACCGAGCTCGCGGGCGGCAGCCAGGTACGGGGCCGAGATGTCGGCTTCGGTGCAATGGGTGGCGACGCGTACCACCGCGACGCCCGCGCGCCGCGCATCTTTGAGGTTGTGCACGCTGCCGATCCCGGGCAGTAGCAGCGTGGCGACTTGGGCGCGGGTGACGACACCGGCGACGGCTTCGATCCATTCCAGGTCGGTGTGGGCGCCAAAGCCGTAGACACAGCTGGACCCGCCCAAGCCGTCGCCATGAGCGACCTCGACGGAATCCACCCCCGCGGCGTCGAGTGCCTTGGCGATTGTAGTGACGTGCTCGATGCTGTACTGATGCCGCACCGCGTGCATCCCGTCCCGCAGCGTCACGTCGCTGATGTAAAGATTCATGTTGCCGCTCCGGCGGTTTCGGTCTCGTGGACGGCGATGCGTTCGGCGGTGGCTTGGGCCGCCGAGGTCATGATGTCGAGGTTGCCCGCGTATGCGGGCAGGTAGTGCGCGGCGCCGGCGACTTCGAGCAGAACGGTCACCCGGGTGCCGGTGAACTTGCCCGTCTCGGGAATATACAGCGGGTTGTCGTCGGAGAAGCGTTCGAATTGAATCCGTTGCTTGAGCCGGTAGCCGGGCACATAGGTTCCGACCTTGTCCACCATGGCCAGCACATCGGTCTCGATCCGCCGATGGTCGGCCGGCCCGTTTTCCAAGCCGTCGACCAGACAGTAGACGGTATTGCGCATCATGACGGGTGGGTCAGCGGGGTTGAAGATCATCACCGCCTTGCCGCGCTGGGCCCCGCCGACGACTTGCAATGCGGCAGCGGTGGTTTCGATGAATTCGTCGATGTTGGCGCGCGTACCCGGACCGGCGGACTTCGACGATATGGACGATACGATCTCGGCGTAGGACACGGCCCCGCTCTGGGCCACCGCGGCGACGATAGGCACAGTGGCCTGCCCGCCGCAGGTGACCATGTTGAGGTTCGGCGCCTCGATGTGCTCGCCGAGATTGACCGCCGGCACACAGAACGGCCCGATCGAAGCGGGTGTGAGATCCAGTATCCGCACCCCGGAACCGGCCAGCTTGGCGCAGTTGACGCGGTGCGCGCTTGCGGAGGTGGCATCGAAAACCAGTTTGATATCAGCGAAGTGGGGCATAGCCAACAGACCCTCGACGCCGCCGGCGGTCGTCGGCACCCCCAACCGCGCGGCGCGGACGAGCCCGTCGGAGTGTGGATCGATGCCGACCATGGCGGCCGCCGTCAGCGGACCATCGCTGAGCAGGATCTTCATCATCAAATCTGTACCGATGTTGCCTGATCCGATAATCGCAACCGGCCACTGATGTTGGCCTGGAACAGTTTTCAGCCTCACCGACTCTCCCCCTCCGCGACGAAGCGGCGGGCCATGTCATAGAGTGCCCGGCCGTGCAACTCGAACAGCGCGATCAGATCGACCGCGTCGCCACCAATCTCCTTGGCGATGAACAGGCCGTCGCCGCCAGCCATCGCGTAACTGGCCAACTGGTGGACCTGTGAGTCGGTCAAGCCGGGCACGAACTCGCTGAAGTTGCGCTTGAGTTGCTCGAACGCCTGGGTGCGAACCTGCAGAAACATCCTGCGGGCGCGGGGTTCGGTCGGCCGGCGTTCCAGGGCCAGCATCAACCCCAGCCGGATGAAATCCGGCGCATCCAGCAATGCCTTGGCGATCTGCGCTGCCAGCCCCAGGAACAGCTCCTCGGTGGTGCCATTCTCAGGCACGTCCCACGCCGTCTCCCAGGCGCCGAAACTGCGCTCGATGACCGCCGCGATCAGGTCGTCCTTGTCCTTGAAGTGCCAGTAGATCGAGCTGGCGGGCAGTCCGCACTTGGCACTTACCAACGCGATACTGGTGCCCTCGTAACCACGCTCGGCCGCGATTTCGGTGGCCGCATCCAAGATCCGACCCCGCGACAACTCCCCGTCAGCCCGACTGCCGCGACGCTTGGCCGCCTCTTTCGCCATCGAACCACCTCCACGTTTGGGCATTGACTCTGTAGTGATCACTACACTACCGTAGTGATCACTACAGAACAATCCCGGATCGGACTGGGAGATGAGCGGCAATGAATGACACTGAAATCTGTGCTGCGACGCGTTACGACGTGGCCGTGATCGGCTACGGCCCAACCGGTGCCACCGCGGCCAACCTGTTGGGCCGCCTGGGCTTGAAAGTGGTTGTGATCGAGCGTGATCCGGACATCTATGGGCGGGCCCGGGCAATATCTACCGATGAAGAGGTGATGCGCATTTGGCAGTCCGTCGGCCTGGCGGACAGACTCCAGCAGGACATGTTGCCGGACCGGCCGATTGCGTTCGTCGATGCCGAGGGGTTGCCCTTCATCAACCTGAGCATCAAATCGCACGGGATGGGCCACCCGCCGCAGCAATTCCTGTATCAGCCCGCGGTGGACGAAGTCTTGCGCGACGGAGTCGCCCGCTTCCCCAATGTGGAGGTGCTGGCCGAGCACGAATGCCTCCGGGTGGCGGCAAAGGAAGATGCCGTCGAGCTGATGCTGGCTGACCTGCGAACCGACACCTTCAAACGCCTGCACGCGTCGTACGTCATCGCCGCGGATGGCGGATCGTCGCCCACCCGAGGGCAATTGGGGGTCGGATATGCCGGACGTACCTATGCCGAGCGCTGGGTCGTCATCGACACCAAGGTGATACGGGAGTGGGACGCACACGACCGCTTGCGGTTTCACTGCGATCCGGCCCGCCCCACCGTCGATTGTCCCACCCCCCTTGGTCATCATCGCTGGGAATACCCCGCGCGCGCCGGCGAGGATGCATCGCGATTGGTTTCCGACGCTGAGGTTTGGAAGGTGCTCAACGCCCAAGGCATCACCGCAGAAAACGTCGAAATACTGCGCGCCGTGGTCTATTGCCATCACGTCCGTGTCGCCGACCGCTGGCGCGTCGGACGCATTTTCCTGGCCGGCGATGCCGCACACGCCATGCCACCGTGGATCGGTCAAGGCATGTCGGCGGGCGTGCGCGATGCGGCCAACCTGTGCTGGAAACTCGCCGCCGTTCTCAATGGACAGGCGCCGGACTCCCTGTTGGACTCTTACCAGGCCGAGCGCAAGCCCCATGTCACCGAGGTGACGCGACGTGCGGTATTCGTCGGCCGGCTCATCACCGAGCGCAAGAAGGTCGTTGCCACACTGCGTAATCGCATCGGACGTGCCATGGGGCATCTCCCTGCGCTGATGGATCAGCTGCAGAAAATGATGTGGGTTCCCCAGGCGCGCTATCAGAACGGCTTCCTAGCAGCCGGACACCGCGCGGCGGGCTGGCAGATCCCGCAGCCGCGGATCATCGACCCCCGCGGCGCCACGGTTTCCCTCGACGCAGCCCTCGGCGGGCGGTGGACACTGCTATACACCGGAGACGCCCCCTCGGGTTGGCGCGCCTGGACCGCCATCGGTGTGCCGGCGATTCGGGTGACCGGGCCGCAGGATGGTGTGGTCCCGCAGACGATCTGCGACCGGGACGGCACCCTGCTGTCCTGGCTGCAGGGGAAGAAGGCAACAGCCGTGGTGCTGCGTCCCGACGGATTCATCTACGCCGCAGCAGAATCCGGGCAGACCCTGCCACTGCCGCCGGCCGGTCTTACTCCCACCGCCCTAGCTTCGGCGCCCAAGACAGGAGCCATCGCATGAGCACCGCAACCCTGAGCGAACGCACCATTGTGGTCGCGGGCAAGCCGATCTTCATCGCCGAAACCGGCAGCGGGCCTGCGGTGGTCATGCTGCACGGCGGCGGCCCAGGCGCCTCCGGAGTGTCCAACTTCTCGCGCAACATCGACGCGCTGGCCCAGCAGTTCCGCGTAATCGTTCCCGACATGCCGGGTTACGGACGCTCGGCGAAAGGCGTCGACCGACAAGACCCATTCGGCTACCTCGCCGACAAGATCCGCGGCCTACTCGACGAACTCGGCATCGAAACCGCGCATTTGGTCGGCAACTCCTACGGCGGCGCGGCCGCGCTGCGGCTGGCCTTGGATACTCCAGACCGGGTGGACAAGCTCGTACTGATGGGCCCCGGTGGCATCGGCACCACCCGCGGCGCACCGACCGCCGGACTGAAGAGTCTGCTGTCCTACTACGGCGGCGCGGGCCCCAGCCGGCAGAAGCTGGAAAGCTTCATCCGCAATTATCTGGTTTACGAAGGCGCCTCGGTACCCGACGAGTTGATCGACCTGCGATACACGGCGTCAATTGACCCCGAGGTGATCGCGAACCCGCCACTGCAGCGCCCGTCGGGCGTCAGCGCGTTGCGCACCCTGTGGCGCATGGATTTCACCCGCGACAAACGACTCAAGGATTTGCAGACGCCCACCCTGGTCTTGTGGGGCCGCGACGACAAGGTCAACCGCCCGGCCGGCGGTCCGGTGTTGCTCAACTCGATGCCCAACGCGCAGTTGGTGATGACCGCCGACACCGGGCACTGGATGCAGTGGGAGCGGGCGGAGTTGTTCAACTGGCTGGTCGCCGAATTTCTTTCGGCTAGCTCGAGGTTCGCATCATGAGTGTGTTCGGCGCGGTGCACCTTGGCTACGTCGTGATCGAGACCAACCGGTTCAGCGACTGGCGCCGCTTTGGCTGCGACGCCGTTGGGATGCATGTCGACGCCACCGTGTCCGATGTCATGCGATTTCGGCTGGACGACAACGAAGCCCGCTTTCTGCTGCAACGCGGGCCCGCGGAGGATGTCACCGCGCTGGGCTGGCAACTCGACGACGATGACACATTCGAGGAGATCCTGCGCCGGGTCAGACAGCACGGCGTACCCGTCACCGAGGGCTCCGCAGAGGAAGCCGCGTTGCGCGGGGTGGAACGGATGGCCCGCTTCCCCGGACCCAATCGCCTCACGCAAGAGATCTTCACCCGCGCTCGCAGCAGCGCCACAGCGCTGGACATGGCGGTGCGCGGCGGTTTCGTCACCGGTGACGGCGGCATCGGGCATGTGGCCGTCACGTCCAAACAGCCGGAACAGGTCCGCGACTACTACGGCACCGTGTTCGATGCGCGGCTGTCCGACTACATCGACGAGACCATCAGCGGCCTCAAATTCAAGATCCGTTTCCTGCGCGTCAATCGGCGCCACCACTCGGTGGCCATAGCTGCGGTTAACCGGTTGCCCATCAACCCCATTCGCACGCGAGTCCAACACCTCAATGTCCAGGTCGCCGACCTCGACGATATGACCGCGTCCTACCAGCGGGTCAAAGAACTCGGGTTTCACCTGGCGCTGGGAGTCGGGCAGCACACCAACGACCGCGAGCTGTCCTACTACGCCGTCACGCCGTCGGGCTTCGAATGGGAGGTGGGCTGGAATCCGATTGTCGTCGACGAAACGACCTGGGAACCAACGACTTACCGGGGAATCAGCATCTGGGGTCATACCCCGGAAGGCCAGCGGATCGTCGATAAGCTGGCCCAGTTCAAGACCGCCGGCCAGTCATTGCTGCGCCGGGAAGATAACGTACTTGCCCTGTCGGGCCCGACAAGGAGGTCATGATGTCCCGAATCGATACTCACCACCACATGATTCCGCCCGACTACCGAAAGTTGCTGGGAAAATTCGGCATCGACGATGCCGGCGGACGCGCGTTGCCGGAGTGGAGTCCCGAGGGCTCGCTGGAAGCCATGGCAGAACTTGGATCCGCAGCTGCTGTACTGTCCGTGTCGGCCCCCGGCACCACCTTTCTGCCGTACGCGACCGACGCGGCCGCACTCTCGCGTGACCTCAACGACTACGCCGCACAGGTCGTCGGTGCACAACCGGACAAGTTTGGATTTTTCGCGACTGTGCCGATGCCGCACGTCGACGCGGCCGTTGCGGAAACCGTTCGCGCTCTGGACGACTTGAACGCCGACGGCGTGATACTGCTGGCCAACCACGCGGGCGTCTATATCGGCGAAGCGGGTCAGGAGGACCTCTTTGCCGCCCTCGATGCGCGTGCCGCGGTCGTGTTCATTCATCCCACCGAACTGCCCGGCCCCACCGTGCCAGGCATTGCTCCGTTTGTCACCGACTTCCCGCTCGACACAACCCGTGCGGCATACCTGTTGGTGCACAACGGGATACGGCAGCGTTACCCGAACATCAAGTTCATCCTCAGCCATGCCGGTGGCTTCGTGCCCTATGTCAGCCACCGGTTGGCAATGGGCGTCATCGCAGACACCGGCCGCCAACCCCAGGAAGTGCTTGACGAATTCTCGAGTTTCTACTTCGACACCGCGCTGTCTTCGACCCCAGCCGCATTACCGTCCCTGCTCGCCTTCGCCAAGCCGGGTCACATCACGTTCGGATCGGACTGGCCCTTCGGCCCGGTGGAAGTCGGAAAATACTTCGCCGCCGGACTGGACAGCTATCCCCAGCTCGATGACGATGCCCGCTCAGCGATCGACCGCGGCAACGCGGTGACGCTGTTCCCGCGATTGCGCTGACGATGTTCGGCGTACATAGCCAGGCAGTCATTGTCACGAACCCTTCACTCGGTTCGAGCCGGTCCCTGGCGGTGAAGCTAACAACTTCAACAGAGCCCATTGCCGTCGGGCGCCCACTTCGCCCGCGTCTGGTGGTGCCCGATCGTGGTTTCAGCAGCACCCACACCGCCGCCGCCATTGGCAACAGACCCGAACCTGTACCCGCCGCGACGGCAAGCCCGTCGGTGAAGGCGTTCTTGGCGGCGGTCAGCATGCCCGCCGGAATCGCCATTCCGTGGTAGACGCCGGTGAGGATCGAACCCAGCGTCGCGATGCCAAGACCCGTCCGAGGGCTAGGACACCCAGCGACAGCCCACTGCGCGTCACGCGCGGACAACCGAATGCCGCGCCGGTCAACTCATCACACACCGACGTGTCGTGCCGTCACAATCCCGAGGACTCCCGGCATGACAGAACCGGACTCGGTGACCGAGGGCGCAGCGGCGCTCGCACGCCTGTTGGCGATTGGCTCACCGGAAGTCATGGTCGCCGCACCTATCCCGATGCCGAGATGCTAGCGCCCCCACCGAGTGCACACTCAGGAAGCGACCGCGTTCAGCTGTTCGCGGGTTTCGTCGTCGAGTTCGATATCGGCGACCGCGAGGTTCTCCTCCAGGTGCGCCACTGACGAGGTACCCGGGATCAACAACACGTTGGGTGCCACGCTCAGCGTCCATGCCAGGGCGATCTGCGCGGGAGTTCGGCCGTATCGCTTCGCCGCCTGCGCAATCAGCTCGTTCCCCAGCACCGGATTCGATTGCGCGAACGCCGATCCCAAGGGAAAGAAGGGCACAAAGGCAATGCCGTGCGCCTGGCATTCCTCGAGCACCGGATTCGACGCCCGGTGTACTAGATTGAAAGCGTTTTGCACACAGTCGATTTCGGTACGTTGCAAGGCGTGCAGCAGATGCTCGCGAGTGATCTCGCTCAGCCCGATCCCACCGATCAGCCCTTCGTCACGAGCAGCGATGAGAACCGAAAGCTGGTCGTCGAAGAGCTGATCGGGCGCTTCGCTGTCCATCAGCCGCAGATTGACCGCCGCCAGCTGGTCGACGCCGAGGGTGCGCAGGTTGGCTTCGAGGTCACGGCGCAGGTCGGCCGGCTCGGTCAGCGGCAGCCAGGCACCGGCTTCATCGCGCCGACCGCCGATCTTGCTCACCAGCGCCAGGTTCTGCGGGTAGGGATACAGCGCCTCCCGGATCAGCTCGTTGGCGACACCGGGACCGTAGAACTGCGCCGTGTCGATGTGGTTCACCCCCAGCTCGACGGCCCGGCGTAGCACCGCCAGCGCCGCGTCGCGATCCTTCGGCGGCCCGAACACGCCGGGGCCGGGCAGTTGCATCGCGCCGAAGCCGATGCGGGCGACCGAAAAGCTACCAAGGGGAAAGCAATCCATCTATTGAGGCTAGCGTCGAGTTCATGGACACGTTTCACGCGCTGGTCGCGCGCCAGGATGGGGACCGGATAACGGCATCGGTCGAGACACTCACGGAAGCCGACCTGCCGCCCGGTGACGTGACGATCCGGGTGCTGTATTCCAGCGTCAACTTCAAAGACGCGTTGGCGCTTACGCCCGGCGGCGGCGTCGTGCGCAACTACCCGGTGGTACCCGGCATCGACCTGACCGGCGAGGTCGTCGAGTCACACTCAGCCGAATTCTCGGTCGGTGACGCCGTCGTCGCGCACGGCTACCAGATCGGCACCGGCCACCACGGCGGCTACGCCCAATACGCCCGGCTGCCCGCCGACCAAGTGGTGGCATTGGGCGCGCTGAGTCCGCGCGACGGCGCGGCGATCGGCACCGCCGGTTTCACGGCCGCCATGAGCGTGCAAGCCCTCACTGGCTGGGGCATCAAACCCGACGCCGGGCCGGTGGTTGTCACCGGCGCGAGCGGAGGCGTCGGGACGGTCAGCGTCGACTTGCTGGCCGCCGCCGGCTATCAGGTGGTCGCCTCCACCGGCAAGGCCGGCGACCCCGGAGTGGCCGATCGGCTGAAAGCCCTTGGCGCCGCGGAAGTCATCGGTCGTCTGCCGGCCGATCCCGACGCGAAGCCGCGCCCACTGGCCAAGGTGCGCTGGGCTGCGGGAGTGGATTGCGTGGGCGGCGCGACGCTGGCCGACGTGCTCAGTGCCGTCGACTACCGCGGCGCTGTGGCCGCCAGCGGGCTTACCGGCGGCGCCGGTCTGCATACCACGGTGATGCCATTCATCCTGCGCGGTGTCGCGCTGCTGGGTATCGACTCGGTGCAGCTGCCCATCGGTGAGCGCCGAGAACTATGGGCACGTCTGGGGGATTCGTTGCGGCCACGTCATCTGGACGCGATCACCACTGAAGTCGACGTCAAAGACGTTGTCGGCGTGATCGACCGGTTGCGCGAGGGCGCGTTCTCCGGGCGGGCTGTGGTGCGGGTCGCCGAAGGTTTCTGAACCGGAAGTACGCTGTTCGGCATGCGCGCGGCACGGGTGACCCGGCTCGATGGTCCAGATTCAGTTGAGGTGGCAGAAGTCGACGAACCCGCCGGTGACGGCGTCGTTGTAGAGGTGCACGCCGCCGGGGTGGCCTTCCCGGACGCGCTGCTCACCCGGGGCCTCTACCAATACCGGCCGGAACCGCCGTTCGTGCTCGGAGCGGAGATCGCCGGGGTGGTGCGATCGGCGCCGGACGACTGTCACGTGCGTGCCGGCGATCGGGTGGTCGGGCTGACGATGCTCACCGGGGGCATGGCCGAAGTCGCGGTGCTCTCCCCCGATCGGGTGTTCAAACTGCCGGACAACGTCAGCTTCGAAGCCGGCGCAGGCGTGCTCTTCAACGATCTCACGGTGTACTTCGCGCTGACGGTCCGTGGCCGGCTGAAGGCCGGCGAGACGGTGTTGGTGCATGGCGCGGCCGGCGGCATCGGCACCTCGGCACTGCGGCTGGCCTCGGTACTCGGGGCGTCCCGGGTGATCGCGGTGGTCAGCACCGAGGAGAAGGCCGACATCGCGACGGCCGCCGGCGCAACCGATGTGGTGCTGGCCGAGGGGTTCAAGGACGCGGCGAAAGAGCTGACCAGCGGGCGCGGCGTCGACCTGGTGGTAGACCCGGTCGGTGGCGATCGGTTCACCGATTCACTGCGTTCGCTGGCTCCGGGCGGACGCTTGCTGGTGATCGGCTTCACCGGCGGCGAGATTCCTACCGTGAAGGTAAACAGGTTGCTGCTCAACAACATTGACGTAGTCGGCGTTGGCTGGGGCGCGTGGGCCGGTACCCACCCCGGCGCATTGAACGAGCAGTGGGCCGCACTTGAAAAACTGCTCAGCGAGGGCAAGCTGTCCCCTCCCGAGCCGGTGGTCTACCCGTTGGATCAGGCCGCGGCGGCAATCGCATCGCTGGAGAATCGCAGCGCCAAGGGCAAGGTCGTGCTGCGCGTCCGCGACTGAGGCGTTTGCGGCGCGGCGGATCTTGCGCCGGCTCGAAAGAAAAAGTAATGTCACTTTTAGTTTTGTAGCGAAGACATTCGGAGCCGAGCCATGGAATCGTTCATCCACCTGCGAAAAGGCCGGACACCTCGGCGGGTGCACGCCGATCTCGACGGATTGAAGGACGACGAGTTGGGACGTGGCGGCTTCACCGGCCGCACCGCTAACATCTACCGTCGCCACGACCCCACCGCCTACCGGGCCGTCGGGCCGCTACGGCCGATCGACGTGCTGGCCGACGAACTCAAACCCAGCGACGCGGTTGACGCCGATGGCGGGCCACTGCTGATGTTCTCCAACCCCGACTGCCGCGTCCTGCTGAGCCGGCGCAGTGAGCCGATGCCGTTCTACACCCGTTACATCGATGGCGATCTACTGTGCTTCGTACACAACGGCACGGGTCTGCTGGAAACCGAGTTCGGTCCGCTGCGCTATCGGCAGGGCGACTGGGTATACCTGCCGAAGGCCTGCACCTGGCGACAGGCTCCCGACAGCGAGACCACGCTGCTGATGATCGAGGCCACCGACGAATTCCGGGTGCCGCCGCCGGGCTCACTGGGCCGGCACTTCCCGTTCGACCCGTCGCAGGCGACCATTCCCGACCCGGTACCGCTGGAAGATGACGGCCGTGACGAGTACGAAGTCCGCCTGATGCACGAGGGCGGCCCGACAACGCTGTACTACCAACACAATCCGATCGATGTGGAAGGCTGGCGCGGCGACAACTTCGCCTTCACCTTCAATATCGCCGACTACAACGTCATCACCTCCGACAGCGTGCACCTGCCACCGACGGTGCACCTGTTCATGCAGGCCACCGGGGTTTACGTGATGAACTTCCTGCCCAAGCCCGCCGAAGGCGTCCCGGGCACCGAACGCACCCCCTGGTATCACCGCAATGTCGACTACGACGAGATCGCGTTCTTCCACGGTGGCTCGCTGTACGGCATTCCGATGCCACCGGGCCTGATCACCCATGCGCCGCAAGGGATTCACCACGGTGCACCGGAGAAGGCGCGGGCGCGGGCCCGTCGCAAATTCGACGACTACCCGCGCGTCGACTGGCAGGTGATCGCCATCGACACCCGACGGCGCTTGACGCCGTCGGCCGAGGTGCTGGCACACGACCTAGGACAACACTGATGAGGACGGGCCGTGAATCCGACAAAGTTTGACTACGACCGCATCCCGTATCTCGTTGCGTTCCAGAATAATTCGGCCGTCCGCGATGTGTACGGCGGACTGGCCGAGATCACCGTGCTGGAAAGCTATCTGCTCAAGCCCAAGGACAAGCCGTCGGACACCGTGCTGGTGTTCATGCACCCGATCGGCGGCGGCGCCTACCTGCCGATGATCAATGCACTGGCCCGCGCCGGTCACCATGTCATCTACTGCAACAGCCGGTTCCGCGGTACGGATTCGGCGCTGCTGATGGAGAAGGTGGTCGAAGATCTCGGCGAGTGCATCAAGGACGCCAAGAACCGGCTGGGCTACCGCAAGGTGGTCCTGGCCGGGTGGAGCGGTGGCGGCTCGTTGTCGGTGTTCTACCAACAGCAGGCGCAAAAGCCGACCATCACGTCCAGCCCGTCCGGCGACGGCCCCGACCTGACCCAGCTGGACCTGCCCGCCGCCGACGGAATCATGTTGCTGGCAGCCCACATCAGCCGGCACGGGACGCTGACCGAATGGCTGGACGCGTCGATCCTCGACGAATGCGACCCGACCAAGCGCGATCCCGAACTCGACCTGTACAACCCGGGCAACCCCAATCAGCCGCCGTACAGCGAGGAATTCGTGGCCCGTTACCGGCAGCCACAAATCGACCGCAATCGCCGAATCACCGCGTGGGTCAAAGACAAACTCGCCGAGCTGAAGGCGGCCGGCCGCCCGAACGACGAGTTCTGCTTCGTCGTACACGGCACCATGGCCGACCCACGCTGGCTGGACCCGACAGTCGATCCCAACGAACGCACCCCCGGCACCTGTTACCTGGGTGACCCTCAGGTAGTGAACATGAGCCCGGTCGGGCTGGCCCGCTTCTCGACCTTGCGGGGCTGGCTCTCACAGTGGAGTTACGACGACGCCCGCGGCGACGGGGTGGCCTGCGGTACCGATATCGCGGTTCCCGCCCTGGTGATCGGCAACCTGGCCGATGACGCCTGCACGCCCAGCCACACCCGACGACTGTTCGAGGCAATCGGACATCCCGATAAGGAAATGCACGAAATACCGGGTGCCACACACTATTACGCGGGTGCGGATCAGCGGGATAAGCTGCGCCAGGCCGTCGGCACCGTGACCGATTGGCTGGTGCGGCACGACTTTGCGAGTGCGGCGCCATGACCGTGACTGGGCCGCTGGACGGTATCCGGGTGCTCGAGCTGGGCACCCTGATCGCCGGGCCGTTCGCGGGCCGGCTGCTGGGCGATATGGGCGCCGACGTCATCAAGGTGGAACCGCCCGGCGCTCCTGACCCGCTGCGGACCTGGGGCCAGGCTGAAGTCGACGGGCATCATGTGTTCTGGACGGTGCATGCGCGCAACAAACGCGCAATCACCCTCGACCTGCGCCGGCCACGCGGCCGCGAGCTGTTCTTGGACCTCGTCGAGAAATCCGACATCGTGGTGGAGAACTTCCGGCCCGGCACCCTGGAGAAGTGGAACCTGGGCTACGACGTGCTCAGCGAACGCAATTCGGGCATCATCCTGGTGCGGGTGTCAGGCTATGGGCAGACCGGCCCCGACGCACACAAGGCGGGCTACGCCTCGGTCGCCGAAGCGGCCAGCGGACTGCGGCACCTCAACGGCTTTCCCGGCGGACCACCGCCGCGGCTGGCGTTGTCGCTGGGCGACAGCCTGGCCGGAATGTTCGGGGCTCAGGGTGCGCTGGCAGCGCTGTATCGCCGCGGTGTCACCGGCCGCGGACAGATCGTCGACGTGGCGCTGACCGAATCCTGTTTAGCCGTGCAGGAGTCCACCATCCCCGACTACGACGTCGGCGGCGTGGTGCGCGGTCCGTCTGGCACCCGGCTGGAGGGGATCGCGCCGTCGAACATCTACCGCAGCGCCGACGGCTCCTGGGTGGTGATCGCAGCCAACCAGGACACCGTGTTCGCCCGGCTCTGCCTCGCGATGGGCCGCCCGGAACTGGCCACCGACGACCGGTTCGCCACCCATGGTGCCCGCGGCCGCAATCAGGACGAGCTCGACAAAATCATCGGCGCGTGGGCAGGCGAACGGCAACCGCACGAGATTATCGAAACCCTTTCCGCCGCAGGCGTGATCGCCGGGCCGATCAACACCGTGGCCGAAGTGGTCAACGACCCGCAGCTGCGCGCCCGAGGCATGCTGGTCGAGCACTACGACGAACGGGTGCAGCGGCCGGTGCTCGGCCCGGGGGTCGTGCCGGTGCTCTCGGAGTCCCCTGGCGCGGTGCGCAACGCGGGCCCGGCGCACCCGGGACAACACAACCAAGACGTCTATGCAGGGCTGCTGGGCAAGAGCCCCGAGGAACTCGCCGAGTTACGGGCGCAGGAGGTGATTTGATGCCACACGTCGACATTCGCGAGGTGTCGCTGCGCGACGGCCTGCAGATCGAGAAGCCGATTCCCCTGGCGGCCAAGCTGGAACTGCTCGCCGCAGTGGCGGCCACGGGGGTACGGGAGGTAGAGGCCACCGCGTTCGTCTCCCCGTCGAAGGTGCCGTCGATGGCCGACGCCGCCGAACTCGCGGCGCAGTTGCACAACTACCCCGACATCGAATTCTCTGCGCTGGTTGCCAGCGCAGGAGGCGCCAAGCGCGCGATAGCCGCGGGGTTTCGCGCGATCGAGTACGTGGTGGCCGCCGACGATGCGTTCAGCAAGGCCAACGTCGGGCGCACCAGTGCGCAGGCCGTCGAGCAAATCGAGGACATCGTCGCCATCGCGCACGACAGCACCACCGGCTCCGAAGTGCTCGTTGAGGTCATCGTCGCCACCGCGTGGGACTCGCCCTTCGAAGGGCCCACCCCACCGCAGCGGGTGCTCGACATCGCCGCCGCCGCCCGCGACCAGGGCGTCGACCGGTTCTCGATCGCCGACACCGTCGGCACCACCACTCCGGGCCGAGTGACTTCGCTTATCGCGCAACTACGTCCGGTGATCGGCGACATGCCCCTGGGGGGACACTTCCACAACACCCGCGGTTGCGGGCTGGCCAGCGCGTATGCGGCGGTCACTGCCGGGGTCACCCGGCTGGACTCGTCGGTCGGCGGCCTGGGCGGTTGCCCGTTCGCGCCGGGAGCCACCGGCAACATCGCCACCGAGGACCTGGTGTACCTGTTGACCGACAGCGGCTTCGAGGTCGACGTCGACCTGCAGGCGGCCATCGCAGCCGCCGATGTGGCGAAATCGGTTGTCGGACATGATCTGCCGAGCGCGCTGCTGCGTGCCGGCGACCGGATCCGCGGCTGATGCCCGCCGAGGTCGTCAGCACCAAGGGCCGCCAGACCCGGCAGGCCATTGAACTGGCGGCCCGGAAACTGTTCGCCGAAAGGGGTTTTCACGGCACCACGCTGGCCGACATCACCTCGGCCGCCGGAAAGTCTCCGGCGGTGTTCTACCGGTATTTCACCGATAAGGAAGACCTACTGGCGGCGCTGGCGGAGTCCTTCCTGCACGATGTCGTGGTGCCGTCGCGGCCGAACGTCCGGCTGCCGGAATCCCCCGACGACGACGTCTTCTTCGCCGCGGTGGTCACCGGCTACTGGAACATGTTCAAGCAGAACATCGGCATCATGATCGCCGTAGCCCAGCTCGCCGCCACCCAGCAGCGCTTCGCGGCGCTGCAGAACGAATTCCGCCGCTTCGGCATGGACATCGTGGCAGCGTCGGTGCGGCGCGCTCAGGAGCAGGGATATGGTTGCGACCTTCATCCCGACCACACCGCGGCGGCGATCGCCCTGCTGTTCGAGAACTTCACTACGGTGTTCGTAGGGCGCTCGGGACCCGAACACCTCGGCCTGGAAATCAGCGATGCGGACGCCATCACGACTTTGTCGACGGTCTGGAAGAAAACTCTGTACGGCTCGTAAGGAGAACACCATGGATTTCAGCCTCCCCCAACATCTTCCGGGCCTGCTTGCCGAGATGGACGAGTTCATCGAGGCTGAGATCAAGCCGCTGGAACGCGAACACATTCAGTACTTCGACCATCGCCGCGAACACGCCCGCACCGACTGGGAAAACGACGGCATCCCGCGGCGTGAATGGGAGGACCTGCTCGGCGAGATGCGCAGGCGCGCCGACAAGGCCGGCTGGCTGCGTTACGGCCTGCCGTCGCAGTTCGGCGGCCGGGACGGCACCAACATCGACATGGCGGTCATCCGGGAACACCTGGCGCACAAAGGCCTCGGCTTGCACAACGATCTGCAAAACGAGTCGTCGATCGTCGGCAACTTCCCCCAAGTCATCATGATGGACCGGTTCGGCACCGAAGCGCAGAAGTCGGAGTGGACCGAAGCGCTCATCACCGGCAAGCGGTCGATGGCCTTCGGACTGACCGAACCCAAGCACGGCTCGGATGCCACCTGGCTGGAGACCCATGCCGAACGCGACGGCGATGGCTGGATCATCAACGGCGCCAAGCGGTTCAACACCGGCGTACACCGCGCTACCCACGACCTGGTGTTCGCCCGCACCTCCGGCGAGCCCGGCCAGGCCCGCGGCATCACCGCGTTCCTGGTGCCCACCGACGCCCCCGGCTTCAATGTGCCGTACTACTGGTGGACGTTCAACATGCCCACCGACCACGGCGAGGTCGAGCTCACCGACGTTCGGGTGCCCGCCGGCGCGGTCCTCGGCGAGGTCGATCGCGGCCTCGAAGTCGGGCAGACCTTTCTGCACGAGAACAGGATTCGCCAGGCCGCCAGCAGCCTGGGCGCCGCGCAGTACTGCATCGACCGGGCCGTGGCGTACACGAGCGAGCGCGTGGTTTTCGGCAAGCCGTTGGCGGTGAACCAGGCTGTCCAGTGGCCGCTGGTGGAACTGCAGACCGAGGCGCAGATGGTACGGCTGTTGGTCTATTACGCCGCCGAACAGCTCGACCGCAACCACCACATGGAGGTTTCCGACAAGGTGTCGATGGCCAACTACCGCGCCAACCGGCTGGTGTGCGACGCGGCCGACCGGGCCATGCAAGTGTGTGGCGGCGTCGGGTACAGCCGGCATGAGCCGTTCGAACACATCTACCGCCACCACCGCCGCTACCGCATCACCGAGGGAGCAGAGGAGATTCAGATTCGCCGGGTTGCCCAGCGGCTGTTCAAGTTTGGCAAGAAGTGACGCTGCAGGACAACTTGGCGGCCGTACTGCGGCAAACGCTCGGTACGGCGGTGGCCGTCGAGAACCTGCGCGCGCTCACCGGCGGGGCCAGCCGCAGCACCTGGGCATTCGACGCCGTCACCGACAAAGCCGACAGTGGACTCAAGTCTTTGATCCTGCGCATCGGCCCACCCGACGACATCCACGCCGGCATGGAGCTGGAAGCCCGGGTGCAGGCCGCCGCGGCAGCGGCCGGCGCCCCCGTCCCACACGTGCTCATCGCAAGCAATTCCACTGCAGCTCTTGGTAATCCATTCCTCATCTGCGAAGAGATCAAGGGTGAAACCATAGTTCGGCGCATCTACCGCCAACTCGGCGATCCCGAGCGGCTGTTGCGCCAGTGCGCTCAGGCGCTGGCTGCCGTGCACCGCGCCGACACGAATCATCCCGAGCTGGCGCGCGAAGACCAGCTGGAGCAATACCGCGATCGCCTGGATGCCATGGGCGACACCACGGCCCCCTTCGAATGGGCGTTCCGCTGGTTGGCGGCCCACCGGCCGTCACCGTCACCGGCAGTCCTGGTGCACGGCGATTACCGGATGGGAAACCTGATCGTCGACGGGTCCGACCTTGCCGCCGTCCTGGACTGGGAACTCGTGCACATCGGCGAGGCGTATGAGGATCTGGCCTGGTTCTGCGTGCGCGCCTGGCGGTTCGGCGCACCGGCCGACCGGGGTGCGGGCGGTCTGGGCAGCATCGACAATTTCCTGAACGCCTATCAAGAGGCCAGCGGGACTACCGTTGACCGAGTGGCGTTTCACTGGTGGCTGGTGCTGGCCACGCTGCGCTGGGGGATCATCTGCAGATACCAGGCTGAGCGTCATCTCAGCGGACAGACCCGCTCGGTGGAGTTGGCGACGATAGGGCGACGGGTCTGCGAGAACGAGTGGGACTTGCTGAGCTTGCTCGACGAGGCCGCCACATGACCTACCTTTACGGACGCCCGACGGCCGCCGAATTGGTAGCCGCCGTCGCCGAATTCCTCGAAAAGGATGTTCGGGAAGCCACCGAAGGCCAAGTCAACTTTCATGCGCGAGTGGCCGCCAACGCCCTGCGCATGGTCGAACGCGAGCTCGCCGCTCCCGACGACTCCCCCGCTCTCCTGGGTTTCGCCGATGAGGCCGCCCTCGCCGCCGCCATCCGGACCGGGGACCTCGACGCCCGCACCGACGAGGTTGTTGCCTGTCTGCGCGCCCTGGTGAAGCATCGGTTGGCGGCCGCACACCCTGGATACGACATCGAATAGGAGGCAGCCGCATGCCGACTACTACGGCGCAGGCCATCGTCGAGGTGGCCGATCAGCTGTTCAGCGCCATCGAAAACGGCGACGTGGCGGCCGTGGAACGACTCTGGAGCCCTGACATCGCGGTGTGGCGTCCCGGGGCCCGCCGCGACAACGACAAACCCCGTGCGCTCAAGGTGATCGACTGGTTCGTCTCGGCCACCGCCCAGCGCCGCTACGAGATTTTGGACCGGCACGTCTTCGAGGACGGGTCGGCCAATGGGTTCGTCCAACAGCACGTGTTGCATGCGACTGGACATGATGGGGAGTCGATCGCCCTGCGCGTGTGCATTGTGATCAAACTGGGCACCAATAACCTGATCAACCATATCGACGAGTACTTCGACCCAGCCGGACTCGCCCCGTTGCTTGAACCCAGATCTTGAACTTGAAACCAGATGAGGTGACGATGACGACCCTGGAAACACTGCTCACCGATCCCGAAGTCGTCGGCGGGTGGACGTTGAACCCCGAGCGCTCCGCCATCACGTTCCGGATCAGGAACATGTGGGGCGTGTGGCCCGTCAAAGGCAAGTTCACCGAATTCCACGGCGACGGCCGGCTCACCGAGAGAAGCGCGGTTTCGGGCTCGATCGATATCGAGGTGGCGTCGCTGAACACCGGGATCGGCCGCCGCGACAAGCACCTGCTCTCCGCCGACTTCTTCGATGCCGAACGCTTCCCCCAGATCGGCGTCGTCGTCACCGCCTTGCACCCGACCACCGGGCGAGCCGCTGAGCTACAGACCGACTTCACCATCAAGGGCAAGACGGAACCGATAACCGTGCCGGTGACGATCACCGAACTCGACGACGGCTCGGTGCGGGTCGTCGGCGAAGCCAAGCTCGACCGCTCCCAATTCGGTGTGGACTGGAACAAATTCGGGATGATCGCCAAGACCGTGACGGTGGCCGCCGAAGCCGTCTTCGTCCGGCGCCGTGGGCACCAGTAGCATCTGCAAGCGTGCCCGACTCCAGTGATGACCTGCAGATCCTCGTCTACAGCGACAACATCAGCACCCGCGAACAGGTGATGCGGGCCTTGGGCAAACGCCTGCACCCCGACCTGCCCCCGCTGAACTATGTCGAAATCGCGACCGGCCCGATGGTGATTCGGCGGATGGATGAGGGCGGCATCGACCTGGCCGTGCTGGACGGCGAGGCGACGCCGACCGGCGGCATGGGAATCGCCAAGCAGCTCAAGGACGAATTAGACAACTGCCCGCCGATCGTGGTGCTCACCGGTCGACCCGACGATGCCTGGCTGGCCAGTTGGTCACGAGCCGAGGCCGCGGTGCCGCATCCCATCGACCCCATCGTGCTGGGCCGCACCGTACTCGGACTGCTCAGCGCTCCGGCGATCTGACGCAATCTGACGGCGCGCTGGGTTCAGCCGCCGCGGATCTGAACGCCGGGCGGCTCCTTGCGGCTACGCCGGAAGTCGCCCGATTCCGGCCGTAGCGGCGCGGGCTTGGCGGCTTCTTCGGTCTCCGGCGACTCCTGGTCCTGAGGTTTTGCGACTCCGGGAGTCCGAAGCGCAGAGCCCGGAATCGATGAGCCACCGCTTTGCTGCACGCGCGTCACCGCCATCGGAGCCGCCTTGGCCGCGATATCTGGCGCAGCCGTCGGCAGTACCCCAATTTCCGGGGTGGTTTCTTCGACAGCAGGTACTTCGGCTTCCGGCGCCGACGGGACGGCGGGTTCGGTCTCCGGCTTGTCACCGCCCACCTTGACCGGACCGTCGCCAAGGAGTCCGGCACGCGTGGCGGTGCCGGAGGTCGGTATCGGGACTGGGACGAAGCCCATGCCGGTGGAGCCGACGGCTCCGTTGCTCGCAACCGGAGGACTGGCCTGCATCGCACTGCCTGAACTCGGATCACCGGGTACAAACCCATTGGCGGCACTGTCACCACCGACACCGTTGGCGTACATGGCGCCGCCGTTGTTCACGGCCCCGCTACCACCGGCGCCAGCGCCGCTACCCGCGGCGTTCTCGGTCCCGCTAGTAGCGCCGTCGGAACCGGCGGCACCGGCACCCACGGCACCGGCTCCCACGCTCGGGTTGGCGGTGGTGCCGCCCGACATGCCCGCCATGCCGCTACCGATGCCGGCCCCCAACGCCGGAAGGCCCTGCAGCACGCTCGCCCACGGCACCACCTGTGCGGCCACCGCAGCGGCTCCCGAGTAATAGCTGGCCATCGCGGATACGTCGGCGGCCCACATCTCCTCGTAAATGCCTTCGGCCAGCGCGATCAAGGGCGCGTTCTGGCCGAACAAGTTGCTCATCACCAACTGCACGAAGGAATTGCGGTTCGCGTCGATCGCTTGCGGGAGGACCGTCGCCGCCCGGGCCGCCTCGAACAAACTCGCCACGATCCGGGCTTGCCCGGCCGCCCCGGCCGATTGCGACGCCGCCGCGCTGAGCCACCCGGCATAAGGAGCCGCCGCGTTCATCATCGCCATCGACGCCGCACCCTGCCAGGCCTGGCCGGCCAATCCCGAAGTCACCGAGGCAAACGAATTGGCCGCGGCGGACAACTCTTCGGCCAGTCCGTCCCACGCGGCCGCAGCCTGCAGCATCGGCGCAGTACCCGCACCGATGAACATGCGCAAAGAGTTGATTTCGGGGGGCAGCGCAAAGAAACTCACGGCTCCAGTCCTTCCAGATCAGCTGCCTGCGTCAACGCTGACCTCGCGATAGCCCCGTGACTACCCGGTGAGGCCATAGAGTAACAACAAGCGCTCCGCTTATTCGACCTTTGGGCGACATTCATATAATCCCGCCCTCCCATCCAGTCTGCATCCTTTTTCGCTGTGAGCCAGACCCCGGGCACGTGCTCCGGGGATCGCGCGACTATGTTGAAGGTCACTGTGACGGCCCACAAGCCCGGTCCGTCACAACAGCCGTGTCACCGCCTGACCGTCCGCTCAGTTTGAGAAGGCGGCCACGTTACGTCGGATCATGGAGCGAGTTGAACGTCTACATACCCATCTTGGTGCTAGGGGCACTCGCGGCCGCCTTTGCCGTGGGCTCGGTGGTGCTGGCAAGCCTCGTCGGCCCGTCCCGTTTCAACCGGTCGAAGCTGGCCGCATACGAATGCGGCATAGAGCCCACCGAAACGTCGGTCAGCGGCCCCAATGCAACCAGCGGACAGCGATTTCCGATCAAGTACTACCTGACGGCGATGTTGTTCATCGTGTTCGACATCGAAATCGTGTTCCTGTACCCGTGGGCGGTCAGCTTCGACTCGCTGGGTACGTTCGCGCTCGTCGAAATGGTGATATTCATGCTCACGGTGTTCGTGGCCTACGCGTATGTGTGGCGCCGCGGGGGCCTGACGTGGGATTGAGGTAAGAGGTGGGACTGGAAGAACAGCTGCCGGGCGGGATACTGCTGTCAACAGTCGAGAAGGTGGCGGGCTACGTCCGCAAGAACTCGCTGTGGCCGGCAACGTTCGGATTGGCCTGCTGTGCGATCGAGATGATGGCAACCGCGGGGCCGAGGTTCGACATCGCCCGGTTCGGCATGGAGCGCTTCTCGGCCACACCGCGCCAGGCCGATCTGATGATCGTCGCGGGGCGGGTCAGCCAGAAGATGGCCCCGGTGCTGCGTCAGATCTACGACCAGATGGCCGAACCGAAATGGGTTCTAGCCATGGGCGTGTGCGCGTCGTCGGGCGGGATGTTCAACAACTACGCGATCGTTCAGGGCGTCGACCACGTCGTTCCGGTCGACATCTACCTGCCCGGTTGCCCGCCGCGCCCCGAGATGCTGCTTTACGCAATCCTCAAGCTGCACGAGAAGATTCAGGAGATGCCGCTGGGCGTCAACCGGGAGCGTGCCATCGCCGAAGCCGAGGAAGCCGCACTGGGGGCCCGGCCCACGATCGAGATGCGTGGTCTGCTGCGATGAGCTCGCCGGACCACGACCCGCAGGGCGCCACCCTTACCCCGGGCGCCGAAGTACCGCCCACGGGCGAAGAAGTCATCGACGTTCGACGCGGCATGTTCGGCGTCAAGGGCACCGGCGACACGTCCGGATACGGACGGCTGGTGCGCGAGGTCGCGCTGCCCGGCAGCAGCCCCCGGCCCTACGGCGGCTACTTCGACGACATCGCCGACCGGCTGGCCGAGGCGCTGCAGCGCAACGATGTCGAATTCGACAACGCCATCGAGAAAGTCGTGGTCGACCGCAACGAACTGACCCTGCATGTGCATCGCGACCATTTGCCGCAGGTCGCCCAGCGGCTGCGCGACGAACCCGAATTGCGCTTCGAGCTGTGCCTGGGTGTCAACGGCGTGCACTATCCGCACGAAACGGGCCGGGAACTGCATGCCGTGTACCCGCTGCAGTCGATCACGCACAACCGCCGGCTGCGGCTGGAAGTGTCTGCGCCCGATAGTGATCCGCACATCCCGTCGCTGTTCGGCATCTATCCGACCAACGACTGGCACGAGCGCGAGACCTACGACTTCTTCGGGATCATCTTCGACGGCCATCCGTCGCTGACCCGCATCGAAATGCCCGACGACTGGCACGGGCATCCGCAACGCAAGGACTATCCACTCGGCGGCATCCCAGTCGAATACAAGGGCGCGCAGATACCCCCGCCCGACGAGCGGAGGGGTTATAACTAATGACCGGAACCGAAACCGTCGTGGTCGCCGGCGGCCAGGACTGGGACAAGATCGTCGACGCCGCCCGCAACGCGGATCCCGGTGAGCGCATTGTGGTCAACATGGGTCCGCAGCACCCGTCCACGCACGGGGTGCTGCGGCTGATCCTGGAAATCGAGGGCGAGACCGTCACCGAGGCCCGCTGCGGAATCGGCTACCTGCACACCGGGATCGAGAAAAACCTCGAGTACCGCTACTGGACCCAGGGCGTCACCTTCGTGACCCGGATGGATTACCTCTCACCGTTTTTCAACGAGACCGCCTACTGCCTGGGTGTAGAGAAGCTGCTCGGCATCACCGACGAGATCCCGGAGCGGGTCAACGTCATCCGGGTGATGATGATGGAGCTCAATCG
The DNA here is from genome assembly GCF_002116635.1 of Mycobacterium szulgai. Lineage (GTDB taxonomy): Bacteria > Actinomycetota > Actinomycetes > Mycobacteriales > Mycobacteriaceae > Mycobacterium > Mycobacterium szulgai. The sequence continues at coordinate 73,155 of NZ_LQPW01000019.1, read as the reverse complement.
CATCTCCTCGCATCTGGTCGCGCTGGCCACCGGCGGCATGGAACTTGGCGCCATGACCCCGATGTTCGTCGGCTTCCGGGGGCGCGAGATCATCCTGACCCTGTTCGAATCGATCACGGGGTTGCGGATGAACAGCGCCTACATCCGGCCCGGCGGGGTGGCGCAGGATCTACCGCCCAATGCGATCGACGAGATCGCCGCAGCCCTGAAGGAATTGCGCCAGCCGCTGCGCGAAATGGGTGACCTGCTCAATGAGAACGCCATCTGGAAGGCGCGTACCGAGGACGTCGGCTACCTGGATCTGGCCGGGTGCATGGCGCTGGGCATCACCGGGCCGATCCTGCGGGCCACCGGACTGCCGCACGACTTGCGCAAGAGCGAACCCTACTGCGGATACGAGAACTACGAATTCGATGTGATCACCGACGACACCTGTGATGCCTACGGGCGCTACATCATTCGCGTCAAGGAGATGTGGGAGTCAGTAAAGATCGTGGAGCAGTGTCTGGACAAGTTGCGGCCGGGCCCGACCATGGTGGAGAACCGCAAGATCGCCTGGCCGGCCGACCTGTCCGTCGGCCCCGACGGCATGGGCAACTCACCCGAGCACATCGCCAAGATCATGGGCGGCTCGATGGAAGCGCTGATTCACCACTTCAAGCTGGTGACCGAGGGCATTCGTGTTCCGGCCGGCCAGGTCTACGTGGCGGTGGAATCGCCGCGCGGGGAACTCGGCGTGCACATGGTCAGTGACGGCGGGACCCGCCCGTACCGGGTGCATTACCGGGATCCGTCGTTCACCAACCTGCAGTCGGTTGCCGCGATGTGCGAGGGCGGGATGGTCGCCGATCTGATCGCCGCGGTCGCCAGCATCGACCCGGTGATGGGCGGAGTGGACCGATGACGGTGCCGAACGTTGGAAATAGTGGCGGCGAGCGGGTTTTCATTCGCCTCGGACCGCCACCCGAAGAGCCCAACCAGTTCGTGGTCGAGGGCGCTCCGCAGTCGTATCCGCCGGAAGTGCAGGCGCGGCTTGAGGTGGAGGCCAAGGACATCATGGGCCGCTACCCCAACAAGCGCTCGGCGCTGTTGCCGTTGCTGCACCTGGTGCAGGGCGAGGACTCCTACCTGACCCCGGCAGGTTTGGAATTCTGTTCGCAGCAGCTGGGATTGACCGGTGCCGAAGTGTCGGCGGTGGCCAGCTTCTACACCATGTACCGTCGCGGCCCCACCGGCGACTACCTCGTGGGCGTCTGCACCAACACGCTGTGTGCCGTCATGGGCGGCGACGCCATATTCGACGACCTCAAAGACCACCTCGGCATCGGCAACGACGAGACCACCTCCGATGGCAAGGTCACCCTGCAACACATCGAATGCAACGCGGCCTGCGACTACGCCCCGGTGGTGATGGTCAACTGGGAGTTCTTCGACAACCAGACCGTGGAATCGGCACGTGAACTGGTCGACTCGCTGCGCTCCGGAACACCGAAGCACCCCACCCGCGGCGCCCCGCTGTGTGCCTTCCGCGAGACGTCACGCATCTTGGCCGGCCTCCCCGATCAACGTCCGGACCAAGGCCAGGGCGGTGCGGGTGCGGCCACCCTGGCCGGATTGCGGGTGGCGCAGGAAAACGGCATGCAGGCGCCCCCAGGACCGGAAGGTCAGGCATGACAACCTCCCCGGCTACCCCGTTGACCCCGGTCATCAGCCGCTACTGGGACGACCCGCAGTCGTGGACGCTGGAAACCTACGAGCGCAACGACGGCTATAAGGCGCTGCGTAAAGCGCTGGCCATGGCTCCCGACGATGTGATCGGCATGGTCAAAGACTCCGGGCTGCGCGGACGCGGCGGCGCGGGCTTCTCCACCGGCACTAAATGGTCGTTCATCCCGCAGGGCGATTCCGGGCCGGCGGCCAAGCCGCATTATCTGGTGGTCAACGCCGACGAGTCGGAACCCGGTACGTGCAAAGACATTCCGCTGATGCTGGCCACCCCGCATGTGCTCGTCGAAGGCGTGATCATCGCCTCCTATGCGATCCGGGCCAGCCACGCGTTCATCTACGTCCGCGGCGAAGTGCTGCCGGTGTTGCGCCGGCTGCAGAACGCGGTGGCCGAGGCCTACGCGGCCGGCTACCTCGGCCGCGACATCAAGGGTTCGGGCTTCGACCTGGAACTGGTGGTGCATGCCGGGGCGGGCGCCTACATCTGCGGTGAGGAGACCGCGCTGCTGGACTCGCTGGAGGGCCGCCGTGGCCAGCCGCGCCTACGGCCGCCGTTTCCGGCCGTCGCCGGCCTGTACGGGAGTCCCACGGTGATCAACAACGTCGAGACGATCGCCAGCGTGCCGTCGATCATTTTCAACGGTGTCGACTGGTTCCGGTCCATGGGCAGCGAGAAATCACCCGGCTTCACGCTCTATTCGTTGTCCGGGCACGTCACCCGTCCGGGCCAGTACGAGGCGCCGCTGGGGATCACGCTGCGCGAACTGCTCGACTACGCCGGCGGTGTGCGCGCCGGGCACCGGCTCAAGTTCTGGACGCCCGGCGGGTCCTCGACACCACTGCTCACCGACGAACACCTCGACGTCCCGTTGGACTACGAAGGCGTGGGCGCGGTGGGCTCGATGCTGGGCACCAAAGCTTTGGAGATCTTCGACGAGACCACCTGCGTAGTGCGCGCCGTGCGCCGCTGGACCGAGTTCTACAAGCACGAATCGTGCGGGAAATGCACGCCGTGCCGCGAGGGAACCTTCTGGCTGGACAAGATCTACGAACGGCTGGAAACCGGCCGCGGCACCCGCGAAGACATTGACAAACTGCTGGATATCTCCGACTCGATCTTGGGAAAGGCGTTCTGCGCCTTGGGCGATGGCGCGGCCAGCCCGGTGATGTCGTCGATCAAGCTCTTCCGCGACGAGTACCTTGCTCACGTCGAACGGGGCGGATGTCCGTTCGATCCCCGAGACTCGATGCTCACGTTGGACGGAAAGGCCTGACACCGGCAATGACAACTACAGCCGACGCGAAAGCTGGCGACGGGTCCGGAAAAGAGGCGAGCCGGCCGGAGATGGTGTCGCTGACCATCGACGGCAACGAAATCAGCGTTCCCAAGGGAACTTTGGTGATTCGCGCGGCCGAGTTGATGGGCATCCAGATCCCCCGGTTCTGCGATCACCCGCTGCTGGACCCGGTTGGCGCATGCCGGCAGTGTCTGGTCGAGGTCGAAGGCCAGCGCAAGCCGTTGGCGTCATGCACCACCGTGGCCACCGATGACATGGTGGTGCGCACCCAGCTCACCTCGGAGGCGGCCGACAAGGCCCAGCACGGCGTGATGGAGCTGCTGCTGATCAACCATCCGCTGGACTGCCCGATGTGCGACAAGGGCGGGGAATGCCCACTGCAGAACCAGGCAATGTCCAACGGCCGGGCCGAGTCTCGCTTCACCGACGTCAAGCGCACGTTCGCCAAGCCGATCAACATCTCCGCACAAGTGCTGCTGGACCGCGAGCGCTGCATCCTGTGCGCCCGCTGCACCCGCTTCTCCGAGCAGATCGCCGGCGACCCGTTCATCGACATGCAGGAGCGCGGCGCGCTGCAGCAGGTCGGCATCTACGCCAACGAACCGTTCGAGTCCTACTTCTCCGGCAACACGGTGCAGATCTGCCCGGTCGGCGCGCTGACCGGGACCGCCTACCGGTTCCGGGCGCGCCCGTTCGACCTGGTCTCCAGCCCCAGCGTGTGCGAGCACTGCGCGTCGGGATGCGCGCAGCGCACCGATCACCGGCGCGGCAAGGTCCTGCGCCGGCTCGCCGGCGACGACCCGGAAGTCAACGAGGAGTGGAACTGCGACAAAGGCCGCTGGGCCTTCACCTACGCCACGCAACCAGACGTGCTCACCACTCCCCTGATCCGCGACGCCAACGGCGAGCTGGTGCCGGCGTCGTGGTCCCATGCGATCGCGGCGGCGACGCAGGGACTCGCTGCCGCCCGCGGCCGCACCGGCGTGCTGGTCGGTGGCCGGGCCACCTGGGAGGACGCCTACGGCTACGCGAAGTTCGCGCGAACCACGTTGGGCACCAACGACATCGACTTCCGCGCCCGCCCGCACTCGGCGGAAGAGGCGGATTTCCTGGCGGCCCGGATCGCGGGCCGCCCGGTAACCGTCAGCTATGCGGACCTGGAATCGGCTCCGGTGGTGGTGCTGGTCGGGTTCGAGCCGGAAGAAGAGTCGCCGATCGTGTTCTTGCGGTTACGCAAGGCGGCTCGCAAACACCACGTCCCGGTTTATGCCGTCGCCCCGTTCGCGACGCGCGCGCTGCAGAAGATGTCGGGCCGGCTGCTCAAAACCGTTCCCGGCGAAGAGCCTGCGGCCCTCGACGGACTGGCTACCGGCGAAGTGGGTGATCTGCTGAGCACACCCGGCGCGGTGATCATGGTCGGCGAACGTCTGGCCACGGTGCCCGGCGGACTGTCCGCGGCGGCCCGGCTGGCCGACGCAACCGGTGCCCGGCTGGCCTGGGCGCCGCGGCGGGCCGGCGAACGCGGCGCACTGGAGGCCGGTGCGCTTCCCGCACTGTTGCCGGGCGGCCGCCCGGTGTCCGACGACGCCGCACGTTCACAGGTCGCCGCTGCCTGGCACGTCTCCGAATTGCCTGCGGCGCCTGGGCGTGACGTCGAGGGCATCCTGGCCGGCGCGGCCGACGGCAGCCTGGGCGCGCTGCTGGTCGGCGGGATCGAGCCCGGCGACTTCGCCGATCCGGACGCGGTGCTGGCCGCGCTGGACGCCGCCGGATTCGTGGTCAGCCTGGAACTGCGGCACAGCGAGGTCACCGAGCGCGCTGACGTGGTGTTCCCGGTCGCGCCGGCGGCCCAGAAGGCCGGCGTCTTCGTCAACTGGGAGGGCCGCTACCGCGGCTTCGGACCCGCGCTGCACGGCACCACCCTGCGCGCCGGCCAGTCCGATCACCAGGTGCTCGACGCACTGGCCGACGAGCTGGGTGTCTACCTGGGACTGCGCACCGCCGACGGGGCCCGCGAGGAGCTGGCCGCGCTGGGCAACTGGGACGGCAAGCACGCGCCCACCCCCCGCGTCGAGGCGCCACAGCCGGCGCGACCCGCAGCGGGTGAGGCCGTGCTCACCGGCTGGCGGATGCTGCTTGACGCCGGCCGCCTGCAAGACGGCGAACCACACCTGGCCGGAACCGCACGCAAACCCGTGGTGCGGCTGTCGGCCGATACGGCCGCCGAGATCGGCGCCGCCGAGGGCCAGTCCGTGACCGTCAGTACCGAACGCGGCTCAATCACGTTGCCGCTCAACGTGACCGACATGCCCGACCGGGTGGTGTGGCTGCCGCTGAACTCCGCAGGCTCGGCGGTGTACCGGGAGTTGGGGGCGAGTCTGGGCAGCGTGGTCAAGATCGGGGTGAAGTCATGACGGGTTTTGGGCACGACGTCTGGTGGCTGGTGATAGCCAAGGCACTGGCCATCTTTGTGTTCCTGATGCTGAACGTATTGGTCGCAATCCTGCTCGAGCGCAAGATCCTGGGCTGGATGCAGTTGCGGCCCGGACCCAACCGAGCGGGCCCGTGGGGTGCCCTGCAGAGTCTGGCCGACGGCATCAAGCTGGCGCTCAAGGAGAGCATCACGCCCAAGGGCGTCGACTGGTTCGTATACTTTGCGGCCCCGGTCTTTTCGGTGATCCCGGCGTTCACCGCGTTCGCGTTCATCCCGTTCGGCCCGGAAGTGTCGGTGTTCGGCCATCGCACGGCGCTGCAGCTGACTGATCTGCCGGTCGCGGTGCTGTTCATTCTGGGGCTGTCGGCGATCGGCGTGTACGGAATCGTGCTGGGCGGCTGGGCATCTGGGTCCACCTACCCGCTACTGGGCGGGGTGCGCTCGACCGCGCAGGTCATCTCCTACGAGGTCGCGATGGGGTTGTCGTTCGCGGCGGTGTTCCTCTACGCGGGGAGCATGTCGACATCGCAGATCGTAAGCGCACAGGACCGCGTCTGGTACGTGTTCTGGCTGCTGCCGTCGTTCATCATCTATCTCATCTCGATGGTGGGTGAAACCAACCGCGCCCCGTTCGACCTGCCGGAGGCCGAGGGTGAGCTGGTCGCCGGCTTCCACACCGAGTATTCGTCGCTGAAGTTCGCCATGTTCATGTTGGCCGAATACGTCAACATGATGACCGTGTCGTCGCTTGCCACGGTCATGTTCTTCGGCGGCTGGCATGCTCCCTGGCCACTGAACATGTGGGAGGGCGCCAACCACGGCTGGTGGCCGGTGCTCTGGTTCACCGCGAAGATGTGGACCTTCCTGTTCATCTATATGTGGCTGCGAGCCAGCTTGCCGCGGTTCCGCTACGACCAGTTCATGGCGCTGGGCTGGAAGCTGCTGATCCCGGTCTCGCTGGTGTGGATCATGATCGCCGCGGTCATTCGCGCGCTGCGCAACCAGGGCTACCCGCATTGGACCCTGGTGCTGGTGATCAGCAGCATCGTCGTCGCGACCGCGCTCGTGCTGGCGCTGCGAAAACCGTTCAGCGTCAGCAGTGCTCGCGCCCAAAAACGCCGCAAGCAAGCCGAGGAAAGCTCCGAACGCATCGAACCGGCATTCCCGACACCGCCGCTGCCGACACACAGCGCGAGCAAGGAGAAAGCGCGTGCCTAAGTTTCTAGACGGCATAGCTGGATTCGGCGTGACTTTCGCGTCGATGTTCAAAAAGCGGGTGACCGAGGAGTACCCGGAGAAGCCCGGTCCGGTGAAGCCGCGCTACCACGGCCGTCACCAACTCAACCGCTACCCCGACGGGCTGGAGAAGTGCATCGGCTGCGAGCTGTGCGCCTGGGCCTGCCCGGCCGACGCCATCTACGTCGAGGGCGCCGACAACACCGAAGAGCAACGGTTTTCTCCCGGCGAGCGCTACGGCCGGGTGTATCAGATCAACTATCTGCGCTGTATCGGTTGCGGCCTGTGCATCGAGGCCTGCCCCACCCGCGCCTTGACCATGACCAACAACTACGAGATGGCCGACGACAACCGCGCCGACCTGATCTACGAGAAGGACCGCCTGCTGGCGCCGCTGCTGCCCGAGATGACCGCGCCGCCGCACCCGCGTACGCCGGGCGCCACCGACAAGGACTACTACCAGGGCAACGTGACCGCCGACGGCTTGCGCGAACCCCAAAGTGCGGGATCCAAAGCCGGAGACACCCGATGACCGCGCCGCTGGCAGCACATCTCGCCTCGGATGTCATCGTCCACACCTCCACCGGTGAAGCGGTGACGTTCTGGATCCTGGGGGCCGTGGCGCTGATCGGCGCGCTGGGCGTGGTGCTGGCCGTCAATGCCGTCTATTCGGCGATGTTTCTGGCTATGACGATGATCATCCTGGCGGTGTTCTACATGATCCAGGACGCGCTGTTCCTGGGCGTCGTTCAAGTCGTGGTCTACACCGGCGCGGTCATGATGCTGTTCTTGTTCGTGCTGATGCTCATCGGGGTGGATTCGGCGGAATCGCTGCAGGAAACCCTGCGCGGCCAGCGGATCGCGGCGGTGGTGACCGGTATCGGCTTCGGTGTGCTGCTGATAGCTGCCATCGGCAACGCGGCCACCGGAAGCTTCTCCGGACTGACCGCCGCCAACGCCAACGGCAACGTCGAGGGCCTGGCGGCGCTGATCTTCTCCCGCTACCTGTGGGCGTTCGAGTTGACCAGTGCGCTGCTGATCACGGCCGCGGTAGGCGCGATGGTGCTGGCGCACCGGGAACGCTTCGAGCGGCGCAAGACTCAGCGGGAACTCTCCGAGGAACGCTTCCGGCTCGGCCTGCGGGCCACCCCGCTGCCCAGCCCGGGCGTCTACGCCCGGCACAACGCGGTCGACGTCGCCGCGCTGCTTCCCGACGGCTCGTACTCGGAGCTGTCGGTGTCCCGGATATTGCGGACGCGAGGGGCCGACGGGCGCGAAACGCCCTCGCCCGAAGCCGTTAAGGGAAGCCCATCATGAATCCTGCCAATTACCTATACCTTTCGGCCCTGCTGTTCACCATCGGGGCGGCGGGTGTGCTGTTGCGACGCAACGCGATCGTCATGTTCATGTGCGTAGAGCTGATGCTCAATGCCGTCAACCTGGCGTTCGTCACCTTCGCGCGCATGCACGGCAAGCTCGACGGCCAAATGATCGCGTTCTTCACGATGGTGGTGGCTGCCTGCGAAGTGGTCGTCGGCCTGGCCATCATCATGACGATTTTCCGTGCCCGCAAATCGGCGTCGGTCGACGACGCGAATCTACTCAAAGGCTAAGAACGCCAAGATGACTCACTACACCTGGCTGCTTGTCGCGCTGCCATTGGCGGGAGCGGCGATCTTGCTGTTCGGCGGCAGACGCACCGATCCCTGGGGCCATTGGCTGGGCTGCCTGGCGGCGCTGTCGGCGTTCGGGGTGGGCGCCACCTTGCTGGCCGATTTGCTCAGCCGGGGCTCAGAAGACCGGGTTATTCGCCAGACCGTGTTCAGCTGGATTCCGGTCGGCCAGCTCCAGGTCGACTTCGGGCTGCAGATCGACCAGCTGTCCATCTGTTTCGTGCTGCTGATCTCCGGCGTCGGGTCGCTGATCCACATCTACTCGGTCGCCTACATGGCCGAAGACATCGATCGCCGCAGGTTTTTCGGCTACCTCAACCTGTTCCTGGCCTCGATGCTGCTGCTCGTGATCGCCGACAACTACGTGCTGCTGTACGTCGGCTGGGAAGGCGTCGGTCTGGCTTCCTATCTGCTGATCGGTTTCTGGTACCACAAGCCGACGGCGGCCACCGCGGCCAAGAAGGCGTTCGTGATGAACCGGGTCGGCGACGCCGGCCTGGCCCTGGGCATGTTCGTGATGTTCAGCAACTTCGGGACGCTGTCGTACTCGGGCGTATTCGCCGGGGCGCCCGCAGCCAGCCGGGGCGTGCTGACCGCGATCGGTTTGCTGCTGCTGCTCGGTGCTTGCGCCAAGTCTGCGCAGGTTCCGCTACAGGCCTGGTTGGGTGACGCGATGGAGGGCCCCACCCCGGTGTCGGCGCTCATCCACGCCGCCACCATGGTGACCGCCGGCGTCTATCTGATCGTGCGGTCCAACCCGCTGTACAACCTGGCGCCCGACGCCCAGTTGGGCGTGGTCATCGTCGGCGCCGTCACCTTACTGCTCGGCGCCTACATCGGTTGCGCCAAGGACGACATCAAACGCGCGCTGGCGGCCTCGACGATGAGCCAGATCGGCTACATGGTGCTGGCTGCCGGACTGGGCCCCGCTGGCTACGCGTTCGCGATCATGCACCTGCTCACCCACGGCTTCTTCAAGGCGGGGCTGTTCCTGGGATCCGGTGCGGTGATTCACGCCATGCACGAGGAGCAGGACATGCGCCGCTACGGCGGTCTGCGCGCCGCCCTGCCAGTCACCTTCATCACGTTCGGGCTGGGATATCTGGCGATCATCGGGGTACCGCCGTTTGCGGGCTTCTTCTCCAAGGACGCCATCATCGAGGCGGCACTGGCCGCCGGCGGCACCCGCGGCTATGTGCTGGGCGGGGCCGCGCTGCTGGGTGCCGGCGTCACCGCGTTCTACATGACCCGGGTGATGCTGATGACGTTCTTCGGCGCCAAGCGCTGGGCGCCGGACTCCCATCCGCACGAAGCGCCGGCTTTGATGACGTGGCCGATGATCCTGCTGGCCGTAGGGTCGGTGTTCTCCGGCGGCCTGTTCGCCATCGGCGGCACCCTGCAGCACTGGCTCGAGCCGGTGGTGGGGGCGCACGAAGAAGTCACGCACGCCGTTCCGGTCTGGCTCAACACCACCCTGGCACTGGCGGTAGTCGCGATCGGCATTGCGGTCGCCTACCGGATGTACGGCGGGAAGGCCGAGATCCCCAGGGTGGCGCCCGTTCAGGTTTCGGTGCTCACAACGGCCGCCCGCGCCGACGCCTACGGCGATGCCTTCAACGAGGAGGTGTTCATGCGCCCTGGCGCACAACTGACCAAAGCTGTGGTCGCGGTCGACGACGCCGGTGTGGACGGCTCGGTCAACGCGCTCGCGGCACTGGTGAGCCAGACCTCGAATCGATTGCGGCGAATGCAAACCGGATTCGCCCGCAACTACGCGCTGTCGATGCTGGTCGGGGCGGCCCTGGTGGCCGCGGTGCTGCTGGCGGTGAACCTGTGGTGAACCTGCCCTGGCTGTCCGCGCTGTGGCTGGTGCCGCTGGCGGGTTCGGTGCTGATCATCCTGCTGCCCCCGGGGCTGCGCCAGCTCGCCAAGTGGACCGGCCTGATCGTCAGCCTGCTGACCCTGGCCGTGGCCATCAAGATCACGGTCGGGTTCAAGCCCGGCGGCGATACGTACCAGTTCCTCGAAAAGCGTTCCTGGATTCCGGCTTTCGGGGCCGGCTACACCCTCGGCGTGGACGGCATCGCGGTGGTGCTGGTGATCCTGACCGCTGTGCTGATCCCGCTGCTGCTGGTGGCCGGCTGGAATGAGGCCGGCGAACGCAACCCGCGTAGCGTGCACGCCTACGTGGCTCTGACGTTGGCCATCGAGTCGATGGTGCTGATCTCGGTGGTTGCGCTCGACGTGCTGCTGTTCTACGTGTTCTTCGAGGCCATGCTGATCCCGATGTACTTCCTGATCGGTGGCTTCGGCCAGGGTCCGGGTAGTTCGCGCGCCGCGGTTAAGTTCTTGTTGTACAACCTGTTCGGCGGACTGATCATGCTGGCGGCGGTGATCGGGCTGTATGTGGTGACCACCAAGCACGGTTCGGGCACCTTCGATTTCCAGCAGATCGTGGACGACGTGCGCCACGGCCGCTACGGCGTGGACCCGGCCGTGTTCAAGGCTTTGTTCTTGGGCTTCATGTTCGCATTCGCCATCAAGGCGCCGCTGTGGCCGTTCCACCGGTGGCTGCCCGATGCCGCAGTGGAGGCGCCACCGGCGAGTGCGGTGCTGATGATGGCGATCATGGACAAGGTCGGCACCTTCGGCATGCTGCGCTACTGCCTGCAGTTGTTCCCGGACGCCTCAACGTATTTCCGTCCGCTGATCGTCACCTTGGCCATCATCGGTGTCATCTACGGCGCCGTCGTGGCGATCGGCCAGACCGACATCATGCGGCTGATCGCCTACACCTCGATTTCTCACTTCGGCTTCATCATCGCGGGCATCTTCGTGATGACCAGCCAGGGTCAAAGTGGCTCCACGTTGTACATGCTCAACCACGGCCTTTCCACGGCGGCAGTGTTCCTGATCGCCGGCTTCCTGGTTGCCCGGCACGGCAGCCGCTCGATCGCCGACTACGGCGGAGTGCAGAAGGTAGCGCCAATTCTGGCCGGCACCTTCCTGGTTTCTGCCATGGCCACGCTGTCGCTGCCCGGACTTGCCCCGTTCATCAGCGAATTCCTGGTGTTGTTAGGCACTTTCAACCGCTACTGGCTGGCTGCTGCGTTCGGTGTCACGGCGCTGGTGCTGTCCGCCATCTACATGCTGTGGCTCTACCAACGCGTGATGACCGGTCCGGTGGCCAAGGGCAACGAGAAGATCGGTGACCTGGTGCCGCGCGAATTGGTCGTCGTCGCACCGCTGATCGCGCTGCTGCTGGTGCTCGGGGTCTATCCCAAGCCGGTGCTCGACGTCATCAACCCGGCAGTTGAGAACACCATGACCACCATCGGCCAGCACGATCCCGCGCCCAAAGTGCCAGTCGGTACGGGTGTTTCCCGCACAGCCGAAGGACCACATCAATGACCCTGCCCAGTCCCAGCATCGAATACTTCCTGCTGTGTCCGATGCTCATCGTCTTCTCGGTCGCGGTGGCCGGTGTGCTGGTGGAAGCGTTCGCGCCGCGGCGGCTGCGATACGGCATGCAGGTCGTCCTCGCCCTCGGCGGGTTAGTGGCCGCATTCATCGCAATCATCGTGGTGGCCAAGTCGCTTCCGGTGTCCGGCCGCCGAGCCGTGCTCGGTGCGGTGGCGGTGGATCGGCCGGCACTGTTCCTGCAGGGCACCATCGTGTTGGTCGCCGTACTGGCGGTGATCTTCATGGCCGAACGCCGCCAGGTCAGTGCGGCGAAGAAAGTCGCCGTGGCGGCCGGTGGGCTGGATTCCTTTACGCCACAAGCTTCCGCGGTCCCCGGCAGCGATATCGAACGCGAGGCGGAACAGGCGGGCGCGGCCCAGACCGAGCTCTTCCCGCTGGCACTGCTGTCGGTCGGCGGCATGATGGTGTTCCCCGCCTCCAACGACTTGTTGACGATGTTCGTCGCGCTGGAAGTCCTGTCGCTGCCGCTGTATCTGATGTGCGGGCTGGCCCGCCACCGCCGCCTGCTCTCGCAGGAAGCCGCGATGAAGTACTTTCTGCTGGGGGCGTTTTCGTCGGCGTTCTTCCTCTACGGCGTCGCGTTGCTCTACGGCGCAACCGGCACGCTCACCCTGACCGGCATCCGGGACTCACTGGCCGCACATAGCGATACCACGCTGGCGCTGGTCGGTGTCGCGCTGTTATCGGTGGGTCTGCTGTTCAAGGTCGGCGCAGTCCCGTTCCACTCCTGGATTCCCGACGTGTACCAGGGTGCGCCCACCCCGATCACCGGCTTTATGGCGGCCGCCACCAAGGTCGCGGCATTCGGCGCACTGCTTCGCGTCGTCTACGTCACGCTGCCGCCCCTGCACCACGACTGGCGCCCGGTGCTGTGGGCGATCGCGATCCTGACCATGGCGGTGGGCACCATCACCGCGGTGAATCAGACCGACGTCAAGCGGATGCTCGCCTATTCCTCGGTCGCGCACGTCGGCTTCATCCTCACCGGGGTGATCGCCGACAACTCCGCGGGACTGTCGGCGACGTTGTTCTATTTGGTCGCATACAGTTTCAGCACCGTGGGCGCATTCGCGATCGTGAGCCTTATCCGTAATGCCGACGGTGTGGAGGATGCGGATCTGTCGCATTGGGCCGGCCTGGGTCAGCGCTCACCCATTGTGGGCGTGATGCTTTCGATGTTCTTGCTGGCCTTCGCCGGTATCCCGCTGACGAGTGGATTCGTCAGCAAGTTCGCGGTGTTCAAGGCCGCCGCCGAGGGCGGGGCGGTGCCACTGGTGATCATCGGCGTGATCTCCAGCGGGGTGGCCGCCTACTTCTACGTCCGCGTGATCGTGCTGATGTTCTTCACCCAGGGAACCGACGACACCCCGCAAGTGGTGGCGCCCGGGGTGTTGAGCAAGGCCGCCATTGCGGTGTGTGCGGTGGTCACCGTGGTTTTGGGGATTGCCCCCCAGCCGGTGCTCGACCTGGCCAACCAGGCCGCCCAGCTGCTGCATTAGAAGTTGAACAACCCCGAGTGGTTGTTGAGGCTGTTGAACAGCCCTGAGGTGTTGTGACCCGAGTTGGCCACTCCCGAGGTGGCGGTGCTCAGCGCGTTGTTGGCCGAGTTCGCGATGCCGATGTTGAACGTGCCGATGTTGCCGATCCCCACGTTGAGGATGCCGCCGACGTTGTAGATACCGGCGGCGCCGCCGGTGCTGCCCGTCACTACGTTGTACAGACCCGACACCGGTAATGCGCCCGTGCTGGAGTTCTGAAAACCGGAGACGTGATTGCCCGAATTGAAGAACCCGGAGGAACTGTTGCCGGAGTTACCGACGCCCGAACTCGCAGCGGACTGGTCCGAGAAGCTGCCCAGGCCGGTGTTCACGTCGCCCGAATCGAACAGTCCGGTGTTGAGGTCGCCCGAGTTGAAGTAACCGGTGTTCCCCGAACCCGAGTTGAAGCTCCCGGTGTCGGTGCCGTTCAGCAGCGAGCCACCTGAGTTGAAGTTGCCGGTGTTGAGGGAGCCGGAGTTTCCGAAACCCATGTTGGCCGAGCCCGAGTTGCCGCCGCCCACGTTGTCGGCGCCGACGTTCCAGAACCCGAAATTGTGGTGACCGCCGTTTCCGAAGCCGGTGTTGAACGATCCGCCGTTCCAGAAGCCGGTGTTGGTGTTGCCGCCGTTGGAGAAACCGAAGTTGCCGTTACCGGCGTTGAAGAAACCGACGTTGTTGTTGCCGGAGTTGAAGAAACCGATGTTGGAGTTGCCGGAGTTGCCGAGGCCGACATTGCCGATACCCGTATTCAGGGCGCCGAACCCGAACTGGTGGTTGCCGGTGAGCCCGAATCCGATGTTGCCGTCACCCTTGTTGCCGAAGCCGATGTTGCCGCTGCCGTGATTGCCGTAGCCGATATTGGTGTCGCCGAAGTTTCCGCTGCCGCCGTTGCCGGCGCCGAAGTTTCCGGATCCCCAGTTGCTGAAGCCGCCGGCGAACCCCGGTCCCGCATTTCCGCTGCCGAAGTTGTGTCCGCCGGTGTTGCCACTGCCGATGTTCATGCTGTCGTGGTTGCCGCCACCGATATTGCTGTCGCCGAAGTTGCCGCTGCCGATGTTGCTGTTCTGCCGGTTACCGGAACCCCAGTTGTTGATTCCGAGGTTTCCGCTGCCGAAGTTCGCATTGCCACGATTGCCGCTGCCGATGTTCGACGTACCGGTATTTCCGCTGCCCATGTTGTTGTCGCCGGTGTTTCCACCGCCCAGGTTCCAGAAGCCCTTGTTGCCGATACTGGTGTTGATGTCCGGAATTCCGAACGGGTTGGCCGCTGCCGCGTGCGGCCCTTGCCCCGATCCCCCCAGGCCGGACAGCGCTTGCGTCCACGAGGACAATTGCGCGACGGCGGCCGACACTCCCCCGTGATAGCCGACCATCGCGGCCACGTCGGCGGCCCACATTTCCTCGTACCCTGCCTCAGCTGCCGCGATGGCCGGCGCGTTCTGGCCGAATAGGTTGGACCACACCAGTTGGACGAACGCATTGCGGTTGGCCGCCACCGCCAACGGGTGGATCGTCGCTGCCCGCACCGCCTCGAACGCACCGGCCACCGCTTTAGCCTGCGCCGCCGCGTCGGCGGCGCGCGCCGCGGCCGTGCTCAACCACCCCGCGTACGGAGCCGCCGTCGCGGCCATCGCCGTTGCGGCCGCACCCTGCCAGGCCTGACCGGTCAGTCCCGCGGTCACCGACCCGAACGAGTCTGCCGCCGAACCCAACTCGGCGGCCAACCCGTCCCACCCGACCGCCGCCGCAAGCATCGGACCCGAACCTGCGCCGGTGAATATCTGCGCCGAAAGCACCTCAGGCGGGGTCACAAAGAAACTCGTCATAGCGGCATCATTGCGAATCCAGCTGCTACCGATCGCAACTTTGCGATTGCGGCGCTGGCGCAGGCGCGCTGAGGGCTAGGCCGGACCGAAGATGCCCGCCTGGTGATCGCCTTGGTTGAAGAATCCTGCGCTGTGGTCGCCCGTATTTCCGGCGCCGGTGCTGCCAACGCCGGAGTTGTAAATGCCGATGTTGGCTATGCCGGAGTTGAAGAAGCCGTTGGCGCCGAGCCCGGTGTTACCGAAGCCTCTGCTGCCCAGACCGGAGTTAGAGAAACCCTCGGTATTCGCATCGGTGTTGAAGAAACCCGACGATACGTTCCCACCTCCGAGGACGTTCTGGTAGCCGGAAATGGCGTCGCCGTGGTTGAAGAAGCCCGATACGTCGTTACCCGTATTGCCGAAGCCGGATGTGGTCACCCCGGGCACGGTCAGGGCGCTGCCGATACTGGTGTTGTAGTCACCAGAATTGAACAAGCCGGTGTTGGTATGACCCGAATTGAAGAAGCCGGTGTTGAGACTGGACGAATTGCCGACGCCGGTGTTTAGGCTGCCCCCATTGAAGAATCCCGTGTTGAACGAACCGGTATTTCCGACGCCCACGTTCGCGCCGTTGCCGCCGTTGAAGAAGCCCACATCGGCCCCGGCGGCATTTCCGAAGCCGAAGTTCTGAACGCCGGCGTTCCCGAAACCTGCGTTCATGCTGCCGGCGTTCCAGAAGCCGGTGTCGGTGTGACCCGCGTTGCCGACGCCGAAGTTCTCATTGCCGGAGTTGAAAATGCCGAAGTTTCCATCACCGGAGTTGAAGAACCCGACGTTGTGGTCACCGGTGTTGCCGAAACCGATATTTCCGACGCCGGTGTTCAGCGCGCCAAACCCGATCTGGTTGTTGCCCGTGAGCCCGAAACCGATGTTGTTGTTGCCGTTGTTGCCGAACCCGAAGTTGTTGCTGCCGGTGTTGCCGAACCCGGTGTTGAAGCTGCCCTGGTTGCCGCTGCCGATGTTCTGCGAGCCGATGTTTCCGCTGCCGTAATTGTTGTTGCCGATGTTTCCGCCGCCGAGGTTGCCATCGCCCTGGTTGCCTGAGCCGAAATTGTTGGTGCCCTGGTTGCCGCTACCGAAGTTGACGTGACCGTTGTTGCCGCCGCCGACGTTGCTGTTACCGACGTTGCCGACACCGAGGTTCCCCGAGCCGACGTTGCCGCCGCCGAGGTTGGCGTTGCCGAAATTGCCGATGCCGGTGTTTCCGTTGCCGGTGTTTCCGCTGCCCGGATTCGCGCTTCCGGTGTTGCCGCCACCCAAGTTCCAATTGCCCTTGTTGCCCAGACCGGTGTTGATGTCAGGGAGACCGACGACGCTTGAGGCAGCCGCCGCGGGCACGCCCCCTAGCAGGGGGCTGAACACCTGCCCGATACCCGGCAACCCCGCCAGCGCCTGCTGCCACGACGGCAACGAAGCCGCGGCTGCCGAAGCCCCACCGTGGTACCCGACCATCGCCGCCACATCGGTGGCCCACATCTCCTCGTACAGACCCTCGGCAGCCGCAATCGCCGGCGCGTTCTGACCGAACAGGTTCGATAAAACCAATTGCACGAACGCATTTCGGTTGGCCGCCACTGCCAGCGGGTGAATCGTGGCCGCCCGCGCGGCCTCAAACGCACTGGCAACGGCCTTGGCCTGAGCCGACGCGCCCGCGGCCCGCTCCGCAGCCGTACTCAAGAACCCGGCATACGGTGCGGCCGCGGCGGCCATCGCCGCCGCGGCCGCCCCCTGCCAGGCCTGACCCGCCAGCCCCGACGTCACCGACCCGAACATCTCCGCCGCGGACCCCAACTCAGCCGACAGCCCGTCCCACGCCGCCGCCGCCGTCAGCATCGGCGCAGCACCCGCACCAGAGAACATCCGCAACGAGTTGATTTCCGGCGGCAATACCGAGTAATTCATGAGCGTCCCCTTTCGCTGAGCGACTACAGGCCACCCCGCTCCGATCCACCTGCTCGCATCACGTCAGGCGATCGGCCCCCTTCGCTCGACCTGTACAAATGGACTTTAGGGAAAACTCAGGCCGAAATCAGGGAATCGGTGAAAATAGTTCCAGCACAAGTGGATTAACGCACGCAACGATCGTTGGGCACACGGCATCGACAACTGGGCCGCCCGCTCCCGCGGGTAGCTGGGCGGCCCGAACGCCCGTTATGGCTGACCGAAGAAGCCCGCTTGGTTGTCGCCCTGGTTGAACAGACCCGCGCTGTTATCACCGGCGTTGCCGATACCCGAGCTGCCAGACCCGGAGTGGTAGATGCCTGAGCTGGATCCCAACGGCGCCGAGATTCCCACGCCATAGTTGAAGGCCTGGGAATTGGCGATGCCGGTGTTGTCGTGGCCGGTGTTGAACAAGCCGGTCTGTCCGTCACCAGTGTTCGAGAAACCCGAACTGTCGTCGCCGATATTCTGGAAACCCGAAGTCCGGTCACCCGAGTTGAAGAAACCAGAGACATTGGTACCGGTGTTTCCGAAGCCCGACGAGGTCGCCCCGACCGGAGTGACCGAGCTGCCGACAGCGGTGTTGAAGTCGCCCGAGTTGAACAAACCGGTATTGACGTTGCCGGCGTTTCCGAAGCCCGTGTTCAAGCTGCCGGCATTGAAGAACCCGGTGTTCTTACCCTCCGTCCCGAAAACCGCACCGCCAGAATTGAATGCGCCACTGTTGTCATGACCGGCGTTACCGAAACCTAGGTTGGCACCGCCCGCGTTCCCGAAGCCAACGTTGTTGCTGCCGGCGTTTCCGAAGCCGAAGTTCAGGCCGCCCGAGTTTCCGAAGCCAGTGTTGATGCTGCCGGAATTCCAGAAGCCGCTGTTGGTGCCGCCCGAGTTGGCGAAGCCGAAGTTTCCGTTACCGGAGTTGAAGAAGCCGAAGTTTCCGTCACCGGAGTTGAAGAAGCCGATGTTGTTGGAACCGGTGTTGCCGAAGCCCATGTTGCCGGTGCCGGTGTTCAGCGCCCCGATGCCAATCTGGTTGTCGCCCTCCAGGCCTATACCGATGTTGTTGTTGCCGTGGTTGCCGAAGCCGAAGTTGAGGTTGCCGATGTTGCCGAATCCGACGTTGGACGAACCGATGTTGGCGCTGCCGAGGTTGAAGGATCCGATGTTCGCGCTACCAAAGTTGTGGCTGCCGAAGCGGTTTGCGCTGCCCAGGTTGCCGTCCCCGAACACGTTGGCAAAGCCGAAGTTTCCGCTGCCGAAGAAGTTGCCGCTGCCCAGGTTGAGGTTGCCGAAGTTGCCCCAGCCGAAGTTGATGTTGCCGAAGTTTCCGCTGCCCAGGTTGGCAAAGCCCGAGTTTCCGCCGCCGAGGTTGATGTTCCCGTTGTTTCCGCCACCGAAGTTGACATTGCCGACGTTTCCGGGACCGAAGTTGAAGTTGCCGTGGTTGCCACCGCCGAGGTTCCAGACGCCCAGGTTGCCAAGCCCGGTGTTGATATCGGGCGGGGTGAACGGCGTAGGCGCCGTCAGCGCAGTGACGATGGGAGCCGCAGGGCCGAGGTCAAGCAGGAATGCCGGCGCACCGGCGCGACCGAAGAAGCCGGCCTGGTTGTCGCCCTGGTTGAAGAACCCTGCGCTGCCGTCGCCCGCGTTACCTACACCGGAGCTGCCACTGCCCGAGTGTGAAATGCCCGAGTTCGCCATTCCTGAGTTGTAGAAGCCCACACTGTTGTCTCCGGTGTTACCGACGCCGGTGGAGAAATGGCCCGAGTTGTTGAAGCCGGCGTTGTAGTCACTGGAGTTGTTGAAACCCGAGGCGTGGCCGAAACCGAAACCGCCATTTGTGTTTTGGAAGCCGGATGAGTCAATGGCCGAGTTGTAGAAGCCCGAGCTGCCCGCACCGGTAACCCCGAAGCCCGACGACGTCACACCGGCCGGGGTGAGCGCGCTACCGACGCCCGTGTTCAGGTCGCCGGCGTTCATGAAGCCGGTGTTGATGCTGCCCGCGTTCCCAAAGCCGGTGTTGGTGTCACCGGCGTTCCACCAGCCGGTGTTGTAGTTACCCGAATTGGACATGCCGGTATTGCCGATGCCCGAGTTGCCAAAGCCCATGTTATTGAAGCCCGAGCTGCCGAAGCCCACATTTGCCGCACCGGTGTTGCCGAAGCCGAAACTTTGCTCCGCGGCGTTGCCGAAACCGGTATTGAGGCCGCCGCCGTTCCAGAAGCCGGTGTTGGTGGTACCGGCGTTGGCGAAGCCGAAGTTTCCGTTGCCCGAGTTGAAGATGCCGAAGTTACCGTCTCCGGAGTTGAAGAAGCCGATATTGTTCTTGCCCGAGTTCCCGAACCCGAGGTTTCCGACGCCCGAGTTCAGCGCGCCGATCCCCACCTGGTTATCACCGGTGAGACCGAACCCGATGTTGTTGTTGCCGTTGTTGCCGAAGCCGAAGTTGAAGTTGCCGTTATTGCCGAACCCGACGTTGTAGAAACCATGGTTGCCGCTGCCCAGGTTGAGCGAACCATTGTTCCCGCTGCCGTAATTGGTTTCGCCGCTGTTGCCGCCACCGAAGTTTCCACCGCCGAAGTTGCCGAAGCCGAAGCTGCCGTCACCGCGGTTGCCCAAACCGAAGTTGAGATGGCCCAGGTTTCCGAGGCCGAAATTGCTGTAGCCGGTGTTGCCACTGCCCAGGTTGTAGGAGCCGAAGTTTCCGCTGCCGAAGTTCAGGTTGCCGGAGTTTCCCCCACCCAGGTTGACGCTGCCGTGGTTACCGCCGCTGAGGTTGAAGGAGCCGTTGTTTCCCCCACCCAGGTTCCAACTGCCCAGATTGCCCAAACCGGTGTTCACCGCCTGGATGGCGGCAGCGGCCGGCGCACCGAGGCCGGGTAAGCCCTGCAGCCAGGACGGCAACGCCGCCGCGGCTGCCGAGGCCCCGCCGTGATATCCCACCATTGCCGCCACATCGGCGGCCCACATCTCCTCATAGATGCCCTCGGCCGCGGCGATCGCAGGAGAGTTCTGGCCGAAAATATTAGACAACACCAACTGCACGAACGAATTACGGTTGGCCGCCACCGCCAACGGATGAATGGTCGCTGCCCGCGCTGCCTCAAAAGCACTGACCACGGCCTTCGCCTGAGCCCCCGCTCCAGCGGCCCGAGCCGCCGCGGCGCTCAACCACCCTGCGTACGGGGCCGCCGCGGCGGACATCGCCGCAGCGGCCGCCCCCTGCCAAGCCTGACCCGTCAAACCCGATGTCACCGAGCCGAACGACTCGGCCGCCGACGCCAGCTCAGCGGAAAGTCCGTCCCAGGCCAGGGCGGCCTCGAGCATCGGCGCCGAACCCGCGCCCGAGAACATCCGCAGCGAATTGATCTCCGGCGGCAAGACCGAGTAGTTCATGTGAGGTACCCTTCCGCTTCACCCAGCGCAGGTCGCCCCGATTTTCGACCTGTAAATAGGACTCTAGGAAAAATATCGGCGCCATATTCGCGGTTCAGTCAATTTGCTTCCGAGCAATTAACCAGCGAACGGACGAGTGGCCACTACGTAGATCGCCAATACCGCGAGCGGGGCCACCAAGGGCAACCACGGCAGCTGCACGGGAAACGACACCGCGACCAGACCGGCGAAGGTAAACCCCAGGGCCGAAACGATTGTTGGCCAGCTCGCCACGACGACACCCGCGGGCCCACCGGGCGCGTGCCGGCACACCAGATAGCCAACCGCGCACAGTCCCGACAACGCGGCCAGCACTTCGGGCGGATCGGCGGCCAATAGCACCGACACCGTCAGCAGCACGGCAAGCGTTGCCGCAGAACGAAACACCGTTGCGGCCGCGACAGCGACGACGGCGGCAATCGCGGCGACAACGGCTGGACCGTGCGCTCCAACCGTCGCGGCCCCCACCATCAGCACTCCGAATGCCGGCGCGAAGATCTGAGGTTGCAGTAGCGCCACCACGTCAGCGCCTTACCGCTAGCCGCCCGCGCAGCCGACGGCGCCGGTCGGGCAACGCACTCATCGACTGTTCCAACGACCGATCACCCGGCCAGGACAGCACATCCACACCGATGGTGGCCATGTCGCGATACATGGCGGAGCGCTGCAGCGACCACATCCGGATCACCAGCGGGTCCTGCTCACCTTCGAATGGCGAACTGTCCAGCACGTCGACCGCGACCACGACATGGCCGCGTTTGCGCAAATCGATGAGCGCCAGCGCGAATTCGGTGTCGAGCAGTGTGGAGAACGCGAAGACGATCGCCCCGGCGGGCACCGCGGCGCGCGGCGCCAGGGTCCCGGTGGTGTTTTCGAAGCGGTCACCGGCTGCCAGCACGGTATCGAGCACCCGATAGAACTGGCGCTGACCGATGTCGGCGCCCAGCCAGCGCGGACGATTCCCACCGAGCGCGACGATCCCGGCCCGGTCGCCGTTTCGCAGCGCGGTCTGAACCACTTGGGCGGCCCCCCGCACCACCCGTTCGGTGGCTAAGGTGGCCGGGCCCGCCGGCTGTTGATACGTGTCGATCAGCACCACCACGTCTGCGGCCCGGTCGGTCAACCGCTGCGTCACATGCAACCGGCCGCGGCGCGCGCTCACCGCCCAG
Source organism: Mycobacterium szulgai (assembly GCF_002116635.1). Lineage (GTDB taxonomy): Bacteria > Actinomycetota > Actinomycetes > Mycobacteriales > Mycobacteriaceae > Mycobacterium > Mycobacterium szulgai. The sequence continues at coordinate 51,358 of NZ_LQPW01000019.1, read as the reverse complement.
TTCACCGCGCGCAACTGATCTCCCGGCACATAGGGGCGAATGTCGGCGTATTCGACACCGGGGCCGATATGCCGGGTGAGGTGGGCACCCAGCCGATCCAGTAACTCGGTCTGCGGGATCGACGTCGACTGTGGCGGTGTCAGCGGAAAGACGATGACGTCGGCCGCGTCGACGGTCCCCGATCCCCGCACCAATCCGCCGCGCGCGATGAGATCCACCCGGGCCCGGATGGGATAACGTCCCCAGCGTTGCGTCACCGCCGCAACGGTTTTCGCTGGCCGATCATCGGTTTCGACGACTTCGAGCTGCATGGGTTCGGGGGCAGAAACCGCGAATTCGACTGCCGCGGTCGGTGTTTCCGTCGTTACCCATAGTGCGACCCGGGCCCGCTCATTTTCGAAGCATCGTTGCGCATCCGGTTCGGCGTGCACCTGGATCGTCGGAACGGGTTGCTGCCAGCTGATCGAGCAGAGCACTCCGAGCAGGGGTGCGACGAACGCGATCAGCTGCCATTTTCCGCCGATGACCGCTGCGACAAGTGCTACCGCGGCACAGGTGGCGATCGCCAGCGTCAGTTGGGAAGCACGCCAGCGCAACTCGACTTCACGAGTTTGGATCACCCCGAGCCGCCTGCGCCTGCGCGCGGAACAGGCAACCGCCGCAACAGTTCTCCGATGACGTCAGCTCCCTGAATCTTGCGCACCCACATCTCTGGACGCAACGTGATCCGGTGCGCCACCGCGGCGATGGCGAGCGCTTTGACATCTTCGGGGATCACATAGTCGCGCCCGAGCAGCAGGGCACGGGCGCGCGCGAGCTGGACCAGGTCGAGTTCTGCGCGCGGGCTGGCGCCCACCGCCACCTGCGGATGGTTTCGGGTCGCGGTAGCCAGCGACACCACATAGTGCAGTACGTCCTCATGTACCGTCACCTGCTCGACCGATTCCCGCATGGCCAGCAGATCGTGCGCGTCCACCACCTGGTTCACCGTCGGCTCTGCCGAGCCGCGTTCCAGGCGGCGGCGCAGCATCGAGGTCTCGTCCCGCTCCGAGAGGTAGCGCAACTCCAGCCGGATCGCGAACCGGTCCAGCTGTGCCTCCGGTAAGGGATAGGTGCCCTCGTACTCGATCGGGTTGTCGGTGGCCAAGACGATGAAAGGCATTGGCAGCCGGTGGGTTTGGCCGTCGATACTCACCTGGCCCTCGGCCATCGCCTCCAGCAGCGCCGCCTGCGTCTTGGGCGGGGTGCGGTTGATTTCGTCGGCGAGCAACAGGTTGGTGAAAATGGGCCCACGCCGGAAATCAAAGCGCCCGGACTGCATGTCGTAGATGGTCGAGCCGAGCAGATCGGCGGGCAACAGGTCGGGAGTGAACTGAACCCGGGTGAATTCCAGACCCAGCGCGGCGGCGAAGGATCGCGCGATCAGCGTCTTGCCCAGGCCGGGAAGATCTTCGATGAGTACGTGTCCGCGTGCCAGGACGGCGGTGAGAATGAGCGTAAGGGCCGAGCGCTTACCCACGACGACACGTTCGATCTCGTCGAGCACCGCCTCGCAATGAGCGGTGGTCGTAGCGGCCGGCATAGTCATAGTTCAGTCATACCTGTTCCAACTTGTGCAGGATTGCTTCCAGCGCAGCACGACCGGGGCCCGGAGCGCGGTCACCGGTGCGGGTGACGTTGTTGGGGTTCACCCATTGCCATAGTTCAGTGCCGAAAAGCATTTCGCCGGTGGCGACGAAGGCGGCCGGGTCTCGCGCCTGCCGTTGCCCGGTAGCGATTTCGAACCGCCGGGCCAGCATCGGCCGCAGGTGGCGGTCCCAGTCCGTTCGAGTCGATTCCGACCAGCGGATGGTCGTCTCGGTGTTGGACAACCAGCGGCGCAACCCCGCCGCCAGATCATCGGATTCCGGGTCCGCCGGCGGGCCGCTCGGGTGTCCGAGGACACGGCGGACGTTGAGCAACACCAGAGCCAGAGCGACGCCCGCCCCGGCTACCACATAGCGGCGATCCTGCAATATCAGCGCCAGCAGCTCTATCCCCACCATGAGGAAAACGCCCATTACGATAAGCCTCTTCATGCCGGACTCCGGGTGCTCAGTTCATCACGGACCAGCTGCAGCACCCGCACCGCCACCTCGCGATGACCCTCGCTCATCACATGCGGACTGAATCTGGCTTCGGCGAACAGCTCTACCAGTTGGACGGCGTTATCCGCCTGCAGCGCATGACGTTCCACGGCCCGCGCCAGCACTTCGGTGGGGGTGTCGAATTCCTGGGGAGCAGCACCGGGCACGTCGGCCAGCTCACGCTCCATCGCCGCGTAGCACGCGATGATCGCTTCGCGGGGTTCACGACTCAGGTCGGCGATTTCGGCGAGCCCGACTTCGGCTGCCCGGGCCAGCGATTCGGCTGCCTGCGGCGGTGGCGTGGTCTTCGGAGCGTCGTCTTGGGCGACAAGAGCCGTTGTCGTCGGGCGCCGTCGCCGGGACACGATCACTCCGGCCGCAACGACCAATAGCAGCACGGGCGTGCAGGCGATCAGGATGCCGAGCATGTCCCCGTTTTTCTTGTGCTGCGTTAGCGGTTTGGGTGGTGGGGCGGTGCCGGGCGCCGACGTCGACGCGCTCGAATCCGGATTGGGTGCGTCCACGCTGACTTCGTGGGGTGCGAGTATGCGCGACAGCAGCAGCGCGATCAACAGCCAGGCCACAATCGCACCGAGCGCGATCAGCACCACGCGCCAATTCGGCCGGCCCGTGCCGCGGCCCACCATTTCAGGAAGTTGCCCGGCACTGGGCGCCACCGCACGTGGATCACGTAAGCGCGCGATGATCGAGAACACCAGTATGGCCAGCGTCGCGGCGATGGCCGTGACGAGCATCGTCAGCGCTGCCCGGTTTCCACCGGCCTCCGCGAGCCGCGATCCGTGCTGCGCCGGAAGGTATCCGCGAAGCGCGGCGGCAGCCAAGATCAACAGCGCGATCACGACGATAACGCGGCCCGTGGGCTTGTCAGACATCAACGCACCCCGAGGCAGTAATGCGCCTCATAGCCGAAGGCTAGCGGCGCGCAGCCGCGTGGGTCCAGCTTGTCACCGGGGCCATTTATCCGTCGCAAACATGTTCGATCTCGGTTTCCGGCCCCACCTCGAAGGCGCCGCGACACTGTAGCTGCCGCGACGACACGCCGAAAACGCTCACGCTAACTACAGCCTCGCGGAAAATGGGGTGAAGCTACCGTCGAGCACCTGCAGGTGGCCGATCGTGCGCCCGGTGACCGCGGCCGGGTCCACCAGCGCGAGTTGCACTGCGGCCCGGGCGAATTCGTCCGCGGAAGCGACGTCGTCGAACTCGCGCGCGTAGTAGGACAGGCCCGGAGTGAGGATCGGTTTGGACGGCGCCAGCGCGTTGACGGCGATGTTGTGCTCGGCAAGATCGAACGCCGCGCATTGGGTGAGGTGCTCGAGGGCCGCCTTGGATCCGCCGTAGCCGGGCAGGACGCCACCGCTGCGGTCGGCGTAGGGGCCGTCGCCGGGTAGCCGCGAGGCGATGGAGGTGATGTTGATGATCGCGCCGCCACCGGCGGTGATCATGTCGGGAGAGACCAGTTGCATCAGCTCATAGGCAGCGAACACCGCGATGTCGAAATGGCGGCGGAAGGCGGCCAACGGCGTGCTGACGAACCCTGGCCAGCCGGGCTTGGCCGCTTTGGCGGATCTGACCCGCGGCTGGTCGCCGGGGGCCGGCGGACGCCCCGGGGCGGTGAACGCGGCATTGTTGACCAGAATCGCAATGGGGCCCAAGGCATCTCGCGCCTCCTGCACCAGCCGTGCAACGTCCGCGCGGTCGGTCAGATCCGCGCGTACCGCCATCGCCTGCCCGCCGGCCGCCTCGATGTCGGCGACCGTCTCGCCGATGGTGCCCGGCAGCCGGTCGTCCCACACCCGTTCGGTACGCCCTGCAACGGCCACCGCAGCACCCTCGGCCGCCAGTGCCAAAGCGATAGCCCGGCCCAGTCCGCGACTGGCGCCGGTGACGATCGCGGTGCGCCCGGCAAGCCTCATCGGGTCACCCCGTGCACGACGATGGCGGTGGTCTGCTCGACCCAGGTGTCATCGAGTTTGTCGTCGGGAGACAACAGCATTCGCAGCATGGTGGCTCCGCCGATCAATTCGATCAGGCGTTCCGGGACGACGTCGGGATGCGCCTCACCACGCTCGACGGCCTCCTGCAGCCGCACCCGCACGAGCGTGAACAGGTCGGTGAAGCGGGCCAGAACGCGGGCGTTGAGTTCGGGGTCGGCCGTCATGTCGGCCACTAAGCCCGGCAATGCGGCCCGCACTACCGGGGTGGTGAACACGTCGCGGGTGGCCTCGATCATCATCCGGATATCGGCGGCGAAGTCGCCGGCCGGAGCCTCGAGCGCGGTGGGCGCCACCGGGAAAGCCGCCTCGTGCACCAATTCAGCCTTGCTCGACCAGCGCCGGTACAGCGCGGATTTCGTGGTTCCGGCTCGCTCGGCGACGGCAGCCAAACTGAGGTTCGAATAGCCGATTTGCACAAGCAGTTCCGCAGTAGCCGACAGGATGGCCGAGTCGATGCGCGGATCCCGGGGCCGCCCGGCGCCGGGGCCCTTGTCAACCGAGGACGGGTCTGCTTTCATAACGCTACCTACCGTATCGTAATTACCTCACGAAGGAAGCCCCGTGGCCAAAGACTCGGCCCCCGACAACGTCGACCGCCTCCAGCGCTCGAGCCGTGACGTGAGCACAGTGCCGGCGGTGATGTCGCGATGGCTGGGCACGGTGCTACCCGACGGGGTGACACCCGAAGTGACCGTGGAAAGCGGCGTGGACTCCACGGGCATGTCGTCGGAAACCATCATCTTGACCGCTCGCTGGGAATCCGGCGGCCAACCGGTTGAGCAGAAGCTGGTGGCCAGGGTGGCACCTGCTGCAGACGACGTGCCTGTCTTCCCCACCTATCGGCTTGACCATCAATTCGAAGTGATCCGCCAAGTCGGCGAACTCACCGACATCCCGGTTCCCCGCGTGCGCTGGATCGAAACCACCGGCGAGGTTTTGGGCACTCCTTTCTTCCTGATGGACTACGTCGACGGCGTGGTGCCACCGGATGTGATGCCATACACCTTCGGCAACAACTGGTTCGCCGACGCACCGGCCGAGCGGCAACGACAATTGCAGGACGCCACCATCGCAGTGCTGGCAAAGCTGCATTCAATCCCGAACGCGGAGAAGACGTTTGGCTTTCTCACCGAGGGCCTCGCCGGAGACACCGCACTGCGCCGGCACTTCAGCTGGGTGCAGTCCTGGTACGACTTCGCCGTGCCGGACATCGGCCGTTCGGCACTGCTGGAACGGACCTTCGAATGGCTGGAAAGCAACTGGCCATCCGACGCGGCCGCGCGTGAGCCGGTACTGCTGTGGGGCGACGCCCGGCTGGGCAACGTCCTGTACCGCGACTTCGCCCCGGTCGCGGTGCTGGACTGGGAGATGGTGACGCTAGGCCCGCGGGAGCTCGACGTAGCCTGGATTATCTACGCCCACATGGTATTTCAGGAGATGACCGCCCTGGCGACGCTGCCCGGCCTGCCGGAGGTGCTGCGTGAGGAAGATGTCCGCGCCACCTATCAAGAACTCACCGGCGTGGAACTTGCTGACCTGCACTGGTTTTACGTGTACTCCGGTGTGATGTGGGCGTGCGTGTTCATGCGTACCAACGCGCGGCGAGTGCATTTCGGCGAAATCGAAAAATCCGACGACCCCAATTTCGCAGAATCGCTTTTCTACCACGCGGGATTGATGAAGCGTCTGATCGGAGAGGAGCAGTAATGTTAGGCCCGCTCGACGAGTATCCGGTACACCAGGTACCTCAGCCGATCGCCTGGCCCGGTTCCTCCGACCGTAACTTCTACGACCGCTCCTACTTCAACGCCCACGACCGCACCGGCGACATCTTCGTGATCAGCGGCATCGGCTACTACCCCAACCTCGGCGTCAAGGATGCCTTCGTGCTCGTGCGCCGCGGGCATACCCAGACCGCGGTGCACTTGTCGGACGCCATCGACTCCGACCGGCTGCACCAGCACGTCAACGGTTATCGAATCGAGGTCATCGAGCCGCTACGCAAACTTCGGCTGGTCCTCGACGAAACCGACGGCGTCGCAGCCGATCTCACCTGGCAGGGGCTTTTCGATGTCGTCCAGGAACAGCCGCACCTGATGCGCACGGGCAACCGGGTCACCCTGGACGCGCAACGGTTCGCCCAAGTCGGCAGCTGGAGCGGACACCTCGTCGTCGACGGCGAGGAAATCTCCGTCGACCCCGCGACGTGGATCGGCAGCCGCGACCGCTCGTGGGGCATCCGGCCGATCGGTGAGCCCGAACCGGCCGGCCGGCCGGCCGACCCGCCGTTCGAAGGCATGTGGTGGCTGTACATGCCGATGGCGTTCGACGACTTCGCCGTTGTGCTGATCATCCAGGAGGCGCCCAACGGCTTCCGGTCCGTCAACGATTGCACCCGGGTGTGGCGCGACGGCCGCATCGAACAGTTGGGCTGGCCGCGGGTGACGACCCACTACCGCTCCGGCACCCGCATCCCGACCGGGGCCACCATCGACGCGACCGCTCCCGACGGCACGCCGGTCCACTTCGACGTGGAATCCAAACTGGCGGTGCCGATTCACGTCGGCGGCGGCTACGGCGGCGACGCGGACTGGCTGCACGGCATGTGGAAGGGCGAAAAGTTCGTCGAGCGGCTGACCTACGACATGAACGACCCGGCCATCATCGGGCGGTCCGGCTTCGGCGTCATCGACCACGTGGGGCGCGCGGTCTGCCGCGACGGCGACGCGGATCCAGTCGAGGGCTGGGGCCTCTACGAACACGGCGCACTCGGCCGCCACGACCCGTCGGGATTCGCCGACTGGCTAACGGTCGCGCCGTAGCTCGTCGACAATCTCGGCCAGCGTCTGCAGCCCGATAGGCGAGGGCTGATAGAGGCACACCGTGTCCGAGACACCCGAGACCCGGTCCCGGATGTAGGCCGCGATCTCGGCGGGGGTACCGCAACCGGCCAGGGTGTGCAGGATCTCGTCGTCGATCAGGTCGGCCATCTCCTGCCAGCGGCCCTGCTTGGACATCCCGTTGAGTTCGGGTTGCAGATCCTCCCAGCCATGGGCGGCCAGCACCGGACGATAGGCCGGGGTCGACCCGTAGAACGCCAGCAGCCGACGCGTGCTGGCATCGCTGTCAGCCGAGGACACGATGATCTCGGGGATGATGGCGAAGTCCTCGGCTCGCCGTCCGCCGGCGGCGAGGCCCTCGCGCACCGCCGGCATCGTGTGCTGGTGCAGGAACCGTTTGGAGCCGAACGGCATCACCAGCAGGCCATCGGCGTGCGCGGCGACGGCCTGGGTGAGCTTGGGACCCAGCGCGCCGACGTAGATGGGCGGCGGGCCATACGGATTCGGACCGGGGTTGAAAGTCGGCGTCATGAGCGTGTGCTGGTAAAAGTCGCCGCGAAAGTTCAAGCGGGAACCGGTATTCCACGATTCGAAGATCGCCCGCAAGGCAGCGACCAGTTCGGTCATCCGGGCCACCGGCCGGTCGAACTGGGCGCCGAAGCGCTTCTCGATCTGGGCCCGCACCTGGGTGCCCAGACCGAGGATGAACCGGCCGCCGCTCAGTATCTGATGATCGTTGGCCTGATGGGCAAGGTGTATCGGATTTCGCGGAAAGGCGATCGCCACATTGGTCATCAGGTCCAGACCGCCCACCGTGGCGGCCAGGGTCAGCGGGGCGAAAACGTCGTGCGGTCCTTCGAAGGTGGCCACCCCGCTAGCGCCGGCGTCGCGCAATTCCCGCGCGCGCTCGGCAGCATCGGTGAGCCCATACAGGGCGGTGTAGACCTGCAAAGTGCCCGCCTGACCAGGGGAAGCAACTGACGATCGAAATTTATCCTACGGGGAGCCGACTAAATGGGGTTCACTATAGGGCGTGACAAACCCTCCGCGGATTGTCGACGTTGTCGTGGTGGGGGCCGGCTTCGCCGGGCTGTCTGCAGCCCGTGAGTTGACCCGACAGGGCCACGATGTGCTGGTATTCGAGGGGCGCGAGCGTGTTGGCGGTCGCTCTTTCACTGGCAGCGTCGCAGGATTACCAGCCGATATGGGCGGCTCATTCGTGGGCCCCACCCAGGACGCGGTCCGAGCGTTGGCGGCCGAGCTGCAGGTGCCGACCACCCCGACCCCCCATCAGGGCAAGAACGTCATCCACTGGCGGGGCGGGCCACGCGCCTACCGCGGGACGATTCCCCGGCTGTCGCTGGCTGGGCTACTCGACATCGGCCGGTTGCGTTGGCAATTCGAAAGAATTTCACGCAACGTCCCGATTTCGGCACCGTGGGACGCCCGACGGGCTCGCCAACTCGACGAGGTGTCGTTGGGTCAATGGTTGCGTTTGGTCCACGCGACCGCCTCCTCGCGCGACCTGATGGCGATCATGACGCGAGTGACTTGGGGATGTGAACCCGACGACGTGTCGATGCTGCACGCCACCCGATATGTCCGCGCCGCGGGCGGCCTGGACCGGCTGCTCGACGTCGAGAACGGTGCCCAGCAGGACCTGTTTCCGGGTGGCACTCAACAGATCGCCGAGTTGGCCGCCGCCGAACTCGGCTCCCGGGTGGTGCTCAACGCGCCGGTCCGTCGCATCGAGCGGCACGGCGCGGGTGTGACGATCACTTCCGATCAGGGCCAGGCCGATGCCGGGTTCGTCATCGTAGCGATCCCACCGGCCCATCGCGCAGCCATCGAGTTCAGTCCCCCGCTACCGCCCGAATACGAACAGCTCGCCAAAAACTGGCCACAGGGCCGGCTCAGCAAGGCCTACGCCGCATACGAGACGCCGTTCTGGCGTACCAACGGTTTCTCCGGCCAGGCTCTGTCCGACCGGGGTCCGGTGTTCATCACCTTCGACGTAAGTCCTCATGACGGCCCCGGTGTTCTGTTGGGATTCGTCGATGCCCGCGCGTTCGATTCGCTGCCCACCGAGCAGCGCCGCCGCGATGCGTTGCGGTGCTTCGCGGCACTGTTCGGCGAGGAGGCGCTCAAACCCCTCGACTATACCGATTTCCGCTGGGGCACAGAGGAATTCGCACCGGGCGGCCCGACGGCCGCGGTGCCGCCGGGCTCGTGGACGCGATACGGGCGATGGTTACGTGCGCCGGTCGGGCCGATTCATTGGGCGGGCACCGAAACCGCGGACGAATGGACCGGATACTTCGACGGCGCGGTCAGGTCCGGCCAGCGGGCGGCCGCCGAGATCGCGGCCCTGCTATGAGCTGATTCGGTGCACCCGAGACCGGGCGACCGATTCGGCCAGGACGCGCAGCTGGCGATTGACCTCCTGCGGTTGCTCCAGCATCGAGCAGTGGCCGCCGGGCAGTTCGACCAGACCGACGACGTTGGGCGCGGTGGCCGCGATCTTGCGAGACTGGCTGATCGGCGTCAGCCGATCACGTTCGCTACCGATAACCAGGGTCGGCACCGTCAGACCGTCCAGGTTGAGGTAGCGCGATCCCATTTCCCCGACGAGCATTCTGGCGCAGCCACCGCGCCCCGCCGGTGACGTCTGCACGAACAACTCGTAGATCAGGTTTGCCGCACTTGGGTCGGCATCGGCGGCAACCGCCATCATCGCGACCAGCTGCCGAGCCGGTATCCGGATCGCGCCCGGAAGCGGGAAGCCGCCCAGGGCGCCGATCAGGCTCCGGCCGGCCAGGACCCGGGCCGCCGCCAACCCCTTGGGCACCGGCAGGAAGCGCACATTGGACACCAGGTCGCCGGTGGTGGTGTTGATCATCGCCACGGCGTCCGCACGCCGGGAAACCTTGTGGCGGTAGCGTTGCGACCAGGCTGCGATGGTGATGCCGCCCATCGAATGCCCGGCGATCACCGCGCGCTCGTGCGGAGCCAACGTCGCGTCCAGTACCGAATCCAGGTCGGACGCAAGGTGTTTGAGACTGTAGCCACCCCGGCGCGGGATGCCGCTGCGTCCGTGACCCCGGTGGTCGAAGGCGATCACCCGGTAGTCGGAGGCAAGGTCTGCGATTTGGTAAGCCCACGCCCGCAGGGCGCAAGTGATGCCGTGGGTCAGCACTATCGGGTAGCCATCGGACGGCCCGAACACCTGGGTGTGCAATGGGGTTCCGTCGGCTGCGCGGACCGTCAGGTCGCGGCTGGGCGGCAACTCCTCGGGCAGCCGGAGTCGCGTACTGCCCCGGGTCGACTTCCGAGCACTCATCGCCGCTCCCCCTTCGAACGCGGCCGCATTGCCGCCTTCCGGTTGGACGCGAGTTTACCTGCACGTAATGGGAAGCCGTCGCAGTTTGGACCAGATTTCCAGGCACGAGATGTGAGAGGCTGACACTCGTGTCCCAGTTATCCCGTCGGGAATTCCTGGCGGCGGCGAGCTTGACCGGCGCCGGGCTGGCCGCGGGCTGCACAACCAATCGTCCGCCGGCGCGCAGCACCAAGATTTCGCGTCCGGGCACTACCACCACCGCGCCACCGGACACCAAGTCAGTGCTCGTGATCGGCGCCGGGATGGCGGGTTTGGGTGCCGCGCGCAGCCTGGCCGACGCCGGATGGCCGGTGCGAGTGATCGAGGCCCGCAATCGAATCGGCGGCCGCGTGCATACCAATCGCGATTGGGGGGTGCCGCTGGAAATGGGTGCGTCCTGGATCCATGGCGCAACCAACAATCCGCTGGACGAGCTGGCCGACAAGGTGTCAGCGCAGCGCAGTCCCACCGAGTACTACAAGTGGACGGAACTCGCGGTGGACCCTCGACTGGCTCCGCTCACCTACACCCAGGCCAGCCAAACCAAGTGGCGGCATTTCGTGGAAGATGCCGGCGACGACGTCGACGGCGGGTCATTGGGCGCCGCGGTCGAAGCCTCGGCCAAACGCGAGGAGCTTTCCGACACCGAGCGCGCTGAATTGGCCTTCTTCGTCAACACCGAGATCGAGGAGGAGTTCGCCGCCGACGCGAGCCAGCTGTCCGCTACAACGTACGATCTGGGCCGCTACACCGACGGCCCGCAGCTGGTGATCACCAGCGGCTACGACGCAATCCCGCGGCTGCTGGCCGAAGGGCTGCAGATCGTCCTCAATACCGTCGTCACATCGGTTGAGCGACACGATGATTCGGTGACGCTGCGGGCGGGCAACCAGATGTTCGAGGGCCCGGCCGCGATCGTCACCGTTCCGCTGGGCGTGCTGAAATCCGGTGCCATCACCTTCGACCCACCGCTACCCGACGGACACGCCCATGCGGTGAGCGCCTTGGGATTCGGCGTATTGTCCAAGAGCTACTTCCGGTTCGACAAGCGAACCTGGGACGTTCCGAATTCGTTCTACCAGTATCTGGGCGCTGACGACGGCATGTGGGCGCAATGGTTGAGCTTGCCGGCCGACGCGGGACCAATTGTGTTGGCTTTCAACGCGGGTCACCGGGGCCGGTATGTGGAGTCAGCCGCTGGCGGTGATTTGATGAACAGCGCGCTGCCGATCGCCCGGCGGCTGTTCGGAGCTGACATCGCGCCCCTGGAGATCAAGTCGTCGACGTGGAGCGTCGACCCATATGCAGTGGGCTCGTATTCATTTCACGCTCCCGGCTCAGGACTGGACGACCGGCGCCGGCTGCAGCAGCCGATCAGCGACCGGCTGTATCTGGCCGGTGAGGCCGTCGGCACCGACAATCCGGCCACCGTGCACGGCGCTCTGCTCAGCGGGCGGCACGCTGCGGCTGAGCTGATGAACCGGTTACGTTGATGCTCAATACTTTTCGAACGCGGGTAGCTCACGCCAGCTCGGCCAGGTGGTCTCCCAGACCCGGTGGATCCGGCCGTCGCGCAACCCCGCGATGAGCACCACCTCGATGCGGCTCGGCTGCTCGCCGGGACGAGACGTGGTGATCCACACCCGCGCGGCGACCTTGTCGGGGGCCGCCACCCAGGCCTGCTCGTCGTATTCGACGGCGTAGCTGATGTCGCTGGCATATAGCTCGCGGTGGCTGTCGCTGAACTCGGCGTAAGTTTGGCTCAGCCCGTCGGAGTACATCACGAAGTCCGGGTGGTAGTAGTGCTCGATCAGCTCGGCGTTCTTAGCGACGACCATTCGGTCGAACATCTCGCGCAGCAGGGCCACTGGGTCTGGTTGGCTCAAGCCGGCAGCTCTTCCCTGTTGCCGCGGCCCAGGTTGCGGAAACCAGCACAGGCTTGTTTGACACCCAAGATGAACGGCAGCGACTGCATCTCGAACTTCATCTTCGCCGAGAACCGGCCGACGGGGCTGCGCTCGGGCACCTCAGGCACCTCCACCGGCAGGGCGAGGTCGATGTAGAAGGTGGACGTTTGGCCGATGCCTTCGAAGTCGTGGGTGAGCGGCAGCGAACGCTGACGCATCGACTCCTCCAGGCACTGCGACACCACGTCGGTCATCAGCACGTATTCGGGTATCGGTACCGAGTTCTTGAGCATCCGGTGCACCAGGATGACGTCGACACCGGCGAGCTCGACGCGGCGCTTCACCTTTTGCTCGGCCACCTCGCCCTCGTGCACCACAAACTTGAGCGAAAGGTTGCCCAACTGGGCGCAGCTCTGGCAGGTGCAGGATGCGTCCTTCTTGATCCGTTCCTTACGGGCCAGAAATGCCTGCCGCATGATCGCCAACCGTTCACACACCATTCTGGCGTTGCCCCCCGGCGCCCAGAAGAATGCGGCATCGCCTTCCAACTTCGCCAGCTTGAGGCCTTTGCCGGCATCGATGACCGCCTCCAGCAGCGCGGCCACCGCCTGCTGGGCGTGCGCCAGGTGCATCCGGTTCCACGTCATGTAACGCGTGTACCCGCCGATATCCGCGATGAGCAGAACTGCACGCCGGATCGCCATGAATTCGGCAGTTTACTAGTCGCTAGAGAATTGGTCTGCCCCCGGTGACCGCCACCCGTGCGCCCGAGATGTAGCTCGCCTCGTCGGAGGCCAGCAATACGTAGATCGAGGCCAGCTCGGCCGGCTGTCCGGCGCGCCCCAGCGGCACGTTGTCCCCGAACGACTTCACTTTCTCCGCAGGCATTGTCGACGGGATCAGCGGCGTCCAGATCGGGCCGGGGGCAACGCTATTGACCCGAATGCCGCGTGGGCCGAGGAGTTGAGCAAGACTGGCCGAGAAATTCGCTATCGCCGCCTTGGTCGCCGCGTATGGCGCCAGCGTGGGATTGGGAGAGTCGGAATTCACCGAGGAACTACCGATGATCGACGAGCCTTCGCGCATGTGCGGCAGCGCCGCCTTGGCGAGGTAGAAATAGGCCCCGACATTGAGCCGGAACGTGTGGTCCCATTCCTCGTCGCTGATTTCTTCCAGGCTCTCGTGGGTCATCTGGAAGGCGGCGTTGTTGACCAGCACGTCGATCTGACCGAACTCCGACGCGGCCCGCTCGACGACCGCGCGGCACTGTTGCGCATCGGCCAGATCACCCCGAACCAGCACGCATTTGCGACCCGCGTCTTCGACATACCGCGCGACGTCCTGAGCGTCGTCGTCCTCATTCAGGTAGGCGATGAGCACGTCGGCGCCCTCTCGAGCGAAGGCGATCGCGACGGCTCGGCCGATTCCGCTGTCGCCGCCGGTGATCACCGCGCTCTTGCCGGTCAGCTTGCCCGATCCGGTATAGCTGTGCTCGCCGCAGTCCGGGACGGGATCCATCTGCGCCTGTACACCGGGGACGGATTGCTGCTGTTCGGGAAATCCCATGTGCAGGGCATAACCGTTATCGGCGGGGGTAAACCTGAGGCGTCAATTTCCCGAATTACTCAGTCCCACAACCAGATTGATCGTGACCGCTAGAATTACCGCCCCGAAGAGGTAGGACAGCACCGCCTGACAAAGCGCAATGGCACGCAGTTTGCCTGTCTGCAAGCTGGTGTCGGAGACCTGGTAGGTCATGCCGACGGTGAACGCGAGGTAGAAGAAGTCCAGGAATCGCGGCTCTTCGGCGCCATTGAAGTTGATCCCGCCGGTGGGCTCGGAGTAGTAGATGTCGGCGTAGCGGACGCTGAAGACGGTGTGCACGACGAACCACGCGGCGACAATGCTGACCACCCCGACCGCAGCCGTGACATCCTTCTCGACCCCCGCCTTGGAACCCGCGGCGAGCAGATGCGCGACACCACCCACACTCGCCACGCTCGCCACCAGGATGATGGCGTCGGTGACCCAGCCCCTCGGCGGGTCCTCGGGGCGGACATGTTCGCGGGTCTGGACGGAGTCCATCGGCAGCACGACGATCCATGTCCAGGCGAGGTAGACGAACGCCGCAGCGATCCAGCCCGCGGCCGGCGCGTATCGCAAGCCTGCCGCCGAACTGATGAGCATTGCCGTCGCGACTCCGAGCAGTGCCGCCACGATCAGCCGAATCACTACGCGCGTGCGTACCGTCGCCATGGCTACCCTAAGTGCAGCAATTTGGATCCAGTGCGGCACACAGAGCCTGTAGCGCATCCGGACGCACCCGATGGAACACCTTCATTCCGCGCCGGTCCGAGACCACCAACCCGGCCTTACGCAGCTGAGTCAGATGATGACTGACCGTCGACTCGCTGAGGTCCAGTACCGCGGCAAGTTCGCCCGAAATCTCCTCGCCCGCAGATGAACTGAACAAGTACGAGATGATCTTGACCCGGACCGGGTCGGCCAGCGCCCGTAGCCGCAACGCGATCTGCAGTGCATCGTCGTCTGACAACTGCCCTGAAGCCACCGGGGCGCAGCAGACCGGTGCGGTCGTGTCGATCACCGGCAGCGCTCTGGGCATAGGGCCACATTGCCACAAAGTTTGACATATATCAAAAAGGTGGCATGCTGAGTGTCGTCGAACTACTTCGATATATGTCTCACAGGTTTGGAGGATTTTCCATGTCTCGAGTGCAGCTGGCTCTCAACGTCGACAACCTCGACGACGCAATTGCGTTCTATTCCAAGCTGTTTGGTTCCGAACCGGCCAAGGTCAAGCCCGGTTACGCCAACTTCGCGATCGCCGATCCGCCGTTGAAGCTGGTCCTGCTGGAAAACCCCACGCAGGGTGGCACACTTAACCACCTCGGGGTGGAGGTCGAATCCAGCGAAGACGTGCACGCCGAGATCGGCAGGCTGGCGTCTGCCGGGATGTTCACCGAGGAAGAAATAGGCACCACGTGCTGCTTTGCCACCCAGGACAAGGTCTGGGTCACCGGGCCGGGCGGCGAGCGGTGGGAGGTCTACACGGTGCTGGCCGACTCCGACACCTTCGGCGCAAGCCCTCAGCACCCCGCCGAGAACGGCGACGGCGTGTGCTGCGGCGGTGCCGCCGCCCAGACCGCGCCGTCATGCTGCTGAGTTCGGCAGCACGTCGATGACTGACACCGTCCCTCGTTCTGGGCTCGCCGCTGCGACAAGGCTTCCCACTCTTGATCGGCTGCTGCCGGTTTGGATTGCGGCGGCCATGGCTGCCGGGTTGTTGCTGGGCCGATTTGTCAAAGGCTTGGGCACGGCGCTGAGTGCCGTTGAGCTCGACGGCATTTCGTTGCCGATCGCACTCGGCTTGTTGATCATGATGTATCCGGTGTTGGCCAAGGTCCGCTACGACCGGCTGGACACGGTCACTCGCGACCGCACGCTAATGGTGTCCTCACTTCTGCTCAACTGGGTGCTGGGGCCTGCGGTGATGTTCACCCTTGCCTGGCTGCTGCTGCCGGATCTGCCCGAATACCGCACCGGCTTGATCATCGTCGGGCTGGCCCGCTGCATCGCCATGGTCGTCATCTGGAACGACCTGGCCTGCGGCGACCGTGAAGCCGCCGCGGTCCTGGTCGCGCTCAACTCGATTTTCCAAGTCGCGATGTTCGCAGTTCTGGGCTGGTTCTACCTCGCAGTACTGCCCGGCTGGCTCGGGCTGGCTCAGACCGACATCAGCGTCTCCCCCTGGCAGATCGCCAAGTCGGTGCTCCTGTTTCTCGGCGTGCCATTGGCGGCGGGATATCTATCCCGACGCTGGGCCGAAAAAACCAAGGGCCGCAACTGGTATGAAACCCGCTACCTGCCGAGGATCGGGCCGTGGGCGCTCTATGGGCTGCTGTTTACGATTGTGATCCTGTTTGCGCTGCAGGGAGACCAGATCGCCACTCGGCCTTGGGACGTGGCCCGCATTGCCCTGCCGTTGCTGGCCTACTTCGCGATCATGTGGGGCGGCGGCTTCGCCTTCGGCTACGCCGTTCGACTCGGTTATGCACGCACCGCGACCCTGGCTTTTACTGCCGCCGGCAACAACTTCGAGCTCGCCATCGCCGTGGCGATCGCCACGTACGGCGCCACCTCAGGCCAGGCACTGGCCGGCGTGGTAGGCCCGCTGATCGAGGTGCCGGTCCTGGTCGCTCTGGTCTACGTCTCCCTGGCGCTGCGGCGTCGCTTCCCGACATGACCGGCCCCAGCGTCCTGTTCGTATGCGTGCACAACGCCGGTCGATCCCAAATGGCGGCCGCACTGCTGACCCACTTCGCCGGTGACCGCATCGAAGTGCGTTCCGCGGGAACCGAACCCGCCGAGCAGATCAACCCTGTGGCCGTTGCTGCGATGGCCGAATTGGGCATCGACATCACCGCGGCGGCGCCCAAAGTCCTCACCGATCTGGCCGTCGCAACCAGCGACGTCGTGATCACCATGGGCTGCGGCGACACCTGCCCCTTCTATCCCGGGGTGTCCTATCGCGACTGGAAACTTGACGACCCCGCCGGCCAACCGCTTGACGTCGTACGCCGAATTCGTGACGACATCGCTGAACTAGTGCGTGCCTTGATTGACGAACTACTGCCTGTTCAAGACGCGTGACCTCCCGTTTGGACGCGCTGCTTTGACCCCGCCTCATAGTTGCGATTAGTGAGATAACTGTGTAGATAGTCGTCGGCCAGCAGACGGGGAATCTGGTGGCGGTGCTGCGGCGATGGGTCAAAGCGGAGAACCTTCGCGCCGTCCACCGTGGCTACCGGAATGTTGTAGTCGGGGTTTTCTTCGACGAACTTGATCAGCTTCTTGGTCGTCAGGTTCTTGGCGTATTCACGGTCGGACTGCACGAGTCGCGCGACGTAGGCCATCTTGGCTCGCATAGTGGGGTCATCCATCACCGCGTTCTCCAAGTCGGCGAACCCGTCGATGCGGACCTTCGCGGTGACGGTGGCAAGGGTTTCGCGGGCCAATCGGCGCGCCTTCTGGTCGGCCTGCAGTTTGGTCTGGATCAGCGTCACTGTCGTGAAGTAGGCGAACCCCGCGCAGGTGAATACGTCGAATCGCGGTTCGTAATAGAGCACTTCGCCTTCGATCGGCCGATAGATGCCATCGCGAGGTATGAGGGTGATTCCGCGCTTGCGGGTCGCGATGCCGGGACCCTTCAAGCGGTGGGCGACGATCTGGCTCGGTCCGGTGCCGACCGCGTGGGCCATTGCGACCGCCTGGCCACCACCGGCGTCGTTGGGAACGTCGCCGCGCCGAATCTCGGCGTCGACGGCGGCGAGCTCGGGGATCTCGCTGAGGTTTTCCACGAGCACCTGGGCTGAGCTGGTTTGGTAGGACGGGTCGTAGTCAAGGAATTGCTTCTGCGACAGACCTGTCGCGGCTCCCACGACGTCTTTGATCACGTCGGCAGCCATGTCACTGACTACGTCGAACCTCGACACCTGTGCGCCGGCCAGCGCCTCGCCGCGAATCACGAAATTCGCAAGGGCGGCAATGCTTTTGCCGACAGCTTCGGTGAGCGCCTCCCGGGCTGTATCCGCGGTCATGTGCGCCCCTTCAGTTGGATCGCGACGTCGTCGCCAAGGTAGCGACATTCGAGCGGCCCGCGCTGCGGGATGTGATTGCGCTTGGCCAGCAGCATGGTGACGGTGCCGTTGGTAGCCGTCACCTCATAGAGGCGGAAGCCGAAAACGGCAAGGGCCGGATTCAAGTGGTAGAGACCGGCACGAACGTAGATCACGACCAGCAGCACCACGAGCGCCCAGGTGGCGGCGACGGCGGGCCCCCTGGCCCCGCCGAACAGCGCAACAACGAGCGGTACGACATAACTCGAGGTGAAAGCCAGCACCCGCTCATCGGCACGCCGAACGGACGTGGTTTCGACAACTCGCGATTGAACCTTCGCCAGACTGCGCAGCACGACGGCCAGGAGCAGAACCGCCGCTGCCGACGCCCCTAGGATCACCCAACTGACCCAGCCGAAATCGGTGAGCTTGAGGACGGCGAGCAATGCGACCAACGGCGCGAACGCCGAGGCCAGCAACCCTATGCCGACGACCCGTTTCATATCTCCGACCCTACGGCCGGGCACCGACAGATTTTTCTACTGGGCGTCGGCGGCGCTGCGGCCATGGCGCCCAACGCATCTCGTCACCAGCGAAGGCTTCGCGTAGCGCATCGCGCTGCGGCACGTCGAGCGGTGCGCGGTCCCAGCTGACCCCCGTCGGGAACTCGTACCAGCGTTCGTGCCACCACGTATCGTCGTGGACAAGTCGCTCACCGAAAGCGCCGGTAACGCACACCTCCACGTAGCCGCGAAGCTGTTCTGCGCAGTGCTCGACTGGCTCGTCGCAGGCGTCGCAACCGCATACCGGCTGATGGGTGCCGCCGTCGTGACCCATCCGCACCAGCACCCCCGGAAACGCGTCGAACACGATCGTCAGCGCGGAAGCGGCAGGATCGGCCGGCACCAACCGAACGACCGGCGCCGGTTCAGGGCTGTGTCGGTCCGACTCGGTGCTCAACTCACGGGTGACATCGAATCGCTGCTGGAGGTCGTTTAGAAGCGAGTGTGCGACTGTGTGCAGTTCTCGGTAGCGCTGTGCGTCGGTGACCCGGCCGTAGGCTTCCGGCGGCGGACCCTGGCTCCCCCACATATGTCCCACGTTGGTCATCCTTGCTCGTGGCGAGAGGCATTGACCACACTTCCGCACCGACGCGGGAGTGCCCGCGGGCATGAAAATGGCCCCCAGGCTTGCGCCTGAGGACCATTTCCGCTAGCAGCCGGGGACAGGATTCGAACCTGCGACCTCTGGGTTATGAGCTACGGACCAGGGATTTTCGGGTGTTGAGCCGGTCTCATTTGTGCAGGTCAGCAGGGGTCAAGCGTCAGGGTGGTCGCGCCTGGTTGCACTGATTTGGGGTGTTTCGCAGAGGTGTTGTTCCCAAACGTGTTCCCAAGTCCCGCGTCGAACAGAGTCCCTACATGAGCTCGCCTGCATAGCGTGCCACGACCGCGAGAAACTTCGAGTGGTATGCACGTTCCGCGAAGAGACGCGCCCCCGGAGCTTGCACCACCGCACGTCCTACTAACGCAGAACAATTCCCACTTCGACCGCACAGTCGTGTTGGTTGGCGGCGAATCCGGTGGTCTGAAAATCGAGACCCGCAAAGCCAACCACGTCCGCTCCTCTTACTCTTCACGATCCGCATTCCGGCAGATAAGACGGCAATCCCGCAACAACGGCGCGTGGTCTGCAAAGTTGTCTCCACGCCGCCCCGAATTACTGTGTAAGTTTCATGCGACCCTAAGCAATCGCAGCGCCGATTCACGCAGCTGATCGTCGTCCAGCAAGGCAGATTGACTGCGTCTATGCAGCAATCTGATTCCATCGCTACTATTAGCTAACTCAATGTCATACCGTCGGTGCCATGTGTTGTGAGAGGCCTTAATGCTCGTCGTTCGCGCGCTGGATTCGCGTTGTTTGTCACAGAACCACCCATGGAGCGTCATAGATATATCTGTAACAAATGCACAGCTCGCCGGCGTACTTGCAGGTTTTATACTTTTGGCTCTGACCACGCTTCTAACGATAAAGCGATCGAAAAAATCCTATTTCAGGTTTGGAGTCAAGCACGCAGTAGTCCTGCTTGGGTTGGGTGTCATCGTGTTGGGGGTGGATGCCTACCTTTTCGGGTCAGTTGCTGCAACTAGGCCGTCAGGGGAATTAGGATGGCCCGACCAGGTTGCTCGCCCAATATGCCAAAGAGCATGGCTCGGATTCCTGCCGGCGATCGGGCTACTGACTCTTGGCGCGGAACTGCTTGTAGCTGGCCTTGCATGGATGATCGTGGGTCACGGCCAGCCAACAGAAAGGTTCCGGCTGGCCAGGAGCTCCAGCCAGGCCTTCATGTTTGTGTCAACAGGAACGTTGGCCTTTTCGCTCTCCACTTCGCTGGTATTCATCAACGCTCTCCAAACCGATTTCGGCTTCGGCGGTGGAGTTGGGCTCACATGCTTGAATGTTTCTGCTTGGATTCTGGCAATCGCGTTCTTTGCGGCAGTGATGTGGAGCCTGCAGTGCGCACGCAGAAAGATTCAAAAAGAAACACGCCAAGTTAAACCAGACAGATTAGCCTCTGTCTGGTCGGAAATTGACGATTACGATCCTAACGACACGATTCAAAGAAAATTGGATAAGGCGTATTTTTGCATCGTCATCTGTCTTTTCTGCGCCGTTGCGCTCACATGGATTCTGACAACTTACCCCTCCTTTTTCAACGGGACGAGCATGAGGTGGTTCGGCGCAGTGGCTGGCTTGGTGACATGTCTGGGCTTGCCAGGCATCACTTTTGTGATGCTCGCCCGAGCGCTCCCTGGAATGAATCAGGAGCCACAGCTCTCAGCTCTTCCTTCGCCGCCAATTTCCAGGGTCAACCAAGTTCCCGGGGCGCTAGCCCGGCTCGTGGTGATCAGCTTCGCGGTCATCATCGTCGCTCACAGGTACTTCACGGACCGGCTTCATTAAATCGCCGCTCGCCAAACTTCGCATTGGACGCCGAAACTCTCGCGTGGTCATGGCTAGGCGATCTCGGTTCACTGATTCAAAGCCGTTTCGCAGAGTTTGTCCCTAAACTCTGTCCCATTGAGGGGCCGGGATGCCAGATTATGGACTGCACCCCACACCAATTTGACGGCCGAGGTGCCTTAAAGCGGTGCAATCGAAAACGCGCCAAGTCATTTCATATGGCGTACCAGTTCTGCAGGTCGCTTCAGCGATTTTCAAGATGTTCGTCGTCCACTGCGAGTTCGCGAGCTCGGATCTTTTCGCTGGAGCGATATTGTTCGGCCTCTGGACGTTCGACGAACTCGAGTAAGTTGCCACCGACCTCGGCCAATGCCGCTTTCACATCGGCCGGCGTGACGTAGAAGTACTCACGGCGGAGATTGACGCGGTTGACCCGCCTGTGAGCGAACCGCTGGTGGAGACCGATTTCCACGCCAACAGCATCATCGGAAAAGAACAGTGCATGGACGTCGAAGCCAAACGGGACTGATGCGTCACCAAGTTCGCGGACCCGGTCCATGGGGTCCAGCCGCCTTGTCATTCCGATCTTGATGATGCCAGGTCCGAAGGAACCGATGTTGCTGACGATATAAACGTATCCGGCACGGATATTCGCTGTGCGGTAATCGTTGTTGGCGATCGATTTGTCAATGTCCGCTATCTTCGCCGCAAGCACCTCGCGCTCGTCCTCGCGGTCACTGTCAACAAGAGCCGCCAAGGCGGCGGCGTAGTGCGCCCGTTCCTTCTCAAGTCGTTCACGCTCGGCGCGGAGTTCGCGTTCCGCTTGCTGCTCCTCACGAAGGCGGGCACGTTCGTCCCGGGCTGCTTCTCGTTCCTCCTGGACCTTCATCTGGTAGTCGGAGGTAAGTGCGAGTTCACGTAATCTCAGCTCGTGATAGGCAGGATTGATGCGCATCTCCATCATCGACGCGTATCGCGCTATTGCTGTGGCTGCACTCGTCAGCCGATTTTCCGCCGCCTTGAGGTTGCCCGCCTTGACGTATCGCACGCAGTTCTCGGCCTCAGCGTTGTACGCCCTTAGCATGAGCTTCGCCAACTCTGCTGTCATCTTACGGCCTTTAGCTAACGAGTTGTCGAATGTGAACCGGGTCGACACCTCAATAGCGCGTCCTTCAGCGATCAATGACTTTACTTCCGCCGAGATCGCTGCCAGTGCATGTTGATAGTCGACGGCGTTTTCTAGCGGGTGTCTGTAGGTGTAGATCCCGACATCATGAAGAACCTCGATTCCGTGGCGAAGCGCCTCCTTCTCAGCGAGTGAATCAGCGAGTTTCTCTTGTAGTAGACGATTTTCGCGAAACAGCTCTGCTAATGCGGAGTCGCCTACGGAAGGGTCTGGAGAACCCATTACCGGACTCCGCGGGTCATATTGATCGCCTTCAGTCCGAACGCATTCTTCGATGCCAGCGCCCGCAGGTGCACTAGGGTCTCTGCCGGATCCACGTTCGCCAAATTCAGCTTGGAAAATTGTTCACGATCTGACGCGGCCGCGATGAACGGGAAAGTCTGCGCAAGCCCGGTTGCCGGATTGACCGCTTCGGTCTGCACGGTAAGTGAAATGGTCTTGATCCGTTCTTCACGGTCACCTTCGAATACCTCGTGAAATGTACGGACTGCCACTGCCGCGACAGCGCCGTTATAACGCTCTCGTCGCTCCTTCTGAGTACACGGCGTTTCCCGTATTTCGTCTGAAGTAGCGATGTACCTATACGCCTTCACACTGGGCATCTCCGACGGCGGGGGAACGATAACCGCGACGGTGAGTTCCCCGAGCTCCGCGTCGAAGCTGTAGTCGTGTTCTACAACGAATGCCTCGGGGTAGACCGAATTCCCAAGTACCACGCCAACATACTGAACGACCGCGTCCGGGTGACCTGCAGCCAATGAAGCGCGAAACTCGTCAACTTTGGCGTTCGCTTCAGCGACGGCACGCTCACGAGCAGCACATGCCTCTCGATACTCGTGCAAGGCAGCACCTAGCTTCTCAGCGCGCCGATGCTCGGAGGCAGCGTGTTCCTCCAGTAGTTGGGCGTTCTTTGCCGGCAGTACTCGATTCACGTAGTCGGACCACTGCCTGTGCGCAGCGTCCCAAACCGCACGAGCTTGAGCGGTCGCCTCAGCATGCTTCTGTTTGCCAAACAACTTCGACAAACCTGTTGGCGACGGTGGCGCGACAAACTGGGGTTCGGGCGGGGGTGCTTCTAGCTGCGGCTGCGGCGGGGCAGCCCTGAGGTCCTCATGAGCGAAAGGTGGGTGCTGGACCCGCTGCTTTAGCGAATCAATGTCGACGTAGTCGTCGACCTCCAGCGTGGCGGCCAGAATCGAGTCGATCTGGCTGAAGATCTCAAGGACCTCGGCAGTCCGAGACTCCGCAGCAGCCTTTTGTGCGTTTACGTGCGCTTCCTTCGCTGCTCGCACTGCGGCGGCATGCTCCATTGCCGATGCCCGTTCCGCTGCGCCCTGCACACGAATGTAGTCGCGCCAGGCGCGTTCTTGCTCTCTCACAGCCCTGTTGTGCGCCTGCACTGCCGCTGCGTGTTCTCGACGCTGACGTTGCTCAGCCAGCCGCGCTTGGTATTGCAACTCCGCAAAGAATCCTCGGCGTCTCCCCACTATGCGAATCCTACTAAGGCGCTGTCGAGGGCGTCAGGACTTTGCTCGACAGTCAAACCATGCACAAAAAGCGTGGCGCCACGACCGCGTCGCGTACAGAGCGCAGAAGAGAGAAAGCAGCAGTTACTGCGACACGCCGCCGAACACATGCTCCGTGCGCTACTTGGTAGACCCCGTAGTCGCTGATATTTCTGGCACCGACAATCTCCTCTATCTGTTCCTTCACCACAAGCTGCGCACAAAACGCACCGCTTTGCGGTGCGACCCCCTTGCCGACGAGGCATGTCAGATGTCGGGATGCGCAGAACATTGCGGGGAGTCGCTACGCGACCTCGACCAGGCGCCTGGCGTTTGCCAGCGCGTACCAGGGTGACAAGATGTCCCGCGTCCATCGGTTCGTGGCATGCCTTGGCGGCCGTAAAAATGACGCGCGCTAGTGCGCGGCAATCGCGTCGGACGCGCTGCGAGAACACCACGAATTCAACACCTCGCAGCGCTGGCCGCGCGGCCGCCGATGTTTCAGCGGAAGAGTTCGACGACTTGTCCCCTGATTGCCCACTGCGGACCATCCGATTCAGCCCGGAGCAGTTCGCCGGCTACGCACAAATGGTCCGTCGGGTTCCACTGCACACATCGATCATCCGGCACCTGCGCGCGGCCGGTCTGGTCACGCCCGCCCCCAAGAAACGCCCCAAAGCTTCCTACATCCGCTTTGCCGCCGATCTGCCCAACGAACGCTGGCAAGCCGACTTCACCCACTGGTGGCTAGCCGACCGAACCCATGTGGAGATCCTGTGCTGGATCGACGACCACTCCCGCTACGCGCTCTGCCTCACCGCGCACCGCCGCGTCACCGGCCCGATCGTCCTGGACGCATTCAGCAAAACCTGTGCTGCTCACGGCGTTCCGGCCTCAACATTGACCGACAATGGCATGGTCTTCACCACCCGACTGGCCGGCGGCAAAGGCGGACGCAACCACCTAGAAGTCGAGCTGCACCGACTCGGGGTGCTCCAAATCAACTCCACGCCCAATCATCCGACCACCTGCGGGAAAGTAGAACGCTTCCACCAAACGCTCAAACGCTGGCTGACCCACCAACCACGTGCCACCACACTTGCCGACCTACAAGCCCAACTCGATACCTTCGTCGAGGAATACAACCATCACCGCCCGCACCGCTCCCTGCCGCACAAGGCCACCCCAGCCACCGCCTACAGCGGCCGACCCAAAGCCCAGCCCGGCAAACGCACCGACACCCACAACCGCGTACGCCGCGACCGCGTCGATAACACCGGCAGCCTCACCTTGCGCCTGGCCGGCCACCTGCACCACATCGGCGTCGGCCGAACCCACGCCCGAACCCACGTTTTGATGCTCGTTCACGACCTCGACGTCCGGATCATCAACGCCGCCACCGGCGAAATGATCCGCGAGCTAACCATCGACCCGACCAGGAACTACCAACCCCGAGGACTGCCCAGCGGCCGCCCAAAGAAAAAGCCCTGAACCCAAAATGCAGGTTCAGAGCTATTCCGATGTCCTGACACATCACACTGGTAGCGGGGACAGGATTCGAACCTGCGACCTCTGGGTTATGAGCTAGCCGGTCGTCGTGTCCCCTGGTGCGGCTAGTCTCGTAGCTGCAGCTCACACAAGTGCTTTGGTCGCGGGCGGCACGCCGCGTTACCCACCATCTCAGCCATTGCGTCGCGTTTCGTTCACAAATCCGTTCACAAGCTGGCCAGGCCGGGTCGTTCCCCAGACGGTCTTGATCGGCCTTGCGCAATGGGCCCTTGCCGCTGCTTACTTACGCGCCGTGCCTCTGCCCTCTGGTTGGTTCAACGGGATTTGGCGGATTAACAATGGAGTGTCGTTCCTCCCCGACAAGCACCGCCACACTGTTGCCCACCGGTGCGGCGGTAACGCGCGGGAAGCCGGTTCCTTCGCCCATCTGCACCGATTCGCCAACAGTGGAGGTTGTCAGGACCGGGAGATGCGTTGCAGCTGACCAAGTATTCGCGCTGTCAACAAATCTCTTTCGTCACGGGTCCATTCCCGAATCTCGGGCATCGCGAGCGGCCGGCCAAGCGGATCGAGCACGCTGTCCACGTATTCTTGGCACCATCCGCGCCATTCCGATGCGGCAGCCCGGTCGACATCGTCTGGTAACCGCTCGATGACGCGATCCATCGCAGCGATGTACTCGCGGAGCTGGAATCCCTCGCGCCACCGCGCGTGCTGCTCGCGCAGCACCTCTGCTCGCACATTCTCAATATGCAAAACGAGCGCGCGGCGCTCGGCTTCGGCCTGCAGTCTTTCGCGCTCAAGCGCAGCCAGTCTTTCTTGTTCGCGGCGACGCTCGGCCTGTTCGGACCGCCGCTCAATCTCCCACAAAATCGTCGGTAGGAAGTTCTCAACCCGCGTTCGCTTGGCAGGCGAATCCGACCACGACTCACTGACGCCCGAACTACCGCCAGACTCCCAGATAAGCCCGACAGCAAGGGAATCCCCCGCCGCGGCATCGGGCCGCTTCGGCGACTTCCCCCAACGCGGGGGCGGCACCTCGCGGTACTTTTGCCAGACGCCGATCGTGTGGCGGTAGCCGCGAATCTTGATCGCAACATGGCCGGCTTCAGAATGTCGATAGTGATAACGCCGCGGCGGATTGGCGGGTTCCACGCGATGTCCTCGAGCGTCAGCCTCCACTGCGAGCGCTTGCAGGATGCGCAGCATTCGGCGTTCCGACGCGATCGACATCGTCATGAAGTCCCGCTCGTGGAGGCCCGCGAGGGCTGGGTGCCATCTGCCGATGCGCACCGCTTGAACGACCTCGGGCGCGGGCGTCGTCCGCCAATATGGCGCGTCCTCCAGGCGGATCACCGAGATTTCCCACCGGCGGCCCATCTCGACGGTCAATTGCTTGCCTTCGGGCGCAAGCTTGTGGCGGTTGATTGCGGCTGCCAACAATGCGTACGGCCGCCGCCCTTCTTTGGACTCGCGCTGGACTTCCCCGCCGGCGGCGATCACTTCAGCGAGCAGTTCCCGTGCCGGACTGTGGAGTTGCTTAGTTGACTGCACTGATGACGGACTTTGACGCCGCGGATCGACCGGCCGCTCAGCGACTGCGGCCGGTT
The DNA here is from genome assembly GCF_002116635.1 of Mycobacterium szulgai. GTDB lineage: Bacteria > Actinomycetota > Actinomycetes > Mycobacteriales > Mycobacteriaceae > Mycobacterium > Mycobacterium szulgai. The sequence goes on along the minus strand of NZ_LQPW01000019.1, from coordinate 24,678 downwards.
TGGCCGGTGTATCGAGATCCATCTGGGGCCTGCGAGGCCGCTTGGCCCAGTGACCTTGCGGGTACTGGCCTTTCGTCAAATAATGCTCGCCGGCGGGGAGGAGGGCGGCACTCCAGACGCCGCCTCGCTTCGATACCGTCACAAGGCGGCGCGAAACCAGAGCGGCTGCTGTGGTCTTGAAAATGAAATCTGTCCACCGCCCATCGGGACAGCCATCGCTGATCCAACGCAGAACTTCGAGCTGGCGATGATTGAGCGGAGTATCGAATGCCACGTCGGAAATCGTCGGACGCTCTTAGCTGCCTTGCAGCCGCGCCACCTCTGCTTCGAGTTCCTGGATCCGCCGTTCGAGCGCTCCCCGTGTAGGTTTTCGGACGGCTGAAACCGATTCGAGGCGTGTCGGCTCCGCAACAAGGCCGACGGCCCGCGCGTCGATCACGGTCGCTGGGTCGCAATCACATTCGGTACATCTGACCGAGCCGCTAAACGCAGAATGTACGGTCAGATGGCTTCGGTGAGCAGTCCGTTCGATCGTGTGCCCGCAGTAGAGGCGCAGCCGCCAGACCATCAGCTCATGGGGAGGCGTCGGCGTCAACAGGGCGTGAATGCGATCCAGTTGAGACGGCGACATCGGCGGCGGAGGACAGCACCTGCCGCAGTGCATCGTCAGCGAACCGGCGATGCTGTGGCGGTGGGATCGGCACGAAGCGTGCGCGGCTTTGAAGCGGGACTGCTCGGCCTCATAGCGCACTCTTTCAGCATCGGAAAAATTCATCGTGCCCTTGAAATCGAACGGCTCGTTGTCCACATATGGAAGACCGCACCCAGGGCACGGGGCCCCCGCGCGATACTGCTCGAACGTCAGCTGCGCGACATCACATCGCATGGAGTCACGCAGACGCTGTCGATCCTCCTGCCGACGTTCATCTCTTGCGGTCAGCTTGAATGGCTTCGTGAGGTCACCGAGACGCTCATATGTCTCAAGATCGACAGACACCGACGGAACATAGAAGCCCAGGGTGTCGCCGCGGTAGATCAGTTACTCCTATGAGGTAAACACCTGCCGGTATGAGAGGTACACCTTCTGGCCACGCTTGCGACTATCAAGCGCGCTGGCCTGCTGCGCTGGACCGCGCGGGCTGGGCTCGAACCGTCGACCAACGGACTAAGAGCCGCTAGGTCTAGCTCTATAGCAAACTCTGCTGGGTCCGAAATTTCGCTGGCAGCGGCTGCTATCCCCTGGTTTTCCAGAACTTTTGATCACAATTCGGGCCTAGCAGCGGGTGCTAGCGCATCGCGGCAAACCAGGACAACAGCGAAAGCATTACGACAAACGACCGACGCGGTGTGTCTTGCCCGGCCGCGATGACGGCTCTCGCTACCATCGAGGAGGCGGAGACAGGTGCTTCGCAAACTGCTGACGCCAGGTGCGTTGGCAGGGCCTCTGAGATAGCCACCCGGCAAGATGGTTATCCCCAAATTGGGACAGCGCAACGACAAAGGAACCAGCCACGCTCGCGACTCCGCCGGGAAGTCGGGAGTAGGGGTGAAGGGTTTCTATGTTGGTCGCTCATTACTATCTCGTTGTTCTCCTCATAAGCATGGCCGGTCTGGGCGCTCGGCTCGGTGCTTGGTTTCTTTGGCTCGTCTACTGCTTCCTGGTCACGCACTTCAAACCGGATGAGGCGCACAGGATCATCGCGTCATCCGGTCGCTGGTTTCCTTTCAAGGCCTGGCGCTCACCGCGGAACAGGGGAAGCCCGTGAGCCGGCGTTGCTTAGCGAGGACTCGGTACGGTGACTACTTCGTGCGGGCGCGCTTGCCGCAGCACTTACGACGGCGTTCCTGCTATGGACTTCACGGCTGCGCGCGCCAAGAAGGCCCGGTTTTCGGATGAGGTGTCCAATTTCTCGATCGACAGAACTGGCGGCGCAACGGGCAGGCGTCCAGCCAGTTCGATGACCGCTTCAGGCTTGAAGACGCGTTCTAGAGTGTCAGAGTTGAAGACAAGCTCGTCCGACGTTCCGTCACTACCTCGCCATCGGTTCACAGTCACCATCGCCTGGGCGACTCGATCCAATTGATCAGGCTCACCACTACTTATCAAAGTGTCACCAAGCTCGTGGAAGTTCTTGTCGGTACTCAACCTCGATATGACAGATACGATTGAGTTGAAATCCAGATTTGAATCAAGTACAGAATCTAGGTCATTCATAAGGCGATCGCGATAAATTCCCGAAAATCCTTCCAACGCACGGGCCATCCGGTCATCCGAGTGGCGGCTCTCTGCGGCCATCATCCGACCTACAAGCATTAGTACATGATATTCGGAGAGGCCGCTAGCGAAGATGCTCTCTGCAGTCAATTCGCCGGAGATTAGCGACTCGAGTGTTTCCGTCGCAACCCATCTCCATAGAACACGCTCACCCGAATCGAATGAAGGCACCTCCTCCGGAAGCGCCTTTATTCGATCGAATAGAAATACTACCAAACTGAGGCTAGCGCCTACCCATACATCAGCTCGAAGCTTTTGTCCTTTTTCGTACCCCAGCGCCGCTAATTGATCATTTTCGCCATCGAGAATCTCGCTGTAGCGCAGCACACCAGGATCTGTCGCATTGTCTACAACGATATTGGTAATAGCCGACTTAATAAGTTGGTCTTGAATATCGTTCTCGGGAATGCCGAATAAGAAATACCGATGAAAATAGTCGTCGTCGGATAAAGAGCGGGGGTGAGCTCTCGCGTACAGCATGTCCGATCTGATGCCCGGAAACAGTCCTGCCAATACGCGCTTGACGACGATGACGTCATCGTCAAGATCGACCGCGTCCCGAATGCGCCTAATCCATTCTCCGTCACTGATATCTGACGAAGTGTAGCCAACCAACTCTTTTCCGGACTGCAGGGCGCTCTTCCACGCTTGGATACGATCGTAAATGCCATGGTAGAAAACACGAAGAAAGCTAAGCGCTACGAAATCGACTACATCAATTTCTTCAAAATCCAACATGCCGCCGAAGGACAAGAGCTGTTCTCCGAAACGATTTTGAGCTCTGGGCGTCACAAATGCAGGCGCGAGCACGCCGATAAACTCCGAAAAGCGTTCAGCTTGCGAATCTTTTAACCGGATGTTGTGCAGTGTTATGAATTTGACAATCGCTTCCGATAACAACCGGCGCTGGATTACGGGGGCAATGGGCGGTACTTCGAAGGGGTATTGGACAATCTTCTCCATGAATACTGAAGACCGTCTGCCCAGGGCGCGGGTCTCTAAGAGTTTTTCGACTGTTGCGTGATCATAAGCGATTAGATAATGGACATTGGGGAATCTCCCCAAGAGCCGGACAACTTTCAAGAGGGCGAGTAGTTCGTCGGCATCGAGTCGGTCAATATCGTCAGCTACCAGCAATACTCGGGAACCGAGAGATTCCAGTGTCTTGGATACGTCCTCAAACTGCTTATGCCACGGTGTATTAGTCAAATCTAAAAGACTCTTGGCGGCGCCAGATACGCCAGATCCGACTACCGGGATTGCACCAAGCAGAGGCGAAAATGCCGCGGCGTACTTTTTGAGGGAATCCTTAGCGTTACGAGCCTTTTCGTCGTTTCCTTCGAGAAGCGACGCCAGGGCCGAAAGAAATTCCAATTGCAGGCCAGTTGCATTATCGGAAGCCCATGGCGAAAAGTTCGCGATCTTCCAGTTATCAGTCAGATTGTCTAGTATGAATTTGATTAACGAAGTTTTCCCACTACCCCACGGGCCCACCAGGCCGAAAACGGTGCTTTTCTGACCCGGGGTACAAGCATTGATACGATCTGCCACCATATCTGCGAATCGTTTGCGGTCAAGACGGTCCTCTAACTGCGAGTCGAGTGCGTCATCTGTCCAGAGAGGGATTGGTGACGGGTCAGTGCTCTCGGCGTCAGTCACAGGACGTCATGGTCACACAACCGAGTCCCTTTTGCTACGCCGAACCCCGCTTCCGCCGCTCGAGGCCGACAACGTTGTCGCGATGGTTAGCAACCGGGCGGTCAAACTTCGGCGGTGCTGTGTCGTCCTCTCTGACGTAGTCCGCGTAGGTGGTCAGCGTCAGTACGAAACTGGAATGCCCCAGCCACTTGGATACCTGCCGCCGAGTGGCGATAACGCCGTGACAAGTCGCAGAACCTTCGGAGTGCCGCCGACCCGGGGCGATCCTGGTGGGCGTTTGCATCCGTTGATAGCGGCTTCGTCCGTACGATCTGCTTGTGTGAGCAAGGGGGCGAAAAGGGCTAAAGCGGCGCCGCGCAGTGCGTCACCTCGCGACCCGCACCTCGTGGTGTTCTTCAAGAGGCATCCCGATGACGACCCAGGGGAGACCGCTCCCGGATACGAATTCATCTCAGGCTGCCCGACCAAGGTCGAGGCGACTATGTACGCGGTTCTTCAGGCAGTGGCTGCCGCACCTCCCATGCGTTTCGCAGGTGGCGGCCACTGGGAAGCGATGCACGGGAGCATGACAGGCTGGTTTGAGGTACGCGTGGACGGGTCCAAGCCTCGCATGCATTATCGGCTTTTCTGCCGGCTCGACTACAACGCCGAAGGCGCAGACCGTCCGTTGCTTGTTGTGATTGCAGGCATGAGCAAGCCCATTCGAACGGTATTCAGCGAGAGCGACTACTCAGACATCCGCGATCTTGGAAATGAATATTTTGCCCGCAACCCCCGGTCGCACCTCTAGCTACGAGGCGACCGGGGAGGTTATGCAGAGGCGCGCATCGGCTCGGTAATGCGCTTGCGCTCCTCTTTAGACATCGGCTGCAACGTCACCTTCATACCAAGAGCGGCGGCGACCTCTGCAACAGTGGCCAGAGTCGGGTTGACAGCTTGGGCTGATAAAAGTCGCCGCACCACGCTCGGTTCCGACCCTATGGCCCGAGCTAACCCAGCTTTAGTCAAGCCCGACGCCTCTCGTAGCTCGTCGAGCTGGTTGATCACGGCGTCAATCGCGGCGATCCGTGCCGTTTCGACTGCGTGGTGTCGCGCAAACTCCGGGTCACGGAGCCTATCCGCCAACAGGGCGTCAAGTGAAGTAGCCATGATCCTCTCCCTCCATTTGCACTTCCACAGCTCCTACCTCCGTGGCATACATGTTACGGCCAAGACGCGCACACATCAACCACCGAAATAGCAGCGATGTTATGTCCGTCTGATCTCAAAAGCGCAGTTCAACGCGGGTTTTGACACCTCACGGCACCCGCGCTGTCGCACTGATTTGAGGCAGTTTCACTGAGTGTTGTTCCCTAATCTTGCGCTCACGGACCGCCCGTAGCGGGTCGATTCCTCTTCGAGCACAGCCAGCGCGTCCTATTCTCGGCAAGAGGGCGCCACCGCGCTCGCCCCCGAGAGGCCCTGGACTCAGGAGGGCGTCAGCAGGCCGAGACTGGCTAGCCGATATTCCATAGCTTGACGTGAAACTTCAAATCGATTCGCCAGTTTCGAGACGATTGCCGCGTCAGCTAGCGGTCTACCTGCGAGGAGCGACTTCAGCGCACGTTCGAGGAAATCGCGAGGCATCAAGAGTTCAGCCGCGAACTGGTTCGCTTCAGCTTCTTCTTGACTCGTGGTTGTGGCGCTCGTCGTATCTCTGAAGTTAACGTGCATCTGGCGCTCCAAGATTAGGCTGTGCCCTTTGTGAAATTGCATGTGCCCAAGCTCATGAGCGATTGTGAAACGTTGCCTCACCTTTGCGTTGGCGCTGTTCACGCCAATGACAGGAGCGGCATTGGCGGAGCGGTAGAGCAGACCGGATATGTCCACTGAATCAAACGGCTGATAGCTAACAACCGCACCGGCCATACGTGCAAGGTCCTCGACGGGCACCGCAGGTTCTGTCACGCCTGCCTCTTCAAGCATCCCTTGCGCGACGCGCGATATCTCGTTCACTGGATCGCGCGATCCACCGAGAGTTCGGGACTTTCGCTGGAGTCAGGCTCCTGGTATATCACTCTGCTAGCCCAAGACCGCAGAGCGTCATCACGGACGTGCCGATCTAAGACTGCTTGGCCAGCATCCCCGCGACTGAAATCGATTTCTCCGAACATTCCGCTAATCGACACGCCAAGCGCTTGGGCAAGCAGCGGCAATATGGACAACGGCGGGTTCTGGTTACCACGTTCGAGGTTCGTCATGCTCGTGCGACCGAGATTCACCCGCTCAGCAAGTTCCGCCTGAGTCATTCCTCTTCTCTCGCGAAGGCGTCGCACAATAGCGCCGAAGTCGACTAGGAAGTCGTCAGTCACAACTCTAATAGTGGCGGACAGAAGACGGGATGTCAATGACACTGACATCTGGCTTGGTAACTTGGTCTATTACGTCACCACTATTGACACCGCGCTGCACGCGTGGTTACCGTGGCTGACATTCGCTGTGTTATAGGACACAGCCGGCTTCAGTCGCTTAGGAGGCAATCGTCCATGCCGAGAGCGCGGCGCCAGCTAGCAGAACGACGGGTGCTGCAAGCAACGGTGGCCGCGCTGAGAGACCTCAAACGTTCGCGGGCAGACCAGCCGGGTAACCGCGCCACGTGGCTGCAGCCCGCCTGGCCAGTCGCATTCGTCATCGATACTCATCGCGAACGTCTAGTGGAGTTGCTCGTAGGAGACGCAGAAATTCGAACGGCTGTCAGGGCGAAGCTATCTTCATCCGTCGACGACGAGGTTCTTGACTGTTCCTCTCCGGACGAGCTTGAACAAGCGCTGCGTCGCACCCCGGATCCCCAAGGCTTTTTCGAGGCCGTGGCTACACATAACGACGCTGTGGTGGCTCGCTCTGCGGTCCCATTCCTACTTGGCGCGAGGGAGATTCCGGAGCGTAGCGCCAGTAATGTATCCGGCTCGGCTCCGGAGCCGAGCTTGCCGAAGAAGGATAAATCAACTCGAACATCTAGCTCAGCCGCCTCGCCAGAAGAGTTAGAAAATTTGAGGAAAATACGGCGCAGTCTTGAGAAGGCTGCCCGCACTGCAGAGGAGGACGCAAAGAGACTGCGGGTTCAGCTCGCCCAGGCCCACAAAGAATTGAGTGAGGCTCAGAACGAGATCGCCAGGGTCCGTGGCGAATTGCCGTCTCGGAAAGAACGGCGTGCCCTCGCGAACGCATCACAGCTACAAGCCGAACTCGAGCGGACGAAGCGGGCATTGAAGCGGGCGACCAATGATCGTGATACGGAATTCCACAGCCTCCGAGGGGAACTGGCTCAGTTGCGCGCCGAGCTATCCCGTACCAGTGCTGAATTGGAAGCTGAGCAGCGCGGCCGACGGAGGCTGACAGACGAACAGGTCGACTCAACAGAACGCGCTCGCCGACTCCTGCAGCTGGTTAAGCGGGAAATCGTCGGTCTTGAAAAGCGCTGCGATGCTGAGCGAATGGGACCGGGGCGCACTCGACTTAAAAAAGCGTTGGATAACCAACGCCGCCTTGCTGACCTGCTTCGAGAAATCTACGGCCTCGACGAGACCGCGGAGGTGCGGAGTATCACCTCCACAACGACAGCAGAGCCGGCACGGGCTGATGTCGACGTGCTAGCCGAGCGCCGGGGGATTCGGGTGACTCCGCTTGGCGGCAACGACCACATTGGAGGCAGCGCTGTACTGATTGAAGCGGGCAGCATGCGCCTACTTGTTGACGCGGGGCTGCGTCCGAACGCTCACCTGAGCCGCCCTGGCCCAAAGGGAATTGACGCAGTGACAAGCGGCGAGCTCGATGCAGTTATCGTCACGCACGCCCACGCAGATCACGCTGGGTTTGTGCCGTGGGTCGTTGAACGACAACGACGAGCGAAGGTGATCTGCACCCCCGAAACTGCGGCACTACTTCCGACAGTATGGGCGGATTCCGTTCAGGTGATGCGCGCGGAAGCCGATGCGATGCGTGTACCCGGCGACGACCATGCGGAGCCGCCATATGGCGACGCAGAAGTGATGCAGGCTGAGGAGCGACTTGAGAAACTCGCCTACGGTCGGACACTCAAGATCCGCGATGTCGAAATCACACTGTTCCCCGCCGGCCACGTGCTCGGCGCCGCGGGAGTTGTAATCCGTTCTGGCGGAAGGTGTGTCGTAGTCACTGGTGACATCGACGACCGTGCGCAGGAATCCGTTGGCCCAGCCAAAATTCCACCCAAGCTGGCGAAAGATGCTGACTTGCTTGTGGTTGAGACGACTTACTGCGATAGCCGTCATAAAGACAGGTCCAGCGAATCATCCCACCTAGTGATTGCAGCTCAAGACATCGTAGCGGCCGGAGGCAGGGTGTTGATTCCCGCCTTTGGGCTGGGACGAGCTCAGGAAATCGCCCTGCTGCTCGGTAAGGGGTTGCCGGATGTCCCCGTCCGCATAGACGGACTTGCGCGCAATATCTCGGAGATATACGAGCGCAATGGCGCGCCCGAGATCTTCACCGGCCATGTAGCCAGGGTAGAAAACCGCCTCCGGGAGATACTGGGTTTTCATAATGGCATCGTCATTACGACGAGCGGCATGCTTACCGGCGGAGCCGCAGTTCCCTGGGCTAGAGCAATCCTTCAAGAGCCTGAGAGTGGGCTATTCCTATGCGGACATCAGGATGAAGAAGCGCCGGGTAGGCAACTGGAGCTTCTTCTCGATGCGGACCCCGATTCACCACGCGAGATCCACCTTCGCGACCCGAATACCCAGCAGCTCCTGACGATCCCGGTTCAGGCAAAGGTAGATCGGTACAACCTAAGTGCACATGCCGACCTCGACGGCCTCCTCAAAATAATTGACGAGGCGAATCCGAAGGCGATCATGTTGGTACACGGCGAGCCCCGCCCTCAACGGCGCTTTCGCGCTCAGCTAGAGGCGGCGAAGAGGGTTGTTGTCGACAACCGTGAGACTTGGGACAGCGAAAGTCCTACAACTGACACCCGTAGCGCTCGGTGGCGACATCCTTCGCGTTACAGCGGTCGAGCGGGCTTACGCTAATGGCGTCGACGAGTCTCACCCAGTGGTTGCGGGCGCTTTCCCGGCGAGATGCGCTCCTGCGGTCTTGGATTTCGGGTTCGCCACCGAGAACTTCGCTGTGCGAAACCGAGGCCCTTGCATTGGTTGCACTTGCAAGCAAACAGCAAAAGAACATTACACTCGGACATCCCGGCGGATCTGCAACCCTTCCGCTTCTGACAGCAGTCCATGCAGCGGCGCTGCAACTTGATGGATACCCTTCGCCTTTCCAGCCCGTGCGAAATGGTCCGGTCGTGTACCTAACACGACAAGCGATTCGGCTGAAGCAGATAGTTAATCTTGATGCCGCAGAGGCGCCAGTTAGCCCTGCACTCAAGGCAGTTCGTTTGCGCGCAGACGGTTTAGTGGTGCCCATGTCGGGCGGCCGTGCGCGGGCGTTCGAGCTTCGAAACAAGCTTGTCATTTCGAAGGAGTTGCCGGCTGCGGCTGGTATGTCGCTGGCCGCTGTGATCATCGACGGTGCTGACGAGGACGATGCCTTTGTCGAGAACGCGGTGGCATGGGGCAAGGATTCGGGCGCGCCGGTAATTTTATTTGAAGACTCGGCGCGTCGACGCTGGCCCGCGCGGACGATGACATACTCGTGCGGGTGGGCGGAATTCGCTCGCCATGCCGAAGCCGAGTCCGACCTCTATCGGATTGCTACACGTCGCGGACACGCGGCTGTACTAGATGTCGGAGACCAACCAGGTCTCGCGAAATCTGCGTTATTGCTTGCGGATGCACGCGGGCGCGGACGTTCGCTGCCGCCAGTACTTATCGAAGCCGCGACGATCTGGAGACGCCTAGATGAGCTTGTGACACCGCTCCGCGATTACGATGCCGCGTGCCCGCGGTGGCGTACTCCGACGCTAAGTGAGCGCATCGAAGATCTGATGCAGCGCCGCGCGTCCGACTTCCCACCCGGATGGCGGTCATGGGCTGAGACATGTTGGGCGGGAATCAAAGAAGGGATAGTCGGCACGTGCGAGAACTTCTCGGACTCAAGCCCGAAGGCATCTCTCCTCGCAGAGCTTGTACATACTGAGCTCTCGGCGGGACGCAAGATTGATATAGCTCTTCCCAGTCGAACAGCTCGAGATGCAACTCTCAGGTACCTCGCGAAGGTCGGAGTACTGATCCCCGTCGATGGCTCCCTTGAGATTCGGCGCCTCGTTGACTCGGATGCGTGTTGGCGGAGCACGCCCACGCTGTTGGCCTCTCCCCCGGGCTATGCCTTGCGGCACCGGCTGACCGGATGCGACATCGGTCCTATCAACGTCCTGTGCTACAAACACGAGATCCATGCGCTCCGTCGGGCCCTCGACCGGAACCTTGACGAGCTTCTTCGACCGTACGGCGCAATCGAAGACCTTGCACCCAAAGGCTTATCATTGGAGATTGATCGGCCTGATTCGGTGCCCCAGATCGTGCTTGAATCGGTGCCAATACGCAACAACCCTAAGGGTTCACGGCGACTCCTTCTCGATTTCGCTTCGTCGGCGGACGCGAAAATTATCGATGCGCTCCAAATTTCGCAAGAATTGCCCGATCTTCCGGATGATGATGGGTCTGTCGAGCAGCCGGGTACCGCGTTCCGCGATAGGTTAACGGCGTTCGTGCCGCTTGAGGTCGTCTCCGATCGAGACGGTGAGGCGCGAGTGTTCAATGTGCCTGTCCACCATCGTATTCTGCGCATCGCGGCCGGCAGCGCGTCACGAATATCCGTGCTCGATGTCCAACCGGGCATGCTCGTCGCAGATCTGGTAGAGCCCACAACGTTCGACCGTTTGCGTACCTTGCTGATGGAGTCACGTGGGGCTGTTCCCAGGATGTTTCTGGCGGCTTGGGAGCAGGCCCTTACGAACGCATTAGACCGTTGCGGATCCAGCAACGCACTTGCAGAGGAGCTCTCGAGGCAAGGATCAACAATCGGCCGAGCAGCGGTCGGAGAGTGGACTGACGTAGATCGCATCGGACCGCAGGACTCGGCTGATGTTGGCCGAGTCGGTCGAATTGCTGGGCACCCCATTGTTGATCAAAACGCGGCCGCAATTGCCGAAACTATGCACCAGTTGCGACTACTGCACCAGCGGGTCGGCCGCACAGTTATCGCGTCAATCGGTGGCGACGAAGAAGATCTGGACGACATTGAATCTCTGCTCGGGCCGGACGCTGTAGCGATTGTCAATGAAACGGTCGTCTACCGAGTCGCTGGCGTCGGCAAGATAGTTGGTCGGGATGTTTCGTAGCAACCCCAGAAGTTCGAACGGATCCTCGACGTGAGCGAACCTGGAGGTGAGCCTATGCGGAACTTGCGAGTCGACCGCAACGCAGACCAAGTACGACTTTCCGAACACTTGATTGACACAACCCGAAATCGGCTCGCTGGCCGAGACCGGCAGGGGCGCAGACTTGTCGACGTTCGGCCTCGTGAACGAGTAGTGCTCGGTGTGTTGTCCCCTCAACTGCCTCCTGCCGCGCCGCCGGCGCCCTCTGCGTCAGATGTTCCTAGTGAACCTGGAGTACCAATTGACCATCTCCCGGCGAGTGAGATTGGTCTTACGGCACTCGTCGCTCCAACCGACAGGAGCCTCACTCTGCAGGTGCGAACACGATTCGCCCTCTACTTGCAGCACGCGCCAACGCATTCTGAGCAGGCCAGACATTCCGGACTTGAGGACGTTGATCCGCTCCCTCCGGTCGACGAGCGCGCCGACGGCGATGACGTCGCAGATGTTGACGACGCGGGCGATGGCCTCCCGGCCGCCGCCCAACTTCCGGCTCCGCCCGGTGACGAAGAATTGGCCAACTTGCCGCCGGAAGCCGCGGCAGCCGTGCAGGCCGCCGTCCAAGGGGCCCATGACGACATGCGCGGACGGCAAAGAGGCGCGCCTAGCGATTATTTGCGGCCGGTCTACCAGCGGTACGACGTGGAAGTTAGCCACGATCTGATCATTCCGATTCCCGATGATCCGAGGCCGCTCACGAGAGGAGAACAGGCTGCCTACGCGAGCGCAATTTCCTTGGCTGTTCAAACTCAGCATCCGTCGAGCACGGGCGAGTATTCCGGAAGCCTCCTGATACCTCTCAGAGGGAGCTCGGCGGTTCGCGTGCCCCGCACAGTTGTCGAAGATGGCGAACAGGTCTATGAAACTTTCCTGCGTGAGCATGCGCAGCATGATTGGACCGCGCCCGTACCAATAGTTGCGTTCCGTGCAACAGTTCAACGAGTACCTGACGGTCCAGTTCGGCTGGCCCTGACACTCGTCAACTGCTCTCCAACACCGGTGCGCGACCGCGGCTATCTTCCCGAAATGTCGGTTTATGACGCATCTTTTAGTGCTGATGTGAGTGGCGGAATGGTCGTACCGACTGAATACCGTTTGGTCGAAAGGGATTACAAAACTGATCCGAGAGTCTACGCACACGGCAGGTTCTGCTGCCTCGACGAGGAGACGTTTGCCCGCAACGGCGCCTTAGCAACGACAACCATGCCGGTTTTTCGCCAGCTTGTCTACGAGTCCAAACCAGAGCTGGAACCCGCGTTTCGCGACCTTGCCGATGATCCCCTGCCGGTTTTAGAGCGCATCCAGCGACGTATGCGCGAATACCTGCGCGCATGGAATGAGTACCTGGCAGATGCCGCCCTGGACGAACTATCACAAGCCGCATGCGAGGCTGATCGCGCCGCCTTCGCAGATGAGCTTCGGCGATTCAGCCGCGGTATTGACTTACTGCGACGGGACCTCGAAGGCCCTCGGCTCGGACTCGGAGTTGCGTTCATGCGCGCGAATGAAGCCTTTGCGTTAATGAACACCGAAGGGGGCCTGGATTCGCCTGGGCATCCCACTGCGTCATCATGGCGTCTCTTCCAAATCGTATACGTGGTTGCGAATCTCGCGGCCCTGGCAGCACGCGAGGCACCAGCAGAACAACAGCTAGCGTGGGCAGAGTCCCGTCACGCGGACGATAATCGGGCCACATACGATGACATGGACGAGCTCGCAATTGCCGACGTCCTGTGGTTTCCGACCGGCGGCGGAAAGAGTGCCGCCTTGTATGGAATCGTCGCCGTCGGAATGTTTTTCGATCGACTGCGTGGCAAACACTCGGGCGTTACGGCGATGATCCGGTTCCCTCTTCGGATGCTTTCAGTGCAGCAGCTAGAAAGAGTGTTGCGACTAGTGGCGGCATGCGAGCAGGTCCGCACGAACCACGGTGACCCAGGCAGCGAATTCCGATTGGGCTACTGGGTTGGCCGCGGAAACACGCCAAACAAGCTGACCGACCCTAACGATGAACGCTGGCATGACATCCAGTGGATGGCCGAGCAAGGCGAGCAGTGGAGACGGACCAAAGTGGTCATACCCGCATGTCCGTTCTGCGGTGAGTCACAGGTTGTCTTGGATCCCGACCCCGATCGAGTGGTACTCGCGCACCGGTGCGGAAATTGCCATCGGGTGCTGCCAGTCGACGTCAGCGACGATGAGATCTACCGCCGGCTGCCTGCAGTGGTCGTCGCAACGGTAGACAAGATCGCTTCGCTGAGCTTCACTGCGCACGCGAGCCATCTCACGCATGGTCCCGCGTTCCGCTGCCCGGATCATGGGTATGTCACGTATCCGCAGGGCGCCAGCGGAAGGTGTCTAGCACGCGATCATTGTGGGCTTCCATCGGACTCGTGGGAACCGGTATTTATCCAAGATCCTGCGCCAGCCCTGGTCATTCAAGACGAGCTGCACCTCCTGGGTGAGGAGCTTGGCACATTTGCCGCTCATTATGAGACTCTTTGGCAGCACCTCTGTGTTGCTGGCAGCGGCCTACCAAGCAAGGTACTCGCAGCAACCGCCACGATCAGTGATTACGAAAACCAAGTCATACAACTGTATGCGCTGCAGCCGCGTCGATTTCCAACCGACGGATGGCGAGACGGCGACAGCTTCTATGCTGGCAGGCACGACCATCTGGTGCGGCGAATCTTCGTCGGGGCGTTGCCGACACAAATGGACGTTGTCGATTTCAGTCTTACCGCCGGCGACGCAGTCCGCGAAGAGCTGGCCAGCCTATCCAGACATGAGCCTGCTGACGTTTGTCGCATGCTCGGTTTGACGGTTACGACGCCAAATGAGTTGCCAGAGTTGTTATTTCGATATGAGCTTCAAGGCTACTACTGCAACCGAAAGACTCACGCCGACCGGGTAAACGCACACGCCGAGACGGCAGGCACACGCTCGGATCCGGGGTTTCGTTCCGTGAGGCTCAATGGACAAACTCCGCTAGCTGAGATCAGCGAAGTGATCCGCCGAGTCGAGCGGGAAACGCTCGAGATACCTGCAGAGGAGAGACTCGCCGTCATCGCCGGCACCAGTCTCATCAGCCACGGCGTGGACCTCGCCCGACTCAACCTCTTGTTCATTCTTGGTATGCCGAGCACCATCGCGTACTACGTGCAAGCAACGAGCCGCGCAGGGCGCAGCGATGTCGGCATCGTCTTTACGGGCCTCGCAAGGCATTTCGTTCGTGATCGCAGCGTATTTCACTTCTTTGACACCCAGCATCGGTATGTCAATGTTCTCGTCGAACCGGTGGCGCTCAATCGCTTCAGCAACCATGGTCCACGGAAGACGGCGAGTGGGGTGGTCGCGGCACTACTCACGCAGCAGTGGGGCCGCGACGCCACCGTCTTATCACTGGGAAATATGACTGCTCCTTCTGATCTGACACGCGCCAATACTGTTCGGCGGCTCATCGAGAGGCTGAGGGCTGTTGCAGGAACGGATCCGACCGCGGACCCGGTCACCCTGCTGCGGGCGCAGGCTCGAAGCTCCTACGGGGTGGACGCAAGCGTGCTGGACCGAAACATGTCGGTGCGCTTCGCGGAGACAGTGGACCAACAGATCGCTGGCTTGGTAGCGAGCATCGAAGCCGCTCATGAGACGCTACTAAGTAGATCGCTCAGGCCACGGCCTCCAACAAGTCTGCGGGATGTCGACGCGAGCGCCGACTTCGGCGCTGCTGGATATCCGGCGCGACGGCGTTTTGAATTTCTCGGCGGCAGAGAATACGACAACGACGAAGAAGATTTCGCGATCGCGAACGAGGAGCAATAATATGGAGCGCTCACGCGTAACAGTGGAGTTCTCCCATTTGCCTGGCCAAGTGTTCGAGCACGAAGCTAACGGGGTGTATTGCACGACCACTCGAATAAACGGGGCCACCCCCAGCGAATTGCGGATGGCCACCGTCCTCGAGGCGCTTGAAAATGTCCTCGAATTATGGAGTGCCGCGGGTGGATTGCACGTCGGATTCCCCAATCCCGTTACTGACCACGATGACCAATTTCGGCTTGTTGTACCACGAAGCGTCGACTTCGATGTATGGCCGGCGATGTTCTTTTGTAGTAATCCACGGTGCGGTCACATCATCTCAGCACGCCGGGTCGATGAGCTGCCGCCCAGACGACGTTGCCGTCAATGTCGCAACGGTTCGTACGGGCAGCTGCCGTATTTTCAGGTCCACTCCTGCGGATTGAGGCGCGAGCTCACACTGCCGCACTGTCCCGAGCACGCCAACAGCGCAATAGGTTTCGAGGACTCGGGATCTTTCTACACGGCGCGATTCCGATGCTTGAGATGTCGCCGTCCTCTAGGAGTGGAGTTCCGACAATGCCAGTGCCGGCTGGGTTGGCGCGAGGCTCGAAACAATGCAGATCGAGTCCTCACGCCAGTCACGGCTCGAGATTCACGGGCATTCTTCGGACATCACCTCACACTGGTTTCAGTCGGCGGCACACGATTGACCGATGCCTTGCGTGCTCCACGGGGGGTTCACTACGCTCTCGGACACTACGCCGGAACAGTCAATTCGCTTGACCGGCTTGAGGACGAGGCTCGGGGTCGGCGCGCCTCAGCCAACGATGCCGGCATACAGGCTCTACATGAACTGCAACGACAACATCCAGATCTTCCCGCCGATCTCCTTGCAACGCTTACCAGTGAACTCAATAGTCAGCGTGGCGATGAACCCGAGTTGGAGCGCACTGCGCAGGTACTTGAAGCACAGACTCTGGATGCGGCCCGGCTAGACAGGCGCGTCATGGAGCGTGCGTTCTTACACGCGGAATGCGCTGTGGACGATCTAACGACTATCGCTGCCAGCATGCGCGATGACGGTCATGTCGACCTAGCAAGGCGTCTCGAGCGAGGCTTGGCCGCAGCTTCGCAAGCTGGGATCGCTGACATGAAAGTTGTCAGAGACTTCCCAGTTGCGTTGGTGGGATACGGTTTTACCCGCGAATATCCAACTCCACAACTAGCCCGTCTCGCACCGTTACCGCACGCAGATGACGATCGGCTACCACTTGTGGCCGTCGAGGCGCGCACAGAAGGCATCTTGTTTGAGCTTGATGCAACAACGCTATGGACCTGGTGTGCCCGAAACCGATGGTGTGCAGCGCCACCCGCGGAAGTCGACCAAGTGGCTGCACGGGCCTGGCTGCTGAATCAAACTTACGCTCAAGAGGAGTCGGAGGTCGCCGCCGCCATCCGTCGAGTCACCCATGCCTATTGTCATTTGCTGATCCATGCCCTGGCGAATCATTCCTCCTACTCATCGAATTCCGTAGCTGAGTACTTGCTTGAGCGCCAGGCCAGCGCACTCATCTACGTTGCGAAGTACACAAGCTTCAATCTCGGCGGTCTAGCCACGCTGGCGGAGCAACACCTCCAGCGCTGGATCGACTCGGCCACTCAGAGCGCATGGACGTGCGTTCACGACCCCGTCTGCCTGGCCGAACGCGGCGGCTGCCACAAATGCCTTGCAGTTGCGTTCGGATGCGAGCGCTTTAACAAAGGCTTGGACCGTGGCTATTTGGTTGGCGGCGGCCCGCAAGACATCCGCGAAGGTTATTTATACACGGCGCAACAGTCGGTAGCCTTATCTGCCCTTGCGGAGGAATAGCACCACCTCTCGACCGCCAAGGCTTCTTACCGGGACACGCGAGCGCTGTTGCACAGCAACACGCTTACGACGAAGAATCCACAGAGCTTCAATGCTCAGTCCGGCGCGCTGCGCCAAGGCCGCCAGCATCAGATCCGTCGGTACGGCGACACCGAAATACGTCTGGGTGGAGATCACGCATGCCACGGGTGCGCCCGGGCGCGTCACGCGCGCAATCTCATTTAGAACGATCCGCATGTCGTCGAAGTACCCGACAAGCATTCGCATGGTACGGCCGGCCCCAGGCGGGTTACGCCGGGCAGCCTCGCCCACTGCCCGCAGAACCTCTACGACCGCTGGCTCGATGAAGGCAGGGGATACGGGCGCGGGCGACTCTAGATGTGAGCGAAGAAGTGATTTACGCAAGGCTCTAAGTTCAGCGGCCGTATCGACGAAACCGCCCACTGCTAACTCAAGTTGATAGACCGCCGTGTAGTCATACCGATTCGGATACGGGGGGCTGAACACGACACATCCGACGGAGTTGTCATCTAGCGGCAGATCACGGGCGTCTGCTCGGTGAACGATTGCTGCAGCATCCCCGCTTGGCAGCTTCGGAAGGTCATCGGCGATGGCCCGTGCGGCGGCCCGAAACTGGTGAACCACATCCATCCGTGAGAAAAACAGGTCTTTCCGGCCAGGTCGGGTCGTCCTACCCTCACGCCTTGGCGAGCGATGCCGAAGACTTGTACCGTCCTTCACCGACGTACTGACCGTTTCCACCACAGAGAGCAGTGCGAGGTGGGCTAAGTCCGCCTCTAGCGAGTTGCCCCGTGGTGGAAGCGTTGAACGAAGAGCAGCTAGTGTGTCCGCCACCTCGGCCGAAATCGCCCACGCCGCAGCGGGTGCTGGGAAGTCCTGTCGTCGTGCGCCGCGCCCTCTTCTCGCTGCGGCCCCGATCGTTTCGGCACAGATCCTATCCAGCCGATCAGCATCTGCAAACCGCGCGGAAAGCATGGTCTGCGCCGCCCACTGGGGGTAGTCCAAAAGTTCGACGCCGATGGAGGGAATATCGCGCTC
Source organism: Mycobacterium szulgai (assembly GCF_002116635.1). Lineage (GTDB taxonomy): Bacteria > Actinomycetota > Actinomycetes > Mycobacteriales > Mycobacteriaceae > Mycobacterium > Mycobacterium szulgai. The sequence goes on along the minus strand of NZ_LQPW01000019.1, from coordinate 6,654 downwards.
GACCGCAACGTAGAGAGACGTTCCGGAACCGGCGAAGGGGTCAAGAAGCGGGCCGTCAACTCTTCCCCAGTGATCCAACACCTCTCGTACAAGCGCTGGAGAGAACGCCTCCTTGTATGCCAGCCAACGAAGCCCAGCCTCATCCCTACGTCGCGGACCCGCGAGTACGCCAAGATCTAGGCGATGGTGCGTCACTGCCGCTAAGAGCTCAGTAATCGAGTCGAGACGTCCTTCATCAGTGCTCGCAGCATCAAGGTCGCTGCGCCACTTTTCGAGAATTGTGCGACGCTCCACCATGCAGAGTCTGCCAGCGATGAAGGACAAGGAAGCCGAAGTCGCAACTCGACACGACAAAAAATGCAACTCTCCTGGCCGCGCACAGAACCAACAGTCTGCTCGATGGGCGACGGTGACCGACAAGCCCTTGGGCTTGCCCGGCGAGGCCTTTAGAGTTCGAGTCCGTAGTCGCGGTCCATGCCGCACTCGGCGGATCGTCCGATGTCGGCGGCAAGGCGTTGGCAGCGCTCATAGACCGCGCGTTGGGCCACAGTGTGTTCGCGCCAAACCCGGTGGCGTGCGGCGCGACGGGCGTCGTGGTGATCGAGCAGGCGGCCGACGACGTCGGGGAGGAACGCACGATCGGTGTGCGCGGCTTCGGCGTGCATGGTGCGTGGGCGCTCGTCGTTGGCGGCGATCGTCCGGAAGTATTGTGCGGCGGCGTATTTGCTGCCTCGGCGCAACTGATGGACCTCGCCATGATCTATTAGGTGTCCATGTTCGTGGTCGGCTTCGCCGGCCTTACAGGTGTAGATGTAGGCGTGGTTGGTGTCGCGGCCGCGGCTCATGGCCACATAGGCCATGGCCCGACTGGCCGATTCGCCGATGACGGCGTGCGCGGTGTGGGCGGTGACGCCTTGTGCGGCGTGCACAGTGACGGCGTAACCCAGGGTGACGTGCTCACGCAGATAGTCACTGTCAAACAATCCTCGGGCTTTGTCGGTAAGCCGTTCGGCGGCAATCCGGTTGGTCCTCTCGTCGATGACCACCACGCGCCAGCGGTTGCCATTGCGCACCTGCTCAGCCTCGCGGTCAGCGCCGGGCGCGGCGTCTACTCGAATGCGCGGGTCGTTGTGCCGACTGATGATCAGATCGCCGACGCGGATCGTCTGGCCGCGAGCCGCCTGCGCGGTGGGGCCCTCGACAGTGAGCGTGTCGTGCAAACGCATGTTCAGCGCGTCGGCCATTTCCCAGGTGTCGCACACGAGTAGGGCGTCCTTTCCGGCCATGCGGTCGGCCAGGTAGGCGTCGTGGGCGTCGGCGGCCATGGTGACCGCATCGCCGGTGTGCAGGCGATCGTTGGTGCGGTACCAGCCGATGGCTTTGCGTAGGCGGTTGCCTCGCCCAGACCGCAGCGCGAGCGAGGCGTCGCGTTCAGCGGCGTCGCGCATCCGCCACACCTCGGACCGGCGCTGCGACCATGGCAAGTCTTCGCAGAGGTGCTCGAACATGCCGCCGCGGGCTTTGACCGGGGTCAGCTGGTAGGCGTCACCGACCAAGACCAGCTTGGCCCCCGCCGCGGTGGTGGCCTCCAGTAGGCGGCGCAGCTCGGGGGTTCCGACCATGGCGGCTTCGTCGACGACGAGCACGGTGCGCCGGTTCAGCGTTAGTTGGCTGTTGTCGAGAAGGTGTAGCGCCTTGGCGACGGTGAACCCGCGGTCGCCCGCGTCGTCGCGCATCGCCTCATCCACCGCTTTACCAGTCGGCGCGAGCACCAGCACTTCTTTGGCGCTGCGCGCCGCGGCAGCGCGCAGCGCGCGCAGCGAGTGCGTTTTGCCCGCGCCGGCCGGCGCTTGTAGCGGCTGCACTAGATACGGCGAGTGCGCGATGGCGGCGATGGCTCGCGTCTGATCCGCCGACAGGCCGGCCCAATCCTCGGGGCGCACATCCAGGCGCGCGCGGGTATCGAGCGCGTCGACCAGCTCGAAGACGCGCTCTTCCTCGGCGATCACCGCGTCCACGGTGAACATCTCGTGGCCCTCGCGGTGATGCGCGTCGCGCGCGGCGCTGATGCGCACCCCGACCCGCTCGACGATCTGCTCGATCAGCGCACGCGGATCCCCCGGCGCGTGCACCGGCACCAGCGCGCCCACCCACTGCACCAGATCCGCGCGGGTGCACGCCGCCTTATCGATCCCGGCGACCAGGCCCGCCAACCGGGCGCGGTCGGTCAACACCCGCGGCGCGGCGCGCCGCGCCGCCTGCGCCTCGATGTGCGCGGCGCGGTCCAGCGCCAGACCGCGCGCATCAGCGCGCCACTCGGCTTGCAGTTGCGCCCAGGAGGTGAACTCGGGCTTGGCCGGCCGGGTGGCTTTCTGCGCCGCCGCCAGCTGCTGCGCGCTCGGCGCCCCGTCCACCATGACCAAGTTGTGCTGCGCCCACTCGCGCAACTGCGACGAGCGCTGCGACCACGCCTTCACGCACTGGGTGGTGATGCCCGCGATCTCGGCCATCCCGGTGTGCGAGTCCACCGGAAGCCATTCCACGCCGCGTTCGGCGTGCAGTTCGTGACGCAGCGTCGCTTGATAGATGATGCCGGCGGCTTTGGCTTCGTGATACAGCGACTTGGAATCAATCGACACCACGACCCCGTCGGCGCGGGCCTGGCGGTTGGGCACGATCACATGCGTGTGCAGGTGCGGGTCCCCGCAGCGCGACGTCTCGTGCTGATACGCGATCGCCACCAACCCCGGCAGCCGTTGCAAATGCTTCATCCCCGTGACCGGGTTGTGCACCCGGGTGTAGCCGGCGTGCCGGTGCAGATAGTTCATCGCGGCGTCGACTGCGCGCCGGTGCGCCTCCGACACCGCCTTGTCGTTGATGCCGGTGGTCAACCCGCGCAGCAACGACACACTCTTAGGCGCGGCGAACGTCAGATCAAACCCGTGCACACTGCCCTTGGACAAGGCGCGTCCGGCCGCACCGTTGGGCGCGATGCCCTCATCAAGCCAACGCTGCACCACCTCAGGAACAGCGCTACCCCCATCGACCGCGCGCCCATCCAACCCGACCAATTCCACAGCCCGCGCCGTGTCACCCGCGACCAACCATGTCGGTGTCCGGGTATCACCCTCGGAGTAGTACTCCCCCAGCCCACCGTTGGCCCGCTGCCGATCCGAACCGGCCCGCGCAGCGTGGCGGGCGGTGTCGTTGTAATAGTTGATGCTCCATCGCGACAGCCGCGAAATCGTCAGCACAAGCGATCACCTCACAACATCGGCGAGCGAATCCAACTGCAGCGGCCGGGATTTGGGGGCGCGCGCAGCGCGGCCCCAAATCAGTATTGCACCCCTTGTGCCAATGTGCCGTGCAGATTTTTGGCGGTCGGTTGTGATTGAGTTGCGGCGATACGGGTGAGCGTAAGTGTAACGGAGGGAATGCTTTTGGGATATTACGAGAAGGGTTAGGTTGTGGACCGCGAGGGAGCTGGGGATAAGCGTGGTCGTGTGCTGGTCCGGGGGCATATCGCGCGGCCGCGGCGACTTGCACCGGACGCGCTGCCCCGCGAACCCACGAAGCCACGCACAAAAGTTCCGCATGAAGCGTCACTGCGGAGACTTACAGTGGTAATGGGAGCTTTGGCGAGACCGAGGCGATCACCGCCCATCAAGGCGCGAAGCCGACTGGGCGACAACCTTACACGGCGCATTCGGCGCGTCCGACAAACCCTTACCCGATAGGACTCTTCGAGGGTGGTGAATGAAATTGGAAGACAACGTGTTTAACAACCTGCCCCTTCTGCTCGCGGTTCCGCGGGCCGCGCAACTGCTGGGAATCAGCCGGGCTGCGGCCTACCGACTGGTGGCCTCCGGAGAGCTGCCGGTCCGTCGGCTCGGCGGCCGCGTCTACGTGGTGACCGCCGGCCTTCGTGAGCTGGCTTCATGAAAGGCTCTGTGTACCAGCGCGGTAAGACGTGGACGTATCGGTTCCTAAGCCCAGACAAGGATCCTGCGACGGGCACGTATCCGACGATCTCTAAAGGCGGGTTTTCAACCGAGAAAGAAGCATGGAAGGCATGCCGCGAGGCGATGCGCGACGCCGATCGCGGCCGCATCGTGAGTCCCTCGACTCGCACAGTTGCTCAGTTCCTCGCCGAGTGGCTCGCAGCCGTAGAGGCATCGCTGGATGCGACGACGTGGCAGAACTGGAACGACTATGCAAACGCGTACGTTGTTCCGCGGATCGGCGAAGAGCGGCTTCAAAAGCTGAACGAACCACAGCTGTTGAAGCTCTACGCAATGCTCCTCGCTGAGGGGCGAGTCAAGCGTGATCGGAATACCGAGATGTTCCGCTACTGGTCCACTTGTGTCGCCAACGGCGAAAACCCAAAGCCTCTCGAGATCTCCGAGGCATGTGGCACGACCATCCACGCGGCGCGGACGGCGCTACGCCGGTACAAATCGGGGATAGTCCCAACCGCGCTCTCCCCTGGACTGGCCCCCAAAACGGTGCGCAACATCCATGCGATGATCCACCGAGCCCTCGTCGATGCCGTCACGTGGAAATACATCGCATACAACCCGGCGAGCAACATCAAGCCGCCCAAGCGGCTTCGCAAGAGACGTACCGTGTGGGACCCCAGCGAGATTCAAAAATTCCTCATGTCGGTGCAGCGCGATCGGTTCGCGGCGCTGTTCCTGCTCGAACTGACCACCGGTATCCGACGGGGCCAGATCTGTGGCCTTAAGTGGTCAGCGGTCGACCTTGATGCTGGCGAAATCACCGTCCACGACAGTCGAGTGGTAGTCCGAGGGCACGCGCGGGACAAAGCCGGAGGCAAAACCCGCAACGCCGACAAGACCATCTCAATCGACCGAACCACCCTCGCCGCGCTACGCAGCTGGCGCGAGCGGCAAAACCGCGAGCGAGAATTGCTCGGCGCCGCCTTTTACGCCGGCGATTACGTGTTCACCTTCGAGGACGGTCGCCCACCGCATCCGGGACACGATCCGACAGCGCTTCGACCGCCTAGGTGCGGCTGCCGGGCTTTCACGAATCACATTCCATGATCTGCGGCACTCGTACGCGACCAGCGCGTTGAAAGCCGGGCTGAGCCCGAAGGTGGTCAGCGAGCGGATCGGACACGCGAACGTTGGGTTCTTTCTCGAGACCTACGCCCACGTCCTTAAGAACGACGATCGAGACGCCGCCGAGCAGGCAGCGTCGTTTCTGATAGGTGCCGGCTGGGATCCGGAATCAGACGATGAGCAGGACTAACAGGCTCTTCGGATCTTGCCGGGGTGCTGCGTTCATCGGACGACGATGGATGTGAGGACCCGCCAGTTGGGCTTGCCGGCGTAGAGCAGTGCTCGAATGCGGTAGTTCTCGAAGTTGGTGAAGCCGTAGCCGATGCGTTTGATGCGTTTGATCAGGTTGTTGAGGGCCTCGGTGGGCCCGTTGCTGACGCGGGCGATGTGGAAGTTGCAGATCTTGTCGAACCAGGCTTTGAGGGTGCGGGCGAGTTTGTTCAGTTCGGGCGGCAGGCCCGGGCGTAGGCAGTGGTCGATCAGTTCGGAAAGCATCGCGCGGGCGGCGTGGATGTCGGTGCAGCGGTAAAACTCGCGCACTCGTTCCTTGACGCGGTAGGCCAGGGCGACTTCGCCGCGGGGATCGCCCAGTTGCAGCAGTGAACTCAGGCGGTGGGTGGCCTTGGCGTCGAGGCGTTCCTCACCGGTGAGCAGCACCCGGCGGACCCGGTAGAGAGGATCGTGACGCCGGCCGCGGTGGCCTTTTTGTTCACGCTGCACGCGTCGTCGGATCTCGTCGAGGGCCCGGTTGGCCAGTTGCACGCAGTGGAAGGGATCGACGACCTGCTGGGCTCGGGGCAGCATCACCGTGTAGACCGCGGCGTAGGTCGCCGACATGTCCAGGGCGCCAAAGCGGATGCGGTGTTTCCACGCCAGGGGTTGTTGGTCGATCCAGCCGGCGACATCGACATAGCTTCGGGTGGGCAGGATCTCGATGATCTGGTGGTTGGCAACATCAGCGACGGTGGTCGCATACGAACGGCCCTGACGGCTGCACAGTTTCACAAACGAGGTCTCGTCCAAGCCGATCGCGGACGTGGCGTTTAGGCGACGCCGGTCGGCAGCCAGCAGTGCCCGACCGTAAGTCATGACCGCGTCGTTGACGGTATGCCAATCGCAGGACAGCTCACCAGCCACATCGGAGACCGCACGACCTGTCCCGACCTGCATCGTGGCCCATTTGGCGCAGCGCGTCGTCAGCAGACAGTTCTTGGCCGCGATGCGGTGATCGGCACTCGTCCAGCTCGGCCCCGCACAGTCGGGTCGCCGACAGATCAAACGGTGCTTGCGCCACGCCAGACGCATCGGCTGACCGTAAACGGGCAGGTCGACATAGCGCACGGTCGGGCGCTCCTTGATCTGGCCGGCGCCCCCACACATCGGGCATAACCGATCGACGACGATCTGCTCGATCACCAGCTCGACATCGGGACCGATACGTCGATAGGCCAGAACGCGGACGTCCTTGAGCCCGACCAGCGCTTCGACGATCTGACTAGACATCCCAGGTTCGTAAGTCGTCAAGCAGCGGCTGTCCTGCGGTGTGCCCAGGCGGTGTGTTCGTTGTAGG
>NZ_LQPW01000018.1 GCF_002116635.1 Mycobacterium szulgai | reverse complement strand
TGCGGGGCGGGGAGTCGGTGTTGGTGCATGCCGCTGCCGGTGGGGTCGGGATGGCTGCGGTGCAGCTGGCTCGGTATTGGGGGTTGGAGGTGTTTGGCACCGCAAGTGTGGGCAAGTGGGACACGTTGCGGGATTTGGGTCTTGATGAGGAGCATATCGCCAGTTCGCGCAGTGTGGAGTTCGCTGAGAAGTTTTTGGCCGTCACCGGCGGGCGCGGGGTGGATGTGGTGCTTAACGCGTTGGCGGGGGAGTTCGTGGACGCGTCGCTGCGGTTGTTGTCGGTTGGGGGTCGTTTCCTGGAGATGGGTAAGACCGACATCCGCGATCCCGCTGTGGTTGTCAAGCAGCGTCTCGGGGTGGCTTATCAGGCGTTCGATCTGCTGGAGGTCGGCCCGCAGCGCAAACAGCAGATGCTGGCCGAGGTGGCGAGACTATTTGAGGCGGGTGTGCTGCACCCGCTGCCGGTCACCGGCTTCGAGGTGCGCCGGGCCGCGGCTGCCTACCGGTTTGTCAGTCAGGCCCGCCATATCGGCAAAGTGGTGTTGAGGATGCCGGTGTTCGATCCGGCGGGCACTGTGTTGATCACCGGGGGCACTGGCGGGTTGGGCATGACGCTGGCTCGGCATCTGGTGGCCCATTACGGGGTGCGACATCTGATGTTAGTGAGCCGGCGTGGGATGGCCGCCGAGGGTGCCGACGAGCTGGTGGATCAGCTAGGCCAGGCGGGGGCGCAGGTGCAGGTGGCCACCTGTGATGTTGCTGACCGCGACGCGCTGGCCGGGGTATTGGCGGCCATACCGGCGCGGTCCCCGCTGTCGGCGGTGGTGCACGCCGCCGGGGTGCTGGATGACGCGGTCATTGCATCGCTGACACCGCAGCGAGTGGATGCCGTGTTGCGGCCCAAGGTCGACGCGGCGTGGAATCTGCATGAGTTGACTCAGGACCAGGATTTGTCGGCGTTTGTGATGTTCTCCTCGATGGCCGGTGTGATGGGGACTGCGGGGCAAGCCAATTACGCGGCCGCCAACGCCTTTCTGGATGGGTTGGCCGCATACCGGCGGGAGGCGGGTCTGCCGGCGACCTCGCTGGCGTGGGGGCTATGGGAAGAGGCCAGCGCCATGACCGGGCAGCTTGGGGCCCAGGATGTGGCCAGGCTGAGTCGGGGTGGCCTGTTGGCGATGCCATCGCGGGAAGCCCTGGACTTGTTCGACACCGCGTTGGCCCTCGATCAGTGCTGCGTGGCGCCGGCCCGGCTGGATACAGGCAGGTTGTCATCTTCGTCAGAAGGGTTGCCGGTCTTGTTCGCCGGCCTGGTGAATGCCCGGCGACGGTCGCTGGTCGGGCACCGGGCCGCGGCTTCGTCGGGTTCGGTATTGGCGCAGCGCCTGGCCGGGCTCTCTGATGAGCAACAACAATCGCTGCTCTCGCAGCTTATGTACTCCCATGTGGCCACTGTCTTGGGCGCTGATCCGGACACCATCGAAGCCGACCGCGCGTTCCAGGATCAGGGTTTTGATTCCCTGACCGCTGTCGAGCTGCGTAACCGGCTGCAAACCGCGACCGGGCTCGCGTTATCACCCACGCTCATCTTCGACCACCCCACACCGGCCGCCCTCACCGAACACCTACGCCAACTGATCAACGGAACAACCCGCGAAGTTGCAAGTGGGCCGGTGGTGGGTGCGCCGGTGCGGGTTGAGGAGCCTATTGCGGTGGTGGGGATGGGGTGTCGGTTTCCGGGTGGGGTGGAG
>NZ_LQPW01000017.1 GCF_002116635.1 Mycobacterium szulgai | reverse complement strand
CGAGTGCGGGTGCGGGCGGCGAGGGCGGGGCCGGCGGGGCGGGCGGTAACGGTGGATGGATTTACGGGCACGGCGGCGACGGCGGCGCGGGCGGGGCGGCTGGCCATGGCGGCACGGGCGGGCCAGCCCAAATCGTAGGTGGATTTGGCGGTCAGGGCGGAACCGGCGGAACGGGCGGTGTCGGCGGCGCCGGCGGCCATGGCGCGGCTCTGATCGGCAACGGCGGCGACGGCGCCACGGGCGGGGCCGCGGGCAACGGCGGCACCGGAGGCCGCGGCGCCACCGTCGGCGGCGGCGGAGGGGCGGGCGGATTCGCCGGCACCCCAGGCACCGGCGGCGGCGCCGGGCCCGGCGGATTCCTGTTCAGCCAACCCGGCATCGCCGGCGCAACCGGCCCCCTCGGAGGCAACGGCGGCGCAGGCCCCTCAAGCCCTATCAGCGTGCCTGGCATCCAGCAAGGTCTGGGCGGCCTATCACAACAATTCCAAGGCCTGATCACTAACGCCGGACTCAACGCCAACCTCATTGTCTACAACGCAGCGACCAACGCCTACCTCGTCATCGACCAGATCAACGGCAGTATCAACTACGTCGGCGCGTCCATCACCAACGGGCTAAACAGCCAGATCGCCGGCATCAACCTGGCCGTGCAGCAGGCGATCCACCAAGCGGCTGTGAACGCGCAAAAGACAGTGCTCAATGCCGCCGGCTTAGGCTTCTTGGATCCCGGCACCGGCAACCTGGGCCTGTTCAACGTCGGCGACAACAACCAGGGCTTCTTGAATTTCGGCAGCGGAAACAATGGTTTGCTGAACTTCGGCGACGGAAACAACGGCAGCTTCAACCTCGGCTACCGAAACAACGGGAGCTTAAACTTCTTCGGGGACAACAACATCGGCAGCTTCAACCTCGGTGGCAGCAACATCGGCAACTTCAACGTCGGCTTCAACAACATCGGCAACAACAACTTCGGCTTCAACAACATCGGCGACCGCAACTTCGGGCTGGACAACATCGGCGACAGCAACCGCGGAATCGGACTGATCTCGAACAGGGCACTCGGATTCGGCCCGCTCGCGATAGGCCTGCCCTTCTGATCTGTCGCCGCCGCCCGCGTATGGTCCAGCCAGTTTGTGCTGGCCCAGTCCTTGATAGCTCACCGATTTGCGCAGGCGACGGGCGCACCTCAATAGGCCCAAGCCTGTGCCCAGAATCAAATGCGCGAAATGTTGTTTGCCCGCCTATAGACTGACGCCCCCGGCGGGAGCCTGACGGAAGACAGAGCAAAACTCAACTGCTCCGATGCACCAGCCACCGCGGATACTGGCAGAAGACCGTCACTTGGAGGGGTGTTCGATGTCGTTCGTAGTGCCTGAGACAGTGGCGGCAGCCGCGACGGGCTTGGGGGAAATCGGGTCAGCGATCACCGCAGCAAATGCGGTTGCGGCGGTTTCCACGGCTGGATTGTTGCCCGCCGCGGGCGATGAGGTCTCGATAGGCATCACCGCGTTGTTCAGAGCCTACGCCCAGGCGTATCTGGCGCTAAGCACGAAAGCGGCTGCATTTCACGAACGATTCGCACAGACACTCACCGCGGCCGGGAATGCATATGCCTCTGCTGAAGCGGTCAACGCCTCTCCGCTGCAGGTCTTCGAGCAGACGGTGCTCAATGTGATCAATACACCCACCCAAACACTGCTGGGGCGCCCGCTCATCGGCGACGGCGCAACCGGAACTGCAACACACCCCAACGGATTTGACGGCGGGCTGTTGTACGGCAATGGCGGCAACGGCTATAGCCCCAGCACCGGGGTCGGCGGCAACGGGGGTGCTGCAGGGCTGATTGGCAACGGTGGGATGGGCGGTACCGGCGGGAGCACAGGGAATTCAGGTTTTGCGGGAGGTAACGGCGGTGCTGGCGGCATGCTGGTCGGCTTCGGCGGCATCGGGGGTTTCGGCGGGTCCAGTACCAATACCGGGGGGGCCGGCGGCACCGGCGGTGCCGCAGGCCTGATCGGTGTAGGCGGCTTCGGCGGGACCGGTGGGTTCGGAGGGAGCATTGGCGGCGCGGGTGGCCGCGGCGGCTTCGGCGCCCTCATCGGCTTCGGCGGGCCGGGCGGGTTCGGCGGGAACGGTAATTTCTTAGGCGGCGTAGGGGGTCAGGGAGGAGCTGCTTGGCTGTTGGGCGGGTTTGGTGGCGCTGGTGGTGACGGCGGGATCACAGGTGGAGCGGGCGGCCCGGGCGGGTCCGGCGGGCTTGTCGGCGGCGACGGCGGTCCCGGGGGCGCCGGCGGGTTCAACGGTGGCGCCGGCGGGGTCGGCGGCAAGGGTGGCCTCGTTAACGGCAACAACGGTGCCGCCGGCAGCTAGCGCTACGGGTTGCGATCTACAGTTCGCGGGTGTGGTCGTGTTCGCGGTCAGTTGCGTCGATGCGGTCCCACAGGTGAGCATGTACCTGGTAGCCGGTGCTGTGTTGTTGACGTAGCTGGCGGCGACGGCGGAGGGCGTCGGTGACCTCGGTGTCAAGTAGTGCGGGGTCGCAGCGCTCGGCTTGATCGAGGACTGCGTCGCGGTCGGGTTGGGCTGCTCTGCGCGCGGGGGTGGCCGTGGCGACGGTGAGGGTTACCGACCAGGGGAGGTCCTGGTGTAGCAGGTTGAGGAGGGGTGCCGACGGCGCCGGGGGCCAACCTCGGTCCTCGCCATCGACGAGGAGCAGGCGAGCGCCGGTGTCGGCGGCGTGTTCGGCCAAGTCGGCGAGCACTTCGGGGGCCGCGTGGCTGGCCCGGTCGACCACGATGGTGGTTTGGTTGTCGAGTTGTTCGCCCTCGGTGGCGATCAGGCGGTGCAGGTCGGCGACGGTGTGCACGGCTTCGGCCGGATCGGGTTCGGCGATGCGGGCGGCGCGGTCGCTATCGGTGCTGCACCACAAGATGCGGTGCTCGCCGGTCCGAGCCGCCTCGCGCAGCACCCGCAGCGCGTCCAGTGCCGCCTCGCTGTCGCCGGCGTGCACGGCGGTGACGGTGAAGCCGCTGCGCGTCATGGCATTGAGGCCTCGGGCGGTGTTCTCGGACAGCTCGGCGGCGAGATCGGGTCTGATGCTGAATCCGCGCTCGATTTTGTAGTCACCGGCGGCGGTGAGCATGTCGAGTTCGGTGTGCAGCGCGGCCAAGTTTTCGTGGATGTGTTCAGCGTTTCGCGTCTCAGCTTGGGCGAACGCGAGTGCGGTGGCGGTTTCGGCGCGCTCGAGCGCCGCGGCGAGGCGGTCACGTTCGGCGCGGGCGGCTTTGAGCGCGGCGCTGTCCTCGTCCTGGGCTCGCCCGCGGGCGGCGTCGACGTGCTCGGCGGTGACGATGCGGTCGTTGCCGCCCGCTGCCTGAGCGCGGCGGGCCATGGCGTCGGTGAGTTCGGCGTGGAATTGGGCGGCCGGGGTGGTCTGCGGCAGTGCCATCAGGGCGAGGCGGACCGCGGCGCGAGCGCTGACCAGGTCCAGGTCATCGGCGTTGGGGTCGTTTTGGAGTGCGGCGAGCTGGTCGCGTTCATGTTGTACATAGGCGGTCATAGCGTCGTAGTGTTCCTCGGCATCAGCCCAGCGAGCCATCACGTCCTGGACCGCCAACAGGTAGGGGCGGTCCTGTTCGGCCCGGGCTCGCAATGCCAGCAGGGCAGGCGCAGCGGCCCGCATCGCTGGCCCCTCATCGGCCACCACCAGGGCACGTTGACGGTTCAGGGCTTCGGTGGCGGCGTGATACTGGCGGCGCAACGCCACGACATCAGCCACGACGTCGGCGACCGGGCGCGGCAGTGGCCGCTCGGTCAGCAGATCCTCGAACGCTAACTCAGCGTCGGTGTCGAATACCTGCGCGTAGGGATCTGGTGGAAGTTCCTCCTCCTCCAGGGCCGGCGCAATGAAGCTGCCGCCGTAACCGAGCCCGAGTTTGGCCAGCAGGGCGTCATCAGAGAGCCCGGCGGTGTGCAGATGATCATCGTCGGTGACATATTCGGGATCGGGGTAGCGCAGTTGGAGTTCTTCGTGGTCTTCGGCGGTCAGCGGCGGCTGGTCCGGGAGCGGGATGTCGTCACGGTCGTAGGGGTGTTCCCCGGTGAACAGGTCCACGGAATAGGTCAGCAGGCGCGCGTATTCGTCGGCACGGATCGGCGGGCGGTGATCGTCGGCGTCGTCAGCGTCGCGCAGATGCTCGTAGGCCACCTGGAGCAGTTCGCGGGATCGCCAGCGGGTGGGGTCGGCGTTGTCGATCGCGGCGACCAGAAGCGCGAACGCCGGGTCAGCAGCGATCGTTTCAGCAATGGCGCTGCCGAACACGGCGGTCAGATCCGGCAACCAGGCCGGCCGCAAATGCTGGTGGGTTGCCTCCATGACGGCCGGTTGCAAGCGCCCTGCCAGACGCCACCACAGGGCGGCGCCGGGCATCTGGTCGGGCAGCGGTCCCTCGGCGGCGACGTCGCCGAGCAGTTGGGACAGGTTGATGTCGGTGCGGGCGACTTCGGCCAGATGGCCGGCCAGTTGGGGCCAATAGGGGTCGCGGCGCACCCGCGGATCGATGGTGTCGACGAGGGCCTCGAAGCGGGCGGTGTCCGGCGTGGTGCGCCCGATCGCCTGGGCGGCGGTGTCTTCGAGCATCCTCTGGATGTGGCGGTCGCGGACCGCGTATTGCTCGGGTCCGGTCAGGCGGGTGTCAACCGGCGACACGTCGTGGGCGGCACGGAAGACCGCGATCTCGGCGCGCAGCTGCGGGCTGGCATCCAGCAGTGGCCGCGCCCACGCCGGGGCGTTACTGGCGTCCCAATTGGCTGCGGTGTCGCGGATGGTGGCGGCCAAACTGGTCACCAGGTCATGGCGAGCGTGCAGGTAGGCCGCCTGGTCGTCGTCTCCGAGGAGCCCCGTCGGCAGATCAGGCAGCCAGCGCAACGGGCCGGTGCGCTCCGCATGCGCCGCGGTGCTGTCGAGGCGCCAATCGAGCACGGCCGCCGGATCTGCGGCGGTGCTCAGTTCGCGTTGTGCGACGGCCTCGCGCAGGCGGGTGATGGGGTTGTCCCCCGAGATGGCGATGGTGGCCAGGTGCATCCGCAGCACGGGCCACGCCGGCATCCGGGTCAGCCCGGTGTAGACCTCATCGGCGGCGGCATCGATTCCGGCCATCCGAACGGGACCGAGGGTGTTTTCCGCCAGTGCTCCCACGGAGTGGGTGTACATCCGCGCGGCCATGCCCAGGCGGGTGAACGGATCTGCCGCTGTGCGGGCTTCGGTGGTGGCCGACACCTGCGCGCCGTCGTGGGCCAGCACGCGTTCGAGGACGTCGATGGCGGTGTTGGGGTGAGTGGCCTTTGGGGTCAGGACGTTGTGGGCGTCGGTTTCTGCGGTTTCGAGGTACACGTGGCTTTCATCGGTCGCGCGGGTCATCGCGACGTAAAGCTGCTGGCGCGAGAGGCTCTCCGAACCGATGATGTGACACGTTCCGGTGCTGGTGCGCGATCCGATGGTCATGCCCTGGGAGGCGTCGATAGTGGAGGCGTAACCCAAGGTGGTGTAGGCGTTGACGTACCAGGCGGGCAGCGTCACTTTCTGCCCGGTGTCGATCCGGGAGACAGCCAGGGAGCCGTCGTACTTCACCGTCTCGACGCGCCAGCGTTGCCCGTTGCGGACGAAGTCGCGGCCCCCGGCCAGCCGCAGCGCGCGTTTGTTGCGGCGAGTGGCCACGATGTCACCGGATGATGCGCGCAGCCCGTCGGCCAAGTTGGCTTCGCGCAGCTGCGCCGCCGTGGCGGTGTGTGTTGGGTCGGCGGCGAGCGCGTCGAGACGGTCGGCGCGGGCCCGTTCGTTGAGTTCAGCGACGACGTCGTTGGTGGGAGCCAGCATCGCCGAGTCGTGGCCCGCGGCGGTGTCGGCGGCCCATCGGCTGTAGGCGGCGCCGATGATGGTGTCCCCAGAACCGACGTGGATGCGGCTGTGGTCGGCGTAGAACGCCAGCCCGGCCGGGTCGCCCTCGCGCAGCGCCAGACCGGCATGGGCTTCGGCGCGCGATTTGAACCGGACGACCTCGGTCAAATTGAGGGCGCCGTAGGTTCTTTCGATGTCGCGCAGGATGCCGCCGGCGGAGATCGACGCCAGCTGTTTGTCGTCACCGATCGCCGCGATTTTCGCGCCACACGCCTCGGCGATGGTGTTCACTTCATCGAGTTGCAGGGTGCCGGCCTTGCCCGCCTCGTCGATGATTATCAGCGTGTTTTCGTCGATCTTGTCGAACCACGTGCGGGCCGGATCATCGGTGGCATCGGGGTTGCGGCGCAGCCAAATGAATTTGTCGATGGTGTCGGTGGTGGCTTTGATGTCATCGCGCAGCACTTGGGCGGCGTTGGCGCTGGGCGACAGGCCCAGCACGGTGCCCCCGGATTCCTCCCATGCCCGCGCCAACACCGACATGGCGGTGGTCTTCCCCGTCCCAGCGGGTGCCAACGCGAGCTCGAACCGCGATCCCGAGCACGCCATCTCCCGGACCATCGCCTCTTGGCCGGCGTTCAATGTGCGCCCACGTTCGGCTTTTTCGGCCAGCAACGCCATCTCGATCAGCTCGGGGTCCAGGCGGCGGCCGTCGGTCTGTCCGGCGGCGTGCAGGACCCGTTTTTCCGCCGAGAGGATGGCCTGGCTGGTGAACAGTTGGGTGCCGTGGGTGCTGTACACACTGGCGCCGTCGCGCCGTCGCAACACCGCGGGTTCGGCGAGGTCGGTGTCGGTGGTCCGGGCGTGTTCCACGCTGTTGGGCTGACTTAGGGCGGCGGCGGTGATCGCTTCGACGACGTCGTGATCGGTGGCCCAGCCCGCCGCCCTGGCGACACGGAGGGCCTCGGCGTAGACGTGGTTGCGCTGCCAGCTCGACCGCGATTCGGCGACGGTCTCCACGACCGCGCTGGCCTGTTCGGCGATCCATTCTTCGGTGATGTCGGCGGCCTGGCGGCGCCGTGGTGTGCGAGCAGCCATGAGCATGTCCGACAGTGCTTGCGGGCTGCCCAGGATCTCGATGGCTTGGGTGCGCCACTGTTGGCGCTGCTCGGCCAAGGAGCGTGGTTCGTGCTTGGCGGTGCGGGTGTCCAGGGTGGCGCGCTGGTGCAGCGCGATCGCTTCGATGGTGGTCGGTTCGCGCCCGTGGTCAGCTTGAAAAGCCTTGGCCAACTCCGTGTAGCGCGCTTTGATCATCACCCGCCGCGAGGAGAAACCCTCATTGACTTCGGTAGGCACACCGACGATCTCGCGGACCGGGCGCTTGCCCCGTTCGGCCGGGGGTGTCTCGGCGAAATGCAGCCCGACGCGTTCGACGGAGAGCGCTTCGATGCGGGAGTTGTAGAACTCCGAGGCCGCGACCGTGCCCTTGAAGAGTGGTCGGCCATCGAGAGCCAGCCAGCGGTAGATGCCGTCGTGTCCGCGAGCGCGGACCTTGTTACTCACCGCTAGGTGGGTGTGAAGGTCGGGGTCTCCGGCGCGGCTGTCGCGGTGAGTGAAGGCCGTGGCAACGACGCCGTCTACGTCGAGTTGAGCCACTCCTTGGGCGCCCATGCGGGTGAACGCCATATTGCTTTCGATGTAGTCCAGCGTGTCCGCGACGGCTTGATCGTGGATCTCCTCAAGGGTTTTCGCCATGTCGTGCGGCGCCAGCGCCCACAGCACGGAGAAACTCTTGACCGGGCTGAACGTGAAGTCGTATCCGGCGGTGGAGGTGGTCTGGTCGCGGGTCTGGGTCGCTATGAAGCCGGTCAGTTCCCGATCATCAAGTGGCGGCCGGTCATAGGTTTCGGCGAACAACTCGCGGGCGATGGCGGTGCGCATCTTGGCGCGTAGCGTCTCGTCAATCGGGGCGTTCCACGACAGGCTCTCGCTGAGGTTGTGGTCGCGGTAGGCGACCGCGAGGCGGCGCTGCAATTCGGTGGAGGCGTCGTTGATGATGAACGGGCGGCCAAGGCTCACAGCCTCTTTGGCAGCAGCCTTGGGCACACCCATGTTCGCGATCAAGTGCTCGGCGATCTTGCCGGCATTCGGATGCAGCCCGAGACCGAACAGCGCCTTCATCTGGTCCTCGGTGACCGCCGACCCGGGCTCAATCCGCCACATCCGGTCTTCGAGGTCAGTGACCCAGGTACGCGACGGTGGATCGGCCAAACCGGCCAGCCCTTTACCGACCCACCGTCCGGGTGACTCGCCTTTTTCCGAGTAGTAGTCACCCAGGGATCCGCGGCCCCGTTTGTCGGCGTCGTGCGCGGCGGTTTGGCGGATCAGGTAGAGGTACCCGTCGCCCGCTGTGAGCTTGTGAATGCCCATCATGACCGCGTCACAAATCAACGGTAGGGACCCGTCGGGACACTTCCAGGGAATCTCGCAGCAGCTACCTCTGCAACGGTCGTTATCGTTTCGTGACCTTAGTGCAAGAGGTGTGTGGTGCGAGGAGGGGCTGAAAACAGGAGGGTGCAGGTGAAGCGCATATTGTCGCGTACGGGGCAAGGTTGCGAGATCCGAGGTTAGGTTGCAAGGAAGGTTGCGAAGTCCCGAATTAGGTTGCGAGTCGTTGCGAGGCTGGGGGCGTGTGATCGCGAAGAATGCAGGCTGTGACGGTGTTGTTATCCGCCGCGCCGGATGCGGCCACCGCGGCGCGTCGTCCTCGACCCCAACTGCTGCAGCTCTATTTGCGAAACGCATCGGCCGGGTGATTCATTTGCGTTCCCGGCGATTGGCAATGTGGATCAAGTCGGCATCCGCCGCCAACTTGACAGCCATTGCGTTTAGACGCTCGACAGGCCCGCGCCGTCCGCCGAAATTGCAATGTAAACCTGGACGACTTGCGCTGGGATCGTCCACACCCAGTTTGCGAATCCCAGCAAGTCGGCGCGTCCTTCGCAAACTTCAACAGGACGAGACACATATGCAGGGAAACGGGAGACGAAACGTGAAGGGTGAGACGAGGGGTCAACCATGAGGGTTGAACCGATGGAAAACTGGTCAGGAGCAAAGCGGAAGTGAAGGGTGAAACCGAGTAACGAAGGGCAGCCGGACGCGGGGCCGGCAGCCAACGCAGGGGTGTTGCGAGATTCGCCGGAAGTGTCCGGGGTCCCCCCTACGATTGGCCACCATGGAAAAGACCACGAGTCGCAAGTTGGCCCGTCGGCGACTGCTGGAGGCCCAGCGGCAAGCGGCGGCGGCGCGTGAACAACGTGAGCGCGCCAATCTGACCAATATGACCGAGTTCACGGTGCGCATGGCGCAGGTGGACGAAGTCGACGCCTGGTACGCCGGACGTGTCGAAAAATTGCAGGACGAAGCTGACCGCAAGCGGCACGCGCACCGCGTCGCCGCCGGAAAGGCTCTGCACGCCATGCGATTGCGTGGTGAGACGATGGCGAGCATCAGCGCCACCACCGGCCTGAGTGTCAGTCGGCTGCGCGAACTGATGAAATATGCCTCCGAGGACCACACCGACGATGACTCGTCTTCGGACGGGCCAGACGCCCAAGTGGTGGCGCTGCCCAGCCGCGTGGCGCCGGAGGCCGGTGACCACGCACCCACTGAAGCTGCGTTGGGCGCCCAGTAGCGGGCTGGTTCAACTATGTTGGGCGACAGTAAGATCACCGTGAGTGGGCGCGCCCACCGGGGTTCGCGACCGCTACCGCTGCGTGTTGACCCAGTCGAGCATGCCGACGAGATAGCGCGCTTCCAGCAGCGCGTCGTCATGGGTCCACTGGCCACCGATTGCTTCGTGTGGGCCGGCGGTCTCAGTGACGACGGATACGGGGTCTTCCGCATCACCCGAAACGGCGTTCGTCACGTGGTGCGGACTTCGCGGTACGCGCTTGCGTTGTCGCTCAAGGGAACTGTGTTGCAACCGGACGTGTTCGCGCTCCATGAATGTGACGACCCCATTTGCGTCAGGGTCAGTACCGCCGAGGATGTCGTACGGGGCCTGGGCGTTCACGTGGTCGGCGGCGATCGGCGCGACAACATGAGGCGGATGGCGCGGATGCGGCGCGGCGGTGGGCGGCGAGCGATCCTGACACGCGATGCGGGTGCCGCGGCACGCGCCGCACGGTCACGCGCGATCCGCGCTGCGGTCGCCGATGGCTGGAATGCGGACCAGGTCGCCGCTGCCCTGTTGGGCGCAGCGCAGCCAACGTTGTGGTGACAGCGGAGGACTGCCTTGGCGTCGCCAGGGTCAGGTTTCGATCCGAACGAGGACTTCGTGTTCGAGTGGGCGGTGGTAGCGCAGGTATGTCAGCCGGTGGCGGCCGTCGGCAATTTCTGATTCGCTCGCGTTGAGACCGTTGGTCAGCCACGCCCATACCGGGTAGTCGGTGCGGTGTGGTGCGGCCCAGTCCAGCCATGACGATTCAGACTCGAGCGGTTGGTTGAGTAACGGGGCCGTTCGGGCGAGCGCGGTTGCGGTATCCACACCGTCGAGCAAATCGGCACTCCATGCCTGGTGCTTGAGTTCAGTGAGGACAGTCCGGCGGTAATCGGAGTCGCTGGCGACGAACGCGCGACGGTGCGCTTCGGGGTTCCAGAAGTCGTCGTCGCCCAGGAGCGCGCGCAGCGCGTCTTCAAGGCGGCGGTATCTGCCGCCATGCTTGCCGAGACCGGCTGGCCAGGGCAGCGAGCCCAGCGGTCGGATCTGGAACGTCAGTGGCATGGCAGTGACCGTAGGTGTCGTGCCTGGTCGCCGACGCGCCGCTGATGCCGGGTGACGGTGTGCTGCATGGCTGTCGATCGCTGGGGCGGGTTAGGAGGCGTTGCGGTAGTGGGCGTAGGCAAGTTGACTCAGCTTCCAGGGCTGGAAAGGTTGGGTCCTTGGGATCATGCTGCCAGGCGCAGGTATCCGTGCCAGCGACCCAGCGACGATGAGCACATAGCCGGGCCCTGGGATAAACGTCGAGCAACGGGCGCGCGGCGATCCTTCGCCCTCCTCGTTATCACGCCGACACCGCGCTTACCGCTCGATTGACGACGACCTTGATGCGGTCGGGCCGGAATCCCGACCAGTGCTCGTCACCCGCGACGACGACTGGCGCTGAGGTATAGCCCAGGCTCATGACAAAGTCCCGAGCGTCGGAATCTTTGGTGATGTCGACCAGGCGGTAACCGAGGACGCCAGCCTTGTCGAGCGCCTTCTTGGTGGCTGCGCACTGCACGCAGGCTGGCTTGGTGTAGACCGTGACATTGGGTTTCATAATTGTCTCCGTATGGCTCTAGCAAATGGGTTTTGCTATTTTTAGCATAATGCATTTACCCTGCATAAGCAAGTCATATCGTCATATTATATTGACTATTTTTGCCATTGTTTGAGCATCCTTTATTGTTATTCGACCACACGGTGTGGTGCACTTTTTGCAGGTTGGCTTTAGAGCGGGCTTTCTTCTTCCATGCGTCTGTTTTTGGCGAGGGGGACGTGCCGTGACGGACACTGACAGTGCGGGCCCGCGGAGCACGAGGCCGGATCACCGCCACCGGGGCCTGCCTGCAAGAATGCTCAATTCATATTTTATGTCTGGCGCTGCACGTACTGGTGCGCAGGTCCGACAGGGCCGCCGTCTGCGGCGCGGAACATTACGGGGTCCATCCCCAGGGCTTGTCGTCTTGCTCGACATGGCGGCCGGTGCGGCGCGATCCCTGTGTAGGCTGCCGCGCCTTACCCGGTCAACGTTCACCGGGACGATTTACGGGCTGGTCAATACGGCATATAGGCGGCACTGTTGGGATATTGGCGCCTGCCTATGGCGCTGCATTACATCGCCACAGCAAACTCTATTCTCGGCGGCTGCTTTCGGTGGATGATTCTTTCCGTGGTGAGTGCTGGGCTTAGCCGTCGTCGTGGGAGTACGGAGTCTCTCGACGGTCTGCGCAGCTGCCGCAATATCCGTTCCAGCCATCGGCGGCGTCGGTGTCGACGGGGTCGTCGTCGATCCGGGTGACCCGGCCGCAGCCGCGACAGTGCTCGATCTCGTGCTCGTCGTCGCTGTCGTCTTGCGGCTCCGACGCCTTGGTTGTGGTGTCGTGCAGTGCCCGGGCGATCGTGTTGAAGCGATCGGCGGTGGCGATGGTGGTGTTGATGTGGTCGAGGGCGGTGTCGATGATCTCGGCAAGAGCGTCGTGGGGCTCTGTGCTGGAGAGTGCGAATGCCGTGGCCGGCCACTGGATATAAGCCGAGGGTGTGGCTGCGACGACGGTGCCGTCGTCGGTGGTCACGTGCAGGGACAGGACGATGTCGACTCCGACGCAGTCGCCGTCGTTGTCGTGGGCCACCTCGGCGTCGAGCAGCACGTGGGTTACCTGGGCGGTGGGGTGCAGGCCGTGGATGTCGAGCCAGGACACCGGCTGCGCGCCCTGGAAGACCGTGATCATCAGCCAGTGCAGGCTGGACTCGACGTCACTGGTGCGCGGTGGGTGCAGCGCGGCGATGGCGTCGGTGATGTCGGTGGTGTCGGTTAGGGTCGGCCACCAGCTCTGGAAGGCCTCGGGGTTGCGGGTGACGCGCAGCGCAGCGTACGTGCCGGGGCGAGAGGTGGTTGGGGTGGGCAGAGTCATAGCGGTGGTCCTTGTCGTGTGTGTTCGAGGGATGGACGTGTGTGGGGCGGTGGTGGGATCAGGCTGCGAGGTCGCGGTGCAGCGCGGCGTGGAGTCGGTGGCCGATCCATTCGCCGACAGCTGGGGAAACGGCGTTGCCGTAGCCGTCGACCTGGTTGCGTGCGCTGCCCCAGACGATGAACGTTCCGGTGTGGTCGACGAAGTCGACGTCAAAGCCGCATCCGCGGCCGATTTCGGCGGGCTTCATCATCCGGAAGTAGCAGTCTTCGAGGGTCAGCTCGGACAGTGCCGCGCGCCATTGGGCACTGAGCACTGCGGTGGTGTCTTTGGCGGTGAGGGTGCCCAGCGGTTCGGTCAGCGGGTGCGGGGCAGTTTCGGTTCCGGTGCTGCCGTTTTGCTTGTACCAGCCCGAGAACAGGACTCCTTGGGTGACGGCTGAGCCGACGACGGTTCCCAGCGGCTTGTCCAGGGAGTAGCTGCGGTACTTCGCCTCGTCTATCGCCCCGTTGTTCTTGAGCATCCCAGCGGCGGTGAGGACGCCGGGGATCTGCTCAGCGGTCACGGTGGGCATTGCCTCGGCGTGGCTGGTCGGCACGGTGTTGCGGCGGAAGGGGATCACTCCGCTGGCGACCAGGCCCAGGGTTTCTGAACCAAGTTGGGTGGGCAGGGGTTCAGCGGCGCTGCGGGGGCTGCCTTGATAGTTGGCGACGGCGAGCAGGACAGCCTTCTCATGGGTGCTGGTGACGGTGTCCATGGGCAGGGTGAGGTGCTTGCCGTCGCCGTTGTGGCGGTGCGCGGCGATCGTCTGGCCGGTGAGCGCGACCGGCGGGGTGAGCATGCCGGTGGTGTTGGTGGCGGTCTGCGCCCACAGGGTCTGGCTCAGATCCCTTCTGCGGCAGTCTGATCCGGTCCGCTCGTAGGTGTTTCCGGCGGCGGCGAGCAGTGCGCCGGTGGACAGCAGTGCGGTCTCCTGCTGGCTGGTCTGGGTGGCCAGCGGTTGCCATGGGTGGCGCTCGGAGCCGTAGACCGATTTGGCCGGCATCAGGACGGCGGGAAAGTCGGCGAAGCGCTGGCGGCACCGCTCGGCGCGCGCCATGGTCGCTGGTGCCAGGGGCTTGGCGCGGTCGCCGATGCGGGTTCCCAGGTCGGTGAGGTCCAGAGCTGCCAGGGACGGCGTGGTGCGCGGGACGACCACGGCGCGGCAGGAGGGGCAGCGGTAGTCGTATTGCTTGCCGTAGCGCACCGAGCCAGTCGGGGGGACTCCGGTGCGCCAGGTCCAGACGGCCTGCACCAGCGAGTCGCAGTGGCCACACCAGGCGGCTGGGCGGTGATCGAGGTCGGGGGTCGGCAGGTGACGGTCCCAGAAGGCGATGTAAAGGCGGTCGCGGGACTGGGGGACGCCGAAGAACATCGAGTTGAGGTAGAGCACGCGGTGCTTGTAGCCCAGGAGGTCGAATTGCTTAAGCCACCAGCGGTAGGTGGACCCGTCGCCCACCTTGCGCTTGCCCGGGATGGCCGGTCCCCAGGAGGTCAGTTCGGTGGTGCACTCGATGAGGATCAGGCGGGGGTGGTGCTGGGCGGCGTAGTGCAGCACGCAGTTGGCGGTGGCGCGGTCGCGCTCGGAGCGGGTCACGCTGGCCTCGAAGTCGGGGTCGTCCAGGTCGAACAGAGACAAGCCCTGCTCGTAGGCCTTCTTGGTGTTGGCCTGAGAGTGGTTGACGCAGCTAACACCAGCAGCGAGGAGGTCGGCGGCGGGAAGGTCTCTGGCCGAGTGGTAGTCTGCGGATTCGGGGTCGACCAGGTCGGCGATCCAGTGCTCGGCGTGCGGATGGTTGGCCTCATGGACCTCGATCTTGTACCTGTTGTGGTTTGCCCCCAATATTGTTGTGAAGCCTGCCTTTTCGATTCCCTGCGTCAAGCCGCCAAAGCCGGAGAACAGGTCGACGGCGACCAAGTCGTCGTGGGCGAAACGCCGCCTACGGGCTGCGGGCCGATGCTCAGCGGTGGCGGTCATCGCGTCACCGCCGAGTGGGTGTCGAAACGGTGGACTGAGTGGTTGGCAAACATTGGCGTGGGTCCCATTTCCGGTGTAGAGGTATCCGAATGTGTTACTGATAGTCTACACTGTGTGTAGACGATCGTCTACACTTGGGACTGATTGATTTTCCTGACTTCTGCACTGCGGCAGTCATTTTCACCGGACCGCGTAGGGCGACCTCGCGTAGACATCCTCGGCAGCGGCGCGCTCGGTCGGCGTGAGGTCGTTCTCAAAGAATGGGGCGTTGAGGATTGCGGCGGCCGCGTAGGCGGCTGCGTCGAGGCGATGTTCAAGCTCGGCTTCGGGAATCTGCCATTGCAGCTGTGCGCCAATGCCGTTCTGCAGCGCAAAGTTGACATCGGGGGGTCGATCGTCTCAATGAGGGCCACGGTTTACCTTCAAGACCTGGCGGATCGTTGGGGTGGGCGTGTCGCTCGGCGTCAGCCGAAGCGGAGTAGGTCGGTGATGCGTAGTTGGAGGTAGGTCGTCTCGACAGGGCCGAGCTGGGCGACCTCGCTGGATGCGCGGATGCGCGCCACGACGGCGGGGGGCAGTTCCTCGAACGTGGTGACCTGGGCGATCTTTCTGGCCGCGATCAGGTCGGCGAGGTAGTGGTGTGCTTGGCGGGCTAGGTGGTCGATGCGAAGCCAGAACTCGATGGGATACCCGGTCACCGAGGGCAGTGCGTCGTGGCTGACGTCGGCGACCTTGACGTAGATGGCGCCGTCGCTGACATAGCGCACACGCGCGACGGGGCTGCGGTCATCACGGGCCGTCGCGGTAAACGGTGACACGCTGGCTACGTAGGTGGTGGTCATGAACGAAATCCTTTGCGTGGTAGATGGATCAGGTGTTGGGGTCTTGCGGGTCACAGCGCAGCGAACAGCTCCAGTTGCCCGATCGGCTCGCGGTGCAGGTCGAGCGCGCGCCACAGGACCTCGTCCAGGGCGTAGTCGATCCGCCGAACGGTGGCGTAGTGGGCGTCATCTTCGTCATCGATCGGGTGGTAGCGCTGGCATGGGCCGCTGTGGGCGTTGGGAGCGGTCTGGGACCACGGGCAGTGACACCAACCCGCGGTGCGGTTCACCTCAGCTCGGGCCTCGGCGCGTAGTGCAACCAGGTCGGCCCGGACGCTCTCGCGCAAGCTGCGGGCGTAGGCGTTGATCTGAGCCTTGGTGATGACCACCCGGCTCTCACCTCGGCCGGGAGCGTGGACCTTACCGTTGCGGGTCTCCCAGCCAGTCATCCACTCCGGGCCTCCTTCTGGGCCAGTGAACCCACAGGACCCCCACATGGACTGCATCAGGTGGTCGGTTCCAGCGGTGTCGATCAGGCAGTCACGGATCTGCCAGCCGCCCATGAAGTAGAGCAGCCAGCGCTGGTCGGTGGTGAGGTCGCTCAACGTGTTCCCCTGACGCCGTGGTGTTGTCTATAGTCTACACCAATGTGTAGACTATAGACAACAGGCGGCGGAACGAGACAGGACCGTAATAAGTTTCCCCACAACGGATTACACGGCTTGGTCGTCATGTCCTTCGGCTGGGGCTCGACAGCACGGCGCTCCTGATGCGCTGGATCACCGAACCGGTCGTGCGTGACTTCGGCCTCGACGATCTCGCCCTGGTCGTGGCAATGACGGGTCATGAGAGCGCGACCACCCGCGATGCCCATAGCCCGGATCACCAAAGGCCAGCGGTACCGCCACGTGATTGGCTTCGACGCCAACGAGGTGGCGCGGTCCAAGAAGGACCGCTTGCACGACACCACCGGCGCACAGGGGAGTACCTCTTGTGGGGTTGGACCCGCGAGCACTGCCACCGATTCCTGCTCGACGCCCTGGGCGAGAGCGTGCCCAAGAGTTGCTGCGCCAGGCGCAATTCGCAATAACTTGCCCCTTTGCGATGAGCACGGCTGCCGGTCGCAGCGTGGTCATCGACCGCTACCGGCGAGAACCTCAGCTCGGCGCTGAGGCGATGTTCCTCGAGAGCACGTGGCGCGCAGCATCAACCCCGCCCAAACACTCATCTAGGCGAGCAGCGTCGCTGATCTCGTTGCCGAGTCAGGACTGGTTGAGGTCACGGCCCTCTTCGAGAAGCGCCTGGGCACTAGCGCTTGGTCGCTGTACGAAGTTCGGCGGGTGGTGCGCCCTGGCAGAGACGGCAAGGCCGGCATCACCGCCCGGTCGCTACGGGTGCTGGCCACCGATAGCCGCACCATCATCGCCGAGCTCCTCACCCGACAGCCCGGTGTCCCCGTGCGCGGCAGGGCGGCATCCTCCGACACGTACTGCGTGACCGCGTGAACGGCGGCGTCGACCACCTGGCCGTCACGCCGGGGCCAGTTCAAGTTGACATTGCGAACCACCTCTTCGTCGCGGCACCAGCCGGGGCGGAATCCAAGCAGCGCAGTGGGTTTGAGCAGTGGTGGCAGGAGGCGACCGGCGATGGCCTGTTCTGAGCGATACGCCCCTGTAGACTATACGCAACACGCGTATAGGAGAGAGTGGGACCGCACGGTGACGATCGACGAGAACGCGATTCAGATGCGGCTGGGCGCGAACATCAAGGCGTGCCGTGAAAAGCTCGGCCTGGCTCAAACCACACTCGGCGAGCGCAGCGGTATCCACCGCACCTACATCAACCAGCTTGAGAACGGCCACAAGAACTTGACCGTCGTCGTGCTCTCGCGCCTGGCCGACGCACTGGGCACCACACCGTCAGCCCTTACCAAGGGCATCCTCAACGAGGAACCCCAGGACAGCGACACCGACGCGACCGGCTGACGCACCCCCACCCGCCGGTGTCACCCTGTCGCGCTGAGAACCCAGGGACGTGAGACTTCCCCTCTAGCCACCTGCGGGTTACACCATCGGTTCGGACGGGTCCGTGGTTCCCGCTGCGCCGGCCGCGGCTGACGGGCCCCAGTAAGCGGATCGCGGCTGGCTCCCGTGGGTCAGAGGGTGTCCTCGCGGGCCTGCCGCCCCTCCGACGCCAGGGCGTCGAGGTAGGCGTCGTGGTAGCGCGTGATGGCGATCCGCTCGGTGGTGAACTGCTCGAGCACACCGGTGATGAGCGGTTGACCGCGCAGCGTTGACGCCATGCGGTCATAGGGCCAGTGTCCGAAGCTCATGAGGTCGATGCCGAGGGTCTGTTGCGGGTATTCGCGGGCCTCGGTAATGTCGTTCCGCACTGCCTCGAGTTCGTTCTCTAGACGGCGCAGAGCCGATGCCGCGCGCCGCAGGTGTCGATCACGTTGTTCCCTCAGCAGCTCCACACACTCGGTCCACGTTGGAATCGTGCTCCGAGGAAAATACACATGCCCGGCCTTCCCCCGGACGACCTGGGGCAGTAGACCATCGGCTGCCATCATCTTGAGAACGTCGATGGGCATGCCACACAGCTCGGAGGCCTCCGACACCTTGGCCAGGTCGGACTCACTCACCGTCGCCACCGGTTTCCTTTAACCCGCCCGCCGTCTTGAGAATGTCTGGCGCGAGCCGGTCCAGAGGGCCACCCGGCAACATCGATGGTGTTGGCGTTTCGGCGATGGCCCTCTCGATGGCACTTTCGATGACGTTGCGAGGGAGAGGCTGCGGTGCGTGGGCGTCAAATGCCCCGGGGTCGCGATCCTCGGGGGCAAGAGTGACAGAAACGGTGACGGGCACGGTTAGCTCAAGCTCCGCGATGTTGTCCTTGATCGCCTGGGTGAGCTGAGCCGCGTAGTCGGAGTATTCGCGTCGCTGTAGCGCGTCGACTGCGACGACTTGCGCTGAGATCGCTTGCAAGGCTTGCTCATAGGCGATTTCTCCGGGGGTGGGGTCGCGGTGGGAGCGGGCTTCTTCGGTCAGTGTGGTTAGCAGAGCGAGGTCGTCCGGGTCGCCTGTCCAGTGCAGGTAGGTGATGTGGAGGTATCCGTCGTCAGTCACCTCGATCCAAGGCTTGTTGGCTAGGCGTGGGTCGTCAGGGGAGAAGGGGCCCGGCGGCAGATCGGTCGGGTGGGGAACCGTTTCGGCGCGCGCGTCAACCTCATTCGCCGCGTCGGCGTAGAGATCGTCGCTGGGGTCGTTGAGGTGATCGAGGATGCTTTCCACCCAGAGGTCGACGACGACGGGTTCGGTGCGGTGGCGCAGCAAGTCCTTGTCGTCGAAAACGGTGGAATTGAGGGTCTGACGCACCATTTCGGCTTCCCAGGAGCCGGCGCGACCGGCTAGCGCGGCCTCGACGCCGCCGACGTTGGCGGCAGCGCCGGCCAGCGCAAGGGTGACGAACTCCGCCCAGTCGATCGGCAGTGCCGCGCGGGGGTCTGGGTTAGGTTCCCACCCGCCCGAACTAGCTTGGCGTATAGGCTGATTGGTTAACCGGGTAGCTTCGGTGAGGACGGCGATGGCGTCCTGGAGGACCTCGGTGTAGGGCCGCGGTTGCGCGGGATGCTCGACGGTGAGATAGCCGGTGTCAAACAGGGCGGCCGAGAGGACATCGCGGTACGCGCGTCCGGTAACCCGGGCAACCGCAGCGAGATTGTCGCGTTCCGGCAGCCTGCGGACACCGTTGGTTCGCCATTTACGCAGATTCTCCCGCGTGACGCCGATCCGGCGGGCAAGCTCGGCCTCGCTGACCCCGTGGGAGTTCCTGTAGCGGTCGATCAGCTCGACGAGGCGAGGGGTTGCCATGCCGGCAAGTATTCTGCGACGATGCGATGGTGTCAACTCTCAGTATGCGCTAGTGCATACTGTTAGTTGACATAATCACTATTATCGGCTATTTATCAGGCTATCTACAAGCTAGATTAAAGGCTATATTAAGAGTATGAAGACAGTTCCTCTCACCGAAGCCAAGGACAAGCTATCGGCCCTCGTCGACGAGGCAGACACGACGCACGAAATCATTCAGATCACGCGACACGGCCGCGTCGCCGCGGTCCTCATCTCCGCCGACGATCTGGAATCGCTCAACGAAACCTTGCACGCACTACGGACGCCAGGCCTCGTTGACGAACTGCACCAAGCCGACGTCGACTACGCCGCCGGTAACACGATGACCGGCGAGGATCTCCGCCGGCGATACGGGCTCATATGAGCGAGACGGGCCAATGGTCGGTCCAATTATCGCCAGCGGCGATTCGGGCACTGGAACGCCTGCCGCACAAGGTCGCGGCCGCGATAGCGGAGTTCGTGACAGCCACCTTGCCGGCCGAGCCGTACCGGCTGTCGAAGCCGCTGCGGTTCGAGTTCGAAGGCTGGCGCGTGGCGCGCCGCGGTGATTACCGCGTGACGTATCGCATTCTCGAGGACGACCGCGTGCTCTACGTCGGCCGCATCGAACACCGCCGCGCGCATGTCTATCGGCGCCCACAATCATAGAACGACCCGCCCCCAATCGTCACCGTGACGAAGTGGTGGCCGTTCTTGGGCCGGGGTCCGGCCCCAACTGGGCCGACGACGCTAGAAGTTTCCTCCTCGTGTGCCCATTGCACTTCCTCGCCTCGCCAACCCACCCACCCACCCACCCACACAAGCAACAACGAAAACATGGCGCATGTTAGTTAATGTTAGTTAAGATCGGGCATGATTTCTGGAACAGAGAACACACCGGCCTTCGCAAGGTTCTTGAAGGACACGCGGGAGTATTTTCGGTTCAGCCAACAAAGCGTCGCCGACGCGGGCGGCCCTCACCGCCAGCTGCAGGCCGCACTGGAGAAAGGCGACGAGCCCGAAGTTAGCTCCGCGGTGTTGTGCATGTTCGATCAGGCCTATGGCTGGCCAGTGGGATATACGCAGGCGGTGGCCGAACTTGGGGCTTACCAGCAGACGTTTGAACAACCACAGGCCTTGGCCGGCGACGAGCACGACCGTAGGGCTCTACTGGACTATTTCGGCCAACCGGAGTACGTCGTTGGTTCTGCGACAAAGACATTCGCCGCGCTGTACCGGCACGCCGAACGCGACTCGCGGATAGGGGCAGCGTATCTGGGTTTCTGTCCTGACACAGGCGAGCCGTGCTACCTCGATGGTCCGGTGTTGACGAATCTGGGCTTCGACGTGCTGTACCCAATGGTGCTGGCCCGCCACGGCGTCACGACAATCGACTCCGGCGTTGCAGACGACGCGACCCTGTCCAAGCTGCGGAATGTGACATCAGGCCACATGGCTGAGGGCCTCGGGCAGAACAAGGTGGAGTGGTTTCGGATCGGCACTAACCGTCCAGAGGTGGCGTCTGCGTCCCCAATCGCCATCGACCCGCTTCTTGGGATCACCACGCTCAGTGCAGCCAAAGACCTGGCAGCCGACTTGCTGCGGATACGCCCGTACGTTCCCACAACCCCCTTGCAGGCTGGCTATACATTTCTTGCCGTTGTCGCCTTTGGCGAAGATACCTTCGCCACCTTGACCGAGCTGAAACGTCAAGGTACTGACCCCTACGCAAGGGATTTCGACGCCCGGTTCACGGCGTTTTGGCAAAAGTTCTACGACCCCAAAGCTGGGCCCGACGTTGCCGAGCCCGACCGGTTTGCCTGCGATCTTCTTGGCGGTGTCATGTTCGGCCGCAGCAACGGGATGGAGATGAGCATCGGTGACTACAGCGGGCAACGGTACCCAAGGTACGACTTCGCCCGCACTGTCAGCCAAGAGTCACTGATGGCTGCAGACCGACCGCCGGCGATCGTCGTCTACGACGGGAAATGCGTGCCAGAGCTACCCACAGTTCAATCCTCGCAATGGAAGACAAGGGCACTCACTTTCTATAACGTCGATCTCGACTCGACCGGAGTTCTCCACCCGACGCTTGGACAGTATCCGTACATGCGGGTAGGAATCACCTCTGCCGATGATCGAGCGATCCTCGCTCACCGCGACCCCGAGATCGCAGGAACGCTTACGCATCGCATCGGCAGGCAAGCAATTTACTGCAGCTCCAATCGAGCGCAGCGGGTGTGGATCCCCGGGCGATAAACGTGGGGAGCTGGCTTTGAAGATCTCAACCTTCGAGGAGGCCACGGATTCCGTACAGTTCGCGTTCGATGGTAGAAACGCCGGTGGGAGGTTTGCAGGTGAGCGAGCCTGAGTCGGTGCCCGACCAGCCCGATGAGATTGCCGGCTACCGTATCGACCGCGTCTTGGGTCGCGGCGGTATGAGCGTGGTGTACCTGGGGTGGCACTCCGTCTTGGGCCAGTGGGCGGCGCTCAAAGTGCTACCCCTGGAACTGGCTGGTAATCCCGAAATCCGCGCTCGCTTCGAACGGGAGGGGCAGACCACCGCTGGGCTGGCACACCCGAACGTCGTGGCGATCTACGCTCGCGGCGAAACCCAGGACGGGCAGTTGTGGATCGCGATGCAGTACGTCGAGGGCACCACCGCCGAGGCCGCATTGCAGACCGGTTCGATGACCCCTGTGCGTGCACTGCGGGTGGTCAACGAGGTGGCCGAGGTACTGGACTACGCCCACAGGTGCGGGATCGTTCATCAGGACGTCAAGCCGTCGAACATCCTGCTGGGTAGGCGCCCGGATGGGCGGGAACGGGTCGTCCTCGCCGACTTCGGCGCAGCCGAGGTCGTATCGGCGACATCGGAGCGCGCGCCTGGAGGCGCTCTCGTTGCTAGTTTCGCTTACACCGCACCGGAGGTGATCACCGGCGAGACCGCCATCGACGGGCGCGCTGATGTGTATTCGCTTGGGTGCACGTTCTTTCGACTCCTGACCGGCTCAGTCCCGTTCCCTGGGTACTCCACTGCCGCAGCCATGGCCCACGCGCACGTGGAGCAAGCCGCTCCAAAGCTCTCAGCGCTCCTGCCCTGGACTCCCCCGGCGCTCGACGAGGTCATGTCCAAGGCGCTCGCCAAACGTCCCGCGGATCGTTACACCACGGCCGGCGAGTTTGCCGCTGCGGCCACGCACGCCTTGAGCCCCTCCCCCCGTCCTTCCCCGACCACCCCCCTGCCGCCGCGCGTATCAGTGACGCCAGTCCCGTCGAGCAGGCCAGCCCACCACCCTGGGTCCAAGCGGTCGATGGTCCTGCTGGGCGGTGCCGCGGTGGCAGTCCTCGTTACGGTGGTGCTGGCCTGGCTGGCGCTTTCCGGCCACGACGACCGCATGGTGACGGCCAGCCCTCCCCCGACGACCCACACGTCAGCACCTTCACCACGAAAGATTCTGCTGCCCAATGGGTATCCGCCCGGCGCGTGCAACCCACAGGCTCCCACGAACGCAAGCGCAGAGGTCATCATGAGTTGCGGGCCCAATCAAGATCCCGGTGGCCCGATCTCGGGGACCTACTCGTTGGCACGCGACGCGCAATCACTGCAGGAAGCATTGGCACATGTCATCGCGACCACAACAACTGTGGTGTGCCCGGGCAACATGCAGTCCCCTGGACCCTGGCGGCGCCTCGCCGACCCGGCGACGCCCAAAGGCACGCTTTTCTGTGGCATCGCCACCGACGGACGACCACTGATCGCCTGGACCTTCGACCCCGACCGGTTTTTGGCCGTCGTGGAATCAGCACCGACCCCCGACGGGGCAGCGCTCAACAACCTCTACGCGTGGTGGGCGTCGCACTCTTAAGCTGGCGTAATCGGTCTCATCTGACCGCCCCGATCGCTGGCCGCGACGTCAGCGTGGACACCCCGGACTCGCCCGAGAGCAACGGATGCAGACGGATGTCGTTGACCCAGGCCGACCCGTGCAGCGCGTGGGCGGACCACAGTGCGATCGCCACAGTGGCCGGGCCCGCCAGCTGCAGCGGCACGCAGCGCTCACCGTAGGCGAAGGTCACTGTGCGCGAATGCAAGTCGGGATAGAACTCGGTGACGTAGCCGAACCAAAAGTCGGTGAACGTCCCGTCTGAGCGACTGCACATCAGTCGCTCGTCGGTGACGATGACAGTGCACAGGCGCTGTTCGCACCATTGTGGGACTTCATCACGCTGGGCCTGCTTGCGGCGTCGACTATTGGCAACCCCTTGCGCCGCAAGCATTCCGGCCATCAGCAAGGGGCTGCCTACGACAAAGGTCGAGGACCGCTGGTAGCTTCCATCTCCGGCAACGAGTCGACTGGAGATCGCCGTGGTGCATAACCGGGCATGCTCGTCGTCGTTGAGGATCGGGCCGTACACGGCGATCGACGGGGCCGGCGCGCCCGAGGTCAACGCGGCCGCGCACCCACGGGCATACTCCCACCAGGGATCGCGGACAACGATTTCTGTGCTCATCTGATCACCATCCCAGCCGTCGCGCTGAATAGCGGGAAGCGTATCTCCCGGGTGTGACAAGCCGTGGTTGGCGTCACGGGCAGCGTCCACGTCGCGGGAGATTGCTCGATGAACATCGGAGGCAGGGGGGAAGCCGTCCGGCCCGTGACGCCGATTCCAACGGTAACACCGCGGCGGGACAGTTCCTGGGGATGTCGACGCCGATCGCTCATGGGGCGACCTGATCAGTCGCGTCGTGTAGCGCAGTGTTCACGCGTAGACTCCTCGCTCGCCCTCACGCCAGGGCGGTGTCACCATGGTGGGCTCGAACGACTTCGGCACTACGACTCATCTATGCCCTCTCCCCCAACGTAGTTCGATGCGTACGGCAGACCGAGGCGTCGGCGTCCATACTGTCATCTTCGATCGTACACTCATTGCAGATTCGCATGTTCATCGATTGCGTTATATGCCTGTTTATCGGTACGCAGGTGGCTGCGCGCAAGGGATGCGGCAACCCGTCCCGGTTTTGCTTCACAGGCTCCGGTCGTCGTCATCGTTGCTGCGCTGGCGGTCCTGCTCGTGATCTGTAGCTTCACGCTGTGTTCGGTATTCGGATGCGCGGTGTCGTTCGACGAGTCGCTGGGCGGCGCGGTAACTCTCGGCATCGACGAGACCGGCGTCGGCGATCAGCGCGGGAGTGGGATTGATGTCCAGCGTCCATCCTGGTTGGCGGCCCGCTTCGAGCATGCGTTCGCGGGCTGCCGCTGAGGCCGCTTGGGCGGCCTCGCTTTGCGCTTCCAAACGGAGCTGGGCGCTGAGGGTCTCGAGTTCGAGGCGTTTGGCGGCTAGCTCGTCGGCGTGCTCGAAGTCCCCGAGGCTGGTGCTGTCGTAGTCGTCGAGCTCGTTTTGTAGGGTCGCGGCGCGACGCTCGAGTCGAGTGTTGAAGTGCGGAATATCCTTATAGGTGTTCTCCATTCGCTGTAAGAGCCCGCGCGCCTTGGTGATGTGGTTGGTTCCGGCGGCTCTGGGCAAAGTGGCGAACAGGTCGGCCTCCTCGATACCCACGGTGGTCGACGGCACATCTAGAGTAAGTTGCAGTTCGCCTTTGAGGTGGCTTCGTCGCGCGGTGATGCTGATTCCGTTGAGGGTGGCGTCCAGGGGTCGGGTGCTAAAACTGGACTTGTCCCTGAGCGCGGCGTAGGCGTCGCGGCAGGCCGCAGCGAACGGGATGGCTGCTTCACTACGTTCGGCATAGGATCGGCCGCCGACGACGACAGTGGGCGCTTGGTCTGCGTGGGCGGCGATCTTCTCGAGCACGGGTTCAAGAATGTCGAGTTCTTTTCGGGCTCGTGTGAGTTCGCGTTCGGTGTCTCGGCGTTGATGTCGGCGGCGGGCTGCGGCATCGCGGTGGGCGGATTCGAGCGCGGAGAGCCGTTTGACGTCCTCGGCGAGTTGGACTTGCTTGATGTAGCGGGGGTCTCCGGTGGCGATGGCTTTGGTTTCGGCCGCGGCACCGGAAATATCTCCTCCCCCGAGGTCCTCGATTTCGTCGATGTCGACTTCGCCGCGTTTGATCTGTTCGATGAAGCGGGCCTTGGCTTCAACTTTCTGCCACATCACCGTGTCGTAGGACCCTTCGGTGACGTAGTTGACGATGTCGACCTCGGGGTTTTGGTTGCCTTGTCGAATGATTCGGCCCTCGCGTTGTTCGAGGTCGGCCGGCCGCCAGGGAACATCGACGTGATGGAGGGCTCGCAGCCTGGTTTGAACGTTGGTGCCGGTGCCCATTTTCTCGGTGGACCCGATCAGCACCGAGATCTCGCCTGTCCGGCATCGCTGGGCCAAGTTGAGCTTGTCGGCCGGTTTGACCGCGTCGTGGATGAACGCGATGGATTCTCTGGGCATGCCGCGGGCGACGAGCTCGTCGCGAATCGCGGCGTAGATGGTGAACTGGCGAGGGTCCTTCGACGGTGTGCCGCGGTCGCAGAACACGATCTGGAAGGCCCCTCGGATCGGCATCTCTTGCCCGGTTTCGGGGTCGCGGTAGATGTTGTCGATGTTGGCGCGGTACAACGCCATGATGTCGTCGGCGACTTCGGTGGCGCGCGAGATCGCCGGCGGGTCCAGGTTGGCCAGGCGTGGGTCCAAGGACACGTTACGGCCGTCGTTGGCGATCTTGAGCTGGTTGTCCTTGTCGGGACGCTTGGGGTCGAGGTGATCGAGACGCCAGCCCAAGTCGGTGATGAAGTCCTTGACTTCCTGGGAAGGGGTGATGCTCACAACCCGTCGGCGGTCTCCGGCCAGGTGTGGTAGTTCAACGGGGACTTGGTCGCGGGTGACGACGTCAGTGAAGATTGACGACAGGGCCAGCAGTTCGGGGAGGTTGCAGAATTTTCCGACCCTGGTCACCGTCCGCAGGCTGGTGCCAGTGGCGTTGACTTCCACGCTGCTGACCGGGGCGGTGAAGGTCGCACCCCAGTCGTTGATGTCGGCGACGCCGGCGGCGGCCAGCAGATCCGGGCGCAGGTAGTTTTGCATGACCCAGAGTTCGCCGAGGGAGTTGGCCACGGGGGTGCCGGTGGCGAAGGTGGTGACGCGCTCGACAACCTGGTCGGGGCGCAGGCCGGCGGCGCGGCCCTCGTCGTGGCGGCGACGTCGAAGTACTTCCAGTTTCATGGCGAGGTCTTCGGCGCGCTGCGCGGCCGCCGGGCATGACAGTTCCTCGATATTGCTCAGGCGCCCTTTGTTTTTGTACATATGGGCTTCGTCGATAAAAAGGTAGTCGCCACCGGTTTCTTCGAACTTCAGGCCGGTGTCTTTCCGCTCCTGCTTGGTCAGGTCGCTCAGGCGCGTCGCGAGCCGCTTCTTCTGCTGTTCGACGCGCTTCTTGCTGACTGAGGTCTCGGCGCGTTCGGCGTAATTCTCTAGCTCGTCGAGCTGGCGTTGCACGTAGTCGACTTGGGTGTCTTCACTAACGCCGATCGCAGTAAACAGGCTTTGGGGCATGATGACCATGTCCCAGTCGGTGGTGGCTGACTGGGCGACAAAGCGCCGGCGCCCGTCGGGGTCGGTGCCGGCGGTGCCGAGAAGAATGCGAGCTGCCGGGTACCACTGGGCGGCTTCGCGGCCTACTTGTTCCACGATATGGTTGGGAACCACGATCCATGGCTGCTTGCACAGGCCCAAACGCTTGAGTTCCATCGCACCCATCAGCATGGACCCCGTCTTCCCAGCACCGACCGTATGATCAAGCAGCACAGTGGGTTCGGCAATGATGCGGGCGACGGCGTCTCGTTGATAGTAGTGCGGTTCGAACCGGTCCGATAGACCCGGCAGGGTGAGTTTGTTGCCCCGATGTTTCGGGGCAACAAGGCTGTTGAAACGCTTGTTGAACTCGGCGACCAGTTCCTCGCGACGCTGCTCGTCATCAAAGATCCACTTCTGGAACTCGTCGGTGATCTTGGCGGCTTTAGCTTGGGCAGCGAACGTCGCTTCGAAATCGATGCTGGGGCCACCGGTTTCAGCCACCTCCTCAGCGGGGCGGTGGACGGTGATCGCTTTAGAGTTACACAGCGCATCGAGCAGCTCGATCGCGTCTTTATGGGCGGTACCCCACGTCTCGGTCATCAAGACCGATTCACGTTGGTAGCGTGCGCATTCCACCGACCAGGTGCCCCCGACGTGGTCGGCGACCACAGTGGGGGCGCCGAAGGTTTCGCGGGCGAACTGGGCGACGTATTTGGCGTCGATCCACGGTGCGCCCGGGCGAGTCTTGATCTGGGAGGCTTCTTTGTCGCGCGGAACCACCTCCCGCAGCGCGCTGACGCAATCCTGGTAGGCCGGATCACGCTGGGCCGCGGCAGTGGCGGCAGCCAGCTTCTCGCGGACGTTGCCCGACAGCGCGGTCGCTGCCGGGACTAGCTCGTCGGGATCATCCAGCGACGGGTAGGCCAGTCCACGGAGTTGTTCTGCGGCGACGGCCTGATCAGTGCCCAATAGATTTGCGATGTAGGCGATGTCGATGCGCTGGTGCTGGTCGATGCTGATGGCGAGAGCATCTTCGATGGTGGCGGCGGTGTCCGGGACGGCACGGACATTGAGGACGTCAACGGAGAAAATCGGAGCTTTGAGTGCCTCGCCGGTTTGTTCGTCGAAGATCTCCAGGGCCGCGACGTTGGCCCACCGGGGATCGTATTTCATGCCGCCATCAAGATGGGGGCGCCGCTTGTAGGGGCTGGCGGGCTCCCACGCTTTCTGCGACCAGTCCTCCAGCAGGTGCTCGGGAACGGGACCGCGGTAGGGCACCCCTTCGGCACCACGGGCTTTGCGCCACGATTCTTCGACCTTGGCGACTTTGCGGTCGTG
The DNA here is from genome assembly GCF_002116635.1 of Mycobacterium szulgai. Lineage (GTDB taxonomy): Bacteria > Actinomycetota > Actinomycetes > Mycobacteriales > Mycobacteriaceae > Mycobacterium > Mycobacterium szulgai. The sequence goes on along the minus strand of NZ_LQPW01000017.1, from coordinate 40,993 downwards.
AGCCTCTTGGGTCGGGGGCGCAGGATAAATCCATTTGAAGCGGTTGATCGGGCCGTGTTTGGCGACATAAGAGTCGTAGAGCTTGTTGAGGTGCGCGCGCAGCTGCTCGCGCACCTCAAGGGGCTGATCGTCACGTTGGGAGGCGATGACCGCGGTCGCAGCGTCGCGCAGTTCGATCAACGAACGGGTCTCGCGCAGACGGCTTTTCGGGGTGCGTTGTTCTTCCCAACTGTGGCCACTCCAACGTTGGATGCTGTCGGTGGGTGGGTAGTAGCGCAGTGTGTCCATGGGTGGCTGGTCAACGCGTTCGGCGGCGGTGAACAAGCCGGCGTCAAAGACGCTGTCATCGACCTCGATGAGGGAGTCCGCGGTGGCGGTCAGCCCCTTATCGTGAGTTAGGGCGTATTCGACGATGTCGGACAGGCGCTGACGTACCTGCTGCGCCAGGGCTTCACGGGTGGGCTGCTCCCCCACGACTTTGAGGGTGGGCGAGCCGTGGATCCCTTGGCCGAGGGCGTAGGCGCCCAGGACGTGGTCGGGATGGTTGAGGAAGTACTCATTGACGTGGAAGGCGTCGTCGGCCTTCTGGGCGCCAAAGACGTTGCGGTCGACGAGGTGGGCGATGTCTTCGAAGGGAATATCTTCGGTGTCGATCCAGCGGGTCAGGTCGTCCTCGGCGGCTTGACCGGTGTCTTTGCGGCGTAAGACCAGGATATCGGTGACGACTTCGGTGCCGGCCACACGCTTGAAGGCGCTCGACGGTAGGCGTAGCGCGCCGATGAGGTCGGCTTTGGCGGCCATGGCGCGTCGCGCCCGGGAATCCACGCTGTCGAGGGTGTAGCGGCTAGTCAAGACGGTGACGTAGCCGCCGGGGGCGGTGAGGCTGATTGCCTTGTTGATGAAGTGGTTGTGGATGCTGAATCGGCCCGGATTGTGGGCGGGGTCGACCAGGGTGAAGTTGCCGAACGGGACGTTGCCGATCGTGGCGACGAATGATTCGGCCGGGACGCGGGTGGTTTCGAAGCCTTCGGCGCGGATCTGCGCGTGTGGGTAGAGGGCGGCGGCGATGGCGGCGGTGACGGTGTCATTATCGACGCCGACCATGACCGCGCCCTTGGGGGCGAGGCCGATGAATGTTCCTGCCCCGCAGCCCGGTTCGAGGACTCGTCCATCGTGCATCCCGGCCTGGCGCAGCGCATCCCACATGGCCGCGGCGATGAGCGGGTCGGTGTAGTGGGCGTTGAGGATGCTCGCCTCGGCGGCGCGGTAAGCATCGGGGCCCAGCGTTTGGCGCAGCTGTTCGCGCTCGGTGGCGTAGGTGTCGTTGCGGCGATCGAAGAGCTCGGCGCAGGCGCCCCATCCTGACCAGGTCGCGAGCACCTCCTTCTCGGCGGTGGTGACGGGGCGTCCGTCCTCACGGTTGAGCCGCTCGAGGACGTCGATGGCAGCGAGGTTGGCGTGGATGCGCGCTTTGGTCCCCGAGGGCACCCGGATTTCGGTGCTGAGCGTAAACGGTTGCGCCGGCTCCTCGACGTGAACAGCGGGGATCTCCGGCGCTGGCGGTTGTGATGGCACCAGCTCTGCGGTAGGTGCTTGCTGCGAGCTGGGGATGTCGGTAGACGCGCCGGTCCTGGTCGCGGCCACAGCCGCCGTGGTCGGCACTGGTGGCACATCGGTGGCCGACGGCGGCGCAGCGGGAGTCGCCGGTGGTCGCGCCGCTGGCAGCGGTGTGCCGCCGGGATCGATCGTGGCGGGGTCTGTGGGTTGGTCGAAGTCCTCGAACAGCGACAGCTGGGGCTCGGGCTCAGTTACTCCACGGGGTAACCGTCGGCCCGAAGATCCTCGTACACCAGGGGCGCCAGGTCGGTGGCCAGGGGATGCTGAGGACCGTCCGGAACCGGGAGTTCGTCCTCCAGTCGGGCGCTGAGGAGGTAGGCCGCCTTGATGCGGAACATCACCGAAAACTGCGGGGCGGGCCACACCATCTCGGTCAGCGCTTCGATCCGCTCCCCCGGCTCGCTGCGATACCGCGCGTCGTTCCACCGCTGATTCCACGGCACCTGACTGGGCGGCAGCGGCTGATGCAGAGGCGGGTCGAAGTCCACCGTCTGTTCCGGGGGCTCCGGAATCTGATCGTAGAGTTCCTGGCGCACGACCGCCTCGCGGGCGTTCTGCAACGCTGTCTGGCGTAACTTCACGGTCGTTTGATAGTCCGGATGCTGGCCGTGGCGTGCGGTCCATTCCTGAATCGACGACGCCGCCAGGTCGTCGGCCATCTGCGCTGCCAACCGGTCCAGTCGGGCGGTCTCCTCGCGCAGAAACCGATTCTTGTGCTGCGGTGTCCAGTCCTGAGGTAGCTCCAGCCACTGGCGGTACACCTCGTTGACCGCCTGGCCCATCCACTCGGTCACTGGTGTCGTCAATCTCCTCGAAGCTGAACAAATCTGGCTGTTGGTCGCCGTTTTGGCGGGACATAGTGTTCTCCCGATGCCGCTAGTCATGAGTACATCTCCTGATCTGCGGCATCGGCGGAAATAGCCGTGCCCGTGCCCGGTGAGCGGGCCGGCAGGACTGCCCTGCTGGCTGGCCACCTGAATGCCCTGCGTAGGGCGCCGACGTCATGTTGACGCCGGGAAATTTGCGCGGTGTTGCGGCGGGGTCAAGTCTTCGATGACCAGATGCGCCTGTGCCAGCGCTTGATCGATATCCCTCGCCTGCTGGTTGAGGGTCTCTTGCTGACGTTCGATGCGGGTCTTGAGCAACTTGAGCCGGTCCACGATCGAATGGATCGGGACTATCGCGGGGTGCGGTTTCACCTCGATACGCCGATTCACGGGCTTGCCGCCTTTAAGCGCAGCCAACGCCGAGCCGGGCTCCCACATCAGGTGGGTGTCGATGCGCTCCAGCGTTTCGGCGTTGGGGCTGTACCCACGCTTACCCATCGTTGCCAGGGTCGTACGTCCCGGGCCGCCGACAGCGGCCAGGCGGCTTTTGCTCATCTGCAACTCCAGGAGCCGCTTCTCGATCCACATGCGCAGATTTTCGTAATCGTCCTCGGCGTCGCGGTTAACGACAGGCCCTTGCCGCTTGCCGACGCTTGCCTCACGTGTCTTGGGTTCCGAGCCGTACATCGTGGCGTGCGCAGAACCGGGTAGCCAGGACAGAAGTTCATCGAGTTTGGACAACGTGCTGCGGCCGGGGATCCGGTCATCTTTACCGAGGAGGTTCAGCGTCGACCTCGACACCAAGCCGAGCTTGCTCGCTTCCAACTGGCTCATCCCTAGCTCGGCGAGCCGCACATTCATGTACTTGGCCAGGCGCTTCACGTCAGGCTCCACAGTGCTGCTGGCAAGCATCTCAACGTGGCTTTCCGACAGCCCGGTCTCGGCCATCACGTAAGCAATGGGATGGCCGTCGCTGAGCAAGGACCGCGCCAAGTCGGCGGCGGCGTCCTCGTCTAACGGCGCGGCGGTGATGATGACCCTCCTGATGTGCCCGTGGTCAAGACCCCGATGCTGGAATCGTACATCTCCCAGTATGACACCGGTAGAACAACAGCGGCATCAGCGCAACACAGGCATGTTTACGTCATTTAAGCAACTGTTTTAGGCGAAAGCCTCATAAATCTCACAGCAGCGCACCCACGATCTGGCCTTCGTTGATTAGACGTGCTCGGGCGAAACCTTCGGGGTGCTTGTGACAGCGCTAACCCTGGACGTTCGTGTGCCGCAGGTGGCATACTTTCGTCAGGAGCAAGGTACGGATTCTGCGGTTTCGGCCCCACGATCTGTCTGACCCCGGTTGGTGGCTACGGCGCGCCGGGGTTGCTCTGCTTTTAGGGGCAGTTCAGCACCCGAGTGATGTGTTCGATCGGTTCCAGCAGATCCTTCTCCTGGTGAGTGATGCTGCGCCGGACCGCGGAGGACACCAGATCCGGAAGCCAGAGCAACTTTTCGTCCCGCGGAGAAGCCTGCTTCAGTTGGCACTGACGGCAGATCACCTTTTCCGCCCGCAAGTCCTTGACGATCTTGGCATCGAAACTGCGCTCATGTTGCGTCTCACGCTGCTCAAGCACCATCAGGTGAACTTCGCCGACCAACGGCTGCGTCCCGGTGCACAGGCTCGCGGCGAGCTGCCCGAAGCACGCACGGCGCGCAGCGTCTCCGCCGTCATCGCCCAGGGGCATTCGGCAGGACACGATGCACACTTCGGTGCCGTTCTCCTCACCCAGGTACTGCGCCACCTCTACTGCCTGCCGGCGCCCGTCCTCGGTGAGAAGACTGTCCGTCGTGTGCCAGAACCGGTCACCCACGACGTCGACGAGGCCGTCGCGTAGCGGCTCCAGTTGGTCGCGATGGGCGACCACGGCCGACATCAGGTAGAAGGTCCGCCGGTTGGCTCCCAGCTCAAAGCTTTCGTCGAGGAATGCGACATAGCCGCCGCGTGCACGCCGGTACGCATCGGCCAGCAGGGTCACGGCGCCGCTCTGCTGCACCCACGCTTTACTCGCCACTTAGACACCGTATTTCGACGCGGGGACGGTTCGGCCCGGCCAGCCCGACTGAGCTACCCACGGTGTGACGGGTGGACTCGGGCGGCGGCAATCTGTTTCAACTCCTCGGTAGACAGCAAGTAGTCGTCCCGGCGGGACCCTCGGCCGCGGGCGTCCTTGATGCGGCGGTACTCAGCGAGCATGCGCATGTAGGCGCCGAGTGTCCGGTGGTGGGAGTTGCCACCACCGTTGCGTTCCAGCTGAGGTCGCAGTTCGGTCCATCGATCGTCAGTCATCAAAAACTCGACATAAGTAGCCATGTGGCTTTCGAGCTTGTCCTGGTAGTCGAAACCCTGGAATTCCAGCTCGTACTCCAGGTCTTCGCTGACCGGCGTTCCCTTCTTCGCCAGCCTCGCGATGCTGTAGGTGATCACGCGGAACATGTCGAGGATGTCGAGGACGCGGTCGCAGTCGAGCTTGGACAACTCGGTCCGGAACCCAGCGACTTCCCTCCAGTACTCCCCGGTGAAGCCTTTCTCGATCACCTCTGCACGCTGAAGCTGATACGCCTCGTCCCCGTCTTCGCCGTTGGCATCTTCAGGCAGCACACGCGCCAGGATGCGGTGCAGCAACGACAGCACTTGCCGGTCGGCGATCCGCATGGTCTCCGGCGCCGGCTCACCGTCGTAGTCGTCCGATGGCCGGTAGTCGGGGGGAACGATCACCTCCAGGAGGCGATCGCGGACGTATTCGCTCAGCGTGAGCCCCTCGGCGTCAGCCAGATTCTTGAGCTGGTCGCGGATCCGATCCTCGACGCGGATGTTGATGACGGCCACACGGCGCTCCTGTCTGTATGACACCACTATAACATATGTCATACACGAACACGCGCGTCGCGGAACCGCACGGCTTTCAAATGCTCCGGTAAACCGCACACCGCCTCACATCTACCCATAGAACGGTAGAACGGTAGAACGGTTAAAGGCGGATTCTGCCCTGGTTCGAGGTCTCCGGCGCCGCCTCTCGGATGGCCGCAACGACTTCCTCCGGGGTCATGTGCCGAGCCAGGTACTGCACCGCGTAGCGGATGACCGCGCTAGCCGAGGTGACCTTCGGCTTGCCATATCGGCCAGCCTCGATCGTGCGGCGAATGAAGCGATCCTCGTCCATTTCGAGGTACGCCGTAGTCGGGATCAGCTCAGAACTCACCACACGATCTGCTGCCGGACGTTTCTGTTGCTGACGCCGGACCGGGGCCGCCGCCGTACGCGCCGGCCCCGCGGGAGCAGCGGGCACCGGCGAGTCCGCAGCTGGCGCAGCTCCGACCGCCTCGGGTGCGGGTGTGGGTGAGTCTTCGACCTCCGCGGCGGCCTCAGGTGCCCACGGAAGCTTGACTGGAGTCGACCGAGCAGGGTGCAGCGGCGGGGGCATCTCATTGCCAACCCGGGAACCCTTCTTCTTGTCGCGGGCCGCCTTCATCATGTCCAGTCCACTGGTCATCTCGCCGCGTACTCCTTCACATATTCACCGACCATCTTGTAGCGCTCCGCCAGGAGCCGTAGCGGCTTTGCTGGCGGGTCCTCGGAAGTGATCGCAATGCGCTTCGTGCGCTTCGGGAGATCGCTCACCAACGGAATCGGCGGAGCCACCTGCACCTCATTGTTCTCTACGATCTGGTCGAGTCTCCTAAGACCGATCCCTGATGGGATTGGACGCACCTTGGTCGGCAGAACGACGATGGGATAGTCAAGCATTTCATCGACCAACTGCTCCAGGCCGCGTAGATCAAGCAAGTCCAGAGTGGTGGGCGCGAGGACGACATCGGCCACAGCCAGCGCACCGTGTGTATGCTCGGCGGCTCCTGGGTGGGTGTCAACGACGACCCACTCGGTGTCCCACTCGGCCGCCCACTTCAGCAGAGCCTCGGACATCTGCTCCCGGCTTGGCGCCTCCCTATCAAGGTGCGGATGCCCAGGCACCAGGCGGGGCTTTCGGTATCCCTTGAGCGGTTTAGGTGTCCGACCACTCTCTAGAGCATCAAGGATCGGGACGCTGACACGGTCGAGCGGGCGATCCCCCCAGATCGACGTGACGCCGGCGATGTCGTGTTCCAAGTCAACCAGTACCGCGTCAAGTATGTACGCAACCTCGTAAGCACTGGTGCTCTTTCCCACGCCGCCCTTGCGCGAATGTGTGACGAGAATCTTGGCCATCGTCCTTATGTCCTTCTATCGAAAATTACTTTAACCGATCAACCGATCAACCGATCAACCGATCAACCGATCAACCGATCAACCGATCAACCGATCAACCGATCAACCGAATGCTCAGTATAGCACTTGACCGCACTAGCGAAATAAGGATATCACAACGATTTGATCATACGCACTATCGTTCTAATGTTTTACACAATAATATGTAGACGGATCTAACGTTGTGACGTTGTAATGTAGAATTGCTCTGGTCGAAGTTTTGCCCCCCGTGACCATGGCCGAGACCGCTACGCTGGGTTTGCTAAAGAGTGATACGTCACGGTGACTATTTGACGGCGGGGGATGGGTGCTGAACAGTGTCATGCCACGCGAGACTGTCTCACAAGTCGATACTGACGGTACCGAACATAGAGCCCCTTCGTCCCAGCGTCGAATGCCAAACGCTAGTGAGAACCAGAGTTTTCAACGACTTGGACCCCCCGCATTCGGCTCCTCCGCAACCCCCGCATCGCAACACCCGAGCGCGATCATCACGCGGAATTTGGCGGCCGACCTAGCCGCGATCACCGATCTCATCCAGCTGCGGTGCCGCTCCACACCACACAACTCCTTACCCGCTACAGAACGCGTGTCATCGATCACCTCTCGTTACGACCCCACCTGACCCCCCGGCGCGTTCTTGTCCAGCCCCGACTACTGACAACGGAACTGGTCACCTCGGATTTGATAAGGGCCGCGGGACGCATTTCGGGGTGCTGAAGAGCTGCTAACTTTTGGTGCTGACTGCATCGTTTAGTGCGCGCAAGGAGATGAACCGTTGAGTGCTGCTTTAAGAGCTGTGATTGCCATCGCCGTGCCGGTATGCATGGGTGGTGCGGTATCGGTGCCCGTAGCATCTGCGGACGAATCGGTGATTCACCAATTGGGCACCCCCGCCCAATTGGTGAACGGTGATGTGGTGCAGGCCTGGACGATCACGAATCTCAAGCCAAGCACGGACTCCATCCCCTATCCGGTAGCCGGAACGCTCTGGGAGGCAGCCGCGACCGATGTTGCGGTGAATGGCACGGTTCAGCCTGTGGTGTCCAACCTTAAAGCCAGGGCCCACAGCGGCCAGACCTACTGGGTGCTGTTCGGCGTAGCAACGCCGCAAGGGGTGAACCCGGCCACGTTGAGCCAAGGACAACAGACCACCGGAAAGGTCTACTTCGATGTCACGGGTGATGTGCCGGACAGTGTGGTGTACAACGCTGGCGGTCCGGATCTCGTGGTGTGGGTGCAGCCGCCGCCCTCGTCGACCCCGCAGAACGCGTCATCAGGCTCGGGAACCCCGTCGGGTGCTATGACGGGCGGTGCGACGGCGAGCACGCCTGCTGTTCCGGGCAGTCAGGGGACACCTGCGGCCCCGGGTAGCACGGGAACCCCTGTCGTTCCAGGTAGCGCGGGCACCCCTGTTGTTCCGGGCAGCCAGGGGACACCTGCGGCCCCGGGTAGCACGGGAACCCCTGTCGTTCCAGGTAACGCGGGCACACCTGTTGTTCCGGGCAGTCAGGGGACACCTGTGCCCGCAATTACCAGTACGCCCGTCACGTCGGCCGCGGCCCCCAGTCCCACCAGCAGTTGCTCCAGCGGGGACGCAAACTGCTCCCCATCTCCTGATAACGCCGCCGCTACGCCGGCGACAACCGTCGCCCCCTCTTAGCGGCTGAGCAGTTCGCGTAGTCGCTTTGCCCCGCAGCCCATCACGAACACATTTTCACCCTCAGCCCGAACCACAACCTTGACAACATCATTGCCCTAGCTGGATTCATCGACCCTGCCCTCGCGGACTACATCCGAGGCAACCAGCAAGTGACAGCAGTAACCAGCCGGTACAGCAGCCAGGTCCTACTGCAGCCGTCGGAATGAGACAGATCTGTACCCGTCTCATTTCTCTAGTAATGAGACGACCGGAGCGGGCCCGGAGAGCGCCGTATGGTTGCGCTCACGCCCATGACGCCGCCTCCTAACCCCCAGCCTCCCGGCAACGACACCGGTGCACCCGATGACTGGCCAACCCCCTAATCACTTATCCGCATGGGCATTTCGCTGCTTGTACTTCACAAACCCATCAACGGCTTGTTTCGTCACGCCGAGCTGAGCGCCGATCCACGTCGTACCGCGGCCGCCGTCGATCGGGAGCGGCGCCGCCGTGCGGCGCCGCTCCCGTGCATCAGTGAGTTCATCAGTCAACTGCCCGACCTTGCCATCCCAGATGACGCTGACGCCTTCCTGGGCCTTCCCTATCACCATCAGATGGCGGGGAGTCGCCGCAGGAGACGGCGAACCATAGGTGTCGCGCAGCGGGCTCAGACACCGCGCCCGGTGTATTCGCGTCGCACGGCGTGCGTCCTCCGCGTTACCCGGGTGTGAGAATTCGTCCGCCGAGCATGGTGAGGACTAGCTCGATGGCGTTGTCGTCGGCGACGAGTTCGTCTGGTGGGCCATTGGCCAGAGCGATGTCCCAGAGCGTGCTTTTCACGTTGGACGGCTCTACCGGCATGGCGAGCATGATGGCGTCCATGCGTGCTTGGTCATGGACGTTGTAGCGGTCTTCCAGCCAGGCGTGCCACTGATCGCGTTCGGCCCGGTAGCGGGTTATCCGGTCTTCGCGCAGCACATCGGTGTGGTGGGCGTCGGCCAGGCTGTCCAGGCTTGTCGGGCCGGTGGCCACGGTGCCGCGGCCTGTCTTGATGAGCAGACCCGCGATGTTCAGGGTGCTGAGGGCCTCATCACCTGCGCTGTTGGAGACCGCGGCGGCGGCGTAGAGATCCGCCCGATTGGTGAGCCCGTGGTAGGCGACGAGTTCGTAGATCCGCCTGAGGTGGTGGCCGAGGACGGACCAGGCGTCGTGTACTGGCTCGATGCGCACACGCTGGATAGCGGCTCTGGGGGGCCTGATCTGCGAGGGCTTGGTCAGCGCGTAGGTGTCGGCTTCGACCCCGACGCCGCGGCGCGTGAGGATCAGTGGTGCGCCTGGGCGGTCTCTGATATCTCGCAGAACCCGCCAGACGGCGTCCTCGCTGAGCAGGCCGGTGCCGAGGGAGAGGTTCCTGCCGCCGACTCCGATTACCCACACACCGTTGATTTGTTTCCCGGCGCGGTCGGCATTGCTGGCTAGCGATTGCAGGACGGAGTGCACGGTCCAGCGGTAGCGCTTGCCTTTGAATTCGATGTCGGCCCAGTGGAGGGCGGTAGCAAGCCAGGTTCTCAACGAGGAGGGACCGCAGGGTCCGGTTCCCTTTAGCCCCCCCTGTGAGTTCTTTGTCTTGTGCTGCGGGTGGCGGTGTTTGAGGAGGTTGTTGCAGATCCAGTTCAGGGCCTTGGTGAAGTCGCGGTCGAGCGCGGTGTGGGCGTGGTGGCGGTAGCGGCTGTAGGCCTGGCCGAGTCCGTGATGCCAGGGTCCGCCTGGTGCGCTGAGTGCGGTGATGCTGGCGCGGCTGTGTCCGCGGGCGATTGCGGCGGTGAGTACTGCCATGCGGGCTTCGGAATGGCTGTCCCATTGTCGTTGGCCGGTGGGCATGGTGCCGTATTGGGCGTACTGGATGAGATCAGGGTGCAAGGGGTCATCACGTATCCAGTGCGTTGCGAGACGCTGGTCTGCGCCGTCGCCGGTGCAATAGTCGGCTGGGGTGGTAGCGCTTCGGCTGTTTGCTGCGGCGTGGACGGGGGTGGGCCGGGGTTTGAGGGCGCCCAGCAGCTCGTAGAGGCGCGGCAGCAGCGTTGGTGCTGATCTGGTGGTGAAGGCGTCAACCGCGGCGTCGAGGGGGCCGTCGAGCTGGCGGTAGCCGCCTTGCTTTGCCGGCGTTCCCGGGACGCTGAGGCACCCAGATTCGGCGTTGGTGTTAGGAGTTTTGTCCAAGGTGGGCAGCCTGGCCGCCAGCATCTGGACGAGATGGTTCATCTCGTCGAAGCTGGCTGTGGTTCCCACGGCCAGCGGGCACCAGAGGTGTGCGCCGGTAGGGGAGTGGTCGGTGACGATCACCCCGCCGCAGCGGGTGATCCATTCGGCGGCGGTGGCCAGGTCGGCGTCGACCGCGGCCCGGCCGCCACGGGAGTCGTCGAAATCCAGGGCAAGCAGGTGGGTGCGTGCTTTGGGGGTGTAGAGGTAGGTGGCCGCAGGCAGGTGAGGCAGCCGCTTGGTGAGTTTCGCGGCCCGGCTGAACTTGCCGATCTCGTTCTCGTAGACGCGAATTGAGCGCCGCCCGGGGGCACTTAGCAGCGGCGCAAGTGTCTGCCAAACCTTCTCCGGACTGTCGGAGCGAGACGAACCGCCTGTGGGCGCGCTCATTGCCGAAGCCCCGGCAGAACCTCACCGTGTGAGTTCAGCAAAGCTATAGAGGGCACCGACTGTGGCCGGCAGGCGGCGTGCCACCATGCCCGATGCGTCGTTGCCTGCGAGACGCAAGTGAGCTGGGTAAACGTTTGGACACGGTTTACACATTTCGTGTCGTTCATTGTTCTGTTGACAGGAAATGCGCTACCGTGAGAGCTGTCGTGCAAAGACAGTCCCTTCGGGGAATTGGGTGTGAGAACCTGAAGCCGAGTTGGCCCTTGACTTCAAACTCTCGACGTGGCCCCGCTTAGGCGGGGCCTTCGTCATTTGAGCGGTTCTCCGCACACCAGCTATTCAGATGTCACATATGCCCGGCGCAGATTCAAGACATGGCGTCCCTATGCGGGGGGAGCCGGGCGGTGTGTGTCACATCGCCAGCGGCAAGCCCTCCTTCTGGACCTCGGTATCCCGTACGAGCTCGGGGTAGCCCATGTGGTGACAGATAATGTCCGCCAGGTATGTCGATCGTTCGATGCCGAGATGTAGGTGGTCGACGTCGATGAGGTCGGCGACTACGCGGGGGGGCCGCACTTTGACGTGAGGTCCGATCTTGCGGTCCTCGTCGCTGAGTTGTGTTTCTCTGGCGGTTTCGAATAGGAGGCGTTGCGGAAGGCGGCGCATCAGGTCGGGGCGGTCGTAGTGGAACACGATGATGTCGGTCAACACAGTGGCGCGATCGACGCCGTGGTCGGCTGCGATGGTGTCGACGGCCCGCAGGACAATCCCGGGCAGCGTGGCGGTCATGATGGCGCGGTCGCCGAGTGAGGGACGACCCGTGCGACCTCTTCTACCAACTCCAGTCATGGGCCTGATCATGCATGGCCGATTTCTGGAAACGGCTCCGACACGCCGGGACCCTCGGAGGAAACCGGTATTGCCGGAAAAGCCAGAGGCGCGGGGGCTCGCTCAAGGTCACGTGGATCCTCTTCCATGCTCGGTGTAGCCCAGTGAGACAGTCGCGGCGTAGGGACAAATTCATGCGAATCTTGCGCACCACCTAGAGATGCTACACACTAGGCAGTGAGTAAACGCATCTAATGCAAGGTGACGAGAAAGTGGGAACAACATGGCGGACTCGATTTCCCTGGACACCGATGCCGCAGCCCAGGCCGCGGCCGAATGGGCTGCCTATGGTGATGCGGTGGAGGCTCACGGTCAACGCCACCACATGACCCTTGCGCAGCTTCAGGCCACGGTGGGTGACACCTATGCGCCGTTCGTCGCGGCCAAGCACGCCGAGATGCAGGCGCGGGAAGCGGCCTACCAGCGCGTGGCAGAGCATGCGCGCGGTCACGCACGGCGCCTGAGCAACACCCGAGCGATTTTCACCAACACCGATGACGAGTCCGCAGCGCGGATCAACAGCGTCGTGGACGCGTAGATTCGCCACCATGGATCTGTGGGTCGATCCGGACGGCTTGCGGGCCGATGCCGGGGCGCTCGATGCCTCCGGGCACCCGAATGCCCCGGCCTCGGTGTGTCAGGCCGCTGCGGGTGACTCTGTATCTGCTCACCTGTCCGGGGCGCTGTCGGCGTGGTCTCATTCGCTGCATCTACTGCATGAACATGCTGGACAACAGCGTGCCATTGGTGGGATGGCCATCGCTGGCACCGCCGCCGATCTCGCCGGCACCGACGACGAGAATGCCGCCGCGATCGGCGGGATCATGGATGGGTCCGCACCCATGGCTGGTGGTGCACCGGCAGGCCCGTCAGCCGGGAACCTTCCAGCACTCCCGGCCCCCTCACTGCCCACCATTCCGACCATGACAACACCGCCGCCAATGTCCGCGGAACAGGTTGCTGCGCAAGTGCATTCAGGCCCCGGACCCCAGAGTCTGCGCACCTTCGCCACCAATATCCGCAAAACTCTTGCCCCAAGTGTTCTGCGTGCCGCCCACGAGGCGCGCCGCACCGGCACGTCGGTCGCTGAGAACTGGGTCGACGGCCAACAACGAGCGGCCACCAACATCGCCAGACACGCCGACTGGCTGGAGTCCAGTCTTCACCCGCAGATCCTTGCGCTGGCCCGCGCCGCTGACGATGTAGCCACGCACACCGAGACCTTGATCCGGAGTACACCACGCCCCGAGGAGTTCACCGATCTGCGTCAGCGCCTTCAAGTCGCTCTGGCCAACTACAACACCAGCGGGGGAGCCAACGCAGCTCAGGTGGAGGCGCTGTCAACAGAATTGAGCAAAAAGCGTGCCGCCGCGATGAGCGCCATGCAGGGTTTCTCCACCGCGGCACCACCGAGGGACGCGGGCACCATAGTGGAGGCGACTACAACGCTGACGACCTCGGCTCCCCAGATCATCCCCCGTCCGGCGCTGCCGCGGCTCCGGGCAATCCCACTCAGGTGGCTCCGCTGGCCGGCGCCGACCCGAATTCGGCGAGCATGCTCGCCCAAGTAGCGGGGATGATCATGGGAACGGGCACGGGTGCGGTCGGTCAGGTCACCCACGGCCTTGGCGGTGCGTCGCCGCTCTCGGCGCTGTCGAGCCTGTCCTCGCTGCCCGGTATGGGCGGCGGAATGCCTCATATGGGCACCCCGGAGATGCCGATGCCTGATACCGGCGGCTCTGGTTCACCATCCGATGGCGCAGGCAGCGACTTTGGCAGCGGCGGGACCAGCCCCGCCGGAGGGGCCGGCGACAGCGGGGGAGGCGGTGGCGCTGCGATGTCGAGTTCTAGCCCCGCCGTCGGACCGTCCGTGGGCTCCGGTCTCACTGTCGGTTCGCCCACCGCGGGCGGGCCCACCGGGGGCGGGCCCAGCGGTGGCGGGCTGGGCATGATGCCGCCGATGATCGGCGGCATGGGCGGCAAACAGGATGAGGGCCGCAAATCCGAGGAGCGGCGCCGCGTCGTCGAGCGACCCATGCCCAACACCGAACCCGTTTTCGGTGAGGTACGTCGTGAGACGCGGCGACGCCGCGCCCCAGACAAGAAGACGTAATCAACATCAAGGGGAAGTCGTTGCACCGCAACGCATATCGCAGTTAAGGGAGAGAAGACGATGGTCACGCGAGCTGAGAAGTCCTCAGAGATGATCGACAAACTGCTAGACGCTATCTGCCGGTGGGAAAACAAGGTGGCCGCGTTCACCGCGACCGGCGACCCCGACGATGACATCGTCTTGACCCATGACGGGCGAGGCCGACTCATCGGCTGCGATATCCGCACGGGCCTGCAAGAAGAACTCACCGTCGGTGAGCTCGAAGACGCCATGAACGACGCCATCGCCAAAAACGCCGAACGGACATACGCGGGAATCCAAGCGATGGCCGCCGAATTCCGTGAGGAATTTACCCAGATCCCCGAAGAGTTCGCCCAGCATCCAGTGGCCGCAGAATTCGCAGCGGCACTGCGCGGCGTGGGCTAACCGTCGGAAAAATACGCGTCAGCGCAGGCAGTTACCATTTTTCTGAGCAACAGAAAGGGACTACGTCAGATGGCCGCAATCCATACAGACGTCCCCGAACTGGGGTCGACCACCGGAGGGTGGTTTTCTGCTGCCCCCACGCAGCCCACAGTGCACCCGATCTGCACCCCCGGCACTGATCCGCTGTCGGTGACGTTGAGTGCGGCAGTCGCCGACTGGCCCGCGGCTCACGAAGCCCTAACCGCCATGAGAGCCACCGACGTCAACGGAGTGGCCACTGCCAACGGTGGCACTGCGGCAATCATGACCGGCAGCGACGAAACCAACGCCGCACGAATCAGCGGAATCGAGGTCTAAGACCATGACCGACCAGCACACCTACCCGCCTCCCGTGGCGACCTACCCAGGCCGTGGCGCCATGCCGCCCGCACCGCCGACCCCACCGATGCCGCAGTTCTACCCCGCGCCCGCACCGCGGAAGCGCAGGGGCGGCAACATCGCGGCGGTCATCGGAGTTGCGGTGGTAGCCGTGCTCACCGCAGGCGTTATCGGTGGTCTGATCGGCAACCACATGGCGACGGGTACCACCGCAGCACCACCGCCACCTGCCGCGGCCCCGCCGGCACCGACCGCCGAGCAGGTCAAAGCCTCCACCATCGACCTATGCACGCGCTTTGCTGCTGGTTACCGAGCCATGCCATCACCGCAGAGGAGCACCGGGGACATCCTTCCGAGCTACAATTATATTTCCGAAGCTTTAAACGCTAATCCTAACGCTGACACCGCTATTCGTGACGCGGTGGCTCAGAGTCTGAAGATGGCTCGCGATCAGATTTCCAACTTTAGCGATCAGCCCCGGGTCGGGGCGATCGAGCCGAGCAAGACGTGGACAGCAGAGGCGGCAAATGCTGTAGACCAGCACGCGTGGGATTTGTGCAAGGCGTACGGGAGCTGATCCGTGGCGTCTGTAGCAGGGGGAGCGGGCGAAGGAGCTTCTGCGGCAGCGCGGGCAGGTACTTATATTGCCCACCAGCTCTACACCAGCGGTGTCAGCGCCATGGCGGAAGCCGGGGCGGTGGCGAAAGAGGCCGGCTCAGAGCTGGGGAGCGGTGAATTCGGACAGGCGTTGAAGCGGGCGTGGCGACCCTCTGAGCACCTGCGTGAATCGTTCGAGAGTATTCAACAGTTCCACCAAGACGTCGCTCAAGCCCTGGGCGAGGCTGTCGATACGTCGTACGACCACTATCGGCCGCGCTTCGCCGCGGCTTTGACCGGTGAAGCGGGCGATGCGCTGCTGGCCTCTCACGACGCGACCGTCCAGACCTGGAGTAACCACCAGGACAAGCACACTGCGGCGGCCACCGCAGCCGCACAAGCGCTCGGCCATATCAAGGGATTACAGGGGCGAATCGACAACCTCGCCGAAGCCGGGGAAGAAGAGTTCAACGAAGCGGTCCGCAACCGCGATCCTGTTGCCGCAATGGATGTTTGGACGCGCTACAACGGACTCGCTGAAACCTCCACATCAGAAGCCACCGGTAAAGCGACAAGCGCCATCCATGCGGCGAATTTCACGATCCCACTAGACGTGCCCAGAACGCCAGAAACAAAAGACGGCGCCAAAGACGGCAAGGACGGCAAAGAACCCGAAGCTAAGCGGACGCCGAAAAATGGGGAGGCATCGCGCACCCCGGAGGACGGTGCTGATCCAGCGTCGGTGGGCAACCCCGCGGATGGAACGCCGCCGGAGGCTTCGAGAACGCCCAAAGACCCGACGGGCGCTCCGGGTGCCGAGCCACCGGCAGCAGCCTCGTCGCCTGCAGGGGATGCCACCCGGACCTATCGACCGGGCACCGAGGGCACGCCCCCGATGCTCGGCCAGTTGCCGCAGGCGATGAGCGGTGCGGCTGGTGGTGGCCAGAGTGGCGGGGGGGGGGGCGGCGGTTCGAGCGTGTCGGGGCTGGGTTCGGCTTTCAAGCCACCGTCGGGTATGGGGTCGTTGATGCCGACTTCCCCCGCGTCGTCGATGCCCTCGGCACCTTCTATGCCGGCTTCATCGGCTGCGGCGTCTCCGATGTCGAATGTGGGATCGAGTTTTCAGTCGGGGTTGGCGTCGGGCATGAGTGCTACCGGGGGTGGGAATGCCCTGTCGAACTTGGGTTCTCCGGTGTCTCAGCAGTCGGTGACGCAGCAGGGGCTGCCCACTCAGCAGGTCGGGGGTGCTCCGGCGTTCGGGAGTGGCCTGGCCGGCGTCCCGCTGTCGGGGCCAGGGGGCGATGCTGGCCTTGGGAGTTCATCGGGATCGTCGAGCGGTGGCGGTACGCAGATGATGCCGCCGCCCGCGATGGGCGGTGCGGCGCCGTTGGCTCCCTACAGTGCACCGGGAGCAGGTGCGGCTAGCGCTGCTGGTGCAGGTAGTGCGTCAACGGCACCGACGGCCGCCGGCCCGTCGTCCGGTTCGACCGGTGGCGGCCCCGCGCCGGGACCGCTAGTGGCCGGTGGTGCTGGGTCGAGTGTGTCCGCTCCTGGTGTGGCGGCGCTCGGGGAGGAAGTTAATCCAGACCTGTTATTGGCGCAGCGGGTGTTGGGTGGGCTGGTGCGGGGATGTGAGCGTTGGCCGGCGCCGATTGCGTGGGCGGTGAGCGTGGTCAAGACTCCGGTGGGTTCGCAGGTGTTGGTGGCCAGCAGCCTCGGGGGTGGCAGTTATCTACCGGCGACGGTGTTCCTGCCGGCCACTGCGCGGTTGGCGGTGGTTGATCCGGCGTTGCCGTTCGGCTGGGCGCACGGGTGGATGGGCTGTCAGAAGCCGTCGAAGATTCTGGTGGATCACTTCGAGCACTTGCAGAAACGAGTTGTCGGGGCGTCGATTTCGGCGATGGTGACCACGGAGTTGCGGCCGGATAGGCCTGCCGGGGTGGCGGACTTTGCCGGATTCCAGCATATCGATGCTCTGTATTTGGTTCCCGCGGCGCCATCTCTGGATGGCGCGCATCAGCACCGGCTTGCGGCTCTTGATCCCGTTCTCGCGCAACGCGTTTCGGCTATTGATGCCAAAGATGGCCATCTTTCGGCCTATGCGGCTGCCCAGTTGACGGCCGCGGTTATCCAGGCAGCGGCTCAACCGGATCCAACTGGCGAGCCATTGGCGACCGCCGATGAGGGCAATATTTTGGCCTCGGTGCAGCGCGGAACTGCCGATGAGGTGTCGTGGAAGTTGTATGACGAGTTGGCTTATCGACGTTACGGCAGTGATCTTCTGTCGCCGGATTCGCGCGCGCCACGGGATTGCGATGGTTCGGAGCTGTATCACCAGAGCGTCGTGTGGTACGGCCACTTCTACCATGTGGGTCGGGTGGTCGAGCTTGTCCAGTTATGGAGGGGCGGTTCCGTTCCGCCGCTGGCAGAAATCGCTTATTGCGGTGTGCAGGCCGGTTTCGGGTCGGTGGTGGCGGCGATGGTCAGCGCAATTGAGCAACAGATCCAGCAGTTTCCCCGGCGGACAGCATGAGTGAGAACCCAGCAGGTGGCTCTGATACGCCGTTGGTCCGGGCGGTTCGCTCGCCGCACTGGCCAAGTCGCGGCAGTCGCTGGGGCGACTTGGCCAGTGCAGCAACAGTTTGCGTGCTCACCACCTGTTAGAAGTGCTGGATGGCATTGAGCTCTCGCATGAGATGGGGTTGGCCGACCGGCGGCGAGGCGATCGACTGGCGGGAGAACCACATGGGAGCGTATCCAACGCTGGCGAATGGCAAGTGAGCGCGAGCGCTAGTCGGCACTATTGGACCGGAGTTCTCCTGAATCGTGGCTGGCCGCCGGCGCATTTTGAGACCGCGAGATAACGAGAGTGAGCCGCCATCCTGCATGATCACTGTTCACGATTGCTTATCTATGTGTAGACTGAGTGGTATTGGTTTATTTGGCGTCCGGAAGGGGCAGCGGTGGAAGACCTTGCTGAGGAGGATGAAGCGGCGGTCCGGGATGTTCGCGTGGTCGCCTCGGCGGTATCGGCGAAGCGCACTGTGGCCGTGGAGGTAGGTGACAACGGGTGTGTCGTGGGAGTGCGCCTGCTCTCGGATGCGGTCCGGCGCTGGGATTCCTACACCTTGGGTGACCGGGTAGTGGCCGTGGCCGACGTGGCACATGACCGGTACTTGTCCAATCAGCCCAATGGTGATGGCCACTATCCGGATCCCAAAGACGTAGCAGCCGCCGAACTCAAGCTGAATTTCTAGAAGGGACGCCACCACAATGTCTACTGACGACTGGAATCCGATCGGCACCGTGATCGGATCGGTGTTGGGCGGCGCCATCGCCGGACCCATCTTGGGTCCGCTGGCCCCGGTGATCGGCGGCATCATTGGCGGCAGCACGCCCACGCACGGCGACGCGCCCCACGCGCCCCCGCCTCATCCGCCGGCGCCCCATCGGGAAGAAACTCCGCTGCTCCCGCTGCCGCCCACTGCGCCGGGGCCACTGCCGCCACCGCCCCAGGGACCGGTCCCCGGATCGGGGGAAGCCGCAAACCATCTCAACGCCGATGCCAGCACGTTCGCCGATGTGATCACGCAGCTGCATGAATTGGACCAGAGCGCGGCGGCGACGATCGAGGCGATTCACGCCGCGGGAACAGCAGGTCAGCAGCAGCTCGACAACATCGCCAAGGACGTCAACGACAAGATCACCGAGCTCGGGCCGAGGCTCAATACGCCAGCAGGTCAGCAGGAGCTTCGGGACTTCTTGAGGGAAAAGCTGACTGCCGCCAAGAAGGTGCTCGATCAGCAGATCGCCGATGCGGAGGCCAAAGCTCGGCATACACGCGAGTTGACCAAGAAGTACGGCGGGATCGGTGGCGATGACAGCGGAAAGGTCGGTGCTGAGCCCGCCGGGAACAGCGGTCACGGCGGCAACCCTAGCGGCGGCGGCAGTCCTGAGGACCAGGGCACCGCGCCAGCTGCGGCAGCTCCACCTGCGGCGGGCGCCTCTCCGCTTGGTCAGGGCATGATGCCGGGGGCGGGCATGATGCCCGCCGGTATGGGGATGCCGCAGATACCGTCGATGCCGTCGTTCGGCGGGGGAATGCCGGGCATGGGCGCGGGCGATCCGCTCAGCGCATTGAGCGGCCTGGGCGGCGGGCGTGACGCAGGGTTCCGTGACGATCAGGACTCCGGTAACCAGCCTAAGCCCGACGCGTCGGGCTCTAAGTTTCGCGACGAGTCCGGTTCGGGCGGTGACCAGCCCAAGTCCGGCGCCGAGGGTGCACAGACCAGTCCTGCTGCGGATCACACCCCCACCGATCCGGCCGCTTCCGCGCCGCCCGCGACCACGCACGTCGCGTTGCCTGACGGTGGATCCGCCGAAGCACGTACGGTGCAGGGCGCTATCGCCGTTAAAGCCGCCCTGGGCGGTGCGCCGGTAGCTGATGCTTGGCACCAGGCTGGTGTGAACGTGCCCCCGCCGGGGACCCCGGTCGTCAATCCGATTCCACCCACCAAGCTGCAGGCCGGCGATGTGGGTGTGTGGCAGGACCATCTGGTGATGGCTCTGGGCAATGGCAAGGTGTTGGTCTCCGGGCAGGTTCAGCCGTTGACGAGCGTGGGGTCGAGCCCAGACTTCCTGGGCTGGATGGATCCCAGTGCTCAGGCCGTCAAGCCGGCTCAGCCCGCTCCGGCGGTCCCGCCGGTCCCGCCGCGCGGGCCGTCGTCATCTTAGGTCGTCAGCGAGGACCAGGGGTGATATCGGTGGCGGACAGGTCGGCGATGGCCTGGGATGATCGCGATGGCCGTCGGGATCGTTTGTTGCCCATCGCCTTTCGAGCGTGTGGTTGGCAGCGATGAGTGTTGATGGGTTCGTGCGTGCTGCCGGTGCCGCGATGGGTATGGCTCGGGAGAGTTTCGGCACCGGCGTTGGGTTGGCGTTGGCGCCACCTCCAAGCCCGGGCCCGGTGCCGGATCAAACCGGTGACGGCTCAGGTCAGGCAGCCGACGGATTCACCGATGAGTCCGCAGCGGTGGTCACAAGCGTTGAGGCACTTGCCGATCACGACGCAGCAGGCCATGGTGGCCTGCACGCGGCGCTGGCCTCGGCCGGCGCTTCCCGCGGGCGGATGGATGCGGTGATCGCCGCAGCAGTGGCTGATGTGCAGTCAAAAGGGTTGGCGGTCAACACTCCGGCCGGCCAGCAAGCCTTGGTCTCGGCGATCAAACGTCACCTCCAAGACACCAAGTCCACTCTCGATCAGGGCAGCAGTGAGGCCGCAACGCACGCCGCGGCCGCCGACGCGACCGCAGCGGGCTATCAGAGCATCGGTCACCCTCCGGGCGGGGCTGCACCGATGATGCCCCAAATGCCGATGATGCCGCAGATACCGATGAGCGGCGCCGGGATGGGCGGCGGGATGCCGATGAGCGCAATGCTGTCCCCACTGGCTGGTCTGACGAACCTTCTCGGTCAACAAGTCTCACCCAGTACCGGGTCGGTGGCGAGCTCCGAGGGTAGCGCTCCCAGCGGTGAAGGCGTGGAGAACCGCACTGAGGCCGGCGCAATCCCGATCGAGGAGGTGAACCTGGCCAAGCAGGGCTTCCCCGGCGGCCCAGACGCTTACCGCCAGTACCTTGCCAAAGCCCTCGACACAATGGGCATCACCGATCCCGTCGCGCGCGCCAACTGGACCCGGGGGTTGATGACGGGGCTGGCGCGGGAATCCGGGTACCACCCCGACGCGGTGAATTTGAGCGACCCCAACGCCCACGGCGCCCGGATGGTCGACGGCGCACCGGCAGGGTCCTCGCGTGGCGGGTTGCAAACGATTCCCGCGACGTTCGCCTCGAACCACCAGCCGGGCACCTCACGCAACATTTATGACCCGGTCGCCAACATCACCGCAGCGATGAACTATTTGATGCGCCGCTATCACGTACAGCGTGACGGATCGAACTTGTCGGAAGTGGGTCAGTTCAATCCTCACCATGCTCCGGGTGGTTACTGATGCTGGTACCAAAGCCGTCGATGGGGGGTTGGCAGCGATGAGTGTTGATGGGTTCGTGCGTGCTGCCGGTGCCGCGATGGGTATGGCTCGGGAGAGTTTCGGCACCGGCGTTGGGTTGGCGTTGGCGCCACCTCCAAGCCTGGGCCCGGTGCCGGATCAGACCGGTGACGGCTCAGGTCAGGCAGCTGAGGGGTTCACCGATGAGTCCGCGACGGTGGTCACAAGCGTTGAGGCACTTGCCGATCACGACGCAGCAGGCCATGGTGGCCTGCACGCGGCGCTGGCCTCGGCCGGCGCTTCCCGCGGGCGGATGGATGCGGTGATCGCCGCAGCAGTGGCTGATGTGCAGTCAAAAGGGTTGGCGGTCAACACTCCGGCCGGCCAGCAAGCCTTGGTCTCGGCGATCAAACGTCACCTCCAAGACACCAAGTCCACTCTCGATCAGGGCAGCAGTGAGGCCGCAACGCACGCCGCGGCCGCCGACGCGACCGCAGCGGGCTATCAGAGCATCGGTCACCCTCCGGGCGGGGCTGCACCGATGATGCCCCAAATGCCGATGATGCCGCAGATACCGATGAGCGCAATGCCGTTGGCTCCCTTGGGCATGCTCGGCAACCTGCTTGGCGGGGGCGGGTCGGGACGGGCTCAGCAGGCGGTCGGCGCGCAAGCGGGTGCCGGTACCAACGCTGATTTCGGAGGGAGCGGTGGCCCGCAGGGTGACCGCATCGTTAAAGCTGCGTTGACGCAGCTGGGCGTTCCATATGTCTGGGGTGGCACCAAACCGAACGTGGGTTTGGACTGTTCTGGTCTGGTGCAGTACGCGTACAAGCAGGCGGGGATCGCCATTCCGCGCACCACGTACGAGATGACCGGCTGGGGTGTGCGCGTGCGTCCAGAAGACGCCAGGCCTGGGGATATTTTGCTGTGCAACAAGCAAAACGGCGAGTACCAACATGTGCAGCTGGTGATGAACGATCACCAGACGATCGAGTCCCCGAGCCGGGGACAAAGCGTGCGGATCGGTAAGTGGCCCTCCGGGGGATTTGAGATCAGACGCGCGGCGTAGACAGAGTTCGAAGGGGACAGGGAGATGGCGCGACGTGGCGGTTTGAATTACGCTTCGCTGGAACAGGTTTCAGCGTGGCGTTTCCTTCGGCATCGCATTTCGGTGGGGATCGGCCGACGCAACGTGCGGCTGGTGCACGATCCGTCGAAGAACTCGGCGGCGTCTCTGCTGGTGGGGTTTGTGGCTTCGGTGGCCATCGTGGGGGTGTGCGCGATCGTGGCGTTCATCAAGCCGATCGGGCAGATCGGGAAGTCGGAGTTCGTGGAGGCGCGCGGCGGCGGCGGTATGTATGTCGAGGTGGGTGGAGTGATGCACCCGGTACTGAACAAGGCGTCAGCGCGGCTGATCACCGGTCAGCCCAGCGATCCGACGCTGGTGCCGATGAGTGAAATCCTCAAGGCACCGGTGGGGCCGATTCTCGGCATTCAAGGCGCGCCAGATGATCTGACGGTGCGCACCCCCGGGGACACCGGGTGGGCGTTGTGTGACCGGCTGGGTTCGCAAGGGTCTCAGGTGGTGCCGAAGGTGACGGTGATCGACGGTTTGGCCGATCTCGGCGACTGGGCGCACACGATCGATTCCCCGCAGGTGGCCCTGATGACGTACGCCGGCGCGACGTTCCTGGTGACTGATGGGCACCGCTCAGAAATCGACCTCGCCGATAAGCCGGTGACACTGGCGTTGGGGTTGCCGGTCGGGAACCTGCATCCGGTGGCGATGTCGCGGGCTTTGTACGAGGCGTTGACGCCGACGGCGCCCGTGCGTGTGCCGGCAATACCGACGCCGGGTGGACCGGTCAGCTACAGCACCGCCGACCTGCCGTTGGTGTCGGGCAGCGTGATGCGTGTCTCCGATGTGACAGGTGATCCGCAGTTCTTCGTCGCGCTACCGGCTGGGGTGCAGCGCGTTCCACAGACGGTGGCCACCATGATCATTAACGCCGCGGTGGTGCCAGGGGCGCAGGTCATTCAGGCCAAGTCAGCAGCCTTGACGGGGGCGCCCCAGGCGGTTGGGTTTGATATCTCGGTTTACCCGAGGGGCCTGGTGCAGTTGTTGGACAAGGCTGCCGAGCCGGTGACGTGTGTGACGTGGCGCAAGACTAACGGCGAGCCGCAGGCGCAGGTCAGCACTATTTCGGGGCGACGATTGCCGATCCCGGTGGGCGATGAGCGCCGCGTGGTGCCCTTTATTAGTGCCGGTGTCAACACCGCCAACCAGGTCTATGTCAGCCCGGGCTCGGCCAACTTTGTTCAGGTGACCGGTGTGCAGCCGGATTCGGTGCGTGGCGAGAGCTTGTGGTTCATCGGCAACAACGGTGTGCGCTTTGGTGTGCCGAGCACCGGCGGTGGCGGTGAGGACCAAAGCCGGCAGGCACTGGGATTGAAGGCTGACACACCCACCCCGGCGCCGTGGTCGGTGATCAAGTGGCTCCCGGCGGGGCCAGCTTTGTCCAAGTCTGCGGCGATGGCTCAGCATGACAGCTTGATGCCAGATCCGAATGTCGCTGCCTTGCAGGCACCAACGAAGGGACCGGGCCAGTGAGCCGTATCGGATTCATCCGCCAACAGGTTGGCAAACCAGATGTTCCAGAGTCCGCGGTGGAGCTTCCCGATCCGTGCGAGATCAGCAGGCCGGCGCCGAGTAAGCCGCCGATTTGGGTGTGGGTGCTGATCTTCGTCGCCGCGGCGGTGGCATTGATGGTGATGCTGTATCTCTCGGGTGCCCGGCAGCTCTCGGGCGGCTCCTTCTTCCTGTTCCCGGTGATGCTGATCTCCATGCTGGGGATTCTGCGAAACCGGATGGGGGGCACCGGGAAGAAGGCTCACGGCAGCGCCATCAACCAGGACCGCGCCGACCATTTGCGGACCCTCGACGAGCAGCGCGCCAAGATCCACGCCGCCGGCCGTGCGCAGGCGCGCGAGATTTGCTATCACCATCCCGATCCCACCAACGGCTCCCTTGCGACGCTGGTCGGCACCGGTCGCATGTGGGAGCGCACCCCCAGTGAGCGCAATTTCGGGCATGCCCGGCTCGGGTTAGGTGTGACCCGACTCAAGACGAAACTCCAACCGCCGACAAAGGTTCCGCCACCAGAGTTCCGAGAGACGGTGACCACAGTCGCGGTGCGGGATCTACTCATCGCGCAGAACGTGGTGCACGACGTGCCCCGGCCACTTCACCTCTTCGATCAGATGGGGTGGGCGTTTTTCGGCGAGCCTCAGATGCGCTCGACGGTCCAAGGACTGTTGCGGTCGTTGATCTGTCAGATCTGCGTGTTCCACGGCCCCGATGACGTCAAGATTGCCATCATCAGCGATGATGAGGCGTCGTGGGATTGGGCGAAGTGGTTGCCGCACAACGGCGATGACGAGTTGGTCGACGCCTGCGGACCGGTTCGGCTCATCTTCCCCGACGTGCCTTCCTTTATGGAGCGTTACGGCGATGCGTTGGCCCAACGCGGCCCCTTCCAGCCCCGACAGGAAGGCAGTCCGCTCCCCGACAGCTTCTTAGTCATGGTCGTCGATCTTCCCGAGGCGGACTGCTCACCAGTACTCGGCGCGCAAGGGCGACTGGGGGTTTCGGTCTTGGAAGCCACCGGCAACGAACACAGCGTGCTGGCCAACGGCGCCACCGCATTTTTTATGGCCACCGATGAGAACGGCACCATCAACTTACTCAAGGCCGCTGGTCAGGAGGTTTACTAATGGTTGCAGTCACCCGGGCGATGCCCATGGGTCTGCGGTTCGCCGCCGAACCCGACATCATGCCGATCTATGAGGCCGAGGCGCTGGCACGGGCGCTGGCGGCGTTCACCCCCACCGACGAGGCAGAATCACTGCTGGCGAGGACGGCGGAGGAGGCCCGCGCCGGACAGGACTTCACCGATGCGCTAGGTATTTACGATCTGCGCGTTTGGGATCCGCGGTTGAACTGGAACAACCTGTCACCGGCCAACCGGCTGCGGGTACCCATCGGCAAGGCCCTCGATGGCCGCCTGGTCTACTTGGACGTCAAGGAAGGCGCCGAGGACGGCTTCGGGCCGCACGGGTCAATGGTCGGACAGACCGGCTCGGGTAAATCCGAGCACCTGATCTCCACCGTGCTTGCCCTATGCGCGACGCACTCCCCGCAGCAACTGCGTATCCTTCTGGGAGACTTCAAAGGAGAGTCGGCGTTCGGACCCCTGGAGGATTTGCCGCACTGCGACGGCATCATCTCGAACTTGTCGAAATCACAGCACAAGCTCGACCGTTTCAAGCTGGTGCTGCGCGGTGAGTTGAAGCGCCGCCAAGAGCTGCTCAACCGCACCGGGTTCACCAGCGTGCGGCTCTATGAGAAGGCCCGGGCATCAGGGCGCACTGATCTCGAACCGCTTCCCGCCCTGCTGCTGGTCCTCGACGAGTTTTCCCAGATGCTGGACTTGGTGCCGGAAATGGCCAAGGTGATGGACGAG
The DNA here is from genome assembly GCF_002116635.1 of Mycobacterium szulgai. GTDB lineage: Bacteria > Actinomycetota > Actinomycetes > Mycobacteriales > Mycobacteriaceae > Mycobacterium > Mycobacterium szulgai. Next base: position 15,026 of record NZ_LQPW01000017.1, on the reverse strand, counting down.
GTCGCCCGCTTAGGTCGGTCGCTGTGGATTCACATCCTCAACGCCAGCCAGCGCATGGAGGTGGGCAAGATGGCCGGCATGATCGCCCAACAGACGTTCGCGATCGGCCTGAAAGTCAAGGATGCCGGGGAATCCCGTGCGGCGATCGGCTCCACTCGAGCGTGGGAGGAATTGAAGAACGCCCCGCAGGGGTCAGCGTTCCTCGTCGTCGATGGCGAGCACACCCGCTACCGCAGCTTCTATGCCAGCGGCCAATTCATCGCACCGAAGATGAACGCCACAGAACGCGATCGCAGCGAAGGCCACTATCTTCCGGTCACTAAGTTCAGCACCGCACCGGTCCCGCTACCCGACATCGTGGTCGGTGAGAGCGACGTGGAGCTCGAGGACGCGCTAGCCAGCTCTCCCGAAGCCGATGCCCCCACCGTGGCCGAACTGATGGTCGATCGGCTGCGCGAGGCGGCCCGGACGATTCCGCGCGGCCACCGCATGTGGCGGCCCGCGCTCGATGACACCACCACGTTGACCCTCGATGTGATCTTGGGGGAGTGCTGGAATCGTCCCTGGGACGAGTTCACCGAAGACTCAGGCCTGGTTGCCGCCTATGGGCGAGAAGACGATCCCTTCGAGCACTCCCAAGACGTGGTGGCGCTCTCGCTCGTTGACAGCAGCGCAGGTGTGGCCGGCGCCCCGCAGGCCGGTAAGACAACCGCGCTGCGCACCCTGATGATGTCCTTGGCGATGACGAACTCTCCGCAGCGGGTGCAGTTCTACGGCATCGACTTTGGTGGCCTCAAACTGCAAAGTGTGGCCGGGCTGCCGCATGTATGCGGCATCGCGGGCACCGGCGACGAAGAGAAGGTCCAGCGGGTGGTCGCCGAGGTCGAGCGGATCCTGCGCAACCGCAAACGCGACTGGACGCGGTGGGTGGACCCGGGCTCCTCCACCGGGCAGCCAACGGGACTGGACCTGTCGCGCTTCCGGGCGAACAAGTTCGGTCCGAACCGACGACCGGTGCCCGAAGATGGCCACGGTGACGTGTTTCTGGTCGTGGACAACATCACCGCGATCAGGAACGAACTGCCGCTGATCCACGACCGGATCACCGCATTAGCCGACGGTGCCCTGAACTTCGGCGTGCACGTCATCATCAGCAACGACGCCTGGCTGGGCATGAAGGCCGAACCAAAGTTGAGTTCCAAAGTGGAACTGCGCCTGGCCAACTCCAACGACTCGCTGATGGACCGCCCCACAGCTAAGAACGTCCCCGAAGACCAAAAGGGGCGAGGGGTGGTCAAGCCCGGTAAGCACATGCTGGTCGCCGTGCCCTTCGTGGCCCAGGTAGCGCACGTCGGTGGTGAGGTGGCGGCCACCGAGGCAACGGCGGCCTTGGTGGCCGACAAATGGGCCCAACGGGGCTTCGGTCGAGCACCGCAGCTGCAGCAACTGCCCGGCGAAGTCGCCTTCACCGACCTGGAACCACTGCCCGACACGGCGCCACGGCACGCGCTGCCGATCGGCATCGGGGAGCGCGACATGTCTACAGCCTGGCTGGATCTCAACCTCTATCCGCACGCGTTCTGCACCGGCACCACCAAAGCCGGGCGCACCGTGTTCCTGCGCACGGTGTGCGCAGCGATCATGCAGACCTACCGCCCAGACGAGGTCCAGGTGATGATGTTCGATCCCGATTTCTCGATCGGCGACGCCCTGGCTGACGAGTACCGCACGGTATGGGAGACCGATCACGCCAAAATCGGTGAAGCCGCCGCCCAAATCGCGGCCTTGTTGGAGCGGCGTCGACCCCCGGCGAACCTGGATCCACGTCAGCTTCGAGACTGGAAGCCCGTGCGCCCCAAGTGGTTCATCCTCATCGACGACCTGACGATGCTGAGCCCCAATGGACCCTCGACCACGGTATTGCACCCGCTGCTCCCGGCAGTGGAGTCGGCTCGCAACCTGGATCTGCACGTCATCGCCTCGGTGACCAGCGAAGGCTGGTACTCCCGCGGCGGGTCGAACAAGCTGATTCAGGCGATGCAGCGAGGCGGTACCGCGGTGCTGGTGCTCGACGGCGACAAGAAGGAATTCATCATCGACCAGGTCCGCCCCGCCGCCCGGATACCCGGTCGCGGTGAGCTCTACCTCCGCAAGGCCGGCGGCCAGCTGATCCAGGTCGCCCTACCTCCTGCGCTGGACTAAATGGTGCCAGGACATTTGGGTCAGCGGACGCTGGTGTGGCGTCAGTTATCTGCGTACGCAGATACGAGAACGCAGCCATACCAGTACGCTTCTCCGTCGCCAAAGCCTCACGGCTCTCCGGGCTTGTCCAGCTCTGCTCCAACGCATCGGCGCTAGCTCTACTCGCCAACGCCGTAGACCGCGCCATCCGATCCCACGCGGTGCAGGCGGCCGCCTTCGCGGCCTCGGTTTCACTGCTGGTGTAGGTGGCCGGTGGCGGTGCAACCACGTTGACCGTGTGACGCGCAGGCTCGATTGGATGGGCCAGAGCCAGGCCACTGGTCACTGCCGCGGCAGCGGCGATCACCAGCGCTGCTGACGCGACGGCCAGCCCAGTGCGAGGAGACCGCCGGTACCCCATGGTCATGCAAACGACCGTATCGCGAGCGAGTGACACCGGGCCACCGCCGCGGGCGCATTCGAAATGGCGACTTTCCGCAGGTCTGTTGCCTATAGATAACACTCGGCAAATCACTGCAGGTCATGCGGGGTGTGTCTAAAATGGCGGTTTTTCGGACATTCATAACGTGCGAAGCGTCCCGCTAGCCAAGGACTTCCTGGGACCGTAAATCTTCGGCCTTAACTTAGCCCTGGACTTGAGGTGGCGATTCCAATTCCAAGACTGATCCGGGGGTCTGTAGTTGTGTAAGCGCTATGCGGAGTGCGCGCAGGGCGCGGACGTCGTCTTCGTTGTAGGCGATGAGTGTGTTCCAGGTGGTTGAGTCACCGACCCGGGCCGCGTTGATCCAGGCGTAGGTGTCGGCGCCAGTAGCACCGGCTGTGCGCCAGTGTGCGCCGGCGGCGGGAGCGAGTTGTTTGAGGCTGTATCCGGTGGGGCCGTAGAAGTTGGGCCGGATGGTGTCGGTGAGGACGTCGATGCCGCGGGCGAGGACGTCGTGAGCGGCTGGGCCGAGGATGCGGTGCAGGTGCCGGGGTTCGGTCGGGCCGTAGTGGAACCAGAAAGCGGTGGTGTGGTCGTGGGTAATGAGTTGGTCGGTGATCCAGTCGAGAAACTCGGCGGCCAAGGCGTATTCGTCGAAATCAGACGCCGGTGAGCTGAAGGCGTAGTACGCCGGTTCGCTGTTTGGTGTGCTCAGCAGTGCTCCCCACAGGTATACCTTGCCGTCGCTGTCGAATTCGCAGTCCACGTCGATTTCGATGGCAGCGGTCGTCGCCGGCAGGGTGTTGGTGGTTCGGATGAGCCGTGTCGTGGTGGGGGTTGGGAAGGCCAGGTCGACGGTGGGAACGGTGGCGGCGTCGATGACCCCGAGCAACGCGCCGACGAGGGTGTCGAGCCGTTGGCCGGAGGGGCTACTGACGAGGTGTTTGCGGATGTCACGGCGGATGGTGACGAAGTTGGTCGACCGGAAGGTCATGGCGCTGATCTCTTCGGCGAGTTCGCGTGCCAGTTGGGCGATTTCAGTGTGGATCGGATCGGCGGGGTCATAGGTGGGGATCGGCAGTTTCCAGACCGCTTTGTCGATGTGGCGTTCGTCCTTGCCGTAGGACATCAGGGGTCGGACCAGTTCGGTGAGGCTGGGGGTGTTGAGGATCCCGACGAGATAATGGCCCTCGCTGGCGGTGCTGACAGCGGCCCAATAGATGGCGTGTTCGATGAGGGCGGCGGGGTCGGTCACCAGGGCTGCTGAGACATGCATACCGGAGGCGGCGTAAGCCACGCGGATCGGCGGGACGGGCAGTTGTTGGGTGAGCTTGCGCATGTGGTCGATCTGCTCGGCAAGGGTCATCTTGGACTCCCCGTGGGTGGTCCAAAGGGTTTCCGCGGCGCGGATCCAGGCCGCTAGGCCGGGGTAGGCGTCGATTTTGGAGTGCTCGCCGTCAAGGACATCGCCGGTGCGGGTAAGCGGGACGACGAACTGTTCAGGGGTGCGCATGTGGAACGGCACAATCTGTTCACCGAGAAGGGTGGGCCATACGAACTCCGACTCCACGATGCCGGTCAGGGCAGGCAGGCCCTTCCAGGGCTGCTTTTCGGAGGCGGAGCGTTTGGATTGCACCGCGAGTCGACCGGTAGGGACGCCGAGCCCTGTGGTCGGGGCATCTTCAACGCGGAACATCAGTCGCGGAACGAGGTTGGCGCCTTGACTGAATCTGGCGGCGTACGGGGAGCGTTCATCGTCTTCGGAACCTACGCTGAGTTCACCGAGGTGTTGGCGGAGTTGGGTTGCAGTCTCGACGTGGGCATGGCGGTGCGGTGCACGACCGGTCCAGAGCAACGCCGTGGTCGGCATTGGTGCGGCGGTGACGGAGCGGGTTCCGAAGACGACCGCGGAGCTTCGAGGAAACAGGTGGGGTCGGATGCGGCGCAGATCCCAGCTGGGAGTGAAAGCGACGTGGGCGCCGTCGAACTGGCCGCGTCGGAATCCGGCCCAGTATTCGCGGTCGACCACGGAGTTGGGTACGACGAATGCGAAGCTGCCGCCGGTCTTGAGGTAGCGCTCGACGGCGCGGGCGATGAATAGGCCGGCAAGGTCTTGGTGGGTGGCGGTGGTTTCGTTGTGCCAGAAGCCTCGGTCGGTGGCTAGGGATTTGAAGCGTTGTTGCATGGCCGTGGTCATGTACCGGTAGGACAACCACGGCGGGTTACCAACGAGGACGTCGACCCGGTTCTCGTCACGTCCCAGCCAGGCGGGCCGGGCAGCGTTGCGGATGTAGTAGCTCCAGATGTGGTTGCGGCCAGCTTCGTGTAATTCCTTGAGCCGGACGAAGTTGGCGTTGAGGTCGGGCAGGTCGGCGGCGTCGAGCGCCAGGCGGCGGACCGTGCCCTCGCTGAGGCGGTTGGTCTTTTTACCTGCGGCCCGACCGGATTCGTCGACGAGTGCTTGCACCAGATCGTCGAAGCTGGCGCTGTTGGCCAGGAGGTGATCGGCAAAGCGCAGTTCCCCGGTTAGCAGCTGGTCCCCGGTGTCGGTGGGGATCACCAGGTAGTCCACGGTGAGCAGATCGTCGCGCTGATCCCAGCCCAATGAGTCACCGAGGTAGACCGGTACCGACAGGCTGCCTCGTTCGCGGGCGTTGAGACGGTCGCGTCCTAACGCCAGCAGATAGGTGACCCGCGCCAGCGCAACGGCGACCGGATGCAAGTCGATGCCGATCACTTGCGAGGACACCTGTGCCATCGCGTCGGCAAGGCTGACCCCGGACGCGTCGGCGGCGGCCAGGAAACGGCGCACCGCGTAGAACAGGAATGTCCCCGATCCGCAGCTGGGATCGAGGACCCGCTGATTAAGTGGATCGGTAACCGTTTGGGAGACAATGCGATTGGCGAGCCAGTCCGGGGTGTAGTACTCGCCGAGTGCCTTGCGGGTTTGCGCCGATATCACCGACTCGTAGAGCACCTTGAGTACGTCGTGCTCGACGGCCGACCAGTCGAAGCGGGACAGTCGACGAGCCAGCGAGGCGACGTAACCCTCCCCGCCGGGCACTTCGAGCACCCAGTCGAAGAAGTCCCGGTCGACAACTCCGTGCAGACCGGCAACGGCGAACTGATCGCCTGACAGCAGCGTCGCCGGTGCAAGGTCCTCAGCCTGCAATCCCAGGACGAGGTGGGCGATGATTTCGGCGGAGTTGACCAGCAGGGTGTGTTCGAGGAACAACTCATCACTGTCGGTGAACTGCGTGCCCAAGGCGCCGCGCAGTAGCTTGACCCACAGTTCGCGCTTCAACCGCACCGTCGGCAGATCCTTGCCGACGGCGTAGATCGCGGCCAGCGTTGAGTAGTCCAAAGCATGCGAGGAACTCGTTGCGCCGAGACGTTCGGCAATCTCGATCGGGGTCGGAAGTATCGCCCTGCGGGTGGCCAGGACCCCTTCGAGCCAGCGCAGCAGTTCCTCGGCGCCGGCGTCACCCGAGGCGGTGGAAATCTGGGTGGCTTGACGCAGTTCACCGTCCACTTCGTGGTAGGCCAGCCACTGTCGGCCGTCGGTGAGGATGCCGACGTAGCGTTGACCCATTTCCGATGATCGAGTCGTCACGTAGCCTGCTAATTGCTGGCGCGCCGCGGCGAGTGCCGCCGGCGCCGCCAGTGAACGCTTTACCTCGATGACGGTGCAGCCCACCTCGACGTCGATGCGGCGGCCGTGACCAGCTGGGGTCTCCAAATCGACATCTAGGTCCTGCTCGGCCAGGCCCAGTTCGGGATCTAGGAGCATCATTCGGACGTCGGACTGAATGGTGGCCTCACTGCGGACCGCGTCGTTCTTGTTGATCAGGCGCTCCATCAGGGCACCGCGTGCCCCCCCACCTGCCGTCGCCATGATTGGCAACGCTACAAGGGCGCTGGTCAGACCCGTATGCAACCCGCGGAGCGGGCAGCACGGAAACGACAGGTCCTGCGTGGATCAGCCGGTGGCGTTGTTCTGACGCCACTGACGCACCGCGACGATCACCTCTGAGCGGGTAATGCGCCGATCGCGGAACCGGGCGTAGAGCGTGTCCATCCGTAGATCGATGCGCCCGCCGTACCCCAGCCGCAGACCTGCCTCTTCGGGGGTGATGTCCGCGCTGGAAAGCTCCGCTGCCAGGTGAGGTCGCTGCCCACCGCTGAGCCGAATCCACTGGATGACGATGGGGTCCTCATCGTCGAGACCGGTGAGGCACGCCTTGGCCCACTGCATGTGCCATTGCTCGGCCTTCTTCAGCTCCCACCTGAAGGGCTCGCCACTGGACTGACCGAGATGTCCGGAGCGCTGCGCGATGATCTCGTCGAGCAGCGCCTGCAGCACCGGCGAGCGCCAGCGGTTGGCCTTCGACGTCGCCGACTTTTGATGGCGTGACGGTTCAGCCTTGACCCGCGCAAGGGCCTCGGCGAACGTCTCGTCGGGCTCGCTGGTGATGGCGGCCAAGTCGGCAGAGTCGCCGTAGAAGGCTGGTTCCAGGGATTTCTCGGGATCGGCCTCCGGGCTGGCGGCGGCGTAGTCGCGCCGTATGTCCCGCACAACCGGGGCCTCCAGAGTGCTCATCGCTGACTTCACCCATTCGCCGCGGCTGCGCAGTTCATCGACGAGCCGCCCGGGGGGCCACCCCAGCTCCTTGGCGAGTTCGTGGACACGCATCGCGTGCTTGGGCGGTGGGTCTAATCTCATGAATGTTCCTGACCTCAGACGCGGGGACACTTCGCTGGCCCGCACCGGTGCAACGGTGTGGGCCAGCACTAATTTTGACCTGGACATCCGACGGGACTTTGTTTCAGGCAACACTTAAATGGCCCTAGGCAACACTTAGAATCATCGGGTGTCGCGGGGACCCGGAGCGCTCCAACGGCATGTTCTGGGTGCGCTGTGGTCACGCGGAGAATCGGACTGCTACGACATCGGTGCGTTGTCCGACCTGTTCCCCAGCCACTACTTGGATCAGTGCACGGTGCTGCATGCGCGATGGCGTTGGTACACAATCGATCTCCTTGGCCTAGTCGCATTCGGGGAACCGCGTAGCCGTCGCGTGAGCGCGCACCGGGCGGTGCGCTCTCTGGCGCGGGCTCACCGGGTGCAAATCGTCGATCAATGCCCCTACGACGATCCCTTCCTCGCCCAGGTCGACTACTACGGCAACCAGTTCGGCGGCATAGACCTCGCAGAGGTCAACCAATACGTCGACCCACGGTGGCCTGGTAGGCAGGGCCGCCACCTGTGGTTCCGTCTACCACCTCCGATGACCGACTACGTTCCCGACGACGATCAGTTGATCCGGCTGGAGCTGCTGCAGGAAGGCTTCATCCCCGAGGCGTTCGACGAATTTATGGGCACCATCGACCGAAAAAGGGCCTGGGACTCAGACACCGGGCGATACCTGCAGTGGTTGCTATGCGGGAGCCCTACGGCCACTTGATCAGCTCGTCGACTGGCGACTAATTGTCGCGGCATCGAGGCGGCGATGCACCATCGACAGCGCCGTCACCAGTTCGAGGAGCTGGGTATTGGTGACCGCTCGTAGGACACGAGGATCGTGGGCCACTGGATTCCTGAACATGCCAGCGAGACCTTTGATGAGATTGGCGAAGCCCGTCTGTTCATCGCGATCGGTCTGTGAGGCCAGCCCGTTGATGGCAATGATCGGCACACCCGTCTTACCGAGGGATAAGGTCGCATCGATTAGCGGGGCACCGTCGCCGCTGAAACCGGACATCTGCCGGACTCGTTCGAACACGCTTTTCGTCGCCTCCAGGGAAGCGTGAAAGTTGTCCTTCTTGAGCAGCTCCACCGTGCAGTAGCGCAGCACCTCACTGTGGCTGTCTCGGCGTCGTAGCTCTGCCTGTAATGATGTTGCGTTGCGAGATGCCTCATCGAGGGTGGAGGACCGAGGCCCGCGATGAATCTTGCCGTCGTCTTCAACGCGGAGACCGACGAAGGTCAGAACCTGGTCGAGCTGGTCTTGACGCAGTGTGAATAGCTCGGGGCTGTTGACGTAGTTGGCGGGGTCCATGGCGTGCTGAATGAATGTGATGATCCGCTGTGGATGACCGTCTGTGTTCTGTCGGCGGACGAACGCCTCCTCCAGCCGCTTCCACTTCGTGAGGCCGACGCCGGGGTCTTTCATGTGAAGCCGGCCCAGTAGCTGGCCGATCTGGCTTCCGGTGAGGCCGTCCCGGGTGTCGGCAAGCACTTGGGCCACGCCGGCCAAGACGCCGAGCTTCCACGCGGGCTCAGGCATTCGGCTGCGCCGCTTGGTGATTGGCGAGATATCGGTAGGCAGTTGCCCGTCCGATCCCAAATGCGGCCGCAAGCTCGGTGACCGGTTCCCCCGTCGCCGCCAGGCGTCGCAGCTGTTGCTGACGTTCGGGGCTGAGCTTGGGTGGCTTAGTGGCCGGTAGCTGCCGTGAACGGCGGGACTGGCGGGATGCGGCTCGGCGCTCCCTGCCTAGTTCGAGTTCGAGTTCAGCGAGGGTCGCCATGATGGCTGCTACGGCGCGGCCCGCAGGGGTCGCGGTATCGACTCCTTCCCGCAGGGTGCGCAGCATGATTTGACGTTCGCCCAGATCGGCAATGGTGCGGGTGACTTCAGCGACCGAACGTCCAAGCCGGTCGATTGCCGCCACAACAACGGTGTCACCGGCTCGCGCGTAGTCGAGCAGTGCAGCAAGTCCTGGGCGATCCGTTCTGGCTGACCCCGAGAGCTTGTCGGTAAAGATCCGGCCCGACTCGACGCCGGCGGCCGCGAGCCCGCCCAGCTGTGCGTCGAGGTCCTGGCCGGTGGTGCTGACTCGGGCATAACCAAGGATCGCCGTCATGCCATGACTGTCTCACCGACCCCCGACAGTCCAGATCTGAGACACGCGGTGTGAGACAAGATATGAGACACCGTGACCTGGCGGTATATGAGTGTCACCGAAGGCCCGCGGCCCCGTCTCGTTTCTTGCGTCGCAAGACGAGGCTGCCGTTCAAAGCGGCACCGAGGCGATGTGCGACGGTACGCCCGCCGTTAAGCAGCCAGCGGCGCGTCTGCATCGCCGCCGTCCCTCGCCACGCGCTGACGCCTCAGCCTGGTGGCGGGTAGGGGTCCTTTTTGCCGACTGTGTCCGTGTTCCGAATCTGGTTGTTGTCCTTGCGGTGATCTCGAACCTCGCCGCCGCCGCTTCGTTCGGCAAAACCCCGCGCGGCGTCATGCGCTTCAGCCTGGGTGTCGTAGCGTCCCGCAGCTCTGTCTGCCCCCGCACGTTTGGCGCCCCAGTCACCCGAGTCTTTGTCGTACTGCACGTCGTAGTCAGCCATGCCGCTGCTCCTTATCGACCAATCGGTGTTCACAATTTACTCCCGCAGTACGACACCGACACTGAACTAGAAATCAGGGCGTCCGTCCGCCCACCACACCGGCAGAGGCCTTCGGACCTATTCACCAGCCTCGGTGATCTACCACCTATTAAGCAACAGGGTGTAAGCGGGATCTGCGACCTGGGCAAAAATGTCAGTCGGGTGTCCCAGAATCGTGTCCCAGACCGTGGGGAACGGGGACACCCTTAAAGACACAGATGGCTCCCGCCCGGGCCGCAAGCGGCCCGGTTGGGTCCGAATCCCCGTGCCACACTGACCCGAGAGGACCTGCCGTGACGCTGCTGGGATACGCGCGAGTCTCGACGTTGCACCAGTCCCCGGACATGCAGGTGCAGGCGCTCAGGGACGCTGGGGCCGAACGGATTTGGACCGAACGCATGTCTGGTGCTCGCGACGATCGCCCCGAGCTGGCCGCGCTGCTCGACTACGCCCGCCGCGGTGATGTGCTCATGGTGTGGCGGCTGGACCGCCTCGGCCGGTCGCTGCCGCACCTGCTCGCGGTCGCCAGCGACTTGCAGGACCGCGGCGTCGAGCTCCGCTCCCTCACCGAAGTCATCGACACCACGACCCCAGGTGGTCGGCTGATCTTCCACGTCTTCGGCGCCGTCGCCGAATTCGAACGCGCCATTGCCGCCGAGCGCACCGCCGCTGGAGTCGCAGCAGCCCGCGCCGCCGGCCGCCATCCTGGGCGGCCTGGACTTACGGCCGACACCATCGCCGCCGCCCAGGCCCTCGACCAGGCGGGCACCCCCCGCGCCCAGATCGCCCGCACCCTCGGCATCTCTCGGTCCAGCGTCTACCGCAGCCTCGTCACGCCCAGCGAAAATCATCTGCCTGGCAGTGGAACGGATCAGCGCGGCAGTGTCGTGGGATAGGTATGACCACCATGTCTGAGGACACCACCACCGACTCCAGCGACGACTACGACGACTCTCGCCGGGACGTTCTTCTGAGTTCGGTCGGGCCGTAGTGGAACCAGAAAGCGGTGGTGGATACGCCGCCAGGGTGGCCAACCCCCTGCCCAAGTGAGGATCTGGCCGGCCCAGATCGCTATCCGCGCATGTGGAACATGTCTGCGGGGATGGCGTTCTTCCAGGCGGTCATCAGGCCCGATACCCCGGATCGGCCGGAATACGTCAGCGTCCCCATGCCGAGCAGCACCGTCACTGACCTCGAAACCCGTGGGGCCAGGATCTTCGCGGTGGCTCGGTGGAATGCGCTCTGGGCACCTGCGGTACAGGCATATTGTGTGCTCCTGACCACTCAGCGCTGCATGATTCGTAAACAATACGACGTTTACGTGTTCCGTTATCTGCTTCTTTGCGGTTAGACTGTCGGGCGAGCAGTGCATTTCTATCTCTAGTGAGGAGTTTCCTATGGAGCCGTTCATCATGATCGAGCCCGAGGCAGTGACCGGGGCCTCGGGTGCTGCGGCCGCGCTGTCCGGTGAAGCCGCAGCACACGGCGGCCAGGCGGCAGCGTCGTCGGCCGTGGTGCCCCCGGGGCTGGAGGAGATCAGCGCGGCCAACGCCGCCAAGATTGTGGAATTGGCCACCCAGGCCTCCGTGGTCATCGAGGCCGGTGCGGCGTTACATGCCACGCATGGCGTGGCGGTGGGAACCTCGGCGGCCATCGTCGACCTGGCAGATGCGCTGAACTACGCCGCCATCGGCGAAATTCTTTAACGGACCGCTGGATGATCGGGGATTAAGGCCATACGATGGCGGGCGAATGGGGTGCAGACCCACCAGAGGTGAACAGCGCGGGCTTTTGGTTCGGGCCTGGCGCGTCCACTTTCGTGGCCGCCGCTGAGAATTTGGTCAGCGTGGCCGCCGGGCTGATCGCGAACCTGGGCGGTCAGGAAGCGATCAACGCTGCGCTGGCGATGTCGTGGCCGGACCCGACCGGGGAACTGGCAGTGCTGGCGAAGGTGCCATTGATGCTCTGGCAGGCCGCTGCGGCCGGTCAGATCGAAGCACAGGCCGCCGTCATTCACCAGGTGGCCCTGGCGTTCGAGTCCCTTAAGGCAGCCACCCCCACGCCGGGTGAAATCGGGGAGAACCAGGTCGAGCACGGCACGCTGCAGGCCCACAACTTCCTGGGCATGCTCACACCTGCGATTATGGCCAACCGCGCCAACTACGGTCGGATGTGGGTCACCTCGGCGTCGAACAAGTACGAGTACGCCGCGGCATCCATGCCGATGCAGGCCCTTCCACCCTTGCCTCCTCCCCCGCCGGCGACCGCCAGTGGAGGAGCCACCCCCTCCATGCCAGCACCGCAGGAGAAGTCCGCTGACCTGCTCAGTGCTGGCGGCGAGCAGGCGATGACCGCCTTCATGGGGCCCCTTGGCCAGGTCAGCAGCATGGCCGGGCAGCTGGGCCAGGGTGGACCGTTCGGCAGCCTTGCCCAGCTGCCGCAGCAGGGCATGCAACCGCTGATGTCGCTTCTCCAGGGCGGCATGGGTGGCGGCAATCCCTCTGATGCGCTGTCGGCGGCTACCGCTGCGGACTGGCTTACGGCCACCCCCGCAGCCGGTGGGCCGGTCGCGGCGAACCTGGTGGGTGCCGGTGGTGGGGGCGGCGGCGGAATCGGTGGCCTCGGGGCGCTTCGCGGGCCTGCCAGCTTTGGTTCAACCCCGGCAATCAACGCGGCGTCCTCCACACCTGAGTCCGCGTTGTCGCGAGTCAACGAAGCACGTTTGGCTTCCGGCGCTCAAGTCAGCGGCGCCGGCATGGGCAGCAGCGGAGCCATGATGGGTCCGATGGCGCACGCCGCCGGCGAGCAGAACAAAGAGGAACGCAAGAACACGCCACTTACCTCGCTGGCGGCACTGTACCGGGCGCCGACGACGGTTCCGGTGATTACCGGTAGTGGGGGGGCGGTCTTCCGACCGTGGGAGGGGGGCGGCGACCGAACCACGTGACCTCGACCTCCACGCCCGCTGCGGCGAACCCGCCGACCTGGGCTCAAACACAATTTCACTACATCCCTTATTTGAAAGGACGATTCAATGTCAGGACCCATTCACGGCGATATTGAGGCCATCGGCAGGGACGCCGGCAGCCTGCAGGAGATCTCCGATCAGCAGGCCTCGATCATGAACGCCCTCGGCGGCGCGATGGAGTCGCTCGCCCCGGCCATGAGAGGTGGCGCCGGAACGGCGATGCAGAACGTCGGCGAACAGCTGCAGCACCAGGGCCAGCAGTTCTCCACGGCCTTCGCCGATCACTCGCACAAGATGTACAACAACGCGACCATCCTGTCCACGGCTGACGAGCATCACACCTCGATGATCAACGGCATCAGCAGCCTCATCGTTTAAGCCACCCAGCCCAACACACGCATAGATCACCCGAAAGGACTTTGCAATGTCAGGAGTCATTCACTACGCGACCCCCCAGATCGCGGAAGTGGCCCAGCAGATCGCCCAGGCCGCCACTCAGACCGAGCAGAATCACCAGCACTCCCTGCAGACGGTGAACGCCAACGCAGAAAACTTCGGTGGCCGCGGCTCGGATGCCTTCCAGCAGGTCATCGCTTCGCTCAACCATAAGTACGCTCAGAGCAAGGAAACCATCGCTCGGGCCGGCCTCGTACTAACGCAGGCCAACGACGGCATGACCGACGCCGACGGTCAGTCGGCCCACCAGTACTGAGCTGCGCCGGCTAGAACCTCGCTAACCCTGCGGCCCGGCGAAGGGCTGGACACGCCATGGCGTGAGACCAGCCTAACGCCGGGCCGTAGTGGCGAGAAGAGATCTATCCACCATCCAAGCAGAGGGCTGCCCACTCGTGACCCGACCACCGTCGTTCATCAAGCGTCCGCCACCACCCGCGCCCGGCCCCCGGGCGATCACCGCGATCGACACCACTCGCGAGGGGGTGTGGCTGCTGCAGGCGCTCTGTGGCATCGAACAGTTGCCCGCAGCCATGCTGTTGCGGCCCTACGTCTCTGCCAGCGGCCGGCCCACCGGCCACCCCGGTATCGAGATTTTGCGTGGGGCAGGCGCCATCCTCGATGAGGACACCGTGCATCCGACAGTGGCCCGCTGGCTGGAAACGCTCGCTTGCCCCGATATCGCGCTCACTGTCGACGTGAAGCGCCCCGGGGTGGAGTTCATGCGGATGGTGATCGCCCGCCGTGGCAAGTCCCACGCCGCGATGTCGCGCAGCGGCCCCGAGGTCGCTGAGGACATCACCATCGAAGAGGTGGCCACTGTGCCCTCCCTGCGCGCACTGTATGACCGGATCATGGTGCTCTGCGACCGGGGACGAGGCCCGGTCGGACCGGCATCGCTGTCTCCGGTGACGGTGCGCACTGCCGACCTGGTGGATAGCTTCGCCAAGATCGCGGTCGGTGACCACACCCCGGCCACCGCGCTGGCCGCGTTGAACCTCAACGCCGATCAGCGCCGCATTTTGACATTGGCCGCCGATCAGCCACTGATGGAGGTCAGCTTTGCCTTGACCATCCGAGACTCCCGAGGAGAGCACGTGGCCATGGCGTCGGCGGCGGTTACCGACACCGCCGAGGGGCGCATCGTCACAGGTCCCATCCTTGGTGAGGACCGCACGTGGTGGACGCAGATCGTTCCGGGCACCCCGGACGCGGGAGGAAGCGCCCTACGGGGGTTGGTGGCCACCGCGGCCACCACCTGGGAGGGACACTCCCAGTTCAAATAAAAACACAATTCGCGTGTTCCCGTACTGCATTGATTGCATCAATTGTGTTATTTTCAGGGTAGGGGTTTCGGGGGCGTCAGGTTAGCCCCCGACACGACGTTTGGGAGAACAAATGAGCGAGACCAACAGCGAGAACGACTTCTACAGTCAGTATGTTGGCGAGAGGTCGAGCCCGAGCCCGACCCCACCTGCATGGAGCGGCGACAGCGCCGAGGAGGATGCGGGGGCTACCGTCTCGCCGTTCGACCCGCTAGGCGGCCCACGCGACGGTGCGGCCAGCCCCTCCCGATCACCGGAACCCCCCCCATACGC
>NZ_LQPW01000016.1 GCF_002116635.1 Mycobacterium szulgai | reverse complement strand
GTCATGGCGGCGCCGGCGGGCTGCTCTTCGGCGACGGCGGCGACGGCGGGGCGGGCGGTATCGCCGGGGCCGGCGGCAAGGGGGGCACCGGCGGCGCAGGCGGGACTGGCGGCCTGGGCGGCGCGGGTGGTACAGGCGGAATCGGCGGCGGTGTCGGCGGGGCCGGCGGCACCGGCGGCAATGGCGACACCGGCGGTGGCGGTGGCAACGGCGGCCACGGTGGCTTGCTGTACGGGGCAGGTGGAGCTGGCGGATCCGGTGGCAACGGCGGCCAAGGCGGCGCAGGCGGCATAGGCGACGGCGCTGACGGGGCCGCCGGAATCGGCGGTGGCGGCGGCAACGGCGCTAACGGCGGCGACAGCGGGCGAGTGGGCAACGGTGGCGCCGGCGGGGCCGGTGGCGCCGGCGGCTCCGGTCTGGCCAGCGGGTCCGGCGGCTCCGGCGGCAATGGCGGCAACGCCGATCTCATCGGCGACGGCGGTGACGGCGGAGCCGGTGCTGGCGGGGCGGCGGGCGGGGCGGGCGGCCATCCCGGGGCGCTCTACGGTCACGCCGGAGTATCTGGATCGCCATAGCCGGCAGGCAGCGCAGGGCCTATGCGCAACGCCGGACGGAGTTCCTGCTAACCGGCCTCAGCGCGTTGCTTGAGGCGCTGCAGGGTGAGCCGGATGTGCTCGGCGTTGGCGGCGGCGCGATCCGGGACACCGGTGGCCCTGCTCGCGATTTTGCGGAACCACCCCGGCCGCCGATCCCAGGTGCTCTCGGTGACCCGGCACCCGCCGTCGGCCGCGACGATGTCGTACTGCCAGCGCGCGATCGGCAGCAGGGTGTGGCTGACATCGAACGCGAACGTGCGACCCGGATCTGCATCGGTGACGGTGCACTTGGTGGTCCAGCGCTTGCCGTTGTTTTCGTTGTGTCCGACGAAGACGGCCCCCTGCGCGACGCCACCGCCCTTGCGCCATTCCATCGCCACCGCTTCCTCGGCCAGCGTGGCCAACGTCGGTAAGTCGGTGACCAGTCGATACACCTCATCCGGACTGGCGTCGATCTGCACGGTCTCCGTTGCCGAAGGATCAGTCATTGGCTGATCATAGCCAGCCGTCAGATCGGGGCGGCCCCGCGCAGATGCTCGAAAATCAGCGACGTCTGGGTACCCGCGACGTCGGCGTCGGCGTTGAGGTTCTCGACCACGAACGAACGCAAGTCGTCGGTGTCGCGTGCCGCGACATGCAGGATGAAATCGTCGGCGCCGGCCAGGAAATAGACGTCCATCACCTGACGCCTGCGCCGGATCTGCTGGATGAAGCTGCGGATCTTTCCCCGCGCGTGCGACTGCAGGGTCACTGCGATCATGGCTTGCAGCGGCAACCCCACTGCGACCGGATCGATGTCGGTGTAGAAGCCGCGAATCACGCCCAGGTCTACCAAGCGCTTGAACCGGCCATGACAGGTTGAGGGCGCAATCCCCACCGCCTCGGCCAGCGCATTGTTGGTGATCCTGGCATCACCGTGCAGCGCGCTCAGAATGGCGCGATCCACGTCATCAAGATCAGCCGGCCGAACATCCTTCGGCAAGTCGCCGGAATAATGCTCTCGCGTCGGTGAATCATCAGCCATGCAGCCATCATATAGAATCTTCATCGTTCAGATTGCGCTTATACCGAAGTTTCTTCACACTAAGACCCATGCGAATCGGCATTCCTACCGAGACCAAGAACAACGAATTCCGGGTGGCCATCACCCCCGCCGGCGTGGCCGCGTTGACCCATCGCGGCCACGAAGTACTAATCCAGTCCGGCGCCGGAGAAGGTTCAGCCATCACCGACTCAGATTTCAAAGCGGCGGGCGCCCAATTGATTACGACCGCCGAACAGGTGTGGGCAGAGGCCGATCTGCTGCTCAAGGTCAAAGAGCCGATGCCGGTCGAATACGACCGGCTGCGCCGTGGCCAGACCCTGTTCACCTACCTGCATCTGGCCGCATCGCGACCGTGCACCGATGCACTGCTGGCTTCCGGCACCACCTCGATCGCCTACGAGACCGTCCAGACGCCCGACGGCGCACTACCGTTGCTGGCCCCGATGAGCGAAGTCGCCGGGCGGCTGTCCGCCCAGGTGGGCGCCTACCACCTGATGCGGACACACGGCGGGCGGGGCGTGCTGATGGGCGGTGTCCCCGGAGTGGAGCCCGCTGACGTCGTGGTGATCGGCGGCGGCAGCGCGGGCCACAACGCCGCACGGATCGCCAGCGGCATGGGTGCTGCGGTCACGGTTTTCGACGTCAACATCGCCACGCTTCGAGCTCTCGACGCCGAATTCGGCGTCGGCATCCGTACCCGCTATTCGCTGCCCTACGAGCTCGAGGACGCCGTCAAGCGTGCCGACCTTGTGATCGGAGCCGTTCTGCTGCCCGGCGCCAGGGCGCCCAAGCTGATTTCGAATTCGCTTGTCGCACATATGAAATCCGGAGCGGTGCTGGTGGACATCGCCATCGATCAGGGTGGCTGTTTCGAAGATTCGCGGCCTACCACCCACGACGACCCCACGTTCGCCGTGCACGACACGCTGTTTTATTGCGTGGCGAACATGCCGAGCGCAACCCCCAAGACGTCGACATTCGCCTTAACCAACGCAACCATGCCGTATGTGCTCAAGCTCGCCGACCAGGGCTGGCAAGCGGCCTGCCGGTCGGATCATGCTCTGGCCAAAGGCCTTTCGACACACGACGGCGCACTGCTATCCGAGCAGGTGGCCACCGACCTGGGTATGCCGTTCACCCAACCGGAAAGCGTACTGGCTTAACCGCCGGCCGGGACAACTACAACGCGCGCGGATCGGGCGTCAGGGCAGCGATGATGTCGGCCGCTGGCCCGGCACAGGCGTCGCGGTAGGACGTTCCCGCCCACAGGTTGGTTCCGTGCGGATCTTCGGCCTGGATCGCCGCCGCGCGGATCGGCTTCGTCATCTGGTTGACCTCGGGATAGCCCAGCGGCGCCAGGTGGTCGAGCAGCCGCGTGAAGTTGTTGGCCAACCCGCGCGCATACCTGCCCGAGAACGCCCGGGTGACCAGAGTCGAGTCGAATTCGGGATTCTTCAGGGCGACCCGGTGTGCGGAGTTGGTGCCGGCTTCGTCGGCGAGTAGCAGCGCGGTACCGACTTGTGCAGCGACCGCACCCCGGCGCAGCACGGCCGCGACGTCGTCGGCGGTGCCCAGACCGCCGGCCGCGATGAGCGGAACATCGTGTGCGCTGCCGATCCGCTCGAGCAGCTGATTCAGTGACTCCTCGCCGGGCTCCATATCCGGTGCGAAGGTGCCCCGGTGCCCACCGGCGCCCGGGCCCTGGACCACCAAGTTGTCCGCCCCCGCCGCGACAGCCACCCCGGCCTCATAGGCTGACGTCACGGTGACCGACACCAGCAGTCCCAGCGCGCTCAACCGGCGAATGACATCCGGTGCTGGCGCGCCGAAGGTGAAGGAGACCAATTCCGGGCGGATGTCGGCGACGACTTCGAGCTTGCGGTCCCAGTCGTCGTTATCCCCGTAAGTCGGGCGACCCACCTCGACGTGATAGAAATCGGCGACCTCTTCGAGTTCTTCGGCGTAGTACTCCAGCTGCAGCCAATCGGCGACGCTGGGCTGCGGGACGAACAGATTGGCTCCGATGGGGCCGGTGGTCGCCGCACGCGCCGCGGTGATGTCTTCGGCGAACCGCTCGGCGGTGAGGTAGCCGCCGGCCACGAAGCCCAGCCCACCGGCGTTGGACACCGCCGCGGCCAATGCCGGCGTGCCGGGACCGCCGGCCATCGGTGCACCGACGATCGGCACCGCGATATCCCAGAAACCCAGTACCATCGGCTTAACTTACCATCGCTCGAAGTTGTTGCGGCAGTGACCGTTTCGAGGCATAGGGGCCGAGGACCGCGGCACCGTAGCGCTTGCTCAGCAGGCGGTGGGCCACCGCATTGACCTCCTCGACGGTAACCTGCTCAATCTGCTGCAGAGTGTGCTCGATGCTGCGATGCATGCCGTAGTTCAATTCGCTGCGCCCGATTCGGCTCATCCTCGAACTGGAGTCCTCCAGCCCGAGCACCAGCCCACCCCGCAACGACCCTTTGGCGATCCGGCACTCCTCCTCCGTGATGCCATCGCGTGCCACCGACTCCAGCACTTCGGCGGTTACCCGCATGACGTCGGCGAAACGTTCTGGCAGGCATGCCGCATACACCGAGAGCGCCCCGCTGTCGGCGAAGATGTCCAGCGCTGAGTAAACCGAGTAGGCCAGCCCGCGGGCTTCCCGGATCTCCTGGAACAACCGCGAGCTCAGGCCGCCGCCCAGCGCGGTATGCAGCACCGACAGCGCCCAGCGATGCTCCCAGCCGCGACCGGGCGTCCGGACGCCCATCGACACGTGGGTTTGCTCGGCGTCGCGATTGACCAACGTCAGCCCCGGACTTCCGTTGACCCGCCCGCCGCCCTTGCGCGGGGCCACCGGCCGTCGCCCGCGGACCAGCCGCGCCCGGAAATGTTCGCGCACCAGCGCTACCACCTCGGCATGGTCGACATTGCCGGCCACCGCGACGACCATCCGGTCCGGCGTGTAGCGCCGCTGGTGAAACGAGTGCAACTGAGCCCGCGTCATCGCCGACACGGATTGCGCGCTGCCGATCACCGGGCGGCCCACCGGGTGGTCGCCGAACAATGCGCTCAGGAATATGTCGGCCAGCGCGTCCTCAGGGTCGTCGTCGCGCATCGCGATCTCTTCGAGGACGACGTCGCGTTCCAACTCGACGTCACCGGCCGCACAGCGCCCGTTGAGTACCACATCGGCAACCAGGTCGACGGCCAACGCCAGGTCGCTATCGAGCACATGCGCGTAGTAGCAGGTGTGCTCTTTGGCGGTGAACGCGTTGAGTTCGCCGCCCACGGCGTCCATTGCCTGCGCGATATCCACGGCCGTGCGCGTCGGTGTGGACTTGAACAGCAGGTGCTCGAGGAAATGCGCTGCCCCGGCTACCGTGCTTCCCTCGTCGCGTGAGCCCACCCCGACCCAGACGCCGACCGACGCCGAGCGCACCGCTGGAAGGTATTCGGTGACAACCCGCAGACCGCCCGGCAGCGTCGTGCGACGCACGGCACGGGCGGTCTCTGGATCAGCTGGTGACCGTCGCGGCATCGGCTGGCGCTGCCCCCGAATCAGCGGGCGCTGCGGCCTCTGCAGTGTCGTCTTCGGCTACCAGGACGAGCGAGATCTTGCCCCGCTTGTCGATATCGGCGATCTCCACCCGCAGCTTGTCGCCGACGTTGACTACGTCCTCGACCTTCGCGATCCGCTTGCCCTTGCCGAGTTTGGAGATGTGCACCAAACCGTCGCGTCCGGGCAGCAGCGAAACGAAGGCACCGAAATCCGTTGTCTTGACCACGGTTCCGAGGAACCGCTCGCCTACCGTCGGCAACTGGGGGTTGGCGATGGCGTTGATCTTGTCGATCGCGGCCTGCGCCGAGGGCCCATCGGTGGCGCCGACGAACACCGTCCCGTCGTCCTCGATGGAGATCTGCGCGCCGGTCTCCTCGGTGATCGCGTTGATCACCTTGCCCTTGGGTCCGATGACCTCGCCGATCTTGTCCACCGGGACCTTGATGGTGGTCACCCGGGGAGCGAACGGGCTCATCTCATCGGGCGAATCGATGGCCTCGGCCATGACCTCGAGAATGGTCAAGCGGGCATCCTTGGCCTGCGCGAGCGCGCCCGCGAGCACCTTTGACGGGATGCCGTCGAGCTTGGTGTCCAGCTGCAACGCGGTGACGAAGTCCTTGGTGCCGGCGCACTTGAAGTCCATGTCGCCGAATGCATCTTCAGCACCCAGGATGTCGGTCAGGGTGACATAGCGGGTTTCACCCTCAATGTCGTCGGACACCAGGCCCATCGCGATGCCGGCCACCGGCGCCTTCAGCGGCACACCGGCGTTGAGCAGAGCGAGCGTGGACGCGCACACCGAACCCATCGACGTCGAGCCATTTGAACCCAGCGCTTCGGATACCTGGCGGATGGCGTAGGGGAATTCCTCGACGCCGGGCAGCACCGGAATCAGGGCCCGCTCGGCCAGCGCGCCGTGCCCGATCTCACGCCGCTTGGGCGAGCCGACCCGGCCCGTCTCGCCGGTGGAGAACGGCGGGAAGTTGTAGTGGTGCATGTAGCGCTTGGACGTCTCGGGCCCCAGCGAGTCGATCTGCTGGGCCATCTTGACCATGTCCAGCGTGGTCACGCCCAGGATCTGGGTCTCGCCACGCTCGAAGAGCGCGCTGCCGTGCGCCCGCGGCACCACCGCGACCTCGGCCGACAACGCCCGAATGTCGGTGATGCCCCGGCCGTCGATGCGGAAGTGGTCGGTGAGGATGCGCTGGCGAACCAGCTTCTTGGTCAACGACCGGAACGCGGCGCTGATCTCCTTCTCCCGGCCCTCGTAGGTGGCGGCGAGCCGCTCGATGACCTCGGCCTTGATCTCGTCCGTGCGCTGCTCGCGTTCGGCCTTGCCACCGATGGTCAGAGCCTTGGCCAGCTCGTCGGTGGCCACCGAGGCGACCGAGTAGTACACGTCTTCGTGGTAGTCGGGGAAGGTCGGGTAATCACCGACGGGCTTGGCGGCCGCGTCGGCCAGCTCCTGCTGAGCGGTGCACAGCGCGGCGATGAACGGCTTGGCGGCCTCCAGGCCTTCGGCCACAACGGTTTCCGTCGGCGCGGGGGCGCCGCCCTCGACCAGCTCGATGACCTTTTCGGTGGCCTCAGCCTCGACCATCATGATCGCGACGTCTTTTTGGTCACCATCGCCGGCTGTCCGGCCGGCCACCACCATGTCGAACACGGCGCGCTCGAGCTGCTCGACGGTGGGGAACGCGACCCAGGTGCCATCGATCAGCGCCACCCGCACGCCCCCGACGGGTCCCGAGAACGGCAGCCCGCTTATCTGGGTGGAGGCCGACGCGGCGTTGATTGCCAGCACGTCGTAGAGGTCGTTGGGATCCAGGCTCAGGATCGTCACCACGACCTGGATCTCGTTGCGCAGGCCGTCGACGAACGACGGGCGCAGGGGGCGGTCGATGAGCCGGCAGGTCAGGATCGCGTCGGTGGACGGACGGCCCTCGCGCCGGAAGAACGAACCGGGGATGCGGCCGGCGGCATACATCCGCTCCTCAACATCAACCGTCAACGGGAAGAAGTCGAAGTGCTCCTTGGGGCTCTTGCTGGCGGTGGTTGCCGACAGCAACATGTTCTCGTCGTCCAGATACGCGACCACGGCTCCGGCGGCCTGTCGGGCCATCCGGCCGGTCTCGAAACGAATGGTGCGGGTGCCAAAGCTCCCGTTGTCGATGATGGCGGTTGATTCGAACACGCCTTCTTCAATTTCAGCTGCAGACATGTGTGTCCGTGCGGCCTCTCTGAGTAATTCAGCTGTTTCGCGCGTCACGCACGCCGAAGGAATCCCTAACAGCAAAACCTGAATGCGGCTACGGCCATCGATCGAAGCGGCCGACCTTACCCCAGATCCGGAGAGCCCGGCAGCCACTACCGAGGACCGCCCGAGACAGGCTGGGCTGCTCCCTTGACCATGCATAGTGACTCGCTGGAACGGAACTCGCGGATCTGCGTGGACCGCACCATTTGCTGGACCGATCAGGCCCAGAACAGCCTCACTCTACACGGGCAATATCGCAGCATTGCGAGAACTAGCCGGACACGTTCTCGACACAAACCGCAAACCGCCGCTGGCTATAGGCGTAGCCCAGACCGCTGGCGCACTGATAGACGGTGACAGGCGGGTCAAGGTCATTGAGGATCTGGGTGGCGCGCTGACGATGCGGCACCGACGCGTCGTTGCAGTCCACCCGGACCGGGTCGGCGATATGGCGGGGGTCGACGCTCATGCAGCCACCGATCACCCAGTCGATGTCCAGGCAGACGGTGTTGTTCGAGCCGCTGATCGAATTGTGCATCGAATAGGAGGAATCGATGTCGGCCGGGCACTGCGCCCGTTCGGCCACCGCGGCGACGACCTTGAAGTTCGACGTCGGGCTGCCGCACTGTGCCTTCGCGGCCTGCGGCCGATCCGGTGTGCCGCCGAGTTTGAGGCAATCGCCCACTTTGAAATCGGCGACGTTGTTTGCGGTCGAGCATCCGGCCACTGCCGCGGCGGCGCACACCGCCAAGAGCAAGGCGCGCATGGCGCCGACGGTCAGCGACGCAGGCCCAGGCGCTCGATGAGCGAACGGTAGCGCTCCACGTCAACCTGTGTGAGGTACTTGACCAGCCGCTTGCGGCGACCCACCAGCAGCAGCAACCCACGCCGGGAGTGGTGGTCGTGCTTGTGCACCTTGAGGTGCTCGGTCAAATCGGCGATCCGCTTGGTCAACAGCGCGATCTGCGCTTCCGGCGACCCGGTGTCGGTCTCGTGCAGTCCGTAGGACTTCAGAATTTCTTTCTTCTGCTCGGCGGTAAGCGCCACGAAATATCTCCATCATTGGGGTCCGCGATCAGATTCTTACGGCGCGGCCACCGCGAACCGCAGCACGCGCCGATGTCGTCGGGCAGTTTAGCAGCGCACCCGCACCGCGGGTTAACTCGCGGCCAGCAGCGCCCGGGTCCGCTCGGTGTCGGCGCCGATTTCGGCGACGAGATCGCGAACCGAGTCGAACATCTTCTGACCCCGCACCCGCGCCACGAAATCCAGCGCGACGTGCTGACCGTACAGGTCGGCCGTGGTGTCCAGCACGAACGCCTCGACGGTGCGGGTGCGTCCGGAGAAGGTCGGATTGGTGCCAATCGATACCGCGGCCTGGTAACGCTCCCCCGGAACGACGGTGCCGGGCACCGGTGCATGCCCGAGCACGGTGAACCACGCGGCGTACACACCGTCGGCCGGGATTGCCGAATACATCGGCGGCGCGACGTTCGCCGTGGGAAACCCCAGCTGGGCGCCCCGCCCGTATCCGCGAACGACCACACCCTCGACGCGGTGTGGGCGGCCCAGCGCTTCGGTGGCCGCAACCACGTCGCCCGCGTCCACGCACGACCGGATGTAGGTGGAGGAAAAGGTGACGGTCTCGTTGCTGTGGTGCTCGGAGAGCAATGACATGCCCTCCACGGCGAACCCGAATCGCTCGCCGGCCTTACGCAGCAGGTTGACGTTGCCGGCCGCCTTCTTGCCGAAGGTGAAGTTCTCCCCGACCACGACCTCGACCACGTGCAGGTGCTCGACAAGTAGCTCGTGGATGTAGCGCTCGGGCGTGAGTTTCATGAAGTCGGTGGTGAACGGCATCACCAGGAATACGTCGATGCCGAGCTCCTCGACCAGCTCGGCGCGGCGGGTCAGCGTCGTCAGCTGCGCCGGGTGGCTGCCGGGATAGACGACCTCCATGGGGTGCGGGTCGAAGGTCATCAGCACCGACGGCACACCGCGGGTGCGGCCGGCCTTTACCGCGTGTGCGATCAGTTCGGCGTGCCCGCGATGCACCCCGTCGAACACCCCGACGGTAAGCACGCATCTGCCCCAGTCTGTGGGGATTTCGTCTTGCCCACGCCACCGCTGCACGATCGCCAGCCTACGACCCGACCCCGCGCGTGGGGTAATAAAAAACCCATCCGGCGCAGGGTTGCCTAAACTTTCTGGTTGTGAAGGCTGACGACGAACGTGGCGGTCTCACCGCGGTTGCCCAGGACTATCTGAAAGTCATCTGGACCGCTCAGGAGTGGTCGCGGGAGAAGGTCAGCACCAAGATGCTGGCCGAGAAGATCGGGGTGTCGGCCAGCACCGCTTCGGAGTCCATCCGCAAGCTCGCCGAGCAGGGCCTGGTCGATCACGAGAAGTACGGCGCGGTGACGCTGACCGACTCGGGGCGGCGCGCGGCCCTGGCCATGGTGCGCCGGCACCGGCTGCTGGAGACCTTTCTGGTCAATGAACTCGGCTACAGCTGGGACGAAGTGCACGACGAGGCCGAGGTGCTCGAGCACGCGGTATCCGATCGCCTGATGGCACGCATCGACGCCAAACTGGGCTTCCCGCGGCGCGATCCGCACGGCGATCCGATCCCGGCCACCGATGGTCAGGTGCCGACGCCGCCGGCGCGTCAGCTATGGGCCTGCCGCGACGGCGAGACCGGAACAGTTGCGCGCATCTCCGACTCCGACCCGGAAATGCTGCGCTACTTCGACAGCGTCGGGATCAGCCTGGACTCGCGGCTGCGCGTGCTGACCCGCCGGGAATTCGCCGGCATGGTCTCGGTTGCCATCGAGTCAGCGGACGGCGCGGCATCCACCGTGGATCTGGGTAGCCCGGCGGCCCGAGCCATCTGGGTAGTTGGCTAATTCGGGCTTTAACCCGACAACAGGCCCTTGGCGATGTGGGTCACCTGTACCTCGTTGCTGCCCGCGTAGATCATCAGTGACTTCGCATCGCGGGCTAGCTGTTCCACGCGGTACTCGGCCATGTACCCGTTGCCGCCGAACAACTGCACGGCATCCATCGCGACGTCGGTGGCGGTCTCCGAGGAGTACAACTTGATCGCCGATGCTTCGGCCAGCGTCAGCGGTTTTCCCGCCCGCTCCCGCTCGATCGACTGAAACACCATGTTCTGCACGTTCATCCGGGCGATCTCCATCTTGGCCAGCTTGAGCTGAATCAGCTGGAACTGCCCGATGTTCTTGCCCCACAGCGTGCGAGCCTTCGCGTAATCCACGCACAGCCGGTGGCATTCGTTGATGATGCCCAGCGCCATCGTCGCGATCCCAATCCGTTCGACGGTGAAATTGGCGCGGGCGCTGTCACGGCCGTCCCCGCTGGCCTGTTCGCTCTCGCCGAGCAGCCGATCCGGGCTCAGCCGCACGTTGTCGAAGAACAATTCGCCCGTCGGCGAGGACATCATGCCCATCTTCTTGAACGGTTTGCCCTGGGTCAGGCCCGGCATTCCCGCGTCGAGCACAAATACCAGCACGGGCCGGTTGCGTTTGTCGACCGAGGAGTCACCCTCGTCGAGTTTCGCGTAGACCACCAGGACGTCGGCGTAGGGCCCATTGGTGATAAACGTCTTGTGCCCGTTGAGGATGTAGTCTTCCCCGTCGCGTTTGACGTAACTCTTCATGCCGCCAAACGCGTCCGAGCCCGAGTCTGGCTCGGTGATGGCCCATGCCGCGATCTTCGTCAGCGACATCAGGTCGGGCAACCAGCGTTCCTTCTGGGCTAGCGTCCCGCGGCTGGCGATGGTCGCCGCACCCAGGCCGATGCTGACGGTTGCGGTGCTCAGCACACCGATGCTGACCCTCGCGAGTTCGGACACCAGCACCGCCATCATCGATCCCTGCGCGCCGCCGCCCAAACCATCTGAGCTGCCCCGCTTTTCGCCGCCGCCCGCGCGTTCGCGGTCCAACATCTTTTTGACCGACTCGGCGCCCATCACGTCGAGCCCGAACTGGCTGTACAGCTTGCGCATGATCGGGTAGGGCGACAGCGCGCCGGTTTCCAATTCGTCCAGGTGCGGACGGATCTCCTTATCGACGAACTGGCGAACGGCGTCGCGGACCATCAAGTCGGTGTCGGACCACTCGATCAAGGTTGGCTCCCTAGCGTTCGGCGCGCTGGTAGGCGGTGACGACGGCGGCGCCGCCCAGCCCGATGTTGTGTTGCAGTGCCGCGGTGACGTTGTCGACCTGTCTCTTGTCGGCGGTGCCGCGCAACTGCCACGTCAGCTCGCTGCACTGGGCCAGTCCGGTCGCGCCCAGCGGGTGGCCCTTGGAGATCAGCCCGCCGGAGGGGTTGACCACCCAGCGCCCGCCGTAGGTGGTCTGGTTGTCGTCGATCAGTTTGGGTGCCTCGCCCTCGCCACACAGCCCCAGTGCCTCGTAGAGCAGCAGTTCGTTCGCGGAGAAGCAGTCGTGCAGCTCGATCACCTGGAAGTCTTCCGGCCCGAGCCCGGACTGGTGGTAAACCTGTTGGGCGGCTTGCACATTCATGTCGTACCCGATGATGTTACGGGCGCTGCCGTCGAACGTGGAGGCGAAGTCGGTGGTCATCGCCTGCCCGACAATCTCCACGGCTTGACCGGCCAGGTTGTGCTTGGCGACGTAATCCTCACTGGCCAGCACCACCGCGGCCGAGCCGTCAGAGGTCGGCGAGCACTGCAACTTGGTGAGCGGATCGGAGATCATCTTGGCGGCCAGGATGTCCTCGAGGGTGTACTCCTCCTGGAACTGCGCATTGGGGTTGTTCACCGAATGCTTGTGGTTCTTGAGACCGATCTTCGCGAAATGCTCGGCGGTGGTGCCGTATTTCTTCATGTGCTCCCGGCCGGCTGCCCCGAACATCCACGGCGCGACCGGAAATGCGAATTCATCGATCTCGGCCAATGCCTTGACGTGCCTACCCATCGGCGACTCCCGATCCTGTGCGCCGCCCTGCAGCGCACCGGGCTGCATCTTCTCGAAGCCCAGCGCCAGCACGCAGTCGGCCACTCCCCCGCGGATGGCCTGCGCGCCGAGGAACAGCGCGGTGGACCCGGTAGAGCAGTTGTTGTTCACGTTGACGATCGGGATGCCCGTCATGCCGAGTTCGTAGAGAGCGCGCTGCCCGGAGGTTGAGTCGCCCGCAACGTAGCCGACATAGCCCTGCTCGATCTCGCTGTAGTCGATGCCGGCGTCCTCGAGCGCTTTGGTGCCGGACTCCTTGGCCATCTGCGGGTAGTCCCAGCCTTCGCGACGGCCGGGCTTTTCGAACTTCGTCATGCCGACGCCGACGACATAGACCCTATGAGCTGACTTGCTAGGCATCATTGCCCCCTTCACCGGAGAAGCGACTCGATCCCAAGTGTGCAACCTGGTCGTGTGCAGCTACGGACCGGGGCCTGTTGCGTTATCGCCGAGCCTGCAATTTCGCAGGCCCCTACTCGCACGTTGTCTGCAGATTTACAGGGTCGACGGGCGGATCACGACTACCGACTTGGTGCGTACACCCTCGTCGCGCAGCAGCGCGATCACCCGGTCGTCGGCGTCGGCGGCCGCGTACACGCCTTCGATACCGGCCGCCGACAGCGGCCTGCCATTGCGCGCGGCGTCAACCTCCTCGGCGCTGAGGTCGCGGCGGGTAAACAACAGCAGGCAAGCCTCGTCGAGACTCAGGCTCAGCCGCGGCCGCTCGGCTAAATCGTCCAGCGTCAGCGCTTGCGCCAGATCGAAACTGCCGACGCGGGTGCGGCGCAGCGACGTCAGATGGCCGCCGACGGCCAGCGCATCGCCCAGATCGCGTGCCAGCGCGCGGATGTAGGTCCCCGACGAGCAGTCGACTTCGACATCGAGATCGACGAGCTGATCCTGGCGTCGGGCCGCCAGCACCTCGAACCGATCGACACGCACCGGCCGGGATGCGAGCTCGACGGCCTGACCCTGGCGTACCAACTGATAAGCGCGCTGACCGCCGACCTTGATCGCACTGACCGCCGACGGCACCTGGCTGATGTCGCCACGCAGCCCCGCGATCGCTGCCGCAATCTCCTCATCGGTAATCGCCTCGGCCGGAACCGCTCGCAGCAGGTCACCTTCGGCGTCTTCGGTGGAGGTGGTCTGCCCCAGGCGAATGGTGGCGGCATACGACTTGGTGGCTGCCGTCAGCAAGCCCAGGATCTTGGTGGCACGCTCGATGCCGATCACCAGCACGCCGGTGGCCATCGGGTCCAGCGTGCCCGCATGGCCCACCCGGCGGGTGGCGAAGATGCGCCGGCACCGGCCCACCACGTCGTGACTGGTCATCCCCGCCGGTTTGTCGACAACGACGATGCCCGGACCCGCCGAACTCATAGCACGATCGCGGTCAGCACCAGTCCGCGTTCGACCGACCAGCGCCCGGCCAACGTTCGCAGCGGCGGACCGGAAAGGGCGGCCGGGTCGATCAGAATCCGAGAGGTAAAGCGACCCGTCGTCGAGCTGTCGGCTTCGAAGCTGATGTGCGCGTCTTCGAATCCCAGCCACCGCTTGGTCAGCGGAAACCACGCCTTGTACGTCGCCTCCTTGGCGCAGAACAGGATTCGATCCCAATGCAGCCCGTCGGGCATGGCATTAGGCATCTCGCTGCGCTCGGCCGGCAGGCTGATTGCATCCAGCACACCACCGGGCAGGACGTCGTGCGGTTCGGCGTCGATACCCACCGAACGCAGCGCGCCGTTGCGCCCCACCACGGCACCCCGGTAGCCGGTGCAGTGCGTGAGGCTGCCCACCACGCCGTCGGGCCAGCACGGTTCGCCCTTGTCGCCCTTGAGGATTGGCACCGGTGGCACGCCGAGCTGACGCAGTGCGGTGCGGGCGCAGTGCCGGACGGTGATGAATTCGTTGCGCCGCTTGGCCACCGATTTAGCGATCAGCGGCTCCTCTTCGGGCAGCGGCGTCAGCCCGGGCGGATCGGAATACAACTCGGCGTACGCCAGCTCGTCGACCACGGTGCCCGGCAACACCGACGGCACCAGCATGCTTGCGGTCATCGTGACTGCCGCTGCCGCAATCGTTCCCGGAACTTGGTGGCCTGCGCCTTCATTTCGGGCGTGATCACGAAATGACCGCCGAAGTCGTTGAGGTAGCCAGGCGCGTACTCAGGATCCGGCAGTACTTGGCGCAGCCAGCTGTAGGGCTTGCGACGGCGCCACTCGCGCGGGTAGCCCACCGACACCTCTTCGAAGCGCACGCCGTCGTACCAGGTGGTCCGCGGAATGTGTAGGTGGCCGTAGACCGAACAGACGGCGTTGTAGCGCGTGTGCCAGTCGGCGGTCTTGGTAGTTCCGCACCACAGCGAGAACTCCGGGTAGAACAGCGCTTCGCAGGGTTCTCGCACCATCGGAAAGTGGTTGACCAGCACGGTCGGTTGCATCCAGTCGAGCTGTTCTAGCCGGGCCCGGGTGGCTGCCACCCGCTCGCGACACCAGGCTTCGCGGGTGGGATACGGCTCGGGCGAGAGCAGATATTCGTCGGTGGCCACCACATTGCGTTCCCGGGCGATGGTCACGCCCTCGGCTTTGCTCGTCGCCCCGGCCGGCAAGAACGAATAGTCGTACAGCAAGAACATCGGCACGATGGTGGCCGGCCCGCCCCGCTCCGTCCAGACCGGGAACGGATGCTCGGGTGTGACGACGCCCATCTCGTCACAGATGTTGACCAGATACTCGTAGCGCGCCCGGCCGAAGATCTGCATCGGATCCCGGTTAGTGGTCCACAGTTCGTGGTTGCCGGGCACCCAGATCACCTTCGCGAACCGCCGTCGCAGCAGGTCGAGAGCCCAACGGATCTCGTCGGTGCGTTCGGCGACATCCCCGGCGACGATCAGCCAGTCGTCGGGTGACGACGGGTGCAGCGATTCGGTGACGGGCTTGTTGCCCAGATGACCGGTGTGCAGATCGGAGACCGCCCACAGCGTCGGCTGTCCGCCACCGCCCGACTCGTGTCTCGTCACGACTAACCACCCTAACGTCCAGGTTCGACTGTGACGGCGCGCACGCGACTTGTACACTCCCGGCAAAGGGACCGCCAACGCCAGGGGGTGTCGTGTTCGCCAGGGTGCGTTTGCTCGGAGCGCTTGGTGCAGTGGTTGCCGCGGTGGTAATCGGTGTCGCGAGCTGGCAGAGCATGCCGCCTTCGCCGGCCGGCGGCGCGACGTTCGAGTTGCGGTCGACCGCCGAACCGATGTCGACCACCATGAAGAGCCCGATCGTGGCGACCAACGATCCGAGCCCCTTCGACCCCTGCAACCAGATTCCCTTCGATGCGGTGCAACGCCTCGGCCTGGCATTCACCCCGCCGGAAGCCGAGGAGGGGTTGCGGTGCCACTACGACGCCGGCAACTACCAGCTCGCCGTTGAACCCATCACCTGGCGAACCTACGCCCAGACGCTGCCGGCCGACGCCATCGAGACCACGATCGCCGGGCACCGCGCCGCGCAGTACTGGGTTTTGAAGCCGACCTATCACAACAGCTACTGGTTCGCCTCCTGCATGGTCGCCTTCAAGACCAGCTACGGAGTGATCCAGCAGGCGCTGTTCTACTCGACGGTCTACTCGGAGCCCGATGTGGACTGCCCTTCGACCAACCTGCAACGCGCGAACGACCTCGTCCCGTTCTACAAGTTCTAGCAAGTTACAGGTTGACCAACCCGATCCGCGCCGCTGTCGGCAGACTGCTGGGTCTGCCGCCTGCGACCGCCCGCTACTCCGTACGCCGCGTCCGGATCCCGATGCGCGACGGGGTCAACCTGGTGGCCGACCACTACGCACCGATCACCGACGAGCCGGCCGGCACCTTGCTGGTGCGGGGTCCCTATGGGCGCAGGCTTCCGTTCTCACTGGTTTTCGCCAGGTTGTACGCAGCCCGCGGGTATCACGTGGTGCTGCAAAGCGTGCGGGGCACCTTCGGATCCGCCGGCGAGTTCGAGCCCATGGTCAATGAAGCAGCCGACGGTGCCGACACGGTCAAGTGGCTGCGTGAGCAACCCTGGTTCACCGGCCAGTTCGGCACCATCGGCCTGTCCTACCTGGGCTTCACGCAGTGGGCGCTGCTGCACGATCCGCCGCCGGAGCTGGCCGCGGCCGTCATCACCGTGGGGCCGCACGATTTCCGGGCCTCGACGTGGGGCACCGGGTCGTTCGCGGTCAACGACTTCCTGGGGTGGAGCGATCTGGTTGCCCGCCAGGAAGATCCGGTGCGCATCCGCGCTGGGATCCGCCAGCTGACGTCCCCGCGGCGGGTGGCGCGCGCCCTTGAGGCGGTGCCGATGGGCCCCGCGGCGCGGGCATTGCTCGGTGAAGGCGCACCGTGGTTCGAATCGTGGTTGGAACACGCCGACGGCGACCACCCGTTCTGGGACCGGTTGCGCTTTCCTGCGGCATTGGACCGCGTTCAGGTACCAGTGCTGCTCATCGGCGGCTGGCAGGACATCTTTTTGCACCAGACGCTGCAGCAATACCGGCATTTGCGGGACCGGGGCGTGAACGTCGCGCTGACCATCGGGCCATGGACACACACCCAGATGCTCACCAAGGGCCTGGCGATCGGCGCGCAGGAGTCACTGGACTGGCTCGGCGCCCACCTGGGCGGCGCGCCAGCGCTACAGCGCCCCAGCACCGTGCGGATCTTCGTGACCGGCCAAGGCTGGCGTCACCTCTCGGATTGGCCGCCGCAAACCCGCCGGCGTGCACTGTATCTACAGCCCAACGGCCGCCTCGGCGAATCCGCACCGGCGGCCACCTCAACTGGACAACCGCCGCCGGCAACGTTCCGCTACGACCCGGCCGACCCGACCCCGACCACGGGCGGTCCGCTGCTGGCGCCGACCGGCGGCTACCGCGACGACAGCCGGCTGGCGTTGCGCGACGATGTGCTGGCCTTCACGGGCCCCACCCTGACCCACGACTTGTACGTCTACGGAAACCCCGTCATCGAGCTGAGGCACTCTTCGGACAACCCACACGTCGATCTGTTCGCCCGGGTCAGCGAGGTCGACGCGCGGGGCAGGTCGCGCAACGTCAGCGACGGCTACCAACGTCTCGGTGACGCCCCGCAGACCGTCACAGTCGAACTCGACGCGATCGCACACCGATTCAAGGCGGGCTCACGCATTCGGGTGCTGATCGCCGGCAGCTGGTTTCCCCGCTACGCGCGCAATCTCGGCAACCACGAACCGGCCTTGACCGCCCGGCAGGTCACGCCGGTCACCCACGCGGTGCACTTCGGCGACTCGCGGTTATTGCTCCCGGTGGGCGAACTCTCAGCCGACGGCGTCGCGAACCCGGGCAGCGACCTGGGCTAGCGTCGCATCGTCGTGCACCGGCGACGCCAACGGCGGACACACGTCGAGCTGAACCCAACTGGTACAGCCGGCGTAGTCGGGGATCCTGGCCAGTGGCACCGGTCGCGTCAGCGCAATGGCGGAGACCACCAGTACGGCGAGCTTGTGCTTGGGCCGGAAATCGAGCCGGTCAGCGCGCACCGACTCAGTGGTCCAGATATGCAGGTCCTCGATCTCTTCCAGTCCTTCGGGCCGGCTAACTGTTAGTGCGGCAACAACTTTCGCCGCCGCGCGTACCAGCAACCGCTCGTCGGTGCTGTCGGCGGCCGCGGGCCCCAGCAAGTCCTGGTGTTCGGGTCGAACCCGTTCGGCGTGGCTGTGCGCCACCGTCGGGAACAACAAGAACTCCTGGGCGGCTACTTCGAACCGCTTTTCGCCGATGCCGCCCTTGCGCAGCAGCACGGTCTGGCGGCCGTCCAGCAGCGCATGCACTGCCGCACTCCACTCTTTGAGCGCGGGCGTCATTGCGATCTCGCCAGCCGGGCCAGCACCTCGGGGCGGCGCAGCGGCGGCATGGTCTTGGGCGGCTGGCGCCGCGGCGGCAGGGCGTCCAGTAGCCGCGTGGTGGTGGCAGTGACCTCGGCGACGGCGGCTTCGAAGGCTTCGGCGTTAGCCGCTGACGGATGGGTGATGCCGCTGACCTTGCGCACGTACTGGCGCGCCGCGGCCGCGATCTCCTGAGCTGTGGCCGGTGGTTCCAGCCCACGCAATTCGGTGATGTTCCGGCACATGTCTCAACGATAGGTGTGCGGGGCTACCCGGCAGAGGGGCAACGGTGCATCACGCGGTAACGGAATCCGTATCTTTGGTCGGCCACCGAGCTATGCCGGGCGGCCGAGGTCATCGGCACACCCGACAGGACCGCGTTCGTCTTAGCGGCGGCCATTTTGCCCACGATGTCGAGCTGCTCCTCCCACGGGCCGCCCTGAAACGCCCGGACGGTGGCTTCCCAACTTCTCGGTGTCGACAAGGATCCCGTCGAGCCGGCCTTGCCCATCACCGCCGACACCGGTCTGGCCATCCTCTCGAGGTGGTCCAGCTCATCGAAATAGGGCTGGACTTGCCCGGCACCACCGCGCGCCCCGATCGGAAATTTTGCGCCCCAGTTGTCCAGCACCGAAGACCCTGAGTCACCGGCGCCACCGGGTGTCCCCGGTATGGCCTGCTGCACGATGGAGACGCTATACAGCGTTGCCCCCAACAGTAAATAACTCTGCCCGAGGAGCCGAACCAGCGTGGTCCGTTCGGCGGGCGTGAGGTCGGGCAGATGCGCCTCGAGCCACTGCACGAATTCTTCCCACCACGAGAGCACCGAGTGCGTCGACAATTGCTGCAGCGCAAGGGATACGGCAGAGCTGGAGACAAACTGCCAAGCCCTCGACGACATCGTCGATTCGAACGTAGCCTTGGCTACCGCGGCCGCTTGCCGCTGTGGTCCAGTCAGGTCGGTCGTCGCCGGCGCGGGCGTGAACGCGGTGAGCACGGTCGCGGTTGCCGAGGAACCCGCATAGCAGTACATCGCGGCTGCGTCTTGAGCCCACATCTCGGCATATTCGGCCTCGGTGGCCGCGATCGCAGCGGTGTTCTGCCCGAAGAAATTGGTGGCGACGAGCGCCATCAACAAGGCGCGATTGGCGGCGACGGCCGGCGGAGGCACGGTCATGGCGAATGCCGTCTCATAGGCGGCGGCGGCCATCCGTGCGCGGCTGGCAGTCTCTTCGGCCTGGGTGGCGGTGGCGCCGAGCCACGTGACGAAGGGGTTGGCGGCCGACACCATCGCCGCGGCCGCCGGGCCGATCCACGGTCCGCTGGTCAGCTCGGCGATCACCGACGCGTAGCCAGACGCCGTCGCGCCCAGTTCGGCAGCCAAGCCATCCCAGGCAGCCGCGGCTGAGAGCAGGGATCCCGAACCGGGACCGGAGTACATGCGCGCGGAATTGATCTCCGGGGGCAACGCCCCGTAATCCATAGCCATCTGCGGCAGAAGTCTTATCCGGCAAACGGTGGGCGCGCCATGACGGTGGGGCGCACACCGTATCGCGGTCCGGAGCCAGATGCGCTGTGCCCTGGTCCGGCAAACGGCATGCCGCCCAACATGTTTCCGGTGCCCGCGGCTGCGTCGGGAGTGAATTTCAGCGTTTCGATCGGCATGCGCACCGGCATTGGCTCGGGCTGCGGTCCGGCTCCTGCCCAGGACGGCGGAACCGACAGCCGGCCGAGCGAGGAGGAATGGCCCATGCTGGCCGAGACCGGCCCACCGCTGCCCAACAAGCCGCCGAGCCCCGCCAAACCGCTTGGGGCGGCCGCGCTGGCGGCTGCGGCGGTACTGCCGCCGAGCAACCCCAACGTCTTGCTCGACTGAACGAAGTTGTTGGCCATACCGATGCTGAAGTAGGGCAAACCCTCGGTGTTGTAGAAGAAGCTGGCATAGGGCTGCAGGTCGGTGAGCAGCGCCGCGAGCGAGGTGGGAAAAACGGTGGTGCCGAACAGAATCTGCCAAAGCCACTGCAGTGGGTTGTCCGCCAGCAGATGCGAGGCGATCGGCCCGGACAGGCCGGACAGCGCCTGGGGAACGCCCGAAATGAGACGAGCGAGCGCCGACTGGCTGGCACCGGCTGCGGTGGCGGCGGCGTGAGCGACCGCAGCGCCCTGTCCGGCACCGGCGGCGGGATTGACGATGTGCGGCGGCTGCTCGAACGGGGTCAACCGCGTGGCCGATGCGTTAGCGGCGGCGTACTCGTACATCGCCGCGGCGTCTTGGGCCCACATTTGGCCGTACTCGGCTTCCAGAGCGGCGATGGCTGCACTGTTATGGCCGTAGATATTCGTCGAGCGCAACTCGGCCAGCTGCATCCGGTTGGCCAGAATCTGCGGCGGTGGCACCATCGCGGCGAGGGCGGTCTCGTAGGCAGCCACCGATGCTCTGGCCTGCATGGCCGTCTGCTCGGCTTGGGCGGCGGCGGCCCTGGTCCACACGACGTAGGGTGTGACGGCATCGGCCATCGCCGTCGACGCCGGACCCAGCCACTCTTCCCCAGTCAGCTGCGTGATCAGGGTTTCATAGCAGGTGGCGGCCGAATCCAGTTCTACTGCAAGCCCGTTCCAGGCAGATGCCGCGGCCGTCATCGGCATCGACCCCGGGCCGGTATACATTCGCGCGGAATTGATTTCCGGTGGTAAACCACCAAAATCCATCGCTTCGTCTCCTTGCTGAGGGAAGTGGCGGCGTTCACCGTTGGCGCTCGCACTAACCGTTGATCTCAAAGAGTGAGTCGGTAACAGTATTTTAATGAAACCGTTGTCATCTGCACCTATTGGCGCTTCGAGACCAAGGTAACGGTCCACCGCCAAAAGTCAAAGATCGTTGACAATTGTTCATCCGGCGTACACCTCGCGCCGCCACGAGTTTCTGAAAACGCCAAACTGATTCGTGCAGTGCAGGGACCTTAGCCCTCGCGGTGTACGCGGACAAAACCGCTGGTCGGTAACGTGTTGACCGGGGCGCACCCCCGCCCGGGCGACAAAGGAGGATTCACATGGCCGACGACATCCTGTTAATCGACACAACCGAGCGGGTGCGCACGCTGACCCTGAACCGGCCGCAATCACGCAATGCACTGTCTTCGGCTCTGCGAGATCAATTCTTCGGCGCCCTGGCCGACACAGAGACCGACCACAGCGTCGACGTCGTAATCGTTACCGGCACCGATCCGGTGTTCTGCGCCGGATTGGACCTTAAGGAGCTGGGCGGACAATCGGCGCTGCCGGACATCTCACCGCGCTGGCCGGCCCTGACCAAGCCGGTGATTGGCGCGATCAACGGCGCCGCGGTAACGGGTGGGCTGGAGCTGGCGCTCTACTGCGACATCCTGATCGCTTCCGAACAGGCGCGGTTTGCCGATACGCACGCCCGCGTCGGGTTGCTGCCCACCTGGGGACTCAGCGTGCGATTGCCGCAGAAGGTGGGTGTGGGGCTGGCCCGGCGGATGAGCATGACCGGGGACTACCTGTCGGCCGCCGACGCGCTGCGGGCCGGTCTGGTCACCGAAGTGGTGCCGCACGAACAACTGCTTGCCACCGCCCGCCAGGTGGCGGCCTCGATCGTCGGCAACAACCAGGACGCGGTGCGCGCGTTGCTTGCCTCCTACCACCGGATCGACGAGTCGCAGAACGCAGCGGGGTTGTGGCAGGAAGCGATGGCCGCCAGGCAGTTTCGCACCAGCGGCGACGACATCGCCGCCAACCGCGAGGCCGTGCTGCAGCGCGGGCGTTCCCAGGTGCGCTAGCCGGGCGCGGCGGGTCGCCGCCATCGGGCCAAGCGGCGATCGCAAGCGCGGCGAAGCCGGGCGCGGCGGGTCGCCGCCATCGGGCCAAGCGGCGATCGCAAGCGCGGCGAAGCCGGCCCCTGTCAAATAACTTTACGAATAGCTGCTGTTTTCCGCCGCAATTTCCCCGAAGGATTGAGGGCATATTGCCACCATTGCCGGGACGCGGCGGGCGATTTTGTGCAAAATCCTGACATATCAGTCACTGTCAGGCCAATTCGGCGGCGCCGCGGCTAACAGTTGATGCATCGCGCCCTGCCTTCCGCCGATATCGCCGTGTCATAATCGAACCAGGTAACGCGAGGTCACCGAGGTATGTGCGCGTGCTGTGCGCGACCACGAGTGGCGGGAGCACTCCTGCTTCCCAATAAATCTGTCGTATGCGTCCGGCATGATGCCGCGGCGCATTAGCAGCATGCCGGAAAGTAAAAGTAATGATAGATCGTTTATTCACGACGGTAAAAATGCACGGCGAGCGTGGCTTCACGCGCGTTCCATGGATCGTTCCAACGGGGTCGGCGCCATGAGGGAAATCGTTGACCGATTTCGCACCTTTAACAGGCCCACCCAGGTTTTGATGGTTAACCACTTGGGTATCAACGTCGGTTTCTACATGTTGATGCCGTACATGGCCGGCTACCTGGCCGGGCCTCTTGGATTAGCCGCGTGGGCCGTCGGCTTAGTGCTTGGTGTCCGCAACTTCACACAGCAGGGCATGTTTTTTCTGGGCGGCTCTCTCGCCGACCGGTTCGGATACAAGCCGGTAATTGTGGGCGGGTGTCTGCTGCAGACCGGCGCATTTGCGCTTCTGGGAATCGCGCAGTCGTTGCCGAGTTTGTTGACTGCTGCTGCGGCAACGGGTTTGGCAGGGGCGCTATTCAACCCCGCGGTACGTGCGTATGTCGCAGCCGACTCCGCGGACCGGAAAATTGAAGCCTTTGCAGTGTTCAACGTCTTCTACCAGGCGGGTATCCTGCTCGGACCACTCTTGGGTGTGGCGCTGCTGACACTCAACTTCAGGATTGCCATCTTGGCCGCAGCTGCTGTCTTCGCGATGCTGACCCTCACCCAACTGCTTGTACTGCCGCAGCGGGCCGCCGATCCCGAACCGACAACTGCGGCACGAAAATCTGTTCGTCAGAGCTGGTGGGTCGTTATCCGCAATCGGCGTTTCATGTGGTTCGCCGCTACCATGGCAGGCCGTTACGTGCTGTCTTTCCAGATCCATTTTGTTCTGCCAATTCAGGCCGCGTTCATAGCGCCGCAAAACCACTCCGTTTTGGTGGCAGCAATGTTCGCGGTGTCGGGCGTGGTCGCTATCGCGAGCCAATTGCGCATCACCCAGTGGCTTGCCACAAGATGGGGAACGGGCGGCAGCCTGGTGATTACAGCGATTGCCATGGCGGCTTCATTCGTACCGCTCGCGGTGGTGCCCAATGCCGCGCGGTTCGGCTTGCTGCCCGCGGTGGCCGCATTGTTGTTGTCGACCGCGTTGCTTAACACCGCTTCCGCGACCATGTTTCCTTTCGAGATGCGTAAGGTCGCAGCGCTGGCAGACGACCAACTCGTAGCCACGCACTACGGGTTCTATAGCACCGTCGTGGGTGTCGGGGTTCTTTTCGGCAACCTCGCTATGGGCTCGTTGATGAGCGCGGCGCATCAATTCGGTATCGATGAAATAATCTGGTTGACGTTAATTGTGGTCGGCCTGGTGACGGTAGTCGGACTGCATCAGCTGGACACGTATTCACCCGGTGTGCGCCGGAGGGCCGCCGCGCAAATACTCGCGCTGGCGGCTGAGTAATCGGCCTCTGCAATGGATTTCGCGCTATTGCCGCCGGAAGTCATTTCGGCGAGGATGTACACCGGTCCCGGCGCGCAGCCGATGCTGACCGTCGCGGCAACATGGGACCGACTTGGTGAGCAGCTGTATTCGTCGTCGACTGCCTACTCTTCGGTGATCACACAGCTGATCAGCGGACCGTGGCTAGGACCGGCAGCGACGGCAATGGCGTTGGCGGCCGAACCCTATGCGGTGTGGCTCATGACCACCGCCGACGTGGCACAGCAGACCGCATGCCAGGCTCGGGCGGCCGCGGCGGCGTTCGACACGGCGCTCGCGATGACAGTGCCACCGTCATTGATCAGTGCCAACCGCAGTCTGGTGATGTCTCTCATCGAGTCGAATACATTCGGGCAAAACAGCCCCGCCATTGCCACCGCGGAAGCCGTGTACGACCGAATGTGGACGCAGGATGTGGACGCGATGTATTGCTATGCCGGCAACTCGGGAGCCGCGGCGAGGTTGTCGTCCTTCAGATCTCCACCGGCGAACACAAATCTCGGCAGTTCAGCCGGCCAACTGTCAACCGCCCAGCAAGCCGCAGCGAACAACTACGCCGCCCTGACCGAACTGACTGCCGCCCTACCCGGCGCGTTGCAACAGCTCGCATCGCCGGCGTCTTCGCCGCCGTCGTATCTGTCGTGGTTGACCTCGTTGGCATCGCTGATGTCACCGATGGTCATACCGCTGTACGGTTTGAGTTCGATCATGTCGACCATGTCGTCGTTGTCGTCGGTCATAAAGTCGACGGGCAACACGGCCACGACAATTGACAAGGGAGTCAGTGGGCTCGAGGCAGCCGCCGCCAATGGGATTGCCGCGGCGACGAGCCCCGCAGCCTCGACCAGCTTTGCGGCCGGGGCCTCGGCTCCAGTCGCCTCAGTCGGTGCGTCCGGCACGATCGGCGCGTTGTCCGTCCCGCCTAGTTGGGCTACTGCCAGCCACCCGGGCGCCGCGCCGTCGTTAGGACTTAAGCCGTTCCTGGCGGGGCGGCCCTACGAGGCGGGAGCAGGTCAGGGGGCCCCTGCCCTGCTTGCTCCTCCGCTGGCAGCCTCAGGCAGGCGAGGCGAGAGTGAGACAACCGGAGCGACGCCTCGGTTCGATATACGCCCCACCGTGATGCCCCGCTGCCCCATCGGCGGATAGCCGATAACCGATATGACAATTGCGCGCGGATAGGCGATCTTCAATCGCTCAAATGGGCGCTAGCCAGCGGCTAGGCTTTGCTCATGGCGGAGGGGAAATGCATTAGCCCGTCGGGGGGCTGCCCCGACGATTGTCGATGCGGCGGCGACTGCACGCCGCGCTGTCCGAGCGACTGTAGAGCAGTCGTGCAGGCCGGAAGCGGTGTTCGCCGGCAGCATTACGCTGAAAGTGCAGCCCGGCGTAAGCGAGCGCTGCGGATCACCGCCCTATTAGCGGCAATCATCAGCGGCGGATTTATAATTGTTCAGCTCGTAATCGGCGCATGGTCCTGGCAACTTGAATGGGTGAATATCAGCGCTTCGCTTATTTTTCTCATCGTACCGGCATTACAGCGCTTCGGAGAATTAGTTCCGCCCATTACGCTGATAATAGCGGCCTATGCGTCTATTTTCGCCAGCTGCTGGGACGTGGGCACCGGTTTGGGTTCGGAGCTCTTCTACCTGGTAGCCGCCTCGCTGCTGGTGGTGCTGCTAGGGATTGAGCACATCAAATTAGCTGCCGTACTCGCCGGCGTGGCCGCGTGCTTGGTCATCATTTTGGAGTTCTCCGTCCCGCGCAATACGGGACTGGAGCCGGCTTGGGTAGTTTCGGTGGCGTTTATTCTCACGACGGTTTCGGCGTGCGGGATTGTGGTCGCGACGATATGGTTCACGCTAAGAGACACCGCTCGCGCCGAGGCCGCTTTAGAAGCGGAGTACGCACGCTCGGAGGCGTTGCTGGCAAACATCTTGCCCGTCAGCATCGCCGATCGCCTCAAACAGCCCGGACAAAAGGTGATCGCCGATAGATACGACGACGCTGGGGTTCTGTTCGCCGACATTGCGGGATTCACCAAGTTCGCCAGTCATACCCCCGCTCCCGACCTCGTGCAATTGTTGGACCGCCAATACAATGCATTCGACGAGCTGGCCGAGAAGCACGGCATGGAAAAGATTAAAGTCACCGGTGACTCTTATATGGTCGTCAGCGGCGTTCCGGACGCAACGCCGGACCACATCCACGCGCTGGCCGACTTTGCTCTCGATCTAGCCGAAACCGCGGCTACCTTGAAAGACGCGCAGGATCAACCGGTCCAAATTCGGATCGGCTTTGCCGCTGGCCCGGTGGTTGCCGGTGTCGTGGGTTCTCGCCGCTTTTTCTACGACGTATGGGGCGACGTAGTAAACCTCGCGTCGCGGATGGAATCGACCGGTTCGGTTGGCCGGATCCAGGTGCCGCAGGCGATATACGAACGCCTCAAGGACGACTTCACTCTGCAAGAGCGCGGCGAAGTCGACATCAAGGGAAAAGGCGTCATGCGCACCTGGTACCTGATCGGCCGCAATAAATCCCATGCCGCGTCCCAGCGATCCGTGGGGCAACGCGACAGGGTCGACATCTGACCGGCCAGCCGGCAACCACGCTAACCGTGGCGCAGACCCGGGAGTTTCCGCACGATCTGGCGATCGAAGACGACCTTCAGCTGCTTTTGGATACTGGTGAACGTCTTCGTCACGTCGGCTCCCTTGAGTCCGATGGATTCCAGGCCGGCGCCGATGATGCGGTCGCCACCGGGTAGGAAGACCCGCGCGTAGTCCTGCGACCGGGTATGCGGTAGCTGGTCGAGCGCCACTCGGGCGCGCGGATTTTCGGCTAGGTACTTCTTTTCGCTGGGATCATTGACCGCCGATTTCCGCACCGCCAGATACCCGGTGTGCTGGCCGAAGTAAGCGGTGTTGGCCGGGTTGGTGAGGAACGCGATGAACTTGAGCGCGTTCAGCTTTCGCTCCGGCGAGAGCTTGGCCGGGATCGCCAGCCCCGACCCACCCGTCGGACAGCCCGGAGTCCCACCGGGTCCGGTGGGCAACGGCGCGACGCCGAAATCGAATCTGGCCGTTCGGGTCACACCGGCCAGATCACCGGTGGTGGACATCGTCGAAGCCAGGATGCCGGTGGCGAATTGATTGGCGACATCGATGGCGATCGCGGCATAACGCTTACTGTGAATGGAGTCTCGTAGGAACTCACCGGCCGCGACGGTGGCCGCATCGGTGAATGTCAGGTTCCATTGTCGCGAGTATGCGCCGCCGAACGTCCAGTCCGGCCCCTGGTAAGTCCAGGGAAGGACTTCGGCATTGCCCCAGCCGTGTGCCCATTTTCCGGAGCCGGCGGCGCGCTGCAACTCTGGACCCCACTGGTCGAACTCCTGCCAGGAGTTGGGTCCCCGGTCGGGCAGTCCGACGTGGGACCACAGCTCCTTGTTGTAGTAGAACAACGGAGTCGAGCGCGCATACGGCAGCGCGTAGTGCCGGCCATCGAAGAGGTAGTCGCCCAGCATCGAGTCGACGTAGTCGGACGGATCCACCCCGGCCGGGCCGAACATTTCGTCAAGCGGCGCGATGACGCCGTTGAGGGCGAAATGAAACCACCAAACATCGGATAGCACAACAACATCGGGCACATCACTGCCGATCAATGCCGCATTGAACTTGTAGGCCACCTCGGCGTAGTCCTTGCCGGCGTTGATCAGCTTGACCGACAAGCCGGGGAATTCGTGCTCGAACCGGCCGATGAGTTCCTTTTCCACCGCCGTCGATTGGCCAGGATGGTTGGACCAGAATGCAATCGGCCCATTCCCCGACTTCACAGTCGTGCCGCCCATGCCGGCGCAGCCGGCGGTAGCCAGGGCTGACAAACACAGCAATCCGCGGCGGCTCAATGCATCCATGCCGCTAACCTTTGACCGCGCCGGACGTGAGGCCCTTGATCATCTGACGTTGCAGGACAATGAAAATCAGCAGGATCGGCAGCATGGCGAGCAGGGTGACCGCCATCACCGGACCCCAGTTCGTCACGCCCTCGGCCTGCTGCAAGAAGGTCAGGCCCACCGGGAGCGGCGCCACCGATTCGTCGTCGGACATCAAGAACGGCCACAGGTACTCGTTCCATTCATTGACGATCGTGATGACGCCGAAGGCCACCATCGTGGGCCCCGACATCGGCAACACGAC
This sequence comes from Mycobacterium szulgai, assembly GCF_002116635.1. Classification (GTDB taxonomy): domain Bacteria; phylum Actinomycetota; class Actinomycetes; order Mycobacteriales; family Mycobacteriaceae; genus Mycobacterium; species Mycobacterium szulgai. The sequence goes on along the minus strand of NZ_LQPW01000016.1, from coordinate 76,587 downwards.
CCGCAGCAGCAGCTCCCACCAGCGAGCACCGTCCATCCGGGCCGCTTCGATGATCTCCGCCGGCAGCGACAGAAAGTGGTTGCGCATCAAGAACGTTCCGAACGCCACGCCGGCCAAGGGCAGGATGATGCCTGGAAAAGTGTTGCGCAGACCCAGTTGTGAGATCAGGGCGTAGTTGGATATCACGGTGATCTGATTGGGCACCATCAGCGCGGCGATGATCAACAAGAACACCGCGGTCTTGCCCGGAAACTCGACGAACACCAAGCCGAACGCACTGAGCACACCGAGCGTGAACTTGACTGCGGCCAGCGCCGACGTGATGATCACCGAGTTGCGCAGGAACGTCCAGAACGGAATCTGCTCGGTGGCGGTCCGGTAGTTCTGCGGATGCCAGCGCGGCGGCCACCAGGTGGTCGGCTGCGAGTAGATGTCGGGCTGATCCTTGAACGACGTGAAGAACACGAAGAGCAGTGGCGCGGCAATGACTAAGACAACCAGCAGCATTGCCAGGTAGCCGAGCAGCCTGGCAATGCGAGGATCCGCCTTCATTGCTGCCCCCGATCCATCACCCGCACTTGGTAATACGTGATAGCCAGCAGCACCAGGAACATGATCGTGGCGACGGTGGCGCCGTAGCCGGCCCGGAAATTTCGGAACGTCTCCAGATACACCTGGTAGACCATCGTTGTGGTGCCGGTGCCCTCGGGCCCGCCGCGGGTCATCACGTTGATGATGTCGAACACCTGCAACGAGTTGATCAGCACGGTGATGGACAGGAAGAACGTGGTGGGGCGCAGCTGGGGCAGTAGCACGCTACGGAAGGTCACCCACCGTCCTGCCCCGTCAATTTCGGCCGCCTCCAACAAGTCCCGGCGCACCCCTTGTAACGCCGCCAGATAGATGACGAAGGTGTAGCCGAGGTTTTTCCATATATAGGTGACGGTCACCATGAACAGCGCCCAATGCGCGTCCTGGTAGAAGTCGGGCACGCCGGCGCCGACGCGGTGCAGCAGGTCCTGAACCAGACCGAAGTGCGGATCGAAGACGAATTGGGCCGCCAGTCCGACCGCAGCACCGGAGATCACGAACGGGGCGAATACCGTTGAGCGCACCAGGTTCCGGCCGCGCAGCGGTTGATTGAGCAGCATCGCCAGAACCAGACCCAGCACCATGGAGCCGATGACCGCGGCCACGGTGAACAGCGCGGTATTGAGCACGATTTGGCGGGTGTCGGACCGGGTGAACCACTCCACATAGTTGGACAACCCGACGAACTCTGCTCTGGGATCGGAGATGTTCCAGTCAAAGAAGGACAGCCGGATGTTGTCGGCGAGCGGGCGGTAGACGAACATCGCCAACAAGGCCACATTGGGTCCGACCAGAACGGCAAACAGCGCCGCACTTCTGAGGGCGTTGCCCTGCGACCTTTGCCGCATTCGGCGCGTCGTGGTCACGCGCGCAGTGTAGCTCTGGGGCCTGCGCTCTACGCCGTCCCGGTCACCGCCCAGCGCCCGGATAAGGCCCGCCATCCGACGAAGATCAGCCGCAGGCCAATGAAGGTGCTCAACCCTGACCAGATGCCCGCGAGCCCCCAGCCGAACGCCAGCGCCAACCAGGTCAGCGGTAAAAACCCCACCAGGGCGCTCACCACGGTCGCGGTGCGCATGAACTTCGCGTCGCCCGCGCCCAGCAGGACCCCGTCCAGCGCGAAAACAATTCCGGCGAGCGGTAATTGGGCGACCATGAACCACCATGGCACGCCGATCGCGGCAAGCACCGATCGATCGCCGGTGAACAGCGCGGGCATGACCGGGGCGCCCGCGGCGAATACCGCCGCCAACAGTGCGGCCGCCAGCGCGGAGAACACCGTCACCCGCCACGCCACCGACTTCGCGTGCTCGGCATCGCCGGCCCCCAGTGCGGCACCGACCAGCGACTGTGCCGCGATGGCCAGCGAATCGAGCACCAGCGCGAGAAACCCCCACACCTGCAGCACCACCTGGTGGGCGGCCAGCGCCGCCGCGCCGAACCGGGCGGCCACCGCCGCAGCCGAGATGAAGCACGCCTGGAAAGCCAGGCTCCGCACGAACAGGTCTCGGGCCATCACCAGCTGGGCGCGCATTGCAATTCGGTCCGGTCGCAGCGGCACCTGTTCGGCCAGCAATGCACTCCCGAACAGCAGCGCCGCCAGCCACTGGCCGACCAGATTGGCCACCGCCGAACCGGCCAATTCCATCCGCGGCAGGCCCAGCCAGCCGTACACCAGCGGCGGGCACAGCAGCGCCGAGACCCCGAAGCCGGCAACCACATAACGCAGCGGCCGCACCGTGTCCTGCACGCCACGCATCCAGCCGTTGCCGGCCAGCGAGACGAGAACCGCCGGAACACCCATGATCGCGATCCGCAGCCATGGCAGGGCCGCGGCGGCGATGTCGCCGCCTCCGAAATCAGGCCCGGCGACCACTTTTGCCAGCGGCACCGCGGCGACCTGCACCACGGCGATGATCAATGCACCCAAAGCCAGCGCCAACCAGGTCGCCTGCACACCTTCGTTGACCGCGGCCGTCCGGTTCCCGGCGCCGTAGTACCGCGCCGCGCGCGACGTCGTGGCATAGGACAGAAAAGTCGACTGGGAACTGGCCATGCCCAGCACCAGGCTGCCGATGGCCAAACCGGCCAGTGAAAGCGCACCCAGCCGTCCGACCACGGCGGTGTCGAACAACAAGTAGAGGGGCTCGGCGGCCAACACTCCAAGCGCGGGCAAGGCCAGCTTCGCGATCAGCCAGCCACCGGCGGCGGGCCGGGCCGCGTCGGTCAAGACTGCTCAGGCAAGGGCGGCGCGCAACGAGGCGACCGCGTCGTCGATCGAGCCGGTGGCCGTATACCCCGCCGCCAAGCGGTGGCCGCCGCCGCCGAACCCGGCCGCGACCGCGGCCAGGTCAACGTCGCGCTTGGCCCGCATCGACACCGACCACCGCTGCGGCTCGACCTCCTTGAACACCGCAGCCACTTCGGCCTGCTGCGTGGTGCGCACGATATCGACGATGCTTTCGACTTCCTCCGGACGCGAAGTGACCCAGTCTTGGTTGTCGACGACGGCGTACACCAGCCCGCGACCGTTAACCGCCTCGGGAATCAACCGGGCCGAGCCCAGTACCCGCGATAGCAACGGCAACCACACAAACGGGTGCGTATCCATCAGCGACCGACTGATCGCGGCGTTGTCCACGCCGGCTTCAACCAGCCGGGCCGCCAACCGAAGGGCACGCGCGCTGGCCCAGCGGAACGACCCGGTGTCGGTGGTCAAGCCGGCGTAGATGCAGTGTGCGACACCCTTTTCTATAGGCTTGCCCCACGCGTCGAGAATCTCGGCAACCAACATCGTGGTGGAGTCCGCCGTCGGGTCAACAAAGTTCGCGGTGCCGAACATGTCGTTGGAGGCGTGATGGTCGATGACCAGCAGCTCCTGAGGCGGAGCCGCCAGATCAATCAGCCTGCCGAGCCGGTTGGCACTCGGAACGTCAACCGTCACAACCAGATCCGCGTCGCGGCATATCTCATCCGGACTTACCAGCAAATGACAGCCGGGAAGCGTCCGCAGTGACTCGGGCAGTGTCGCGGGCGCTGCGAAGCTGACCTCCACCTGCTTGTCGCACTCGTCGAGCACCAACGCCAATGCCAGCCCGGCCCCGATGGTGTCGGCGTCGGGATGGACATGACAGACCACCGCGATCCGGTCGGAGGCGGACAGCAGCTCGACGGCGCCGACCGCATCGACGCGGACCCCTCGTTCAAGGGCCGAGCGACGGGGCATGTCGGTCAGCTCAGTCTTCGGCTCGATCGTCGTCACCGGCTTCCTCAGGGTCAGCTGACACTTCTTCTGATGCCACCGACCTGTACGGATCGGCCTCCCCCGCCGGCTTTGCTCCCACCCGCACTCGGGCCAGATCCTCATCTGCGGCGCGAGCGCGGGCTAACAACTCCTCCATGCGATGCACGGTGTCGGACGTCGTGTCGCGGGCGAAGGTCAGGGTGGGGGTGAATCGTACACCCGTGCCCGCCCCGACCTTGGAACGCAGCACTCCCCTGGCCCGTTCCAGCGCCGCCGTCGCAGCGGCATAGTCCGGCTCGTCGTCCAGTGTCCGTCCCATCACCGTGTAATAGACCGTCGCGTCATGCAGGTCGGCGGTCAACTTCGTGTCGACGATGGTCACCCCGGCCAGTCCCGGATCCTTGATCTCGTACTCAATAGCCGAGGCGACGATTGTCGAGATCCGCTTGGCCAGCCGGCGTGCCCGCGCGGGATCAGCCATCAGCTCCGTTCTTTCTGCACCAGCTCGTAGGACTCGATGACGTCGCCTTCCTTGATGTCGGAATAGCCCAGCGTCATACCGCACTCGAAGCCCTCACGGACCTCGGTCACGTCGTCCTTCTCCCGCCGCAACGAGTTGATCGTCAGGTTCTCGGTGACCACGATGTTGTCCCGCAGCAGCCGGGCCTTGGCGTTGCGGCGCACCACGCCGGAGGTGATCAGGCAGCCGGCGATGTTGCCCACCTTCGAGGACCGGAACAGCGCCCGAATTTCGGCGCGGCCCAGCTGGTTTTCCTCGTAGATCGGCTTGAGCATGCCGCGCAGGGCCTTCTCGATCTCGTCGATCGCCTGGTAGATGACCGAGTAGTAGCGGATCTCGACGCCTTCGCGGTTGGCCAGCTCGGTCGCCTTACCCTCGGCACGCACGTTGAAGCCAATGATGATGGCGTCCGACGCCGATGCCAGGTTGACGTTGGTTTCGGTGATGCCACCCACACCGCGGTCGATGACGCGCAGCGCCACCTCGTCGTCGACCTCGATTCCCATCAGGGCCTCTTCCAGCGCCTCGACTGTACCGGCGTTGTCGCCCTTGAGGATCAGGTTGAGCTGGCTGGTTTCCTTCAGCGCCGAGTCCAGGTCCTCCAGGCTGATCCGTTTGCGGCTGCGCGCGGCCAGTGCGTTGCGCTTGCGCGCGCTGCGCCGGTCGGCGATCTGGCGGGCGATGCGGTCTTCGTCGACAACCAGGAAGTTGTCACCGGCGCCGGGCACCGACGTGAACCCGATGACCTGAACCGGACGCGACGGCAACGCCTCCTCGACGTCCTCGCCGTGCTCGTCGACCATGCGGCGGACACGTCCGTAGGCGTCGCCGGCGACCACCGAGTCGCCGACCCGCAACGTGCCGCGCTGAATCAGCACCGTGGCCACTGGGCCGCGACCGCGGTCCAGGTGGGCCTCGATCGCCACACCCTGGGCCTCCATGTCGGGGTTGGCCCGCAGGTCCAGTGCGGCGTCGGCGGTCAGCAGCACCGCTTCTTCCAGCGCCTCGATGTTGGTGCCCACCTTCGCCGAGATGTCGACGAACATGGTGTCGCCACCGAAATCCTCTGCCACCAAACCGTATTCGGTGAGCTGGCCGCGAATCTTGGCCGGGTCGGCGCCTTCCTTGTCGATCTTGTTGACCGCCACCACAATCGGCACATCGGCGGCTTGTGCGTGGTTGATGGCCTCCACTGTCTGGGGCATCACGCCGTCGTCGGCCGCGACCACCAGGATGGCGATGTCGGTGGCCTTGGCACCACGGGCGCGCATGGCGGTGAACGCCTCGTGACCGGGGGTGTCGATGAAGGTAATCAGCCGCTCGTCACCGTCGAGGTCGACGCTGACCTGGTAAGCACCGATGTGCTGGGTGATGCCTCCGGCTTCGCCCTCGCGGACGCTGGCCTTGCGGATGGTGTCCAGCAAGCGGGTCTTGCCATGGTCGACGTGGCCCATAACCGTGACCACCGGCGGGCGGGTCTGCAATTCGGACTCGTCGCCGGTGTCTTCGCCGTAGGTCAGGTCAAACGACTCGAGCAGCTCGCGGTCCTCGTCCTCGGGGCTGACGACCTGCACGACGTAATTCATCTCGCTGCCCAGCAGCTCGAGCGTCTCGTCGCCCACCGACTGGGTGGCCGTCACCATTTCGCCGAGGTTGAACAGAGCCTGCACCAGCGCCGCCGGGTTGGCGTTGATCTTGTCGGCGAAGTCGGACAGTGACGCGCCGCGGGCCAGCCTGATCGTCTCGCCGTTGCCGTGCGGCAATCGCACGCCGCCGACGACCGGCGCCTGCATGTTCTCGTACTCGGCGCGTTTGGCCCGCTTGGACTTACGGCCGCGCCGGGGCGCGCCGCCGGGACGACCGAACGCGCCGGCGGCACCGCCGCGCTGGCCGGGACGGCCACCGCCGCCACCGCCGGGACCACCGCCGCCGGGACGGCCCCGGAAACCGCCACCGCCGCCGGGTGCGGCACCGACGCCGCCGCCTCCGCCGCGGTAGTTACCGCCGCCACCATCGGTGCGGCCGCCACCGGGACCGCCGCCGGGCCGGGCGCCACCGGGCCGGGGGGCGCCGGTGCGAGGCGGACGGGGTCCGCCGGCCGCGCCGCCGGGACGCGGCGGCATGCTGCCGGGCGAAGCACCACCCGGACGAGGTGCACCAGGACGGGGGCCGCCGGGACGCGGCGCCTGCGGATGCGGACGCGGGATGGGCCGGTCGACGGGCTGCGCCGACGAGAACGGGTTGTTGCCGACGCGCGGGGTGCGAACCCCTGGCTTGGGCGCCGGGCCTGGCCGCGGACCGGGCGTCATTCCCGGGTGCGGGGCCTGCGGGCTGGGCGGCTGCCCGGCCGGCGGCGCCGGAGCCTCCCCGGGAGCGGGCGCTGGGGCAGCAGCCGCCGGGGCCTGGGAGGCCGCCGAGGCTGGAGTGGCGGTGGTGGGCCTGCCGGAGTCGGCCTTCGCGGGCGCGCCGGCCGGTGCGCCATTGCCCACCGCGTTGTCGATCGCCGACTCTAGGGCTGCATCGACCGACTTACTTGGCGCCTTGGCCGCAGCAGGGCCGGGCACCCTCTCGGGCGCCTTAGCGGCGCCGCCCTTTTGGGCTGCCGGACCGGCGGCGGGCTTGCCGCCACCGAACGATTCCCGAAGCCGGCGAGCGACGGGTGCCTCCACCGTCGACGATGCCGATTTAACGAATTCGCCCTGTTCATTCAGCCGGGCGAGAACTTCCTTGCTGGTGACACCGAGTTCCTTAGCCAACTCGTGTACGCGGGCCTTACCTGCCACTACATCTCCTGTCTATGAGGCGACAGTCGTGGGCCGCGCCTCGGGTGCTAGCTGTAACGCATAAAGGTGGGAGTCATCGGGACTTCACGGTGTGCTCATGTTCGTTGCTACCTGTTCTATTGCCTGGTGGTGCGGGCGCGTCGAGAAAACCGACGTGCTCGACCACCGCGGATGTATCCGGTGAACCGGTGATGCGCAGCGCTCTGGTGAAAGCTCGCCGCCGAATCGCTTGTTGCAGGCACTGCGGTGAGGGATGCAGCCACGCACCCCGGCCCGGCAGGCTTCTGGCAGTGTCAACGATCACGGCGTGCTTGCCGTTCCCGTCCGACGCAGCCACCACTCGAAGCAGTTCGGCGGCCAACTCTCGCTTCCGGCACCCGACACACGTCCGCACCGGACCATCGGTGCATCTGTGTGCCCAGCTGGTTCGGGGGGCCGAAGGCTCGCGCTGGATCACGGCTCAGTCTAGCGTCACCGAACAAGCCGTCCGAACCACCCGGCGATGCGGGTGTGGCCGTTAGCGTTCGTGCGCCATTCCCCTGGTGGCGCCCGGTTCGGGCTGGCCGGCCGCCTGGCCCGGCGAATCGCCGCGGATGTCGATACGCCAGCCGGTGAGCCTGGCCGCCAGCCTCGCGTTCTGCCCCTCCTTGCCAATGGCCAGCGACAACTGAAAGTCCGGAACCACCACCCGGGCCGCCCGGGCGGTCTGGTCGATGACCGATACCGACACCACCTTGGCCGGCGACAACGCATTGGCAACGAAGCGGGCGGGGTCTTCGTCGTAGTCGATGATGTCGATCTTCTCTCCGGAGAGCTCGCTCATGACATTGCGAACCCGCTGCCCCATCGGACCGATGCAAGCGCCCTTGGCGTTCAGACCGGGAACACGTGACACCACGGCGATCTTTGAACGGTGGCCGGCCTCACGGGCCACCGCCACGATCTCCACCGATCCGTCGGCGATCTCAGGGACTTCCAGGGAAAACAGCTTGCGCACCAGGTTGGGGTGGGTGCGCGACAACGTGATCAACGGCTCGCGGGCACCGCGGCTCACGCCGACCACGTAGCAGCGCAGCCGGTTGCCGTGCTCGTAGCTTTCACCGGGCACCTGTTCTGCGGCGGGAATCACGCCTTCGGATGCCTTGGTTTCGCTGCCGATCCGGACGACGACCAGGCCGCGGGCGTTGGCCCGGCTGTCGCGCTGGATCACTCCGGCGACGATCTCGCCTTCGCGGGTGGAGAATTCGCCGTAGGTGCGCTCGTTCTCGGCGTCGCGGAATCGCTGCAGCATCACCTGACGGGCCGTGGTAGCGGCGATGCGACCGAAACCCTCGGGAGTGTCGTCCCATTCACTGATGAGATTGCCGTCGTCGTCGGTCTCGCGGGCGATCACTCGAACGACACCGGTCTTGCGGTCGATCTCGATACGCGCGTCGAGCTGGTGGCCCTGGGTGTGCCGATAGGCGGTCAGCAGCGCGGACTTGATGGTTTCGAGCAATTCATTGACCGAGATGCCCCGGTCGACCTCGATCGCATGCAGCGCGGCCATGTCGATATTCATCAGCGCCGCTCCTTCTCATCGCTAGGTCCCCCTCGCCGCTTCGCGGCTGGGGGCGCCCCCACTGCATCGTCGCCGGCGCGGTTCATGCTTCGGCCTCCGTCCCAGCGGCCCGACCCATACCCGCCAATTCCAGCTCCGCTTGGGCTGGAGGCGAAAATTCAACCTGGACAACAGCTTTCACAATCTCAGAAAGCGAGATCTGGCGCACTGTCCAATTGCCGCCCTGACGCACCACCAGCGACATCGTGTCGTCGCTCGTTTCGCCGACCCGACCGGTCAGCTGTGAACCATCCGACAGCGCCAGCTCGACCTTGCGGCCACGCGCGCGGCGAAAGTGCTTCTGGCTGGTCAGCGGCCGTTCCACACCTGGTGAGCTGACCTCGAGCACATAGGGGTCGTCGCCACCGTTCAGCCCGTCCAGCAAAGCCGACGCTGTGCGTGACAGCGCGGACGCCGTGTCGAGGTCGAGGGGCGTGTCGCCGTCGGCGACCACAGTGATCCGCGGGGGGCGGGCGCGGGTGTCGATGACCACGTCTTCGATCTCGTATCCAGCGCGCGCGAACTCTTCACCGAGTAGCTCGATCACCTGCGTCTGCGAAGGTAGCCCGGTGGTCACGGCGAGCTCCTCATCTTGAGTTGTCCGGTCACTGGGGGATGTGGCCGCGTGAACCAGCTATCAACGATACGCCAGTAATCGCAAATGACGCCGTGATCGTGTCGCCCGGGCCGCTAGTGGCAGGATGTTGCTGTGCCCAGAGCAGTACCCGTCGTCAATAGGCGGGGTGTGCTCGCCGGCGGTGCCGCTCTTGCTGCACTTGGGGTGGTCGCCACCGCCTGCGGCGAGTCCACGCCCAAGCCACCCGCAGTCGAAGAGCTGTTGGGACCGCTGGACCAGGCCCGACGCGACAGCGCACTCGCCTCGGCCGCCGCTGGTGCCGTCGGCAGCCCGCCGCAGATCGCCGCCGCGCTGACCGTCGTCGCCTCGCAGCGCGCCGCACATGCCCGCGCGCTGTCCACCGAGATCGCCCGGGCCGCCGGCAAGCTGGTCTCGGCCACCAGCGAGACAAGCAGCTCGAGCCCCAGCCCAACCGACCCGGCCGCGCCGCCGCCACCTCCGCCGCCGGTGTCCGATGTGGTCGATTCGCTGCGCGCGTCGGCGGAAAGCGCGAGCCGGCTGGTGGCGACGTCGTCGGGCTATCGGGCAGGTCTGCTGGCGTCCATCGCGGCATCCTGCACCGCGTCCTACACGGTGGCCCTGGTGCCCGGGGGTCCGTCGATATGACCCCGAAACGCTCCCCCGCCGGAAAAGAAGCCGACATCGCGGCGCTGAACGACGCGCTTGCCGTCGAACACGCCACCATCTACGGCTACGGCATCGTGTCGGCGATGTCGCCGCCCAGTGTCAACGACCTGGTGGTGGAGGCGTTGAACCAGCACCGGCAACGCCGCGACGACGTCATCGCGATGCTGGCCGCGCGCAAGGCCAGCGCTCAGGCGGCCGCGCCCGGCTACCAATTGCCCTCGCCGGTGGGCAGCCCGGCCGACGCGGCGCGGCTTGCCGCACGGATGGAAAACGACGGCGCCACGGCGTGGCGGGCCGTCGTCGAGCATGCCGACACGGCCGATGACCGGGCGTTCGCCTCGACGGCATTGACCCAGAGCGCCGTCATGGCTGCCCGCTGGAACAAGGTGCTGGGCGGCTGGCCCATCACCACGTCGTTCCCGGGCGGCAACGAGTAACTAGCCGGAAATAGCGGCCGCGACGTCGGTGGCCAGCGAGGCGCCGACCGCCAATTCGCGCTTCTCCCCGCTGAAGCGGTTGCGCAGCTCGACGGTGCCCTCGGCCCAGCCTCGGCCTACCACCACGATCCAGGGCATCCCGAGCAACTCGGCGTCCTTGAACTTCACGCCGGGTGACGCCTGGCGGTCATCGAGTAGCACCTCGAGCCCCAGCCGGTCCAGGTCGCCGGCCAGGGCCACAGCCCCGGCGCGGGCTTCGGGGTCTTTGTTGGCGATCACCAGGTGCAGATCGAACGGCGCGATCGATGACGGCCAGCGCAGGCCGAGCTCGTCGTGGTGTTGTTCGGCAACGACGGCGACCAGCCGCGATACCCCGATCCCGTAGGAGCCCATGGTCAGGCGCACCGGCTTGCCGTCCTCGCCCAGCACATCGGCGGTGAAGGCATCGGTGTACTTACGGCCGAGCTGGAAGATGTGCCCGATTTCGATGCCGCGCGCCAGGACCAGCGGCCCGGCGCCGTCGGGAGAGGGGTCGCCTTCCCGCACCTCGGCCGCTTCGATGGTGCCGTCGGCGGTGAAATCGCGGCCGGCGACCAGGCCGACCACGTGCCGGCCGAGCTCGTCGGCGCCGGTGATCCAGCTGGTGCCGTCCACGACGCGGGGATCGACGAGGTAACGGACTTCATTGTCCCGCAGCGCTTTCGGGCCGATGTAACCCTTCACCAGGAATGGGTACTTGGCGAAATCGCCATCGTCGAGCAATGCGTATTCGGCCGGTTCCAGCGCTGCGCCAAGCCGTTTGTCGTCGACTTCGCGGTCACCGGGCACGCCGATGGCCAACAGCTCCCACTCCCCGCCGGGCTGGCGCACCTTGACCAGCACGTTCTTCAAGGTGTCCGCAGCGGTGATCGTGCGGCCCAGGTCGGCTTGGTTCGCCCAAGTCACCAGACTGGCAATGGTGGGCGTATCGCCGGTGTCATAGACCACAGCCTCGGGCAGACCATCGGTCGGCTGTGCTTCCGGGCGGGCGGTGAGCACGGCTTCCACGTTGGCGGCATATCCGGATTCCAGGCACCGCACAAACGTGTCCTCGCCGATGGGACTCTCGGCCAGAAACTCTTCTGAGGCGCTGCCGCCCATGGCGCCGGAGACCGCGGACACGATCACGTAGCGCACTTCCAGCCGGTCGAAGATGCGCTGATAGGCCTCGCGGTGTGCGTGGTACGCCGCCTTGAGCCCGGCCGCGTCGGTATCGAAAGAGTAGGAGTCCTTCATCACGAATTCCCGGGCGCGCAAGATGCCGGCTCGCGGGCGCGCCTCATCGCGGTACTTGATCTGGATTTGGTAGAGCGTGAGCGGAAAGTCCTTGTAGGAGCTGTACTCGCCCTTCACCGTCAGGGTGAACAGCTCTTCGTGTGTCGGTCCCAGCAGGTAGTCGTTGCCGCGGCGGTCCTGCAGCCTGAAGACGCCGTCGCCGTATTCGGTCCAGCGGTTGGTCGTCTCGTACGGGGCGCGGGGCAGCAGTGCGGGAAACAGGATCTCCTGCCCCCCAATCGCGTTCATCTCGTCACGGACGACGCGTTCGATGTTGCGCAGCACCTTCAGGCCCAGCGGTAGCCAGCTGTACAGCCCGGGCGCGACGGGCCGGATGTATCCAGCCCGGATCAGCAGCTTGTGGCTGGCCACTTCGGCGTCGGCGGGGTCGTCGCGCAGAGTGCGCAGGAACAGCTCGGACATCCGGGTGATCACAGCGGGCTAGCCTAACTTGAGGTAGATGCGGGGCGGACGCGCGCACTGGGCGCACTGGCAGTCACACCAGTCGCAGCAGCACCGCGGCGGCTTGGCACAGCCAAATTGCAAACGCGATATGAGTCCGATATCGCGTTCAAAGGGCGATATGGCCGGGCGTCGCGCCCGATTACCGGCGGCTACAGCTCGCCGGCGTCGATCGCTTCCTTGACCTCTTGCGCGTGCGCGACCTGAGCAGGGGTGTAGGCGATGAACAGTGCCGCACAGCCGACCAGTACGCCCGCCCCGGCAATCCACAGCAGGCCGTAGGTATAGCCGTGGTCGAGAGCGGTTAACTGCGCGTCGTTCATAAACTTCACCGGACCGGTGATACCGCCGTTGTAGAGCGTGCGCGAGGTGATCACGGCCTGGATGACGGCCAGCACCAGCGGACCGCCCAGGCTCTGCAACATCAGCGTCATCGCCGATACCGGACCGATCTGGTCGAAACCGACACCCGCGATCGCCGCCAGCGTCAACGGGACGACCACCATGCCGATACCGATGCCGCCGACGACGATTGGCAGCACCAGGTTGGGGAAATATGGGGCGCCGCGGTGCATGAACATCGACCCGTAGAGCATCGCCCCGAGCAGGAGCCATCCACCACCGATGGTCAACACCCGCGGCGAAAAACGGGCAACCAGCTGAGAGGAGATGCCCAGGCCGATTCCCATCGCGATAACGAACGGGATGAAGCCCACGCCGGCACGCAGGGCGCTGTAGCCCAGGATGTCCTGCACGTACAAACCGATGGACACAGTCAGGCTGAACATCACGCCACCCGCCAGGAAGATCGCGCCGAACGTGACCAGCCGGTTGCGGTCGCGGAACAACTCGAACGGAATGACGGGGTTTTCGGCGGTTCGCTCCACGATGACGAAAGCAATAGCGGCCGCCAAGGCCACCACGCCGGAACCGATGGTGGTGACGGAGATCCAGCCCTTTTCCGGGCCGATCGAGAAAGCAAACACCGCTGCGGTGCACGCCAGCGTGGCCAGCATGGCTCCGGCGGCATCGAGCTTCATCCGCTCGCGGTTGGTCTCCCGCAGCGCGGTGCGCGCCAGGTAGATCATCACCAGACCGATCGGCACGTTGACCATGAAGGCCAGCCGCCACGACACCTCGGTCAGCGCTCCGCCGACCACCAGGCCCATCACCGAGCCGATCGCCGTCATGGCAGCGAACACAGCCGTCGCAGCGTTACGCGCCGGCCCCTTCGGGAAGGTCGTCGCTACCAGCGCCAGACCTGTCGGCGAGGCGATGGCCGACCCGACACCCTGCGAAAGCCGTGCGATAACCAGCGTGACCTCGTCCCAGGCCACCGCGCACAGCACGGAGGAGATGGTGAACAGCGCGACGCCGACGATGAAGGTGCGCTTGCGGCCGATGGTGTCGCCGAGGCGGCCACCCAGCAGCATCAGGCCACCGAAAGTCAGCACGTAGGCGGTGATTACCCAGCTACGACCGGCGTCGGACAGGCTCAGCTCGTTCTGAATCTTAGGAAGCGCGACGATAGCGACAGTGCTGTCCATGGTCGCCAGCAGCTGCATGCCGCCGATCGCGATCACTGCTGCGATGAACCGACGAGAGGGCAGCCACGTGGGGTAATACCTGCTAGTGCGTTCCGAAGGGGTTTCAGCCGAGCGCGATGAGCGCGTCGAGGCGGCACGTTCCTGGCGGCCGGACGTCCAGTTGTGGACTGCCCGCTCTGTGTCGTTGAGAGCCGTCATAACGGGTTACCTTACAGTAATCTTAAGAATCGTTTAAACCCCGAACGCCGCCACGGGCCCGATGACGATGATCGCGGGAGGTCGAATCCCCTCTGCGCGGACCCTTTCCGGCGTGTCGGCAAGAGTCGCCCGCAACGTCTGCTGGTCGGCCGTCGTTCCGTGTTGAACCACAATTACCGGCGTATCCGCAGGTCGGCCGCCTTTCAGCAAAGCTTCGGCGAAAAGTTCGATGCGTTCGACCGCCATCAGCAAAACAATCGTGCCGGACATTGCTGCCAAAGCATTCCAATTCACTAACGATTCGGGATGGTCGGGCGCGAGATGGCCGCTGACCACCACAAATTCATGATTTGTCGCCCGATGAGTAACCGGAACACCAGCTAAAGCGGGCACAGCTATGGCACTTGTCACACCCGGCACCACGGTCACCGGAATCCCGGCATCGACGCATGCCAGCACCTCCTCATAACCCCGTGCGAACACGAAGGGGTCTCCCCCTTTGAGCCGGACCACGAACTTGCCGGCCTTGGCCCGTTCGATCATGACCGTGTTGATCGCGTCCTGAGCCATGGCCCGGCCGTAGGGGATCTTGGCGGCATCGATGACCTCGACGTGTGGCGGCAGCTCTGCGAGCAACTCAGGGGGCGCGAGCCGGTCGGCCACCACGACGTCGGCATGGGAGAGCAGCCGGCGGCCGCGGACGGTAATCAGCTCCGGATCGCCGGGACCGCCGCCGACCAGCGCTACCCCGCCGCGGACGACGTCGGAGGTCTCGGAGCTCTCCGCGGTAATAAGGCCTTGTTGTAATGCCTCGCGGATGGCCGAGCGAATGGCCGCTGAACGGCGATGCGCACCGCCGGCCAGCACGCCGACCGACAGGCCGGCATAGCTGAAGGTCGCAGGAGTGACCGCGGTTCCCTCGACGGCGATGTCGGCGCGCACGCAGAAGATGCGGCGGCGCTCGGCTTCGGCGACGACGTCGGCGTTCACCTTCGGATCGTTGGTGGCGGCGATTGCGTACCAGGCTCCGTCAAGGTCACCGTCGTTGTATTCGCGCACCGACACGGTGATGCGCTCCATCGCCTCGACGGCGGGTGTCGCGGTGCGGGAGATGACGTGCACGTCGGCACCGCTGGCGACGAGGAGGGGCAACCGGCGCTGGGCAACCGATCCTCCACCTACCACGACGACCTTTTTGCCGGTCAGCCGCAAACCGACCAGATAGGGGTTCTCGGTCACCGGGCAAGTTTAGAGCTACCTCAGGACGAGGTTGCCTCTCCGGCGGCGTGTGCGACAAAGCGCGCCACCGCGCCGGGCGTCGCGGCCGGATGCGTGTGCAGATAGGCAGCGTGCACGCCGGCGCGCACGACGCCGTCCCGCACGGTTTCGGCACCGTGTCCGCGGTATGCCCACGCCGGCTGGTAAGCAGCGGTGAAGGTGACTGCGGTGCGGTGGAATTCGTGCCCGACGACACGCTGGCCGACCGCGTACAGCGACGACTCGGCGACGGCAACCGCGTCGCGGTACGCCAGTTTGAGCTGCGAGGTGAACTTCGCCGATCCGGCCAGCACGCCGCACATCGGGTAGCCGTCGAGTTCGGAGACCAGATAGATCAGTCCGGCGCATTCCGCGTGTACGGGCGCACCGGCGGTGGCCAACTCGCGGATCTGAGCGCGCACCACGTCGTTGCCGGACAGCTCCGCGGCGAACTGCTCGGGAAACCCGCCGGGCAGCACCACCGCGTCGGTACCGTGCGGCAACGTTTCGCTGAGCGGGTCGAACTCGACGACCTGGGCTCCGGCGGCGCCCAGCAGCTCGGCATGCTCGGCGTAGCCGAAAGTGAATGCCTTGCCCCCGGCCAGTGCGACGGTCGGCCGCCGCGTCGATGGCTCCCCTACCGCGGTCAGTGGGTCCCACGGGGCATCGGCTACCGCACAACCGGCCACCGACAGCACCGCGCCGACATCGACGTGGCTGGCGAGCAGGGCCGTCATCGCCTCCACCGCCTCCCGCGCCCGCCGGCCGTACTCGACGGCGGTGACCAGGCCCAGATATCTTGTCGGCAGCTCCAATTCGGCATGGCGCGGAATGGCGCCCAGCACCGGTACGCCGGCCTGCTCGCATGCCTGTCGCAACACCTGCTCGTGCCTGGCCGACCCGACCCGGTTGAGGATCACCCCGGAAATCCGGGTGGCGGCGTCGAACGTGGAAAACCCGTGCAGCAGCGCGGCCAGACTGTGGCTCTGGCCACGGGCATCGATCACCAGGATCACCGGGGCACCGAGCAAACCGGCGACGTGCGCGGTGGACCCCACCGCGGGCCGGGTGGTGTCCGGGCCGATGCGGCCGTCGAACAGACCCATCACGCCTTCGATCACGGCGACGTCCGCGCCGCTGGTGCCGTGGGCATATAGCGGGCCGATGAGCCGCTCCCCCACCAATACCGGGTCCAGATTGCGCCCGGCCCGTCCCGCGGCGAGTGTGTGGTAACCGGGGTCGATGAAGTCCGGGCCGACCTTGAACGGCGCGACGGTATGGCCGGCCTGGCGCAGGGCGCCGATCAAACCTGTTGCCACCGTGGTCTTTCCGGTACCGGACGCCGGGGCTGCGACGACCACCGCCGGTGTCGCGGTCACGGTGCGGCTCGGTGTCGCGAGGGTGCGCAAAAGGCCACCTTGCGCGCCGTGTCGGCGGGCCGACCTGCACGCTCGCGGCGAACAGGAGGGGCGGTCACCACTCGATGCCCTTCTGGCCTTTGCGACCGGCGTCCATCGGGTGCTTGACCTTGGTCATGTCGGTCACCAGGTCCGCGGCCTCGACCAGCGCGGGCGGCGCGTCGCGCCCGGTGATCACGACATGCTGATAACCCGGCCGCGACAGCAGGGTGTCGACCACGTCGGCGACGTCGAGCCAGCCCCACTTCAACGGGTAGGTGAATTCGTCGAGTACGTAGAAGTCGTGGCGTTGTGCCGCCATCCGCCGTTTGATCTCGGCCCAGCCGTCGGCCGCCGCGGCCGCGTGATCGATGTCGCTACCGGCCTTACGCGACTTGCGGCTCCAAGACCACCCGGCGCCCATTTTGTGCCACTCCACCGCGCCACCGACTCCGCGCTCGTCGTGCAACTGGCCGAGCTGACGAAATACCGCCTCCTCGCCCACCTTCCACTTCGCGCTCTTGACGAACTGAAACACTGCGACGTCAAGTCCAATGTTCCAGGCCCGCAACGCCATTCCGAAAGCCGCGGTCGACTTTCCCTTACCCGCACCGGTATGCACGGCCAGCACCGGGGTGTTGCGCCGCGCCCGGGTGGTCAGGCCGTCGTCGGGAACTTCAAGCGGATTACCTTGTGGCATAAGTGGTTAGCTTTCAGGCGGCGCTGCGCACGGCCAGGGTCAGATGGTCGGCATGCAACTGCTCCAGTCGCACGGCCGGTGCACCCAGCTGACGTGCCAGCTGCCCGGCCAGACCCAGCCGCACATACGACGTCTCGCAGTCCACCACGACCGCCGCCGCACCTTCTGCGGCCAACCGGGCCGCCGCAACCCTGCTGCGGCTCAATGGGTCCGGGCCCGCGGTGGCCCGTCCGTCGGTGAGTACCACGACCAGGGGCCGGCGCGCCCGGTCGCGCACCTTTTCCCGCATCACCAGCTCGCGCGCGGCCAACAGCCCTTCGGCCAGCGGCGTCTTGCCGCCGGTGTCGAACCGGGCCAGCCGCCGTCCGGCGATGTGCGCCGACGACGTCGGCGGCAGCAGCAACCTAGCCTCGTGCTGGCGGAAGGTGATTACCGCAACCTTGTCGCGCCGCTGGTAGGCGTCGCGCAACAGGGACATGGTGGCACCGCTGACGGCGGCCATGCGATCACGGGCGGCCATCGACCCCGAGGCGTCGACGAGGAAGATCACCAGGTTTCCTTCCCGCCCCTCGCGGATGGCCCGGCGGATGTCGTCCGGCCGCAGCCGCAACGGCCCGGCTCCGGCGGCATGCTCTGCGGCCGACAGCAGGGTGGCGAACAGATGCAGGCCGTGCGCACCTGAGTCGATGTCGTTGCCGTCCGCGGCAGCCACCACGCTGCCCGAGGCGTTGCGCGCCCGCGAGCGTCGTCCCGGTGCGCCTTCGCCGACGCCGGGCACGGTCAAGGCGCGGGTGCGAAACACCTTGGACGGCGGCGCACTGGGCTTGGGAGGCTGGGCTGGCGTCGAATTCATTTGCGGCTCAGGCTGATCCGCGGACTGCCCACCTCCGCCGGGCGGATCCGGTTCGGGCTGCGGGTCGCGCTGCGATTCCGCACCGGCCTGGCGCAGCGCCTCATCCAGCTGTTCGCGGTCGATGCCGTGATCGTCGAAGGGGTCGCGGCGGCGCCGGTGCGGCAACGCCAATTCCGCGGCCACCCGGATGTCCTCTTCGGCGACGGTGTGCGCACCGCGCCAGGCCGCATGCGCGACGGCGGTCCTAGCCAGCACGAGATCGGCGCGCATACCGTCGACGTCGAACGCCGCGCACAACGCGGCGATGCGGCGTAACTCGTTGTCGGGCAGCACCACATCGTCGACGATGGCCCGCGCCGCGGCGATCCGCCGGGCCAGTTCGGCGTCCGCATCGGCGTAGCGCTGCGCGAACCCGTCCGGGTCCGCCTCGTAGGCCATCCGCTGGCGGATGACCTGCACCCGTACGTCGACGTCACGCGATGCGTGCACGTCGACGGTCAACCCGAAGCGGTCCAGCAGTTGGGGACGTAGTTCGCCCTCTTCGGGATTCATCGTGCCGATGAGCACGAATCGCGACTCGTGCGAATGGGATATACCGTCGCGTTCGATGTGTACCCGCCCCATCGCGGCGGCGTCGAGCAGGATATCGACCAGATGGTCGTGCAGCAGGTTCACCTCGTCGACGTAGAGCACGCCGCCATGAGCCCGGGCCAGTAGTCCCGGTGAAAAGGCGTGCTCGCCGTCACGCAGCACACGCTGCAGATCGAGCGAACCCACCACCCGGTCTTCGGTTGCCCCCAAAGGCATTTCGACCAGCCCGGCGCCGGTAGCTTCGGTCGCCGCCGACAGCAGCGCGGCCAGCCCGCGCACTGCGGTGGATTTCGCGGTGCCCTTCTCGCCGCGGATCAGCGCGCCCCCGATCTCCGGCCGAACGGCACACAACAGCAACGCCAGCCGAAGCTGATCGTGACCGACGATCGCGCTGAACGGATACTGCCTCAACGCTGGGCCGCCTGACCGGAACCGGGCCGCAGCATCGGGACATGCGGAATGCCGTCGTCGAGGAAATCATCGCCATCACGCACGAAGCCGTGCTGGGAGTACATGTCCGCGAGGTAGGTCTGGGCGTCGATTCGGCACGGGTAGTCCCCCACTTCGGCCAGCGCGGCGCGCAACAACCGGGTGGCGTGGCCCTGACTGCGCGCGCTGCGTTTGGTGCACAGCCGCCCGAGCCGAAACACCTTCTCGCCGCCGGCGTGTTCTTCCATCAGCCGCAGCGTGCAGATCACTTCACCCTCCGGCGTTTCCAGCCAGAAGTGCCGCGTCTCGGCGAGTAGGTCACGGCCGTCCAGCTCGGGATACGGGCAGGCCTGCTCGACCACGAACACCTCCACCCGCAATTTGAGTAGCTCATAAAGTACCTGTGCATCAAGGTCTTTGGCCCAGACGCGGCGCAAGGCTTCAGTCAATGGCGCCGCTCCTCCTCATCGCTCCGCTTTGCATCGTCGCCGGCGCGAGTCATAAGGCCGCCAACTGCAGGGTCTGGTCGGTCCAGGACCGCACTTCGTCATACAACGCCGGCTCCTCGGACAGCTTGGCGCCCAGCGACGGCACCATCTCCTTCAGGGTGGGCAGCCAGGCCTGGTAGCGGTCGGCGAAGCACCGCTGCAGTACGTCCATCATGATCGGCACGGCGGTCGATGCGCCCGGCGAGCCGCCGAGCAGGCCGACGATGCTGCCGTCGGCAGCGCCGACGAGGGCAGTGCTGAACTCAAGCACCCCGCCTTTGCGCCGGTCCCGCCGGATCACCTGAACGCGTTGTCCGGCCACTGTCAGCTCCCAGTCGGAATCGGTTGCGCTGGGCGCGAATTCGCGCAGCACCGCAATCCGGTCGGGTTGCGACAGCCGCAACTGACCGATCAGGTAGTTCAGCAATGGGAGCTGGGTAGCGCCCACCCCGAGCATGGACATCACGTTGTTCGGCTTGATGGAGCGGGGCAGATCGGTGAAGTGGCCATGTTTCAAGAACTTCGGCGACCAACCCGCATACGGCCCGAACACCAGCCACGGTCTGCCGTTGACGAACCGCAGATCCAAGTGCAACGCACCCAGCGGAGGAGCCCCCGGCGACGGAACGCCATACACTTTGGCGCGGTGCGCGGCGGTGAGCGCCGGCTTTCCGGCACGCAGAAACCGGCCGCCGATCGGGAAGCCGGCGAACCCGTTGACCTCCTTGATGCCCGACTTCTGCAGCAACCGCAGCGCGTCGCCGCCGGCGCCGACGAAGACGAATCTGGCGTTCAGCTTGCGCATTTGGCCGGTGCGGCGGTTGGCGAGGCTCAGCGTCCAGCTGCCGTCGGATTGCCGGGACACGTTACTGACCTGGTGACCGAACAGCGCGCGGGTGCCGTTGCGCAGGGCAAAGCCGATGAGCTGTCGCGACAATGCGCCGAAGTCGACGTCGGTACCGTTGTGGGCCCAGTTGAGCGCAACCGGCTCGGAGAAGTCACGTTTTGCGGCCATCAACGGCAGCCGACGGGTGAATTCGTCGGGATCGGTGATCAATTCGGTACCAGCGAACAGCGGATTGCCGGCCAGTGCGTCGCGGCGTCGCCGTAGATAATCGACGCGCCCGGGGCCCCGCACAAAGCTCACGTGCGGCAACGAATGCAGGAAGCCACGTACGTCGGTGAGGATGCCGTGTTCGGCGGCATACGCCCAGAATTGGCGGGTGACCTGGAATTGCTCGTTGATCAATACCGCTTTGGTGATGTCGATCGAGCCGTCGGGCCGCTGCGGGGTGTAGTTCATTTCGCACAGCCCCGCGTGGCCGGTGCCGGCGTTGTTCCAGGGGCCGCTGCTTTCGGCGCCGACGGCGTCCAGCCGCTCGACCAGGGTGATAGACCAGTCCGGCTCCAGCCGGCGCAGCAACGCACCCAGCGTCGCGCTCATGATTCCGGCACCCACCAGTACGACGTCTGTTCTGGCTAGCTTGGACACCGGGCCTGCGGTCCTTCCTCCTGGATATGCAGGTTCCCAGGTTATCCCGACGGCTGCGGCGCGATTTACAACAGCTCGTGGCGCGACTGGGACAAGATCACGCGCATCCCGATATTGCCGTCGTGAATGAACCAGGGCCTGATCCGGTAGGTCCTGGCGCCGCTGGCGTGCATGGGATCTGCGTCGGCGATCGAACGTGCCTCGGCCAGCGAATTGGCGCGGTAGATCAGTAGGCCGTCACCTTCGAAGTATTCGCCGTCGTCGGTCCACAGCGGGCCGGCGGCGAACAGCACGCCGCGGTCCTCCAGCTCCCGCACATAAGCGAAGTGATCCTGGACGCGTTGCAGCACGGCGTCCAGCTCGCGCGCCTCCGAGGTGACGACATACAGTTTCAGCCCCACCGGATCGCCCGAATCCTCAATGACTTTCCCTGATTCGATTCGGTCGGGCACGATTGGCTCCTTAACTTTGTCGGTTTATCGCCCCGGAATTGTCCGTCAAGCTAGGTAGCTGAAGCGATAGTTTCAACACCTTCTGTTTTGACTGCGGCTCTGTAAGCATGTGGACGATGACGGCTGCCATCACCGGACCCAAGAAGCGGGTCGACGTCCTCAACAGCTCGATGAGCTACGTGGACGTCGGCCAGGGCGATCCCATCGTCTTCCTGCACGGCAACCCGACTTCGTCGTATCTGTGGCGAAACGTGATCCCGCATGTGAGCGACCTGGGTCGGTGCTTGGCACCCGACCTGGTCGGCCACGGGGACTCGGGCAAATCACCGACCTTCTCCTACCGATTCGCCGACCACGCCCGCTACCTCGACGCGTGGTTCGAGGCCGTCGGGATCGGCGAACCAGTGATCCTGGTGATCCACGACTGGGGCTCGGCGCTGGGGTTTTACCGAACGCTGCGCTATCCCGAGCAGATCGCCGGCATCGCGTACATGGAGGCGCTGGTCCAGCCCCGGCCCTGGGCGGGTTTCACTGACCTGCAGCCCTTCTTCCGGGCGCTGCGTTCCGAGCAGGGCGAGCAGATGGCGTTGGAGCAGAACGTCTTTGTGGAGCAGATCGTGCCCGGCGGCGTGCTGCGCCAACTCACCGACGAGGAGATGGCCGCCTATCGCAAGCCCTACCCCACGCCGCACAGCCGCGTCCCCACACTGCTGTGGGGCCGCGAAATCCCGATCGAGGGTGAGCCCGCCGACGTCCACGAAATTGTGCAGGAATACGCAGAGTTCTTATCGCACAGCAATATCCCGAAACTGCTCGTGGTCGCCGAGCCGGGCACTATCCTGCAGGAAGGTGGCAGCGAACTCGATTTCGCACGCAGCTGGCCAAACCAGCGTGAAATCAAGGTCGCCGGACGCCATTTCATCCAGGAGGACTCAGCTGACGTCATCGGCGCCGCGCTGCGTGATTTCGTCCTTGATGTGCGCGGGCGCAGTTAACGGCGATCTGCGCCGCAGATATCGCCAGGAGGTAGTGCATGTCGTATGTGATCACTTCACCCGACGCGGTTACCGCAGTCGCCACGAATCTCGATGGACTCGGAGCGGCGCTCGAATCGGCAACCTCGGAAGCCGCAGCTCCCACGACCAGCCTGCTGGCCGCGGCAGAAGATGAAGTGTCGACAGCGGTCGCCGCCCTGTTCGCGACGCATGCTCGGGGATATCAAACGGTCAGCGCCCAGGCTGCGGCGTTCCACGACCAGTTCGTCCGCGCGCTGAGCGCGAGCGCGGGTGCCTATGCCGGCGCCGAGGCGGCCAGCGCCTCGCCTATGCAGGCGGTGCTGGACCTGATCAACGCGCCTACCCAGGCGTTGTTCGGCCGCCCGCTGATCGGCAACGGCGCCGATGGAACGTCGCCGGGCCAGGCCGGCGGGGCCGGCGGATTGCTGTATGGCAACGGCGGTAACGGCGCAGCCGGGGGCGGCGCTCAGGCGGGCGGCCGCGGGGGCGACGCGGGGCTATTCGGCAACGGCGGTTCCGGCGGCACCGGTGGCGCCGGCGCCGCCGGCGGCAACGGCGGCACCGGCGGACTGCTGTTCGGCAACGGCGGGGCCGGCGGACACGGCGGACAGGGCGTGATGGGGGTCAACGGCGGCAGCGGGGGTATCGGCGGTCACGGTGGCAATGCAGTTTTGTTCGGCGACGGCGGAATCGGCGGACAAGGCGGCAGCGGCACAACGGGCGTTGCCGGCAGCAACCCGGTTCCGGCCGGCACGGCGTCGGCCGGCACCCCAGGCACCAGCAGCACCACGGGCGGGAGCACCAGTGCCGTCGGCACGCCTGGCGGCGCCGGCGCTGACGGCGGGGTCGCGATGACCGGTGGCGCCGGCGGAAGCGGCGGCAACGCGTCCGCCGCGTCGGGTACCGCCACCGGCGGGGCGGGCGGCGACGGCGGCAACGGCGGAAATGGCGGCAACGGGGGTCCCGGCGGGAGTGCTTCGGCCAGTACCGGGTCGACCGCCGCCGCAGGTAACGGCGGCGCCGGTGGCGATGCCCAGGCCATGGGCGGTGCCGGCGGCAATGGCGGGGCCGGCGGCAAGGCGACCGCCATGACCACCGCCCTCGGGGGGACGGGCGGCAACGGCGGCAATGGCCAGGACACCAATGTGTCCGGGGCTGCCGGCGGCGCGGGCGGCGTGGGCGGCGACGGCGGCCATGGCGGGCTGCTGGCGGGCAACGGCGGCACCGGCGGAATGGGCGGCACCGGCGGTACGGGCGGACTCGGCGCCTCGGCCGGCAACGGCGGTAACGGCAACATCGGCGGCGATGCCAAGATCAACAGCAGCAGTGCGATCAGGTCTTGGGGCGGCGACGGCGGCGACGGCGGTAATGGCGGCAGCGCCCTTGGCACCGGCGGCACCGGCGGCGCCGGCGGGCAAGGCGGTCATGGCGGCGCCGGCGGGCTGCTCTTCGGCGACGGCGGCGACGGCGGTGCGGGCGGTATCGCCGGGGCCGGCGGCAAGGGTGGCACCGGCGGCGTCGGTGGCAGCGGTGGCACCGGCGGCAACGACACCAGCACTGCCTCAGCGCTGACCTATGACGGCGAGGGCGGCGACGGCGGCGACGCCGGCAACGGCGGTAACGGCGGCACCGGCGGTACCGGTGGCGCCGCCGGCTTCGGCGGCGCGGGCGGGCGCAGCGGGTGGCTCAGTGGCCACACGGGCAGCTCTGGAGCCGGCGGTATCAGCGGCGCCGGCGGCACCGGCGGCACCGGCGGCGCGGCCGGTGCCCGCGGCGCGTTCGGCACCGGCCAGACCGGAAACGGCAGCCTCGGCGCCATCGGGACTGCCGGGGTCGACGGCGCCGACGGCGCATCCGGATGACCACGGCCAACTGCTGCGCAACCGCTGGGACCACGTTTTAAGCTGGCCCCGTGACAGGCTGGATGCCCGACGTCCTGCCCGGTTATTGGCAGCGCACCATCCCGCTCGGCCTTGATCCCGATGGCGAAGGCGAGATAGCCGCAACCCTGATCCGCCGCGGGGACACCACCGGCGCCGATCATGCAGTCCTAGCGGTGCATGGCTATACCGACTACTTCTTCCACACCGAAGTGGCCGATCACTTCGCCGGCCGCGGGTTCAGCTTCTATGCGTTGGACCTGCGCAAGTGCGGACGCTCTCGGCAACCCGGCCACAGCCCGCACTTCACCACCGACCTCGCCTACTACGACGCCGAACTCGAACGCGCGCTGTCGGTCATCGCCGAACAGAACCCTTCGGCCAGGGTCTTGGTATACGGCCACTCGGCGGGCGGGCTGATCGTGTCGCTGTGGCTGAACCGGTTACGCCAGCGCGGCGCGACCGCGGATGCCGGCGTCGCGGGCCTGGTGCTCAACAGTCCATTCCTGGATCTGCAAGGCCCGGCGATTGTGCGCATGGGCGTGACGTCGGCGACGATCGCCGCCCTGTCGCGACTGCGTTCCAAGGGAGTGCTCCGGGCACCGGCTGAGGGCGGTTACGGCACCAGCCTGCACCGAGACTACGGCGGCGAGTTCGACTACAACCTGCAATGGAAACCAGTGGGCGGCTTCCCCATCACGTTCGGCTGGCTGCATGCCGTGCGTCGCGGCCAGGCCCGGCTGCATCGCGGGCTCGACGTCGGTGTACCCAGCCTCATCCTGCGTTCAGACCACACGGTGCGCGAAAGCACCAATCCGGCGGCGATGCAACGCGGCGACGCGGTACTCGACGTCAGCCAGATCGCCCGGTGGGCCGGCTGTATCGGCAACCGCAGCACTATCGTTCCGGTGGCCGACGCCAAACATGATGTGTTCTTATCGCTGCCGCAGCCACGCCAGATAGCCTTCCGGCACCTCGACCAGTGGCTGGACGACTACTTTCGCGCCGACCAGGGCAAGGGGAAAGGCTGACGACATGGAAACCTATGACATCGCGATCATCGGAACGGGTTCGGGCAACAGCATTCTGGATGAGCGCTATGCCGATAGGCGGGTGGCGATCAGCGAGCAGGGCATTTTCGGCGGCACCTGCCTCAACGTCGGCTGCATTCCGACCAAGATGTTCGTCTACGCCGCCGATGTCGCCGAGACGATCCGGGACGCGGCCCGCTTCGGTGTTGACGCACATCTTGACGGGGTGCGCTGGACCGACGTCGTCTCGCGCGTCTTCGGACGAATCGACCCCATCGGCGTCAGCGGTGAGCAGTATCGCCGCGCCTCACCCAACGTCGACGTGTACCACAGCCACACCCGATTCGGGCCGGTCCAGTCGGACGGGCGTTACTTGCTGCGGACCGAGGCCGGGCCTGAGTTCACCGCCGAGCAGGTGGTGATCGCGGCGGGCTCCCGGCCGCGCATTCCGCAGGCCATCCTTGACTGCGGCGTCCACTACCACACCAGCGACACCATCATGCGGATACCGGAGCTGCCCGAGCACCTCGTGATCGTTGGAAGTGGTTTTGTGGCAGCCGAATTCGCGCACGTGTTCTCCGCGTTCGGCGTGCGGGTCACCATTGTGATGCGCAGCGGCACAATGCTGCGCCAATACGACCACACCATCTGTGAGCGATTCAGCCGCATCGCGGCAAACAAATGGGAACTGCGTACCCAGCGCAATGTCGTAGCCGGCCGAAACCGGGGCTCGGGGGTCAGTCTCGACCTCGACGACGGCTCCACCCTCGACGCGGACCTGCTACTGGTCGCCACCGGGCGGGTGTCGAACGCCGACCTGCTGGACGCCGAGCAGGCCGGTGTCGACGTCGAAGACGGCCGGGTGGTGGTCGACGAATACCAACGCACCTCAGCCCGTGGGGTTTTCGCGCTCGGCGACGTCTCGTCGCCGTATCAGCTCAAGCATGTCGCCAATCACGAAGCGCGGGTGGTGCAAAGAAATCTGCTCTGCGACTGGGACGAAACCTCATCGATGGCGGTCACCGATCACCGCTTCGTACCGTCGGCGGTGTTCACCGATCCGCAGCTGGCCACCGTCGGATTGACCGAAAACGAAGCGCTGGCACAGGGATTCGACATATCGGTGAAAATCCAGGATTACGGTGACGTCGCCTTCGGCTGGGCCATGGAGGACACCACCGGAATCGTCAAGCTCGTCGCCGAACGCGGGACCGGGCGACTGCTCGGCGCACACATCGCGGGCTTCCAGGCCTCGTCGATCATCCAGCCGTTGATCCAGGCGATGAGCTTCGGGCTGACCGCGCACGAAATGGCCCGCGGCCAGTACTGGATTCATCCGGCGCTGTCCGAAGTGGTCGAAAACGCGCTACTGGGTCTGCACTGAACTCAGCGCCGGCGCTGTCGCGGATCCCGCCGCTTGGGCGGGCGCGGATCGGTCGGGTCGTCGAGATCCTGCACGATGTCCTGGCAGACCGGGCACAGGCCGCGCAGCGTCAGGCCGGCACGCTCGGACAGCGCGAAGGAACTGCCGGCCATCGCATGCTGCAGCGCGGAGCTGAGCTGGCGCGCGGGCACTTCGATGATCGCGCCGCACTGGTTGCATACCGCGTGATGGTGCGGGGCGGTGGCCAGACCATAGGTGGTGACCCCGCCGTCGAGGGTCAACGCGTGCAACACCCCCTGCGCCACCAGGGTGGTCACCGTGCGATAGATGGTCGCCAGGTCGGGCGGTTGGGCGCCCGGCGGCAGGCGGGTGGCGAGCCGGTGATGGATATCGGCCACCGAAAGGTGGCCGCTGACCGGCTCCAGCACCGCCAGAACCTGGATCCGCGATGTCATCCGGCGCAGGCCCCTGGCGCGCAGGAATTCGCCGATTCGTTCGGCGACCGCCGGCTCTACGCCGGACGGCTTGGCTGTCACCTGTTCAGTGTCGCGCCACGCGGGCGCGATTGCCAACGAATGCGCACACCCGCCCGTCGGCATTCCTGCAAGTAATTTGCATCCATCTCAACACAGTACTTACAGTCGATGGGTGCCCGCGGTGAAGTCGACCAGTGCCCTCACTGGCCGGTCACGATGGTCGAAGCTGCGCAGCACCTTGTCGACGGCGGAGTGGTGGCGCCTGGGATCGATGCTGGCGGTGATCGTCGCCTTACATCTCATCGGCTGGATCACCCTGGTCTGCGTCGTGGATCCGGCGCGGCTCAGCTTGGGCGGCAAGGCATTCGGCATCGGTGTCGGGGTTACCGCCTACACCCTGGGCTTGCGACACGCATTCGACGCCGACCACATCGCGGCCATCGACAACACCACCCGCAAGCTGATGAGCGACGGGCAGCGCCCGCTTGCCGTCGGCTTCTTTTTCTCCCTGGGTCACTCCACAGTGGTTTTCGCTTTGGCGGTGCTGCTGACGACCGGGCTCAAAGCCCTCGCCGGCCCGGTCGAAGACGATTCCTCGACGCTGCACCGCTACACCGGACTGATCGGCACCAGCGTCTCGGGCCTGTTCCTGTATCTGATCGCCATCCTCAACGTCATCGTCCTGGCCGGAATTCTGCGGGTGTTCGCGCGGCTGCGCCGTGGTGATTTCAATGAAGCGGAACTCGAGCAACAGCTGGAAAACCGAGGGCTTATCAATAGGTTTCTCGGCCGGTTCACCAAGTCGATCACCAAGTCCTGGCACATGTATCCGGTGGGACTGCTGTTCGGCCTCGGATTCGACACCGCCACCGAAATCGCGCTGTTGGTCCTGGCCGGCACCAGCGCGGCCGCCGGGCTGCCGTGGTACGCCATTCTGTGCCTGCCGGTGCTGTTCACCGCCGGGATGTGCTTGTTGGACACCATTGATGGCTCGTTCATGAACTTCGCCTACGGCTGGGCGTTTTCCAACCCGGTGCGCAAGATCTACTACAACATCACCATCACCGGACTCTCGGTGGCAGTCGCACTGTTGATCGGCACCGTCGAACTGCTCGGCCTGTTCGCCGACCAGTTCGGCTGGCGCGGCCCGTTCTGGGACTGGCTGGGCGGGCTGAACCTCAACGCCGTCGGCTTCGTCGTGGTCGCGATGTTCGTCGCCGCCTGGGCTATCGCGGTACTGGTGTGGCGCTACGGCCGTATCGAAGAGCGGTGGACCCCGGCCAGCGAAACAAGCTGAGGCGCAACGGCTCAAGCCAACATTGTGGAACCTGGCCGCGCGGCGGTGTAGAACAGGCTCATGGGTTGCCCAGGGTCTCGGCCAGGCGATGCATGAACTCGCGTTGTGTGAAGCGATCGCCGGCCTGGTCAAAACGCACGCCGACGGGCGCCACGTCGACGTCGTCCGGGTCCGAGTCGGCGCGCTTCGGCAGGTGGTTCCAGAGTCGCTGTCGTTCTGCTGGACGCTGGTCCGCGACTCGGCGGACATGCCGGACGCCGAGCTGGAACTGGAATGCATCACCGCCGAGGTGCGGTGCCGCGCCTGCGGCGCAACATCGGAGATCACTTCGGCCTGGTCAATCTGGTGCCCGCGTTGCGACAGCGCCGACGTCGAGGTGCTGCACGGCAACGAGTTCCTGGTGACCTCACTCGACGTCTCGTGAAAGGTCTTCGCAATGGGCAGGTTTCACCGGCACGACGACGGAACTGTGCACACCCACGAGCACGCGGATCACGAGCACGAGCATGGTGACCACAGCGGTTACCAGACCGGAGCCCAGCGAATCGATGTACTCGAAGACATCTTCGCCGAAAACGATGCGCGTGCCGATTTCAACCGGGCCGCATTCGACAGCAACGGCATCCGCGCGCTCAACCTGATGAGCTCACCGGGATCGGGCAAAACGACGGTGTTGCAAGCCACCCTCGACGAACTCGCCGCAGAGCTCGCCATCGGCGTCATCGAGGGCGACATCGCCACCGACCTGGATGCCGCCAAGCTCGCCGGTCGCGGCGCCCAGGTGTCACTGCTGAACACCAGCAACGGATTTGGCGGCGAGTGCCACCTGGACGCGCCCATGGTCAACCGTGCCCTGCCCGGCCTGGACTTGCCCGGCCTGGATTTGGTGATCATCGAAAACGTCGGCAATCTGGTCTGCCCGGCCGAATTCGACGTCGGCGAGCACGCCAAGGCGATGGTCTACTCCGTGACCGAGGGTGAGGACAAGCCCCTGAAATACCCGGTGATGTTCCGCTCGGTGGATTTGGTGCTGCTCAACAAGATCGACCTGGTGCCCTATCTGGATGCCGATGTCGACGCGTATATCGCACACGTCCGCGAGGTCAACGCGGCCGCCACCATCCTGCCGGTCAGCGCGCGCACCGGAGCCGGCATGGACGCCTGGTTCGGCTGGCTGCGCCGGTTCGCCGCGGGCCCGGTCTGCTGAACCCGTCGCTCATCGATTTCACTTGCGGGCCAGGCACTTGCAAATCGCTTGCATCAAGGGCTAGGCGCCAACCGCGAAACGTTGACAACACCGGGTAGCGGGGGTAGACCCAAAAACAGCGCCGCGCAAGTGGGCCGACGGTCGACTCCGGCGGTGCAGGGGACGCCAGCCCGGCCCCGGAAAGCTGCAGCATGCCTACGGAAGCAGCAGTCAAAGCAGAAGAAACGTTGATCCACGTTCTATGGATCAATGCAGGTCTCAGTTGTGATGGCGATTCGGTAGCGTTGACTGCCGCCACCCAGCCCAGCGTCGAGGAGATTGCGCTTGGCGCGCTTCCCGGCCTTCCGCAGGTCGCCGTCCACTGGCCGTTGATCGATTTCGAGTGCGGACCCAGCGGGGGTGCCGACGATTTCCTCGCCTGGTTCTTCAGAGCCGACCGTGGTGAATTGGACCCGTTTGTGCTTGTCGTCGAGGGGTCGATTCCCAACGAGAAGATCAAAGACGAGGGGTATTGGTGCGGCTTCGGCAACGACCCGGCAACCGGCCAGCCGATGACGACCAGTGAATGGCTCGACCGGCTGGGGCCCAAGGCCACCGCGATAGTCGCCGTGGGAACCTGCGCGACATACGGCGGCATTCACGCCATGGCCGGCAACCCGACCGGAGCGATGGGTGTCCCCGACTATCTCGGGTGGGAGTGGAAGAGTAAGGCCGGCATCCCGATCGTCTGCGTTCCCGGCTGCCCGATCCATCCCGACAACCTGGCCGAGACGCTCACCTACCTGCTTTACATGGCCACCGGCCAGGCGCCGATGATCCCACTCGACGACGCACTGCGCCCCAAGTGGCTCTTCGGCAATACCGTGCACGAGGGTTGTGACCGGGCCGGCTACTACGAGCAGGGCGATTTCGCCACCGAGTACGGATCACCGAAATGCATTGTGAAGCTTGGCTGTTGGGGACCCGTGGTGAAGTGCAACGTGCCCAAGCGCGGGTGGATCAACGGCATCGGCGGCTGCCCCAACGTCGGCGGGATCTGCATCGGATGCACCATGCCGGGCTTCCCCGACAAGTTCATGCCGTTCATGGACGAGCCGCCGGGCGGCAAGCTATCCAGCACAGCGTCGGGCCTGTACGGGACGGTCATCCGCAGTCTGCGTGGCATCACCGAGAACACCCTCGACAAGGAACCGCGTTGGCGCCACAAGGGCACCCAACTGACCACCGGGGCGCGCCGAACCTGGTGAGTACGCGGTAGCTCGCGGCACTTCACTCAGCTCAAGACGGAGATATTTCCATGACAACTATCGTTCCCGAGCCGACCACCGCAAAGCGCGAACCCGGCCAGCTCGTCGAAATGGCCTGGGATCCGATCACCCGGATCGTGGGCAGCCTCGGCATCTACACCAAGATCGATTTCGAGAACCGGGAAGTCGTCGAGTGTCACAGCACGTCGTCGATCTTCCGCGGCTACTCGATCTTCATGAAGGGCAAGGATCCCCGCGACGCGCACTTCATCACCAGCCGCATCTGCGGGATCTGCGGCGACAACCATGCCACCTGCTCCTGCTACGCGCAGAACATGGCCTACGGGGTGAAGCCGCCGCATATCGGCGAGTGGATCGTCAACCTCGGCGAGGCCGCGGAATACATGTTCGACCACAACATCTTTCAGGAGAACCTGGTCGGGGTGGACTTCTGCGAGAAGATGGTCGCCGAGACCAACCCGAGCGTGTTGGCCAAGGCGGAGAACACCGCGGCACCACACGCCGACGCGCACGGGTACAAGACAATCGCCGAGATCATGCGCTCGCTCAATCCGTTCAGCGGCGAGTTCTATCGGGAAGCACTTGCGGTCAGTCGCTGGACCCGAGAAATGTTCTGCCTCATGGAAGGCCGCCACGTACACCCGTCCACCCTGTATCCGGGCGGGGTCGGCACCGTAGCGACCGTTCAGTTGATGACCGACTACATGACGCGGCTCATGCGCTACGTCGAGTTCATGAAGAAGGTCGTCCCGATGCACGACGACTTGTTCGACTTCTTCTACGAAGCGATTCCCGGCTACGAGAAGGTAGGCCTGCGCCGTACGCTGCTCGGCTGCTGGGGGTCCTTCCAGGATCCCGAGGTGTGCAACTTCGAGTACAAGGACATGGAGCGCTGGGGCAACGCGATGTTCGTCACCCCGGGTGTGGTGGTCGACGGCAAGCTGGTCACCCATTCGCTGGTCGACATCAACCTTGGCATCCGAATCCTGTTGGGCAGTTCGTATTACGACGACTGGACCGACCAGGAGATGTTCGTCAAGACCGATCCGCTCGGCAATAAGGTGGACCGTCGCCACCCGTGGAACCAGCACACCAACCCGCACCCGCAGAAGCGCGAATTGGACGGCGGCAAGTATAGCTGGGTGATGTCGCCCCGCTGGTTCGACGGCAAGGATCACCTGGCGCTGGACACCGGCGGCGGGCCGCTGGCGCGACTGTGGTCGACCGCGCTGGCCGGCCTGGTCGACATCGGCTACGTCAAGGCGACCGGTAACAGCGTGAAGATCAACCTGCCCAAGACCGCATTGAAGGGCCCCGTCGAATTCGAGTGGAAGGTTCCCAAGTACGGCAGCAACACCATCGAGCGCGACCGGGCACGGACCTACTTCCAGGCCTATGCGGCCGCATGCGCGCTGCATTTCGCCGAGAAGGCGTTAGCGGAAATACGCGCAGGCCGTACCAAGACATGGGAGAAGTTCGAGGTGCCCGACGAGGCCATCGGGTGCGGCTTCACCGAGGCGGTGCGCGGTGTGCTAAGCCACCACTTGGTGATCCGGGACGGCAAGATCGCCAACTATCACCCGTACCCACCGACGCCGTGGAACGCCAACCCACGTGACAGCTACGGCACACCGGGCCCCTACGAGGATGCGGTGCAAGGCCAACCGATCTTCGAGGAGAACGACCGGGAGCACTTCAAGGGCATCGATGTCATGCGCACCGTGCGCAGCTTCGACCCGTGTCTGCCCTGCGGTGTCCACATGTACCTGGGCAAGGGCAAGACGCTGGAGAGATTGCACACCCCCACCCAGTCACCCGTTGGGGAGTGACGCATGGCGGATCGCCCGGAAATTCTCGACAACGACACACAATGGCGCGCTGCGGGCGATCGGATCCAGACGCTGCTGGATGCGTGCGCCGCGAACGGTACGGCCGCCTACGATCGCGCGCAGCAGCTGGTCCGCGAGGTGGTCGGACTGTACGGGGCTGGGCTGCAACGGATCATCGAGCTGGCTGACGCTGCAGGCGTAGCCGAGCGGCTGGTCACCGACGACCTGGTGGCCAGCCTGCTCCTGGT
This sequence comes from Mycobacterium szulgai, assembly GCF_002116635.1. Taxonomy (GTDB): domain Bacteria; phylum Actinomycetota; class Actinomycetes; order Mycobacteriales; family Mycobacteriaceae; genus Mycobacterium; species Mycobacterium szulgai. The sequence continues at coordinate 43,332 of NZ_LQPW01000016.1, read as the reverse complement.
GCACGGCCTGCACCCGCACGACGTGCACCGGCGGGTTTGCGACGCGCTGGACCGGGTGCGGCCCTACCTGGGTTCCCACGGCGGCGACGTCGAGCTGTTGGAGGTGACCGACGACGGCACCGTGCGATTGGCCTTCAAGGGCAGCTGCAAGAGCTGTCCGTCCTCGGCTGTGACGCTGGAACTGGCGGTGGAAGACGCGGTGCGGGCGGCCGCCCCGGAAGTCACCTCGATTGACGTGCGGTCCCAGCCCGATACGAACGTGATCCGCCCGGAATCCCTGCTGTCGCATGTACATTCGAATAGTCACGGGTCAAGCAGCTGGCACCCGGTGCCCGAGCTGGCCGACCTGGGGCCCGGTGAAGTCGCGGGGTTCCTGGTGGCGGGAACCGCGCTACTGGTGTGCCGGGTAGGCGCCCAGACCCTGGCCTACCGCGACCACTGCCCGGTGTGCGATGACTCGCTTGCCGGCGCCGCACTGTGCGACGCGATGCTGCGATGTCCGCGCTGCCACACCGATTTCGACGTGGTGCGGGCGGGCGCCGGCCCAGATGGGGCGCGCCTTGAGCCGGTCCCACTGCTGGCGCGCGACGGTGTGCCGTCGTTGGCACTGCATGCCACTGGGGTGCCGGTATGACGACTCCCTACGACGTGCTGAGCCGCATTCAAACCAACCGCCGCCCTCCCGAGCCGGCCGGCGAGCGGTGTGAGATGTGTTCGGAGTCAATCGCCGAGGAGCATCAGCACGTTGTCAATGTGGCCGCCCGGCAGCTGATGTGCGTATGCCGTGCCTGCTATCTGTTGTTCACCGACTCTGGCGCCGAACTGCGCTACCGGGCGGTGCCCGACCGCTATCTGGCGCTGCGCGACTTCGCACTGGACCGCCGCGGCTGGGAGGCACTGCAAATCCCGGTCGGTGTGGCCTTCTTCTTTACCAACTCCGCGCTGCAGCGCACCGTCGCCTTCTATCCCGGCCCGGCCGGGGCGACGGAATCCGAACTGGACCTCGACGCCTGGAACGCGATCGCCGCCGACCCCCGGGTGGCGTTACTGGCCGACGACGTCGAGGCGTTACTGATCCGGGTGCCCGAAGACGACGAATCGGCGCAGCCCCAAACGTATCTCGTTCCCATCGACGCCTGCTATGAGTTCGTCGGGCGCTTACGGATGCTGTGGCGCGGTTTCGACGGCGGCCAGCAGGCGCGTGAATTCATCGACGGTTTCTTCGCCCAGATTGCCGCACGTGCCCGGGAGACACCGCGATGACCGGCGAGCCGATGCGGGTCAGCTTCAGCGTCCTGGACGTAGCACCCGAGCCCTACACCGTTACTCCGGTGCTCACGGCCCGAATCCACGTCACCGCCAATACCGGTGAGCCGGTGCACGCCATCGCGTTGCGCTGCCAGGTCCGCATTGAGCCGTTGCGACGGTCCTATTCCGACGAGGAGGCCGCCGGGTTGGCCGACCTGTTCGGAACGCGGGACCGCTGGGCGAGCACCCAGCGCACCTTCCTGTGGCAGCACTGCACCGCGATGGTGCCGGGCTTCGTCAGCGATACGCCGGTCGCACTGCCATTGGACTGCAGCTACGACTTCGAGGTGGCCGCTGCCAAATATCTGCACGCGCTGCGCGACGGCACCGTGCCCCTCCAATTCCTGTTCAGCGGGACCATTTTCGCCAAATCCGAGCGGGGATTCTCGGTGCAGCAGGTGTCCTGGGATTGCGAGGACCGCTACGACATGCCGGTCGCGGTCTGGCAGCAACTGATCGCTCAGCACTATCCGAACACCGGCTGGGTGCGCCTGCGCCACGAAACCGTCACCGCGCTGGCCGGCTACAAGTCAGCGCACGGGATGCTCGACCTCGACGACGCCGTCACCGCCCTGCTGGCCAACGCATCCGAGGAGGCGGCGCGGTGACATCCAAGACTGCGCTCACCTCGAGCCGGAGCCACGCCCGCGCCGTCGCTGACGCGGTGCTCTACGAAGGCTACCTGCTCTATCCGTATCGCGGCACGTCGAGCAAGAACCAATCTCGTTGGCAGTTCGGCGTTTTGGGCCCGCCCGGAGCTGCTGAAGCCGGCCGTGGCGAAGACGACACGCTGGCCGCGCAGTTTCTGGTCGACGGAGCGAAGGCGATCACCTTGGTGCTGCGGTTCCTGCACCTACAGCACCGCACCGCTGAGCGCGAACGTGACGGCGGCTTCGAGCCGGTAGCCGAGCTGTCCACGCCGACGGGGTCATGGCTCACGTGGGACGAAGCCGTCGAATGTGAAATGTCCTTCGGTCCAATGGAATTCGAACACACCGAGCAGCACTGGACGCTGCCGGTGGCGGCTGCCGCGGGGGTGGAGATCGAACCGGTCGAGGGTGGCCGTCTGGTCCGCGAACGCCGAGAGGTGCGGGGCGCGCTTTCCGTCCGCTCCGAGCTGGATGGCGATCTGCGCCGAATCTCGTTGCAGCTGAGCAACGTCGGCCTCGCCGCAGTCGACAAGAACGATTCCACCGCGCGATCCATGATCGGAGCCCACGTCATCGCCGCAGTCGTCGGCGGCCGGTTCGTGTCACTCCTCGAGCCGCCACCCGATGCGGTGAACGCCGTGGCGCGCTGTCGTCAGCACCGCTGCTTCCCCGTGCTGGCCGGCCCGCCCGGCGCAACCGACACACTGCTCATCTCGCCGATCATTCTCTACGACCATCCCGAGGTCGCCGAACAGAGCAACACCGCCCTGTACGACTGCACCGAGATCGACGAGATCCTGACGCTGCGCGTGATGACGATGACCGACGAGGAGAAAGCACAAGCACGCGCCACCGATCCGCGCGCGGCCCGCATCATCGACCAGTGCGACGCCATGTCGCCGGATGCGATGGCCCGCCTGCACGGTGTGCTACGCGATCCGCATGGGGGGGCCGGACTGGTCCCCGAGATACCCGAGGGTATCGATTGGTGGGACCCGCTGGCCGACAACGCGGTTCGTCCCGAGATCGACGCCGTGCTGGTCAACGGTGTCCGGGTGGCCCGGGGCAGCCGGGTCCGGCTGCGACCGCGGCGCAACGCCGACGCCCAGGACATCTTCGTCGCCGGCAAGACCGCTCACGTCGCATCGGTGCACGAGGATGTCGAGGGCAACAAGCATGTTGCTGTCACCGTCGACGACGACCCGGCTGCCGAACTACACGACTGGTACGGGCGCTACCTGTACTTCTCCCCCGACGAAGTCGAACCGCTGGACACCACAGACCAATCCCCACCAGAGTAAGGAGTTCGAAATGGAAGTCTTAGGTTGGGTTTTTCTCGTCATACTCGGCCTCGTCGTCGCGGCGGCACTGGTCATGGGACTGATCTCGATCCCGGATGCCCGTCGCTACCTGAGGCTGCGGCGCATGTAGGTTGCCAGGACGCAGGCAACCCCATGACAGCGCGCATCCTGGTGGCCGGAATCGGCAACATCTTCCTCGGTGATGACGGTTTCGGCTCAGAGGTGGTCCGCCACGCCGAGATCCTGCAAGCCGGTGTGCGGGTCATCGACTACGGCATCCGCGGCATGCACCTGGCCTACGACCTGTTGGAGGAATGGGACACGCTGGTCCTCGTGGACGCGGTACCCAGCCGCGGCAACCCGGGAACGTTGCACGTTTTCCAGGCCGACCACGAATCCGGTTCCTGTACAGCCGGTCTGGACGGCCACAGCATGGATCCCGAGACGGTGTTCGCCAGCTTACGGGCGCTGGGCGGTGAGCCGCCCTACACTGTCGTCGTCGGGTGCGAGGCGGGCAGCGTCGAGGAGGGCATCGGCCTCACCGAGCCCGTCGCCAAAGCCGTCCCGCGGGCCGTGCGGGCGGTGGAGAAGATCGTCGCCGCCCTGGGCGAGGAAGGCTGAAGACCATGTGTCTGGGTATACCTGGTCAGGTGATCAGGATGCTCGACGGCTACCACGGCCAACTGGCACTCGTCGACGTTGCCGGCGAGCCGCGCAGGGTCAACGTGGGCATGTTGCCGGACGAGACGTTCGCCGCCGGCGACTGGGTGATCATCCACATGGGTTTCGTGGTGGAGAAGACCGACCGGGCCGGCGCCGAACAGGCGATGGCAGGGCTGCAGCTGATGGGCCGGGGCGATACATGACCACCAGCCCCCTGACACTGCCGTCCGGCGCCGTCCGGCAACGCTTCACCGTGACCGGTGTCGTGCAGGGGGTTGGTTTTCGTCCGTTCGTACACCGCATCGCCACCGATCTGGGTTTGGCCGGCTTCGTCGGCAACGATTCCGGCGCAGTCTTTCTCGAGGTACAGGGTGATGCGTCGCGGGTGCACGAGTTCGGCCGCCGGCTTCGGGCCGAGGCCCCGCCGCTGGCACACATCAGCGCCGTCTCGGTGACCGACATGGCGGCCGACGCCGCCTGCTCGACCCTGTTCGCGATCGTGGCGAGCCGGCCGGTTTCCGGTGCCGGGATACCGAAGACACCGATCCCGCCCGACGTCGCGGTGTGCGACGAGTGCATCGCCGAACTGTTCGACCCGTTCGACCGGCGCTACCGCCACCCGTTTGTGACCTGCACCAATTGCGGGCCGCGGTTCACCATCATCCGGGCGTTGCCCTATGACCGGCCCGGCACCACCATGTCGGAATTCGCCATGTGCCCTCGATGCGCCGGCGAATACCACGATCCGGCCGATCGCCGATTCCATGCGCAGCCGATAGCCTGCCCGGACTGCGGACCGTCGCTGTGGTTCAATTCGCCGGCCGGACGGGTCGACGGTTCCGATGCCGCATTGGTAGCCACCCAGCGGGCGCTGGCAGCGGGTGCCGTGGTCGCAGTCAAGGGAATCGGCGGCTACCACCTGGCGTGCCTGGCTTACGACAAGGCTGCCGTCGCCGCGCTGCGAACCCGAAAGGCCCGGGGCGCCAAGCCTTTCGCCCTGCTCGTCCGCGATCTGGCTGTGGCGCGCCGCTACGCCTACATCGACGAAACCGAGGCCGCGGTCTTGTCGGGGCCGGCCCGGCCGATCGTGTTGCTGCGGCGGCGCGGGGATGCGGCTGTGGCCGAAGACGTCGCCCCGGGCAGCCCACTGCTCGGGCTGATGCTGCCCTACTCCCCCATCCATCACCTGCTGCTGGCCCCGGTGCCCGGCGCCCGCGCGCCAGTCCCCGATGCGTTGGTACTGACCAGTGCCAACCGGTCCGACGAGCCGATCTGTTTCTCCGATGAGGATGCGCGGCAACGACTTCCACGATTACGCGATGCTGTCCTCGACCACGACCGGCCCATCCACGTGCCGTGCGACGACTCGGTGGTGCGGGTGATCGAGGGTCAGGAACTGCCGATCCGGCGTTCACGCGGCTATGCCCCGCTCCCGGTCGATCTCGGGCTTGACGGCCCGGCCGTACTGGCGGTGGGTGGGGAATTGAAGAACACCTGCTGCCTCACCGACGGCTCGCGCGCCTACCTGTCCGGACACATCGGCGACATGGCGACCTGGGAGACGCTGCGCGCATTCGAGCGTGCGGTGGACCAGCTCCGCGAAATACGCGGCAAGCCATCGCGATTGGCCGCCGACCTGCATCCGGGCTACCACACCCGCAACTGGGCCGAGCGGCACACCCAGGATGGGCCGCTGGATCTGGTTCAGCACCACCACGCCCATGTAGTGTCCCTGCTGGCCGAGCACGGACGCCTCGGCGAGCCGATCATCGGAGTCGCCTTCGACGGCACCGGCTACGGCTGCGACGAAACAATCTGGGGCGGTGAGATTCTCGCGCTCGGCCGCGACAGCCAGCGGTTCACCCGGGTCGGGCACCTGCTGCCGGTGCCGTTGCCCGGCGGTGACGCCGCGGTGCGCAATCCGTGGCGAATGGCACTGTCTCAATTGTGGCTGGCCGGCGTTGACTGGACGCCGGATCTGGCGCCGGTCGCCGCAGCGGCACCGGAGGAATTGCGGCTCACCGGTTCGCAGTTGGAGAGCGGCACTGGCTGTGTGCCGTGTTCGAGCATGGGCCGGCTCTTCGACGCCGTGTCTTCGCTGCTGGGGGTGCGGCACCGGATCGACTACGAGGGGCAGGCCGCCATCGAACTCGAGGCGTTGGCCGAGACGGCTTCGGCGGGCGTTCCGCTGCGGTTCGGGGTGGGTGCCGACGGGGTGATCGATCCGAGCCTCATGATGCGGGAACTGGTGTCAGGACTGCGCGCCGGAGCGCAACCGGCGGCGCTGGCGGCGGGCTTTCATCAGGCGGTGGCCGTCGCCGTCGCCGACGCGGTCGAACGGGTGGCCGGCGACGGGCAGCTGGTGGGGCTGACCGGCGGGGTGTTCCAGAACGCTCTGCTGCTGCGCTTGTGCCGAAAGCAATTGCAGCTGGCCGGTTTTGAGGTGCTGACCCATCACCTGGTGCCGCCGAACGACGGCGGATTGGCCCTGGGTCAGGCGGCTATCTCGATGCTGACCGCGCTGGAAGGGGGCTGAGACGATGACCAGCACCGCGATCGACCGCGGCCTGGCCGCAGATCTGGCGGCCGACCTGGCGGCCACCGCGTTGACGTTGGCCAAACGCTTCGCCGGGGGCGCCACCATGTGGTCCATCGCGCCGTCGTGGGAACCGCACGCCCAGCACATCGCCGTCGAATTCGTGCATCCGGTGATCATGGGCAAGCGGGCGCTGCCCGCGGTGGCCCTGACCGGACCCGATCTCGTAGACCTGGTGCGGGTGTCGGTGCGGCCCAACGACATCGTGGTTGCGGTCTCGGGTGCAGATCAGCCCGAGGTGGCATCGGTGATGCACCGCGCCCCGGCCTGGGGCGCCACCACCATCTGGATCGGCAGCGGTGAACGACCTGCGGCCGGCATGGCAGACCACGTGCTCTGGCTCGATGACCCCGATCCGCTGGTGCCGGCCACGGGCGGCTTCGTGCTGTTCTATCACCTGTTGTGGGAGTTGACTCACGTGTGCTTCGAGCATTCTGGCCTACTGAAGCCGGAATGCACCGAAGATGTCTGCGTTACCTGCAGTGACGAAGGCCGGCTGGGCGAAGTGGTCGGCGCCGGCGCCGAGGGGACGGCCACAGTGCGCACCGCCCGAGGCGTCGAGACCGTGGTGACGACGCTGGTGGGCGCCGTCGCTGTCGGCGACCTCGTCCTAGTACATGCCGGCACGGCGATCAGCCGCCATCAGGAGGACCTGTGACCAACGACGAACCGACCAACTTCCTCTATCCGTTCATCGACTCTCAGGAGGACGACGCGGCGTCGCTACTGGCCGACCTGGCCGCCTCGGCGCAGGCCAAAGCCGCCGAGAGTCTGGAACTTCGCCGCTCCACTCTGGAGGCCAACGCCGGGCTGCTGGACCGGGCCGCCACCGAGATGGCGCGCCGCTTCGCTGCGAGCGGCCGGTTGTTCACTTTTGGAAACGGGGGCAGCTGCACCGATTCGGCCACGCTGGCGCGGCTGTTCGCGCGGCCCCCGATGGGACAGCCGCTGGCGGCCTGGTCATTGACCACCGATCAGGCGATCATCACCGCACTGGGCAACGACGTGGGGTTCGATTTGGTGTTCGCCCGCCAGCTGATCGCCCGCGCGACGGCCGGCGACATCGCTATCGCGATGTCGACAAGCGGCAATTCCCCCAATTTGCTTGCCGCGCTGGCCGAGGCTCGCCAGCGGGATATGTACACCGTCGGCTTCGCGGGATACGACGGCGGCGCCTTCGCCGACAATCCGAATGTGGACGCCTGCTTCATCGTTCGTTCGCAAAGCGTGCACCGGATACAGGAAGCCCAAGCGCTGCTGGGCTATCGGCTGTGGCTGGCCGTCCACGAACGCTTGGGCGATCACGATTTGGGGGCGGCATGAGTACCCCCGCGGGTGAATACCTGTCCTCGGGGCCACGGTTCGCCGAACGCGAGGTGATCGAGCGGATCGAGTCGTTCCGCCGGCGCCGTCCCCGGTTGCTGGACGACCACATCACGCTGGCCCACGGCGCCGGCGGAAAGGCTTCGGCGGCACTGGTCGACGCGGTGTTCATGGAGGCCTTCACCAATCCGATGCTGGAGCCGCTCGGCGACGGCGCCGTCCTCACCCTGCCCAGCGGGGAACGAATCGCGATGTCAACCGATTCGTTTGTGGTGGCGCCCAGACGTTTTCCCGGGGGCTGCCTGGGTGAACTCGCCGTGCACGGAACGTGTAACGACCTGGCCATGGCCGGCGCAGTGCCGTCCTGGATCTCGGCGGCGTTCGTGCTCGAAGAAGGCTTCCCGATCGCCGAATTGAAGGAGATCGTGGCCGATATGGCTGCCGCGGCCGCCACCGCCGGCGTCGCGATCGTCACCGGCGACACCAAGGTGGTGCCCAGAGGTGCGGCCGACGGCCTGTTCATCACCACCACCGGAACCGGCGTGATTCCGTCGGGCCGGCAGCTGTCGGCGCAGTCCGTGCGCGCCGGGGACAAGGTGCTGCTGTCGGGTTCGATGGGTGATCACGGCATGGCCGTGATGCTGGCCCGCGGCGACCTTGCCATCGAGGCCGACATCGAGTCCGACACCGCCAGCCTCAGCCCGCTGGTGGAACTGCTCATAGCTGCCGCGCCGTCCACCCGTTGGCTGCGCGATGCCACCCGGGGCGGCGTGGGCACCGTGTGTAACGAACTGGCGCAGTCCTGCGGACTGGGCGTATTGCTGGAGGAGGAACGAATCCCGGTGCGGCCCATGGTGAACGGTGCGTGCGAATTACTCGGCATCGACCCGCTGTATGTGGCCAACGAGGGAAAGTTCGTCGCCGTCGTCGCTGCCGACGAGGCCGAAGCGGGCCTGGCAGCGTTGCGGTCACATCCGCTGGGCGCAGATGCGGCGCAAGTCGGCGAAATCGTCACCGAGCCGGCGCAAGGCGTCGTGCTGCGTACTGGATTCGGCGGCACCCGAATCGTCGACATGCTCGTCGGCGACCCACTACCCCGGATCTGCTGAGGGAAAGGAGCATCCGATGTGCCTGGGAATTCCGGGACGGATCGTCGAAATCACCGATCCGGCGAACTATCTGGCCAAGGTCGACGTCAGCGGTGTACAGCGCACCATCAGCGTGCGGCTGCTGGACGACGACATGCCCGAGCCCGGCGATTGGGTGCTGGTCCACGTCGGCTTCGCGATGGCCAAGATCGACGAGACTGAGGCGCTGCTCACCCTGGCGGCCATCAAGAAGTTGGGCGACGCGTACACCACCGAAATGGAAGCTTTCGATTCCTCCGCCATCATTTGAGGCCATCGTTTAAGGCCATCGTTTAAGGAGTGGCAATGAAATTCGTGGACGAATTCCGTGACCCGGCGGCGGCCCGCAAGCTACTGGTTGCGATCGAGAACCTGGCCGGTAACGACGAGCATTTCAAGTTCATGGAGGTGTGCGGCGGCCACACGCACACCATCTACCGGCACGGCATCGAACACCTGCTGCCCGACAACGTCGAGCTGGTGCACGGCCCGGGCTGCCCGGTCTGCGTGATCCCGATGGGCCGCATCGACGATGCGATGTGGCTGGCGGCCCAGCCCGGGGTCATCTTCACCTGCTTCGGCGACATGATGCGGGTACCCGGTTCGCACGGCAGCCTGCTGGACGCCAAGGCGCGCGGCGCCGACGTGCGGTTCGTGTACTCACCGCTGGACGCACTCAAGATCGCCCAGGACAACCCGGACAAAAAGGTGGTGTTCTTCGCGATCGGCTTCGAGACCACCGCGCCCTCAACGGCGGTGACGCTGGTTCGGGCACGCGACCTGGCCCTGTCGAATTTCAGCGTGTTCTGCAATCACGTCACGATCGTGCCGCCGATCAAGGCCATCCTGGAATCCCCGGATCTGCGGCTGTCCGGATTCATCGGACCCGGGCATGTGTCGACGGTGGTGGGTAACCGGCCGTACCGGTTCGTTCCGGAGATATACCGAAAGCCGTTGGTGGTATCCGGCTTTGAGCCACTGGACATCCTGGCTTCGGTGGCAATGCTGTTGCGCCAGATCCGCGAGGGCCGCTGCGAGGTGGAAAACCAGTACAAGCGCGTGGTGCCCGAGCACGGCAACCCCGCGGCGCTGGCGCTGATGGGCAGAGTATTCGCGTTGCGCCCACACTTCGAATGGCGCGGACTGGGATTCATCTCACACAGCGCGCTGCGGCTGCACGACGACTTCGCGGAATTCGACGCCGAACTGCAGTTCGCGATGCCCGGCGTGCGGGTCGCCGACCCGAAGGCTTGCCAGTGCGGTGAGGTGCTCAAGGGCGTGCTAAAACCCTGGGAATGCAAGGTTTTCGGCACCGCATGCACGCCGGAGACACCGATCGGAACCTGCATGGTGTCCCCCGAGGGAGCGTGTGCGGCGTACTACAACTTCGGCCGCATGCACCGCGATGCGGCCAAACTCGTGGGGCAATCCGGGCGGGTGTGAGGAGTTGGCCGGCCCGGACACTCGCGGTGTCGAGATGTTCGCCCGCTACGCGTATGCGCCCAATGCCCTTGGCTTTTGCGGCCCGCCGCTGGGTGCCACGTTGCGCGACGGTTCGGTCGACGAGGTTCGCCACGCGGCCACGAAGTTCTCCGGCGCCTGGCCGTATCTGCGGGTGCTTTCGGCGTTGACCGGTATCGCCGATCCATTGGATTACCGCCTGGTGGAGTCGTATTGGCTGGGCGGCGGCGTTGGGGCAGACCTCGATCCGGAGCCGTTCTTACACGAACTGCTGGCGATCATCGGCCCACACGCCGGCAGCTATTGGTCGCATCTGACCGCCGAGCTGACGGCTGAGGCGGCCGCCAACCATTGCTTCCACGTTTTCGGTGTTTATCCGTGGACGCGCTTTCTAAGCCGCGGCATCCACGAACAGCCGCTGCACGTGCTCGACAATTGCCGGATCAGCTGGGGGACGGTAGTTTCGCGCGACGGCGACAGCATCGAAGTGTCCTGCCAAAGGCTGGTCTGGGATGGCGGTGTCCTCGCGCTGTCCGAACCCGGCACTCGCGTTGTGGACGTGTGGGCCGACGGGTACAGCGCGGTGCCGGACGCGGCCGCCGGCGACGATGTCGCCATGCACTGGGGCCGGCTGTGCGGCCGGCTGCAGCCGGGACAGCTGCAATCGCTGGCCGCGAGCACCGACCGGCAACTGCGCGTCACCAGCCAGCGACTCGCCCACGTCTAGTCGCGTGCCACACTGGCCGTCATGGCCGGTTCGATCCGCGACGTGCTGCCCGGCGCGGCGGCCCTGCTCGGGGTTCCCGGCGCGGTCGACACGCTGGAGTTGGTGCCGCAGTTCGGCCGCGTCGACCGGGTAGCGGTCCTGCTCGTCGACGGCATGGGTTGGCATCTGCTACCGGAGTTGGCGCGCGATGCACCGCTGCTGGCTTCGGTCCTGACCGGTGGCGTCGGCCGGCTGAGCCAACTGGTCTGCACCTTTCCGTCAACGACACCGACCAGTCTGGTGTCGCTGGGAACCGGCGCGTCACCCGGTGAGCACGGCATCCTGGGCTTCACCGTCAACATCCCCGGCACGGACCGGGTGCTCAGCCACGTCCGCTGGCGTGACGACCCGCCGCACCGTCAATGGCAGCCATTGCCAACGTGGTTCGAGCGGCTGACGCAAGCCGGAGTCGGCGCTCGCGCCGTGCTGCCGGCATGGTTCATCGGCAGCGGGCTGACCGAAGCCGCCTATGGTGGCGCCCACTTTCGGCCGGTGAACGCCAACGACGACTATGCCCAGCAGATGACCGACGAACTACGCGCGGCCCCGGGACTGGTCTATGGCTATGTCGCCGAACTGGACACCGCAGCCCATGTGTTCGGTATCGGGTCGACTCAGTGGCATGACGCCGCAGCCTACGTCGACACCCTGCTGACCCGCCTGGTCGAAGCGCTGCCCGCCGGTGCGGCACTGCTGGTGACCGCCGACCACGGTGGACTCAACGTCCCACCGATGGCGCGCATCGACCTCGACGCCGACCCGCGGCTAACGGCGGGCGTCCGCGTCGTCGCCGGCGAACCGCGAGTGCGTTACCTGCACACCGAACCGGGGGCAGTTACCGATGTGCTGGCAGCCTGGCGCGAAGTGCTGGGCGGCGCGGCGGACGTCTGCACGCGCGAGGAGGCCGTGGCCACTGGGGCGTTCGGGCCGATGAACCCGCGGCACCTGCCCCGCGTCGGTGACGTCGTGGTCACCTGCACCGGCGACGCGGCGGTACTGGCCACGGGCCACGAGCCACCGGAAACCGCTCGTCTCATCGGCTTTCACGGAGCTGCCACCGCGGCCGAAATGGCCATACCCCTGATCTCCTTCCACGGCTGACGGTCGGCTGCAAAGCGTCAGTTGCGAACAAATTCGCAAATTTGCTCCTGCAAATGGATTGCATCTGGGTGAGCACTGTAGTTACGTGGACGTTATAAGAAGTTTTTTTGAACATTGAGGGGACGTTCGGTGGCCGGTCCTTGGGTTGGCCGAATAATGCACAGTCCCGCCCGCGCCCGCCGGCTGGACCGCGTGCAGCCGCGACCACCGCCGAACCGCAGTGGGCTCGACCATGTATAGGCCTGATTCCTTGCACCACAACTAATTTCACGCACGTCGACGTCTGACCGTCGTGTGTCGTACCCGCATGCCCCGGGCACTGTCGCGGCAGCCGGTCATGCCGTTCGCCCGCGCCAGCCGAAAGGACTCGCACCATGGACTATGCAACGCTTCCCCCAGAAGTCAACTCCGCCCGCATGTATGCCGGCCCGGGAGCCGGCACGCTGTTGGCCGCCGCGCTGTCCTGGGATGGCCTGGCCGCCGAGTTATCCTCGGCTGCAAACGATTACGGCCTCGCCATCGCCGACATGACGAGTCGGCCATGGCGGGGCCCTGCCTCGGCCGCGATGGCGGACGCCGCCGCACCGTACGTGGCTTGGCTGCGGATCACCGCAACGCAGGCGCTACAGGCCGCAGGTCAGGCCAAGGCGGCCGCGGGAGCGTATGCCGCGGCATTCGCCGTGACCGTGCCCCCACCGGTGATCGCTGCCAATCGCGCATTGCTGGCATCGCTGGTCGCCACCAACCTGTTCGGGCAGAACACCCCGGCGATCGCAGCCACCGAGGCGCACTATGCCGAGATGTGGGCCCAGGATGCCGCCGCCATGTACGGCTATGCCGCGTCTTCGGCGGCGGCATCGCAGTTGACGCCGTTCGGGACGCCGCCGCCCACCACCGCCGGCCAGGCTGCGGCCCTGACCCAGGTAAGCACTAATGCCGTTATCCCCGAGGCACTTTCGCAATTCACCTCCGCGGTGCCGACGGCACTGCAGGGACTCGCGTCGCCGGCGGGCGCAATGGGGCTGGAGGGGACGGCGATGGTGGATTGGTTCGGCATGACCGGGGCTGACCTATCCACCCCGGCCGGGCTGCTCAACTTCCTCACCGGCGCCGACGGCTCGCCATTGGGCGTCGCCCTGAGCAGCGTCGGATTCAACATCCTCTCCTCCGGGTTTTACACGCCGGGAAATTTCCTCGGCACGCTGGCCGACGCGGTGAGCATGCAGGCCGAGGCCGCCGGCGAGGCGGCCGAAGGGGCCGCGGCCGCCGCCGGTAGCGCCGCAAGCGACCTCGGCGCGTCGGTGGGCGGAATCGGCGGGGCGATGTCAGCCGGGGTCGGCAACGCCGCGTCGATCGGCTCGTTGTCGGTGCCACCTGCTTGGACGGGGACATCGCCGCTGGGAGCGGTCGCGTCGGCGCTGCCGAACGCCGGGGCGGGGGCCGCCACGGTCACCGAGGCGCCGTCAAGCATGCTCGGTGGGCTGCCCCTGAGCGGCCTGCCCGGACGTGGCTTCAGCGAGACACCCCGCTACGGTTTCCGGCCCACCGTGGTGGTCCACCCGCCGGCCGCCGGATGACCTACAGCGGAGTCACGTAGGCAGAGCTGATGCCGCCGTCGACCAAGAAGGTCGACGCGGTGATGAACGACGCGTCGTCACTGGCCAAAAACGCTACCGCGGCGGCTATTTCGTCCGGCTCGGCGAATCGGCCCAGCGGCACGTGCACCAGCCGGCGGGCGGCGCGTTCGGGGTCCTTGGCGAAAAGCTCCTGCAGCAGTGGGGTGTTGACCGGCCCGGGACACAGGGCGTTGACACGGATGCCCTGCCGGGCGAATTGCACGCCCAGCTCGCGCGACATGGCCAGCACCCCGCCCTTGGAAGCGGTGTAAGAGATCTGCGATGTCGCCGAACCCAGCACCGCGACGAACGAGGCCGTGTTGATGATCGAGCCCTTTCCGGCCGGCACCATATGCCGCAGCGCGGCGCGGCAGCACAGGTACACCGATTTAAGGTTGATGTCCTGAACCCGCTGCCACGCCGGCAGCTCGGTGTTCTCGATCAGGTCGTCCTCCGGCGGCGAGATGCCGGCGTTGTTGAACGCGATGTCCACCGAACCGTAGGTGTGCGCAGCTGTGTCGAACAACGCGTTGACCGCCGCTTCATCGGAAACATCCACCGGCACAAACAATCCGGCGAGTTCGTCGGCGGCTGTCGCGCCGGCCTGTGCGTCGACGTCGCCGACGACGATCGTCGCGCCTTCGGCCCGCATCCGGCGACCGGCCGCCAGGCCGATACCGCTGCCGCCGCCGGTGATGACCGCCACCCGGCCCGCCAGCCGTCGGGTCAGGTCCGTCACTGCGCCTCCTCCTGGATTGCGATGAACACATTCTTGGTTTCGGTGAACTGCAGGGGCGCATCTGGCCCCAGCTCACGGCCCAAACCCGACTGCTTGAAGCCGCCGAACGGGGTGTTGAACCGCACGGAGGAATGCGAATTCACCGACAGGTTGCCCGATTCGACCGCCCGCGACACCCGCAGCGCACGCGACAGGTCGTTGGTCCAGATCGATCCGGACAGCCCGTATTCGGTGTCGTTGGCCAGCGCGATGGCTTCGCCCTCGTCGTCGAATCTGAGCACCGTGACCACCGGCCCGAAGATCTCCTCGGTGACGGTGCGATCCCCCCGCTCAGGAGTGAGAACCGTCGGGGGAAACCAGAATCCCGGACCCGACGGCGCGCTGCCCCGAAAGGCGACGGGCGCGTCGTCGGGTACATAGGAGGCCACCTTGTCCCGGTGAGCTGCCGATACCAACGGGCCCATCTCAGTCTCGCGCGACCCCGGATCGCCCACGGCGACACCTTTGACGGCCGGCTCCAGCAGCTCCATGAATCGGTCGTATACGTTGCTCTGCACCAAAATTCGGCTGCGCGCACAACAGTCCTGGCCGGCGTTGTCGAAGACGCCGGCCGGTGCGGTCGCCGCCGCGCGTTCCAGGTCACAGTCGGCGAAGACGATGTTGGCGCTCTTGCCGCCCAATTCCAGCGTCACCCGTTTGACTCGATCCGCCGCCGCTGCCATCACCTGCTTGCCGACGTCGGTGGAGCCGGTGAAGACGATCTTGCGCACATCGGGGTGGGTGACCAGCCGCTCCCCCACTACCGAACCCTTACCCGGCAATACCTGCAGCAGGTCTCCGTCGAGCCCGGCTTCGACCGCCAGCTCGCGCAGCCGCATCGTGGTCAGCGGGGTCCACTCGGCGGGCTTGACCAGCACCGCGTTACCGGCGGCCAGAGCCGGCGCGATGCCCCACGTCGCGATCACCATCGGAAAGTTCCACGGCGTGATCACCCCCACCACGCCGATCGGCTCGTGGAACGTGACGTCCAGCCCGCCCGCGACGGGGATCTGCTTGCCGGACAAGCGTTCCGGGCTACCCGCGTAGAACTGCAATACGTCGCGGACGTTGCCGGCCTCCCACTCGGCCGAGGTGATCGGATGACCGGAGTTGGCCACCTCCAGCGCGGCCAGTTCGTCGCAGTGGGCGTCGACTGCGGCCGCGAACGCCCGCAGGCCGGCGGCCCGTTCGGCGGGCGACGACCGCGCCCAGCGCCGCTGGGCGACCCGGGCCCGGCGCACCGCGTCGTCGACAGCCCCGCCGTCGGCGTGCTCGACCGTCCGCAGTACCTGTTCGGTGGCGGGGTTGATCAGTTGCGCTGTGCTCATCGGTCCGCGTACGACTGGGCCGCGTCGACCAGCGCGGTGAACAGCCGTAGGTCGTCCAGCGACTTCTCCGGATGCCATTGCACCGCAATTGCAAACCTGTCGCCGGGCAGTTCCAGCGCCTCGACCACGCCGTCGATATCCCCCGCGCTGACGACCAGGCCGTCGGCGACCTTGTCGATGGCTTGATGGTGGTAGCACGGGACGTCGGCGGACTCGCCGATCAGTGCGGCGATCCGGGTGCCAGGCACAGTGCGCACCGGTAACCGGGTGAACACCCCATTGCCGGCCCGATGGCCGCTGTGGCCGAGCACATCGGGCAGATGCTGGTGCAGCGTGCCGCCGAGGGCGACGTTGAGTACCTGCGCACCGCGGCAGATGCCCAGGACGGGCAGCCCGCGGTCCAACGCCGCTTTGAGCAACGCGAATTCCCAAGCGTCGCGTGCGGTTCGGGGTTGGTCGGTGGCCGGGTGCGGTTGCTGACCGTAGGCAGCCGGGTCGACGTCGTAACCGCCGGTGATCACCAGGGCGTGCAGGCTGTCCAGCAGCGATTCGACGATCTGGGGATCCGCCGGCTGCGGCGGCAGCAATACAGCGATACCGCCGGCCATGCTGACGCCCTCGAAGTAGTCAGCGGGCAGATAGCACGCGGGGACATCCCAGATTCCGGTCTGTACCTGCTCCAGGTAAGCCGTAAGACCCACCACCGGACGGCACCGCGGCGATCGCAAGCGCGGCGAAGCCGGGCGCTGCGGGTCGCCGCCATCGGACCTAAAGCCGTTCAAAACCACGCATCCTCTCCCAATCGGTGACCGCCGCGTTGAACGCCGCCAGCTCCACTCGCGCGTTGTTCAGGTAGTGCGCGACAACATCGTCGCCAAACGCATCGGCGGCCACTTCTGACGTCTCGAACGCCGCCGCGGCGTCGGCCAGGGTGGCGGGCAGCCGCTCGATGTCGGAGGCTTGGTAGGCATTTCCGGTGTAGGGCTCGGATAGTTGCAGGCCCCGCTCGATACCGTACAGCCCGGCCGCGATCAGCGCTGCTACCGCCAGGTACTGGTTGACGTCCCCGCCGGGCACCCGGCATTCCACCCGGATGCTGGCGCCGTGGCCCACCACCCGCAGCGCGCAGGTGCGGTTGTCCAGCCCCCACGCCACCGCGGTGGGCGCGAAGCTGGCGTCGGTAAATCGCTTGTAGGAGTTGATGTTCGGTGCGTAGCACAGGGTGAGTTCGGGCAGCGTGGCCAGTACGCCGGCGACAAAGCTGCGGAACGTCGGCGACATGCCGTGCGGGCCGCTGTCGTCGGCGAACACCGGTGTCCCGTCTTCGCGACGCAGTGACAGATGGATGTGGCAGCTATTGCCTTCGCGCTCATCGTATTTCGCCATGAAGGTCAGGCTTTTGCCGTGTTGGTCGGCGATCTCCTTGGCACCGTTCTTGTAGATGGCGTGGTTGTCACAAGTGACCAGCGCCTCGTCGTAGCGAAACCCGAGCTCTTGCTGGCCCCGGTTGCATTCGCCCTTGATGGCCTCGAGTCGCAGTCCCGCTCCCTGCATACCCAGCCGGATGTCGCGCAGCAGCGGCTCCATTCGCGACGAGCCCGATATCGCGTAGTCGATGTTGTAATCGCTGGCCGGCGTCAGCCCGCGGTAGCCGCTGGCCCAGGCCTGCCGGTAGGGCTGGTCGAAGACTATGAACTCCAGCTCGGTGGCGACATCGGCGCTCAGTCCGCGTTGGGCGAGCCGATCGAGTTGGCGGCGCAGGATGCTGCGCGGCGAGGCGGCGACCACGCTGCCGTCGGCCCACACCAGATCGGCTATCACCAGGGCGGTGCCGGGCAGCCACGGAATCAGTCGCAGGGTGGTCAGGTCCGGCGTCATCACCATGTCGCCGTAGCCACTCTGCCAACTCGACATCGCATAGCCGGGCACCGTGTTCATGTCGACGTCGACAGCCAGCAGATAACTGCAGCAATCGACGCCATGGGCGGCCACTTCGTCGAGGAAGAACCGGCCCGAGATGCGTTTGCCGGCGAGCCGGCCCTGCATGTCGGTGAACGCCACGATGACGGTGTCGATCTCACCGGCAGCGACCAGTTGTTCCAACTCGGGACCGGTCATGCCCGCAAGTCAACCATTCGGTGGTGGTCAACCGCGCGGCCAGCAGCCGGAAAGCTACCAGGCGCTGGTACGCAACACGATCTCGGTGGCGAGCTGGGCCGTCGACTCTTGCGCGTTGCGCCGTCCGGGCAGGTCCACCACCCGGTATTCGGCATAGACGAATCGCTGGCTGTCGTGAGCGATCGCCCGCACGGCAGGCGAGCTCACCAGAACGGTCGTGCTGACCTCGACCGGTGGACAGTCCGCGTCGCGTACCACGCCGTCGACGTCGGGCACTCGTGGATGCCCTCGGTCGATGACGACCAGGCCCACGAACCGGCCGACCCTGGTCGCCGCTAATTCCCAGGCCAGCTCGGCGCCGGTGCGGTCGCCGACCAGCACCGCCCACCCGACCCTCAGCGCATCGAGGATGCCGATCACCGACTTGGGGGTCAGTCGCGGCTCACTGCCGATGACGATGGTGCGTAGCGAAGCGGTGTGCAGGCGCTCGCAGACCGCGTCATACGCGGCGAGCGGGCGCTGATCGGCGGCGAGCAAGACCACGACGACACCGTTATCCGGCCCGGTCACCGCGACCGGGACGGGAAATCCGTCGAGTGTGGTCATCATCGAAGCCACTTACGCAAGCTACCGGTAATCAGTTGGGTGCGCGAGGCTCCCAGGTTCTACCTGCGCAGCTCGCTGATCAGGTGCGGTCGCGGCGGTGGGCCGTCAAGCAGGCCGACAATCGCGTCCATGTCGAGATGGGATGCCAACAGATCGGCCATCAGATCCAGTTGAGCATCGCGACGGGCGGGCACATTCACGTCCTGGGCGACGACGAAGCCGGACCGGCCGGCGGCCCCGGCAACCTGAGCGAGCCAAGTGCGACGGAAGTCGTCGTTGTCCAGCAGGCCGTGCCAGTGGGTACCGAAGACCGCGTCGCCCACGATTCCCTGCGGCACGCCGTCGCTACCGAACCACGCCGCCTCGGTGCACCTGCCGATGCGGCCGTGATGGATTTCGTAGCCGGCCAGTGGCGGTTGCCAGCTACGCAGAATCTTGTCGGCGGCGAAGACGACGTCGGCATCCAGCAGTCCCAGCCCGGCGACCACTCCGGCTCGGGACTCCACGGTGTCTTCGATTTGCCGGCACAGCATCTGAAAACCTCCGCAGATACCCAGTACCGGCTTGCCGGCGCGGGCGTGATCGACGACGCCGCCGGCCAAGCCGCGTTCGCGCAACCAGCACAGGTCTGCGACGGTGGCCTTGCTGCCGGGCAGCACGATCAGATCCGCGTCGGCCAGGTCGGCGGGGTCAGTGATCCAGCGCACCAGCACGCCGGGTTCGCACGCCAGCGCCTCGACGTCGGTGGAGTTGGAAATCCTTGGCAGGCGAACCGCCGCCACCCGCAGCCACTGGTCACCGAGCGGCGCCGCGGGGGTACCGACGACCCGATGGGCAACCACCGACAGCGAATCTTCGGCATCGAGCCAAAGCTGCTCGGCGTAGGGCAGCACGCCGTAGGTGGGGCGGCCGGTCCGTTCGAGTAGCTGCTGCAGGCCCGGCGCCAGCAGTGCCGGGTCTCCGCGAAACTTGTTGACGATGAAGCCCGCGATCAGCGCCTGATCGTCGGGGTCGAGGACGGCGACGGTGCCGAACAAGTGCGCCAGCAGTCCGCCGCGGTCGATGTCGCCAACCAGAACGACCGCCAGGTTGGCCGCCCTGGCCAGGCCCATATTCGCCAAATCAGTTGCACGTAAGTTTATTTCGGCTGGTGAGCCGGCGCCTTCACAGATTATCGCCTCGAATTCGCTTCTTAAGCTGGATAATTCGTCCATGACGACGGCTGCCAGCCGGTCGCGATGCTGGAAATACCCTGCTGCGGTGACGGAATCGGCGACGTGGCCGCGGATCACCAGCTGCGAAGTCCGGTCGCTGCCGGGTTTGAGCAGGATCGGATTGAACCGCATGCTGGGTTCCAGGCCCGCCGCGCGGGCCTGAATCGCCTGTGCCCGGCCGATTTCACCACCCTCGACCGTCACCGCGGAATTGTTGGACATGTTCTGCGCCTTGAACGGCGCGACCTTGACCCCGCCGCGCGCCAGCAGCCGGCACAGCCCGGCGACCACCACCGACTTCCCGGCATCAGAGCTGGTGCCGGCGACCAGCAGCGCCCCACTCACCCGTTACGGCAGCGTGAGGATTTCGGCGCCGGTGTCGGTGACCAGCAGCGTGTGCTCGAATTGAGCGGTCCACTTGCGGTCGCGGGTGACCACGGTCCAGCCGTCGTCCCAGATCTCATAGTCCAGGGCGCCAAGGTTGATCATCGGCTCGATGGTGAACGTCATGCCCGGCTGAATGATCGTCCCCACCGCGGGCTGGTCATAATGCAGCACCACCAGTCCATTGTGGAAAGTGGTGCCGATCCCGTGACCGGTGAAGTCGCGAACCACGTTGTACCCGAACCGATTTGCATACGATTCGATGACCCGGCCGATGATCGACAGGGCACGCCCGGGCTTGACGGCATTGATGGCACGCATCGTCGCCTCGCGGGTTCGTTCCACCAGCAGTCGGTGCTCTTCGGAGACGTCGCCGGCCAGAAAGGTCGCATTGGTGTCACCGTGCACGCCGTCGATGTAGGCCGTGACGTCGATGTTGACGATGTCACCGTCTTCGATCACCGTCGAGTCTGGGATGCCGTGGCAGATGACCTCGTTCAGCGAGGTGCAGCACGACTTCGGGAATCCCTTGTAGCCCAGCGTCGACGGGTAGGCACCGTTATCGACCATGTATTCGTGGGCGATCCGGTCGAGCTCGTCGGTGGTGACCCCGGGTGCGACCGCCTTGCCCGCCTCGGCCAGGGCACCGGCCGCGATGCGGCCGGCGACGCGCATCTTTTCGATCACTTCCGGTTCCTGCACCCACGGCTCGGAGCCCTCTTTGGCCGTCGACTTGCCGACGTATTCGGGCCGCGCGATCCACGTGGGCACCGGCAGCGTTGCTGAGAGCACGCCGGGGGAAAGCGCGGTTCGAGCAGGCATGGCAGCTAGCTTAATCGCGGGCGGCGCAGTAACGCCCGCCGCGGTCCGCGGATGACCACTGAGCCGCACGTCACCTGTCCGGTCAGTACGACGTGCGGAGTTCCCTCGGCCGGGGCGTCCTTGCGGCGGTCGCTGGCGCTGCCCACATAGACTTGGACGTCGTCGATGGAGGCACTGGCGCCCTCGGGCAATCTCAGGTCCAGCGAGCCGAACTTCATGTCGAGTTCGATCACCACCACCGGCCCCGCGAACCGGGCCTTGGTGAGGTCAAGTTCGATCGACCCTAGCCGGCGCACCAGCGACAGGCGGGTGGGCACCATCCAGGCACCCTGGCGCTTGAGCGAGCCGGCCCAGCCACGCAGTTCCACCCGGTCGGCAGCGGAGGTGACGATCGCGCCTGGGCCGGGCAGATCACCTACCAGCCCGTCCAGCTCGCTGCGAGTGCGCGCGAAGGACACCCGCGACGAGCGCTGCTCGAACTCGTGGATATCGATCAGCCCAAGGGCCACCGCGTTGTGCAGGCGGCGCATCGTGCCGTTGCGGTCGGCGTCCGAGACCCGCAATGTCATTGGAGCCGCCATTGGAGCCGCTATGTCCCCACCGGTCTCTGTCATGGCCTTTCCTGATGTCGTGTCGCGCTATCCAGCAAACCCCAGGCTACAGGGTTGAAACCGGGCGAAGATCCAGCTGACGGACGATACGATGAACCTTTGCTCGCGCGGCAACACGTATTGCGAGGCGCCAGATGTCGTTTGTAATCGCAACGCCGGAAATGGTGTCCGCGGCGGCCGCCGATTTGGCGAGTATCGGCTCAACGATCAACGCGGCCAGTGCGGCCGCGGCGCTACCGACGACGTCGGTGCTGGCCGCCGGGGCCGACGAAGTGTCGGCGGTCATTGCCGCCCTGTTCGGCGCGCACGCCCAGGCGTACCAGAGGCTCAGCGCCCAGGCTACGGCGTTTCACACCCAGTTTGTCCACGCCATGAGCGTGGGTTCGGGCGCGTACGCGGCCGCCGAATCCTTTAACGCCCAACAGAGCCTGCTCAGCGCGATCAACGCACCGTCGATCGCGATGTTCCAGCGCCCGTTGATCGGAAACGGCGCACCCGGCGCCCCGGGAACGGGAAACAATGGTGCCGACGCCGGCATCCTGATCGGTAACGGGGGCGCCGGCGGGTCCGGTGCGCCCGGCAAGGACGGCGGCCGAGGCGGCGCGGCCGGCCTGCTGTTCGGCAACGGCGGCCACGGTGGCGACGGCGGGGGTTCTAACGCTGTCCCGGCCGGCAACGGCGGTGCCGGCGGAACGGGCGGACTGTTCGGGGTCGGCGGGACCGGCGGCAGCGGCGGGTTCGGTCTCAACGGCGGGGCGGGCGGGGCCGGCGGCAACGCCGGCCTGTTCGGCACCGCCGGGACCGGCGGCGCCGGGGGGCTGGGCAGCCAGGCGTCAACCGGCGCGGCCGGTTCCGGCGGAGCCGGTGGTGCCGGTGGGCTGTTCAGTTCCGGCGGCGCCGGCGGGGTCGGCGGAGCTTCGTTGGCACAAGCCGGCGGCA
Organism: Mycobacterium szulgai; assembly: GCF_002116635.1. Lineage (GTDB taxonomy): Bacteria > Actinomycetota > Actinomycetes > Mycobacteriales > Mycobacteriaceae > Mycobacterium > Mycobacterium szulgai. The sequence goes on along the minus strand of NZ_LQPW01000016.1, from coordinate 20,620 downwards.
CCGGAGGTGTCGGCGGGCCGGGCGGGTGGTTCGGCACCGGCGGCGCCGGTGGCGCAGGCGGGGCCGGTCACAACACCGGGGGCACCGGCGGGGCCGGTGGAACCGGCGGCGTGGTCTTCGGCAACGGCGGAGCCGGCGGTGATGCCGGACCCGCCGGCATCGGCGATGCCAACGGCGGGAATGGCGGCAACGGCGGCAACGCCATCGGGTTGTTCGGTAATGGCGGTGCCGGCGGAGCCGCCGGTTCCGGCCAGAACACCGGAGGCGTCGGCGGCGCCGGCGGGAACGGCGCGTGGCTCTTCGGTAACGGCGGGATCGGGGGCAGCGGCGGGCCCGCCGGGATCGGCACCGCCCTGGGCGGGGCCGGCGGGCACGGTGGGAAAGCGGGGCTGATCGGCAACGGCGGTGCCGGCGGCGCCGGCGGAGAGTCGGTCGCCGGAATCGACAACGGCGGTGACGGTGGCCGGGGCGGCGACGCCCACCTCATCGGCGACGGCGGTAACGGCGGCAACGCCGGCCTCGGCTTACTGCCGGGCAATCCGGGTATCGGTGGCACCGGCGGCCGGCTGTTCGGCCAGAACGGGTTGCCGGGGCTCAACGGCGTGCCGTAACCGGCCTAGGCCAGAAAGCCCGGCGGCAGTGATTCGAGCATCACCTTGGTCATCCGGACCGCATATTCCGAGCTGCCACCTCCGACGATGAGCGCAGCGAACGCCAGATCGCCGCGATAGCCGGCGAACCAGGAATGCGACCCGCCCGGAAACTCGGCTTCACCGGTCTTGCCGAAGATTTCGCCGCAGCCGGCGATCTCCTTGGCGGTGCCGTTGGTGACCACCAAGCGCATCATCGGCCGCAGCGCGTCGATCATCTTCGGGCTGATCGGCGTGCTGTCGCCGTCCACGGTCGTGGGCCGGCCGGCGATCAGCTGCGGAACCGGAGTCTTGCCGGCCGCGACCGTGGCGGCCACCAGGGCCATCCCGAACGGGCTGGCCAGCACCCTGCCCTGACCGAAACCGTCCTCGGTGCGCTCGGCCAGATCCACCGTCGGCGGTACCGAACCGGTCACCGTGGTGATGCCATCCACCTGATAGTCGAGCCCGATGCCGTAGCGGGTGGCCGCCTGGGTCAGGCCCCGCGGCGGCAACTTGCTGCTGAGTTCGGCGAACGTGGTATTGCACGAACTGGCGAAGGCACGCGACAGCGGCACCACTCCAAGATCGAAGCCGCCGTAGTTGGGGATGGTCCGGTGCCCGATGTCCAGGTGGCCGGGGCAACCCACCATCGTGTTCGGGGTAGCCATATCGCGTTCGACGGCCGCCCCGGCGGTGATCATCTTGAACGTCGACCCGGGTGGGAATAGCCCGGTAGTGGCGATCGGGCCGTCAGCGTTGGCGCCCGCGTTCTGGGCGATCGCCAGGATCTCGCCGGTCGACGGCTTGATCACGACGATCATCGCCTTGCCGCCGCGAGTGTCCACGGCGTGCTGGGCGGCGTTTTGGACGGCCCGGTCCAGGGTGATCGAGACCGACGGCGCCGGGGATGGCTCGACCTCGTGCAGCACCGCGACGTCGACGCCGTTCTGGTTGACGCTGACCACCCGCCAGCCGGCCTGGCCGTCAAGTTCGTCGGCGACCGCTTTCTTCACCTCGTTCATCACTACCGGCGCGAAATTCGGGTCGGTGGGCAGCAGCTCGGGCTGCGGGGTGATCACGACGCCGGGCAGCTTGCCGATCGCCGGGAAGACCTTGTTGCTGTCGTCGGGAAGCAGCGTGACCAGATCCAGCGGATGCGTGGCCGAGCTGGCGGTCTCGGCGAGCAGTTGCGGGTCGTTCAGTGTGTCGTTGAACGGTCGCAGCGCGTCCACCACCGCGTGCGCCGTGCCGATCAGCTCGGGTCCTGCCTGGGTGGCATCCAGTGAGTAGTGATACAGGTAGCCCGGCGCCAGCACGTCGCTACCGCCCAGCTCGTTCACCGATGCGCGCCGCGGCGCATCGGCCCGCAGCGCGAACGTCTGATGCTCCCCAAGCTTGGGGTGCAGCCCGGTGGTGGCCCAACGGACCTGCCAGTGCCCCTCGTCGCGCGCCATCTTCAGCTGGCCGTCGTAACTCCACGTCCGGTTCTTGGGCAGATGCCAGGTGAAGCGGTACGCGACGGTGCCCGTGTCCTCGGCGTACTTTGCGCTGAGCACCTGCGCGTCCAGGTGAGTGGCCTGCAATCCCGCCCACGCCGCGTTGAGTGCTTGGCGGGCTTCGTTGGGGTCGTCGCTGAGCTGCGCGGCGGTCGCCGTATCGCCGACGGCGAGGGCCGCGAAGAACTTCTCGGCCGCCGGACCTGGGCCTTCGGGCCGCGGCGTGCATCCGGGCAGCGCGGTCACCGCGACAAAGAGGAAAGCTGCGGCAGCTGAGGCCAATGTTGTTCTTGTTACCATCGTTGCTGATGTTAAGAACTGTGACTGTGACACCGGCGCAGACACACCGAGACCGAACCGTTACGGCAGATTAGGTGCTGCGTAGCGAGCCGGTAGTTGCCGTGCTGACCACGGGGGGCACTTCTGCGCGCTAACTACAGTTTCACGGCTCAGTCGAGCAACACCGTGGCGAAAGTGCCGACTTCCTTGAAGCCGACGCGCGCGTAGGCCGCCCGGGCGACGGTGTTGAAGCTGTTCACATACAGGCTGGCGATGCGCCCGCTGCCGACGATCACCGCGGCCAGCGTCGCGGTTCCGGCCGTGCCCAGACCCTGGCCACGCCACTCGGGGTGGACCCAGACCCCCTGAATCTGCCCAACGGTCGGCGACTGTGAACCCACTTCGGCCTTGAAAACCACCTGTCCATGCTCGAAGCGCGCCCAGGCGCGCCCGGCCGCGATCAGGCTGGCCACCCGGCGCCGGTAGCCCCGACCGCCGTCGCCCAGCCGCGGGTCGACGCCCACTTCACCGATGAACATGTCGACGGCGGCAATGAGGTAGGCGTCCAGCTCCTCGGGCCGTACCTGACGCACCCCGGGGTCGATCGCGCAACTGGGATGGGTGTTGATGGCCATCAGCGGTTGCTCATCGCGCACGTCGCGCGCCGGCCCCCAAGTCGACTCCAGGCGCTGCCACATCGGCAACACCAGGTCCGCCCTGCCCACCAGCGACGAGCACCGCCGCGACGTGCTCATGGCCTCATCGGCGAAGGCGTTCAGGTCGATCAATCCGCCGCGCAGCGGGATTAGGTTGGCGCCGGCGAAACACAGCGACTCCTGCGGACCACGCAGGGTCCACAGCTCACCGCCAATCGAATTGGGTTCGATCCCGTAGTCCGCGACCCGCGCCGCGACCATGCACGATTCGACCGGGTCATCGTCGAGAACCCGCCACACCGCGGCAGCGTCGCGCACCACGGACACCCGTCGCTCGCCTACCAGGCGCAAGATGGGCGGAGCCGACATCTGAAGAACTCTCCGTGGTGCGAACAGTGCGGTTGAGCGGCCAGTGATGTTGGCCACTATCAGCTTACGGTCACAATCGGCGAACCGCTCGATGTCGCGCCCGGATCGTGCTCGGATTCCGAACCGACTTCCTCGCCCATCTGCTCGGCCAGCCGCATGGCCTCTTCGATCAGTGTCTCGACGATCTGCGCTTCGGGCACGGTCTTGATTACTTCACCGCGGACGAAAATCTGGCCCTTGCCGTTGCCCGACGCCACACCCAGGTCGGCCTCGCGCGCTTCGCCCGGGCCGTTGACCACACAACCCATCACCGCTACCCGCAATGGCACGTCGAGACCGTCCAGACCGGCGCTCACCTCGTTGGCCAGCTTGTACACGTCGACCTGGGCGCGGCCGCAGGACGGGCACGACACGATTTCCAGCGACCGGGGGCGCAAGTTGAGCGACTCGAGAATCTGGTTGCCGACCTTTACCTCCTCCACCGGCGGTGCCGACAACGACACCCGGATGGTGTCGCCGATGCCGCGCGACAACAGGGCGCCGAAGGCGACGGCGGACTTGATGGTGCCCTGGAAGGCCGGACCGGCTTCGGTGACGCCGAGGTGCAGCGGGTAGTCGCATTGGGCCGCTAGTTGCTCGTAGGCGGCGACCATCACCACCGGGTCGTTGTGCTTGACACTGATCTTGATATTGCCGAACCCGTGCTCCTCGAACAGCGAGGCTTCCCACAGCGCCGACTCGACCAGCGCCTCGGGTGTGGCCTTGCCGTACTTGGCCATGAAGCGCTTGTCCAGCGAACCGGCATTGACGCCGATCCGGATCGGGATGCCGGCGTCGCCGGCGGCCTTGGCGACCTCTCCGACCCGGCCGTCGAACTCCTTGATGTTGCCCGGGTTCACCCGCACCGCAGCACACCCCGCGTCGATGGCGGCGAAAATGTACTTCGGCTGGAAATGGATGTCCGCGATCACCGGAATCTGACTGTGCCGGGCGATTTCGGCCAGCGCGTCGGCGTCCTCCTGACGCGGGCACGCCACCCGGACGATGTCGCAACCGGCCGCGGTCAACTCGGCGATCTGCTGCAAAGTGGAGTTGACGTCGTGCGTTTTGGTGGTGCACATCGATTGCACCGAGATCGGATAGTCGCTACCCACCCCGACGTCGCGGACCATCAGCTGACGCGTGGTGCGCCGCGGGGCAAGCGTGGGTGCCGGACTTTGCGGCATGCCCAGGCCAACGGTCACAGTTGACCCTTCTCTCCGGCCCTTACTGGAAGAGCCTGATCGGGTTGACCAAATCGGCGGTGACGGTCAACAACATGTACCCAACCACGAAAACCAGGACAATGTAGGTGGCAGGCATCAGCTTGAGGTAGTTCACCGGCGCGGCGGCCACCTTGCCGCGCGCCGTGCGGATCATATTGCGGATCTTCTCGAACACCGCCACGGCTATGTGCCCACCGTCGAACGGCAACAGCGGCAGCAGGTTGACCGCACCCAGGATGAGATTCAGCTGGGCCAGGAAGAACCAGAACGCCACCCACAACCCGTGGTCGACGGTGTCGCCGCCGATGATGCTGGCTCCGACCACGCTGATGGGCGTCTGCGGGTCACGCTGTCCCCCGCCGATGGCGTGCACCAGCGCACCCACCTTGGTCGGGATGGTGACCAGGGCCTTGCCCACCTCGACGGTCAGGTCACCGGTGAACGCGATAGTGCCGGGCACCGCGGTCAAGACGTTGTACTGCGTGGGCCCGTTGCGTGCCGCACCCACCCCGATGGCACCGACGTTGGCCGGCTCGAGTTGGTTGCCCTGCTTGTTGGGCACCCAGCGTTTGGTGGATTCGATGGTGACGTTGGTGGTGATCGTGGTGCCGTCCCGCTCGACGACGACGGGCACGGTGCCGTGCAGCTTGCGCACCGCCGCGGCCATGTCCTCGAACGTCGACACCGGGGTGTCACCGACCTTGACGACGACGTCCCCGGCGCGCAGCCCGGCCAGCGCCGCCGGCCCCGGGCCGGTGCACTTCTCCAGCTTGCCCTGAACCGATTCCTGTGCGACACAACCGGTTTCGCCGATGACGGCCTTGGTGGGCGGATGCAGGTTGGGCAGGCCCCAGATCAGCGCGATGCCATAGATCAGCACCACGCAGATCACGAAATTCATGGCGGGCCCGGCGAACAGCACCGCGACGCGCTTCCACGTCTTCTGCTTGTACATCGCGCGCTCACGCTCGTCGGGCGCCAGCTCCTCGACCGGAGTCATGCCGGCGATGTCGCAGAAGCCGCCCGCTGGGATGGCCTTGAAACCGTATTCGGTCTCACCGCGGCGCGTCGACCACAGCGTGGGACCGAAGCCGACGAAATACCTGCGCACCTTCATCCCGGTGGCCCGCGCGGCCCACATATGGCCACACTCGTGCAGTGCCACCGAAATAAGGATGGCCAGTGCGAACAGCACAATGCCGATAACGAACATCATCTCCGCTGTCAGGACCTTTCTACATTCAATTCGTGTCGACCCGCTTCGCCCGGCTTCGCCGCGCTTGCGATCGCCACGGTCGATTCGTGTCGACCCGCTTCGCCCGGCTTCGCCGCGCTTGCGATCGCCACGGTCGATTCGTGCCGACCCACTGAAGCCATTCCGGATACCGCGCGCCGCGCCCGTTCCCGCGCCCAGCGCTGCGCGTCGAGCACGTCATCCACGGTAGCGGGTAAAAGCGCCCATTGGTCGGCGCCTTGCAGCACCTCGGCAATTGTGCCGACAATTGCGGGAAACCCGATCTGGCCATTGAGGAAGGCTGCCGCCGCTTCTTCATTAGCCGCGTTATAGACCGCGGTCATGCAGCCGCCGATCTCGCCGGCGTGCCGGGCCAATTCGACGGCCGGGAAAACCTCGGCGTCCAGCGGCTCGAAATCCCAGGTTTGGGCGGTGGTGAAATCACAACAGGCGGCGGCCCCGGGAACCCGTCGCGGCCAGCCCAAGGCCAGAGAAATCGGTAGCTTCATATCCGGCGGACTGGCTTGAGCGATCGTGCAACCGTCGATGAAAGTGACCATCGAATGAATAATCGACTGCGGGTGGACCACGACCTCGATGCGGTCATAGGGAATGCCGAACAACAGGTGCGTCTCGATGAGCTCCAAACCCTTGTTGACCAGCGATGCCGAGTTCAGGGTATTCATCGGGCCCATTGACCAGGTCGGGTGCGCCCCGGCCTGTTCCGGGGTGACGTGCTCGAGATCGGCGGCCGACCAGCCCCGGAACGGCCCGCCCGATGCGGTCAACAGCAGCTTGGCGACTTCGTCGGGAGTTCCACCACGCAGGCACTGCGCCAGCGCGGAGTGCTCGGAGTCGACCGGCACGATCTGACCGGGCAGCGCCGCTTGCACTACCAGCGGTCCGCCGGCGACCAGCGATTCCTTGTTGGCCAGCGCCAGGCGAGCGCCCGACTGCAGCGCGGCCAGCGTCGGTCGCAGGCCCAGGGCCCCGACCAGCGCGTTGAGCACGACGTCGGCCTCGGTTTCCTCGACCAGCCGGGTGACGGCGTCGGCGCCCCGGTAGGGAATGTCGCCGGCCCGCTGCGCCGCCTCGTCGTCGGCGACGGCGATATTGGTCACCCCGGTCTCGGCGCGCTGTCGCAGCAGCGTGTCCAGGTTATTGCCCCCGGCGGCCAGACCGACCACCTCGAAACGGTCCGGATTGGCGGCGATGACCTCAAGAGCCTGAGTGCCGATCGAGCCGGTGCTACCCAGCACCAGAACACGCAGCCGCCGGTCGGTCAGATTGGTCACTTGATCATTGTGCCTCCCATCCGTCCCGGAACCGGCACCGAATAGAGGGTGCAGGCCCACGACACGAGAGACAAGGGAGTCGGATCAACCATGAAAGATGTGAAGCGCAAGGCGTGTGCGGCGGCGGGCATCGGCGCGATCGCGGTCGTGATGTTGTCAGGGTGTTCGAGCAACGGCGGGACGGCCAGTCCCAGTACCTCCAAGCCCGCCGGCTCCTCGACGGCGGCCCCGATGACACCGACCGCGAATCCGTCGGCCAACCTCATCGGCGCGGGCTGCGCCAGCTACGCCGAGCAGGTTCCCACCGGGCCTGGCTCAGTGGCGGGCATGGCGCAGGACCCGGTGACGGTGGCAGCGTCGAACAACCCGCAACTGACCACACTGACCTCGGCGTTGTCGGGCAAGCTCAACCCGCAGGTGAACCTGATCGACACCCTCAACGGCGGACAGTTCACCGTGTTCGCCCCCACCGACAAGGCGTTCAGCAAGCTCGACGCCGCGACACTGGACCGCCTCAAGACCGACGCGCCGCTGCTGAACAAGATCCTGACCTATCACGTGGTGAGCGGGCAGCTTAGTCCGGCAAAGGTGGACGGCCAGCACACGACCGTGCAGGGCGCCACCGTCAATGTCACGGGTAGCGGCAACGACCTCAAGGTCAACGACGCCGGCCTGGTGTGCGGTGGCGTGTCCACCGCGAACGCGCAGGTGTACATGATCGACACCGTGCTGATGCCGCCGACAACGTAGCGGCTGCGTCAGCTCTGGGCGGCCCGGCTCTGCCGGGCCGCCCTTTCCTACTGTGAATGCCTCTACCGCGCAAGAGAATTCGGGCTCGCTCCGATCCGCGGCGGCCTCGGCTTCGAATAGGAGACATGTTGACGCTTGCACTCATCGGCCTCATCGGAGGCTTGATCACCGGGATATCGCCGTGCATTTTGCCGGTGCTGCCGGTGATCTTCTTTTCCGGCGCTCGGACACCTGCGGCACCGGCAGAGCCCGGCGCGGTTGCGGTGGCGGTCAAGCCGAAACGGCTGCGGTCCGAGGCGCTGCGGCCCTACCGGGTGATCGCCGGGCTGGTGCTGAGCTTCAGCGTCGTCACGCTGGCCGGAACCGCGCTGCTCTCGCTGCTGCACCTGCGGCAGGACGCGATTCGCTGGGTGGCGTTGGTCGCACTTGTCGGGATCGGTCTGGGACTGATCTTTCCCCGGGTTGAGCAGCTGTTGGAGCGGCCCTTTTCGCGCATCCCGCAAAAGCAGGTCAACACCGGCGGCAACGGCTTCGGTCTGGGTCTGGCGTTGGGCGCCCTTTACGTGCCCTGCGCGGGCCCGGTACTGGCCGCCATCGTAGTGGCCGGGGCCACCTCGAACATCGGCGTCAACACCGTGGTGCTCACGTGTTCGTTCGCCGTCGGCGCGGCATTGCCGCTGTTGTTCTTCGCACTGGCCGGCCAGCAGGTGGCTGCCCGGGTGAGCGCGTTTCGGCGCCGCCAGCGCGAGATCCGGGTCGCGGCCGGGATCGTCACGATCCTGCTGGCGGTCGCGCTGGTGTTCAACGTGCCCGCTGTGCTGCAGCGGGCCATTCCCGACTACACCAGCGCGTTGCAGCAGAAGGTGGGCGGGGACAACCAGCTTCGGGAGAAGCTCAACCTCGGTGGCTTGGTCAATGACCAGAACGCGCAGTTGTCCAACTGCACCGACGGCGCCGCGCAACTTGAAAACTGCGGTGCCGCACCGGATATCCGGGGTATCGAGGCCTGGCTGAACACCCCCGGCAACAAGCCCGTCGACCTCGCCTCACTGCGCGGCAAGGTGGTCCTCATCGACTTCTGGGCGTACTCGTGCATCAACTGCCAGCGCGCCATCCCGCACACCGTCGGCTGGTATCGGGCCTATAAGGACAGTGGGTTCGAAGTCATCGGCGTACACACGCCGGAGTACGCATTCGAGAGGGTCGCCGGCAACGTGGCGAGCGGCGCCGCCGATCTGGGCATCACCTACCCCATAGCGCTGGACAACAACTACTCGACGTGGACCAACTACCGCAACCGATACTGGCCGGCCGAATACCTGATCGACGCCAAAGGCATTGTCCGCCATATCAAATTCGGCGAAGGCGACTACGACGGCACCGAGAAGCTGATTCGCCAGTTAGTTCTCGACGCCAACGCCGGCGCGGCGCTGCCGCCACCGGTGGATGCGGCCGACACCACGCCAGCCATCGGGCTCACCCCCGAGACGTATTTCGGGGTCGGCAAGGTGATCAATTTCGGCGGCAACGAGCGCTACGACCAGGGTTCGGCGACGTTTACCTACCCGCCGGCGCTGGCTGTGAATTCCTTCGCGCTCAGCGGCCGCTGGTCGCTGGACTACCAGGGTGCGACGGCTGAAAGCGACAACTCCGGCATCAAGCTCAACTATCACGCCAAGAACGTCTATCTCGTCGTCGGTGGCACCGGAAGCCTGACGGTGTTGCGCGACGGCAAGTCGACGACACTGCCGATCAGCGGCGCGCCGACGGCCCACCAGGTCGTCGCGGGCGAACAGGTGGTCGACGGCACTCTTGAAGTGGTTCCCAGCCAAGGGTTGCAGGTGTATTCGTTCACCTACGGCTGACGACTTTGGAATGCGATCCATCCAAAACCCATCCGGCTCCGAATCGTTGATGTCACAACAAATCAGTCGGCAGCACCGACGTCGACAATCACCGAGGAGTTTAGGCAATGAAGCTACAGAAGAAGGCTACTGCGGCAATGACTTTCGCAGCGGCGGCCGCGATCGGTCTCGCAGTGGCCGGCGCGCCCACGGCGGCAGCCACTCCGGCGACCACGCTGGTCGGTCCCGGCTGCCAGGCCTACGCGCAGCAGGTGCCCACCGGGCCGGGATCCGTGGAAGGGATGGCCGCCGATCCAGTAGCGGTGGCGGCCTCGAACAACCCGATGCTCACCACGCTGACCTCGGCGATCTCGGGCAAGCTCAACCCGCAGGTGAATCTGGTGGACACCCTCAACGGCGGCCAGTTCACGGTCTTCGCCCCCACCGATCAAGCTTTCGGCAAACTTGACGCCGCGACGGTCGAGTCGTTGAAAACCGATGCGCCACTGCTGAATAAGATCCTCACCTATCACGTGGTGCCCGGGCAGCTGACGCCCGCCCAAGTCATCGGCACGCATGCCACGGTTCAGGGCGCGTCGCTGACGGTCACCGGTTCCGGCAATAACCTCAGGGTGAACAACGCCTCGGTGGTGTGCGGCGGGGTGCAGACCTTGAACGCGACGGTGTACATGATCGACACCGTCCTGATGCCGCCCCGCTAGTCACACGTAGCCAGTGCCGCCTACGCGGTGTGTGCCAGAATGTCCTCCAACCTTTAAGCAAATCCGGAGGAACGGCCGTGGCCAGTACTGAGGTGGACGAGTTCAACGGTGTGGACGTCGCTGAGGTGCCGTCCGCAGCGTGGGGTTGGAGCAGGATCAATCACCGCACCTGGCATTTCGTCGGCGCGTTCGCGATCCTGTTCCTGCTGGCGATGCTGCGCGGCAACCACGTCGGCCACGTCGAGGACTGGTTCCTGATCGGGTTCGCCGTCCTGGTGCTGGTGGTGCTGGTCCGCGACTTGTGGGGCCGCAGGCGCGGCTGGATCAGGTAGCGCTCACCCGCCCACGGCTTCGTGGGCGGGTGTCGCCCGATGGATGTCGACGTCGCCCGAGCCGCTGCGCACCTGCAGGGTGAGGGTCTCGTCGCCGACTTCCGGGCCGTCTGACGGCTGCAGCCGATTGGTGACGACACCGGATCCAGTGGTGATGTCCAGCCGGGCGGCAGTACCCTCCGGAATTCCGACGGCAACCTCACCGCTACCGGTCGCGGCTGATACCGCACCGCGAACTGCCACACCCACCGACACCGACCCCGGGGCGGTGCGCGACTTCACGCCGCCGCGCAGCTCCTCTACCGTCAACGAGCCGCTGGCACCCTTGAACTTGAGTTCGCCGTCCACCTTGCCGACGTGCACCGCACCCGACGCGGTTGCCACCGACGCATAACCTTCCACCCTGTTGACGCGAAACGATCCGGACGCATTGGCGCCCTTGATCTTTCCGATGACGACGTCGATGTCCACCGCGCCGCTGGCCGACCCGAAGCGGAAGTCGGCGAACTCGCCGTCAGCGCGCAGGTCGGCCGATGCCAGCGTGGCGTAGACCCGAGACCGCGACGGCAGCGCGATCTCTACGTCGACGGCCCCGCACCGAAACCTGGGCAGACCGCGCTTGGCGCCGGACACGGCCAGCTTGCCGTCGCGGAATTCCACGCGGGTGTGTTCTGCGGCCCACACGTCGGAACCGCTCGATTCGTCGCGGGGGCGGACCTGCACTACGGTGTCGGCGCGCTCGGTCGCGACAAGCCGGACCGAACCCGCGCCGGCTTCCAGGCGCACGCTGATCGGCTCGGGCGTGTCAAAAGTTTGCATTGTCGTCTCCTTGGTAATTGAGGTCAGCGCACCCAGCCGGTCACGTGCTGACCGTGACCGCGGGCGCTGTAATCGGACGGCGCGCCCACCCCGTGGCTGGCCTTCGCGGCGGCGCGCACCAGCCATGCGTTCAGCGACGTTCCGTCGCGGCGGGCGGCCGCTTCGACGGCCGCGCGTAGCCCCTCGGGCAGCCGCAGGGTGACTCGCCAGGTGCCGCCGTCGCCCGAATCGAGGGCGCCATCGAGGGGTTGGTAGTGCGCCTCGAACACCTGGTGCTGGTCGCCGGTATCGGGCTCGTGCGGGCCGTCGCTCAGAACGAACTCCGGGTCGCGTCCCCGGAGCCGAACCTCCACGGATCGCGGCGCGAGTTCACCGGTGATCTCGTCGGCCGCCGCCGACAACGCTTCCAGCAGCGCCAGCCGCAGGGCCGACTCGAGCGGAGCAGTCAGTCGCTCGGCGAGACTCTGCGCCTCGGCACCGGCGGCGGCCGCGGCCAGGTTCAGCTCGTGCCGAACCGCGTCGACATAAGGCTGTAAATCCATGGTGTCATGGTGACACTACTTTGACATCACCGCAAGCGCATCTTTGGTGTCGCGCTGTCTGCGCAGCCATTTTTGCCGCCCCACAACCCCGGCCAACCCAACACACACCAGTGCTACGAGGGCCGCTGCCCACGGCCATCCGCCGTGCTGATGCACCCAGCCCGCCAGCGCTCCTTGCACCCGCCCGGCCGCGGTGATCACCGCATCCCGAGGATCGGCATTGCCGGTGAACAGCCGCACCTCATAGATGCCGTAGTAGCCCACGTACAGCCCGACCAGCACCAGCACCGCCCCACTGAGCCGGTTTACGAACGGCAGGATGCGTCGCAAGCGGTCGGCCAGTGCCGAACTCGCGGTGGCTGCCGCGATCGCAAGCACACCGACCACCAGGGTGAGCCCGCCGATGTAGGCGAGATAGACGACCACGCTGCCCGCTACCGAACCACCCCGAAGGCCGGCCCCGGTGACCGCCAGGAATGGGCCGATGGTGCACGACAACGACGCGATCGCATAGCTGACGCCGTAGCCGTACATGGATCCCAACCGAACGGTCGGCGCCCATCGCGCCGTCCGCTGTCGCGGCGTCAGCGCCGTCAGTTCGCGGCCTGCCAGCAACCAAATACCCAATGCCAGCAGCACGGTGCCGATCACCACGGTGGCATACGGCAGGTAGCGCTGCACCGTGTCGGCCGCTGCGATGGTCAGCGCTGCGAACAGGCCGAATACCGTCAAGAAACCCAGCGCCATCCCCAGCGTGGCGCCCAGCGCCCGGCCCACGGCGCCGAGCACAGAGGCCGGCTCGGCAGACGGCTGCCCGCGTACCACCAGCAGCAGGTACGCGGGCAGCATGGCAAAGCCGCAAGGGTTCAGCACTGCCACCAACCCGGCGGCGAAGGCCAATCCGATCAACGCCTGGTTCACCGGTTCAGGCCGTCAGCGCCGCCACCCGGCCGGCCAGCTCCTGCTCCGACATGGCCGCGCTCGGGTTGTTGACGAACGTCGAGGAGCCGTCCGCGCGATAGAAAACCCAGGCCGGCTGCCATGGCACGTTGTAACGGGCCCAGATCGCACCGTCTGCGTCGTTGAGGTTGGTGAAATTGAGACCGTACTTGGCGACGAAGCCCTGCATCGCCCCCACATCCGAATGAGCCGCGACGCCGACGAAGGTCACCCCTGGATTGGCGGCCGCCACCTGACTCAGGCCGGGCGCCTCGGAGTTGCAGAACGGGCACCACGGCGTCCAGAACCACAACACCGCCGGCTTGCCCTGCAGGCTCGCACCGTTGAAGGGGGCGCCGCCCAGGGTGGTGGCGGTGAAGTTGAGACGATCATCGGCCGCGAGCGCGCGCGGCGCGGTGGCCAGGCCGAACATCAAGATAAACGCGGCTACCACGGCCGCAGCGGCTTTGCTTCGGGAGAGCAGGCGAAGGGTCATACCGTATTTGACGAAGCGCATCCTTCGCGGGTTCATCGCCACGCCAGCTCGTTACCCCTCAGCGGCCAGCTGTCCGCATGCGGCACTGATCTCCCGGCCCCGGGTATCGCGAACCGTGCACGAAACGCCTTGTGCACGAACACGTTTGACGAATTCCCGTTCGACCGGTTTGGGGCTGGCGTCCCATTGGCTGCCCGGTGTCGGGTTGAGCGGGATCAGGTTGACATGCACCAGCGGCCCCAGCGCCCGATGCAACCGCCGGCCCAGCAGATCTGCCCGCCACGGTTGGTCGTTGACCTCCCGGATCAACGCGTACTCGACGGACACCCGCCGGCCGGTGACGTCGGCGTAATAGCGGGCCGCGTCCAGTGCCTCAGGGATCTTCCACCGGTTGTTGACCGGAACCAGCGTGTCGCGCAGCTCATCGTCAGGGGCATGCAGGGACAGCGCCAGGGTGACGCCCAGCCGCTCATCGGCAAGCTTGCGGATGGCCGGCGCCAGACCCACCGTCGACACCGTCACCGAGCGCGCTGAAATCCCGAAACCCGAAGGCGGTGGTTCGGTGATGCGTTGCACCGCGTCGCGCACCCTGGCGTAGTTCGCCAGCGGCTCTCCCATGCCCATGAACACCACGTTGGACAGCCGATCGCCGAAGTCGTCGCGCAGCGTCGCCGCGGCGGCACGCACCTGCTCGAGGATTTCCGCGGTCGACAGGTTTCGGGTCAGCCCGCCTTGGCCGGTGGCGCAGAAGGGGCAGGCCATGCCACAGCCGGCCTGCGATGAGATGCACACCGTGTTGCGCTGGGGGTAGCGCATCAGCACCGATTCGATGGTCGCGCCGTCTTGGGCCCGCCACAGCGTCTTTCGCGTCTGGCCGGCATCACAGGCGACGTGGCGGGCCCCGGTGAGCAGCTCGGGGAACATCGTCTCGGCGAGCTGCTCTCGCACCGCCGCGGGCAGGTCGGTCATCTGCCGTGGGTCGGCGATCAACCGGCCGTAGTACTGATGCGCCAGCTGTTTGGCCCGAAACGCCGGCAGTCCGAGCTCCGCAACGGCTGACGCACGCCCCGCCGCGTCGAGGTCGGCCAGGTGACGCGGCGGCTGGCCACGCCGAGGTGCCTCGAAGATCAACTGTTGGACCATGATCTGTCCAGTATCGGCCCTTAGTAAGGAATCAGGGTCAGCACTATCCAGGCCGTCACCGCGGAGGGAAGTATGCCGTCGAGCCGGTCCATCAGGCCACCGTGGCCGGGCAGCAGCCGGCCCATGTCCTTGATGCCCAGGTCACGCTTGACCTGCGACTCGACCAGATCGCCCAACGTGGTGGTGAGCACGAAAAGCAGACCCAGCAGCGCGCCGACCCATGGCGTTCTTCCGGCTAAGAAAGTCCCCGTCAGGATCGTCGCGGTGATCCCGCAGATTAACGAACCGGCAAAACCCTCCCAGGACTTCTTCGGGCTGATCTTCGGGACCATCGGATGCTTGCCGAAGAAGACTCCGAATGCGTAGCCGCCCACGTCGGAGCTGGTGGTTGCGAGCATCAGGCAAAAGACGTACCCGGGGCCGTGTTTGGGGTCGTACACGAGCATCGCGGCAAAAGCCGTGAACAGGGGCACCCACGCGCACAAAAAGACCGTTGCCGATACGTCGCGCAAATAGTTGCTCGTCTTCGGCGCGTCGTTGTCGTCGCGCGCGTCCTGCATGAAAAGCCGCCATACCATGCAGACCACCACCATGGCGCCGAACCCGGCCAGGGCACCAACCGCGCGGTAGGGCCAGGTCATCCAGACGGTGACCTGACCGCCGACCAACAGCGGGATGACCGGAATCAGATACCCGGCTTCGCGCAGCCGGCGCACCACCTCGTGGCTGCCGATCAGCGCGGCACCCGCGCAGAACACGACCCAGCCACGCGGGGCGTAGATCACCGTCGCGATGAGGGCGAGGCCGATACCCCAGCCCACCAGATTCGCGGCGCGCAGATCGCGCCCGGCTCGCGACGCCTTCTTCGGCGGCTGCGCAGGCTCGTCTTGCGGCGCGCCGGGGTCGGTATCGGTGGTTGCCACTGATCTGAAGGGACTTAGCTGCTGGACGGTCGCTAGACCTCCAGCAGCTCGCCTTCTTTGTGCTTGACCAGCTCATCGATCTGCGCGACGTACTGGTGAGTGGATTTCTCCAGGTCCTTTTCCGCGCGGACGACCTCGTCCTCGCCGGCCTCGCCGTCCTTGCGAATGCGGTGCAGTTCTTCCATGGCTTTGCGACGGATGTTGCGCACCGAGACCTTGGCGTCCTCGCCTTTGCCCTTGGCCTGCTTGACCAGCTCGCGACGACGTTCCTCGGTGAGCTGGGGTACCGCGACCCGAATGAGAGTGCCGTCATTGCTGGGATTGACGCCCAGGTCGGAATTGCGGATGGCCGTCTCGATTGCGTGCAGCTGGCCGGCTTCGTAGGGCTTGATGACGACGAGCCGCGCCTCCGGCACATTGATGCTGGCCAGCTGGGTGATGGGCGTAGTCGAACCGTAGTAGTCGATGGCGATCCGGGAGAACATGCCCGGGTTGGCACGACCGGTCCGGATCGTGGACAAGTCATCGCGGGCCACCGATACGGCCTTTTCCATTTTCTCTTCGGCGTCGAAGAGAGCCTCATCTATCATCTGCGCCGCTCCTCCTCATCGCTCCGCCATCGCTCCGCTCTGCATCGTCGCCAGCGCGGATCATCTGCGCCGCTCCTCACGTGGTGACCAGCGTCCCGATCTTCTCACCAGCGACCGCTCGGGCGATATTGCCATCGGTCAGCAGGTTGAACACCAGGATCGGCATGTCATTGTCCATGCAAAGACTGAACGCGGTCGCATCGGCCACCCGCAGCCCACGGTCTAGCACCTCGCGATGGCTGACGGCGGTGAGCAGTTCGGCGTCGGGGTTCGTCCGCGGATCGTCGGCGAATACGCCGTCGACCGCCTTGGCCATCAAGACCACATCGGCGCCGATCTCGAGCGCCCGCTGGGCCGCGGTGGTGTCGGTGGAGAAGTACGGCAGCCCCATGCCGGCGCCGAAAATGACCACCCGCCCCTTCTCCAGATGGCGCACGGCCCGCAGCGGAAGATAGGGCTCGGCAACCTGGCCCATGGTGATCGCGGTCTGGACCCGGGTGACGATGCCTTCCTTTTCCAGAAAGTCCTGCAGGGCAAGACTGTTCATTACCGTTCCGAGCATGCCCATGTAGTCCGACCGGGTGCGCTCCATGCCCAGCTGCTGCAGTTGTGCCCCACGGAAGAAGTTGCCCCCGCCGATCACCACAGCGATCTGCACACCCCCGCGGACCACGTCGGCGATCTGACGGGCCACCTGCGCCACGACATCGGGGTCCAGCCCGACCTGCCCACCACCGAACATTTCGCCGCCCAGCTTGAGCAGCACCCGCGAATACCTCGACGGCCGGACCGGTATGCCGTTGGTGCTCGTCGGCTCCGTCATCAGTCTCCTCGCATGACAGTGCCATCCCGGCAACCACCTGGGACGGCCGCTCATATCCTGCCTCATCCCACCACCCCCGCGTGGGCGGGGTGCGTTATTTGCCCAGTTGACGATCCGATCGTGCGCGGTTGTTGGGCGAAGTCATTCCACAGGGTTGGAATAGTTCGGCCCTTAATCGGGTATCCAGCGCTGCGCTGCAGTCATCTCCCCGGAGGTGCCTACGGAGAGGGGGTCGGGCACCCTGATCAAGTTTGGAGACGTCTGTTGGAAGTCCTGCTACTGACCAATGCCGCAGATTTCGAGTCGTCGCTGCCCACACTGTCGTCCTTTGCGCAGGTCATTCGCCGCGCGCCGCTGGACGATAGCGACGAAGCGGTAGCCGGCGGCGCCGACGTAGCCGTGATCGACGCGCGCAGCGATCTGGTCACGGCGCGCCGGGTCTGCCGGCGTCTGACGGCCAGTATGCCGTCGCTTGCCGTGGTCGCCGTCGTCGCGCCTGCCGACTTCGTCGAAGTCGACGTGGACTGGAATTTCGACGACGTGCTGCTGGCGGCTGCCGGCGCAACCGAGCTGCAAACGCGATTGCGGTTGGCGATCGCGCGCCGCCGCAGCGCCCTTGCCGGCACATTGCAATTCGGGGACCTCGTCTTGCACCCCGACAGCTACAGCGTGTCGGTGGACGGCAAGGGCCTCGGCCTGACGCTCACCGAATTCAAGTTGCTGAATTTCCTTGTGCAGCATGCGGGCCGGGCCTTCAGCCGCACCCGGCTCATGCACGAAG
Organism: Mycobacterium szulgai; assembly: GCF_002116635.1. Taxonomy (GTDB): domain Bacteria; phylum Actinomycetota; class Actinomycetes; order Mycobacteriales; family Mycobacteriaceae; genus Mycobacterium; species Mycobacterium szulgai. The sequence goes on along the minus strand of NZ_LQPW01000016.1, from coordinate 2,690 downwards.
TGTGGGGATACGACTGCACCGGACGTATCCGAACCGTCGATGTGCACGTGCGACGGCTGCGGGCCAAGCTTGGCCCCGAGTACGAGTCGATGATCGATACCGTGCGCGGTGTGGGCTATATGGCGGTGACGCCACCGCAACCGCGATGGGTGGTCGGCGACCCGCTGCTGAACCCGGCCTGGGCAGCGCCGACGCCGGCGGAGGGCTCGATCGCGCAATAGCGGCCTCAGCCGAATACCGGCAGGGTGCGTCTGCGTGCCAGCGCGTCCATCCCGCGCTGAATGCTGTCCTCTACCTCGTGGTACTTGCGATCGATGTACTCGTCGTCGGATGCCCGGGCCGGATCGTGATCCACCTCGACAGCGGGCATGAACCGGGTCCGGATCTTGGCCGGCAGCGGCAGCTGCGGAAGCGCCGCCGGCGCTATCCCCCAGGGCAGAGAGATGGCCAGCGGAAACACCTTGAGCCGCAGTATCCGATCCAGTCGCAAGGCCCGGGAGAGACGATCACCGCGGATCAGTACCGGCATCGCGTCTGCGCCGCCGACGGTCGCGATGGGCACGATCGGCACTCCCGCGCCGATGGCCATCTTCACGAAACCCTTGCGCCCCGCCAGGTTCGCGCGATCACGCTCAGTCCACGGCCGCAGCGAATCCACCTCACCGCCCGGCCACAACGCCACGTCGCGTCCCTCGGCCAGCGCCGTGGCGATCGCGTCCGGGGCGGCCGGAAGCACACCCATCGACCGGAAATAGCGGCCGATACCCGGAATCGCCATCAGCGCGTCGTGTGCGGTGCCGTGCAATGGACGCTCAGGGCCGAAATGTCGCCACCACTGGAGGCCGACGGTCCACGCATCCCAGACGAACGGGGCACCGGAATGGATACCGATCAGCAGCACCGGCGCGTCGCCGACGTTCTCCCAGCCGTCTATCTCCATGCGAAACCAGTAGTCCACCAACACATTCCAGAAGAATTTCTGGCGCTGCAGCGTGGTCTCGTCCTGACCCTCGAGATGCCATTCCCCGGCGCGTTTGGCCACCCAGCCGCTCAAGCCGCCGTCCAGGCCGTCGCGCTTTTCCTGCATCGACTCGCGTGCTTGATCGGTGTGCTGACGCGCCTGCTCGACGACTTCGGGTGGTCTGTGGTCCGAACGTGTCATCGCCGTTGAGTACCCGAGTCCGGCAGAAACGCAACCTCCCCGCGTCGCCATTGACGCGGGGAGGGGTTACGCCGTGCAAAAGTCAGGCGTTATTCGTCCAGATGAGGACGTCCTGAACACCGTCGTTGTAGACGACTCCATTCGGGGGGGCACCGGTCACGTCGAAGTAGACCTTTCCGGTGCTTTGGCCGCCCTGCGGAATCGGCGCGGGGTTGATACCGGCCGGCGCAGGCACGTTGTTGACGACGTGGTAGTTCTGGCCGGTTGCGGTGCGCGCGTTGAAGTCGGACACCACGGGCGTCACCGTGCCGCTATTGGCCACCGCGGTGACGTTGGCCTCCCACAGCTGACCCTTGGGTGTATAGCCAGGGATCGTGGTGCTGCTCGGCTGCAAGTCGCTGACCGTGTAGGCGGTAACCAGCGGCCCACTGATGAGCGGCGCACTCGTGCCGAAATCCTGAATGCTTGGATTGGCCATTGCCGGAGCTGCGCTGAATGCGGCAGCAGCTGCGATTCCAGCGGCTCCGATAGCAGTTTTTGCAGCGGTTTTCGTGAACTTCATACTTGACTCCTCCCTTTCGAGTCCATAGCGTTCCTCGCCGAAGCGCTACGCTTCGTGTGAATTACGAGAACCCCCCCACGTTTGTCCATAGCCGATCCGCGCGTGCCTCAAACATGCGCATCGGGACATACCGCGATTATGTCTGTCTAGCTGCGCATTCCGTGTACTCGCTTTGCCACGCCGTGGCGGTCGCGTCGATAATGAGACGATGCCGGACTACGGCGGCACAAGTCGATTCGGGGAACCGCATGCATTCGACGACGATTCGGTAGAAGCAGGCCTGGCTTTCGCCACTCATGCCGCACTGGTGTGGAATATCTTTCGGCGCGACGACTAATTCCGCCGTGCGCTTGCTCCCCGGGACATTCGATTTGCTGAAGCGACGGTCGCTGGAATCGAACACGCCGTTCGCCGGCATCTCGCGTCGATTGATCCACATCGAACGTCCACGACGCGAAGCACCTCCGCCCTAACCGGTACCACCGGGGTTCCCGGCCGCGCCGGGTTTGCGCGGCCCCCGATCTGGGTATCGATTTTCCCAGCCGGGGCATGCCACGGCCAATCCGGCTGAGCGGGAGGTAACGAGGATGGACGCGGCTTCAGAAGTGGAACCGTCAACAGCGCTGAGGTTGCTCAGGCTGCTGAAGGTGGATGGCGAGTCGGTGACCCGCCAACAGTCAGCCATCAGCGGTTGGCTGCTGGACCACACCCCGACGGCAGCGCTGCGGTGCAGCTTGCGCGCCAACGGCTACGGCCTGCTACTCCCCCGCCTGCCCAAGTAATTTGTCTTGAAGGTGTATAGCCGCAGGTAAGAGACCGGTAGTCGGTGAATCGGGCCCAGTGGTAGGTGGCCGGGTTAGTTGGTTGTCGGTGATGGTTGTGGCTGGAAGGGTTCATACCACCACGGGGCGCGTTCGCCGGTCGGTCCCGGACACGGCGCCACCGCGGGCGGGGGTTGGGTGGGTG
>NZ_LQPW01000015.1 GCF_002116635.1 Mycobacterium szulgai | reverse complement strand
CCGCTAGGGTCGTTGGCCAGCGTTAACCATAGCGGCTGGCTGATCGGGTGGGGCGGCGTGGGTGGGGACGGCAACGTAGGCGCCGGCCAGGGCGGCACCGGCGGCAACGCCGGACTGATCGGCATCGGCGGCGATGGCGGAGACGGTGGCTTCGCCATCGGTCAGTTCCCGGTATGGGGGAACGGCGGCAACGGCGGTCGCGCTTTCCTGATCGGCTTGAGCGGCTCCGGCGGCAATGGCGCCATCGCGGGACCGGGCGGGGCGCAACCGATCTTCTTTGGCTGGCCAGGAGCCGCTGGCCACGTCAACACCGACAACGACTACTACCTCAACTGATTGGTCGCGGGCTGCCTCGATATGTCAAGGCGGCAAATGTACCGCTTTGATGACGACACGGCATCGACCGTATACCAATGGCATTGTGAACCAACGACATTCGGCGCGGCCGCCGCTATGGTTAACGCTGGCCAACGACCCTATCGACGAAAGTATTCGATATATGTACGACCCGCTGGGGTTGTCGATCGGGACTACCAACCTGGTTGCTGCGGTGCACGGAAGTTCGCCCGTGATCCGTCGCGCTGTCCTGACGCTGTACCCGCATTGTGCGCCGAAAATCGGTGCACTGGGCCAGGATCTGGACCTGACCGAGTCTGGCACGCTGATGAGCGGCTTCGTGGAGCGCATCGGCGATTCCGTGGCGCTGGTGTCGCCCGACGGGTCTGCGCATGATCCCGACCTGCTGATGGTCGAAGCGCTGGACGCGATGGTGGTCAGCGCCGGCGCCGACGTGAGCTCCGCGGAGATCTCCATTGCCGTTCCCTCGCACTGGAAACCGGCGACGGTGCAGGCGCTGCGCAACGGATTGCGTACCCATGTCGGCTTCGTTCGCAGCGGCATGGCGCCGCGACTGGTGCCGGACTCCATCGCGGCGCTGACGGCGGTGAACGCCGAATTTGGCCTTCCCGCAGGCGGTGTGGTGGGACTGCTGGACTTCGGCGGCTCGGGCACCTATGTCACGCTGGTGGAAACCAAGTCGGACTTCGAACCCGTCAGCGCCACAATGCGTTACGAGGATTTCTGCGGTAACCAGCTCGACCAGGCGCTGCTGCTGCACGTCATCGACATACTCGGCCACGACGACATCGACCCGGAGAGCACCACCGCGGTCGGCCAACTCGGCCAGCTCAGGGAGCAGTGCCGCGAGGCCAAGGAACGCCTGTCCACCGATGCGGTCACCGAGTTGGCCGCCGAGTTGCGCGGATCGCTATCCAGCGTCCGGGTGACGCGCGACGATTTCGAGAACCTGATCCAGGATCGGCTGACCGGATTCATCTACGCGTTCGACGACATGCTGGCGCGTAACAACGCGGGCTGGGCAGACCTCGCCGCGGTGGTCACGGTCGGCGGGGGCGCAAGCATTCCCCTTGTCGCACAACGCCTTGAGGTGCATACCCGCCGGCCGGTGCTGACCGCCGCGCAACCCGCTCAGGCGGCCGCCATGGGCGCGTTGTTGCTGGCCACCCGGGGCCAATCGGTCGACCTGCGGACGCGGACCTCGCTCGGTCTGCTGGCAGCCGCCGGGGCGGCCAAGGCCGGCAGCGGCGTGATCGACCGTCCGGCCGGCGACGTGCTGGTGATCGACCACGACGCATTGACCGACCGCGAACTGGCCTGGTCGCAGACCGAGTTTCCCGGCGAGGTGCCGGTGCGCTTCGCCGGCGACTCGTACAACGAAGAGGGCCCCTGCTGGTCGATGCGGCTGAACCTGATCGAGCCGCCGAAGGAACCGCCGTGGCGGCGATTCCGGGTATCGCAGCTGCTGATCGGGCTCAGCGCGGTGGTCGCCATGACCGCGATCGGCGGTGTGGCGTTCACACTGACGGCCCTCGAACGGCATCCGGCGCACCACACCCCGGTGGTGCCCAGCGTCGCGCCGCGCAAGCCCAGTGCGGTCGCACCGCCGGTGAGCGCCGAGGTGCCCAGCGCCGCACCCGTCCCCACCAGCGTCCCGCTACCGCCCCCGCCGGCCGTGGCGCCGCCGCCTGTGGCGCCGTCGGCAGTGGTGCCCTCGCCGGTGCTGACCACCACGCCCCCGCCACCGGTCACCACCACGACGACCATTCCGCCGCGGGCCACCACGACGACCCCGACCACGACCCCGACCACGACGCCGATCACCACGGCGCCGACTACGCCCACGACCACCGAGCCGGAGGCCACCGAGTCACAGTCCCCGACCACCACGTCGACGGTGAAGATGACGACGGAGTGGTTGCACCTGCCGCTGCTACCGGTCCCGATACCGATTCAGGTGCCGGCTCCGCAGAATCCGGCCCCGCAGGACCAGGCCCCGCAGAACCCGTTCCGGAATCCGGGTACCCCCTGATCTGAACGCGAGTAGGGTTCGAGCTGGTAGTGCTTCGACGGCGGACCGCGCGGTGCGCTCGTCCGCCTGGACCCCTTTGGAGGGGTTATGGACATCGTGCTCGGAGTATCGATGGAGCCCGCGACGGTCCGCTTGGTGCTGATCGAGGGCGAGAACGCCGACGGCGTCACCGTCGAGGAAGACAACTTCGAGGTCGCGGCGGGTGAGACCGCGGTAGACCAGGCGATCGCGGCGCTGATCGGCACTCGGGAAGGCGCGGCCGAGGGCGGATACCAGCTGGTGTCGACCGGCGTGACGTGGACGAACCCGGCCGACGTCGGCGCGCTGCGCGCCGCCCTCGCCGCCCATGACGTGGGCAGCGTCATGCTCGTTTCGCCGTTGCTCGCCGCCGCCGCGCTGGCGCAGACGGTGGGCAGCGCGCTGGACTACGGCCACATCGCGATGTTGTTCGTCGAGGTTGGCACCGCGACGTTGGCCGTCGTCGACGTCGCCGACGGCTCGATCGTCGATCTGCACCGGCAGTCCTACGAGGCGGCCCACGAGTTGGCGACGATCGTCGCCGGACTCGATGCACCGCAATCTCGATCCGAGGGCGTGTTCGTTATCGGATGTGGCGTCGACATCATCGGGATCAAGCCACTGCTGGAGGCGGCGACATCGCTCGCGGTGAGTGGTCCCGAAGAGCCGGTCATGGCCCTGGCCCGGGGTGCGGCGCTGGCCTCGGCAAACGCGCCGCTGTTCGCGTCGTCGACGGCCGCGCTGGCCTATGCGCTGGATCCCGGTACCGGCGAGGTGAACCCGCGGGCGCTTACCCCGGGCTACCTCGATGTGTGCGCCAATGCCGAACTGGGCGCCCTGGCTTACAGCGCCCTCGACGATCTGGATGACGAGATCGACGAGCCCGAGGAGGCTGACGAACACGACAGCCCGCGGCGGAGCCGGCCGCTGGTGCTGACCGGCGGGGCAATGGCCGGGATCGCGGCCTTTGCGGCCGGCGTGCTGGTGGTCTCGCTGACCTCCGACGTCCGCCCGGCGGCCGCCACCCAGCCCAGCCCGCCCGTTACGCAGGCGCCCGCGGCGTCACCGCATGAGCAATTCCCCATCGCCAGCCTGTTGCCCCCGCCGGAAGCGCCGCCGCCGCCGGTCGTCGAGCAGGCGCCGCCGGCCGTGCAGCAGCCGCCGCCGGCCGTGCAGCAGCCGCCGCCGGTGGTGCAGCAGCCGGCACCCAAGCCGCCGCCCACGGTGGTGAACATGGCACCGGCGACGCCGCCGCCGCGGCGGCAGCCAACCCGGCAGGCCGCCCCGCCGGTGCAGACGCCGGTGCCGCAGGCGCCGGCTCCCTCGGCGCCGCCGGTCGCGGTGCCGCCACCGGCGCCCGAACCCGCTGCCCAGCCGACGCCGATCATGACGATGTACCTGCACGTCCCGTTCGTGACAATCCCCATCCCGATCTATCCGCCGTCACCGCCGCCGCCCCCGCCGGAGCCCGGCCCTGCGGAGCCGGCTCCCTAAGCGCACACTGTGCGGTAACGGTATGAACTGCAAGGAGGTCGTGTGGCCGAGAATGGACCGTTCGGATTCGACCCTGACGATTTCGATCGGGTGATCCGGGAGGGCACCGAGGGACTGCGCGATGCGTTCGAGCGGTTCGGCAGGTTCATGGCCGCCCCCGGCACTCGCAGCGGCTGGTCGGTGCTCTTCGACGACCTGGGGCGGCGGTCACGTCCGGCGCCGGAGACCACGACCGGCGAGGCCGGCGACGGAGTATGGGCCATCTACACCGTGGACGCCGACGGCGGCGCCCGCGTCGAGCAGGTTTACGCCACCGAACTCGACGCTCTGCGCGCGAACAAGAACAACACCGACCCCAAGCGCAAAGTCCGCTTCCTGCCCTACGGCATAGCGGTGAGCGTGCTCGACGATCCGTCGGACGAGTCGACCTAGATTTGGCGACCTAGATTTGGCGGCAACGTCCTCGGTCTGTCACGCATGCGGGTCACAACCGCGCCAGGGAGCCCGGTTCTGCGATGCCTGCGGTTCGCCGCTGACCCTGGTCGTCGATCCGGCCGAATACAAACAAGTCACGGTGCTGTTCGCCGACGTGGTGCGGTCGATGGACATCGCCGCGGCCCTTGGCGCCGAGCGGCTGCGCGAGGTGATGACCGAGCTGGTCGATCGCTCGGCGGCCGTGGTGCAGCGCTACGGCGGTACCGTTGACAAGTTCACCGGCGACGGCATCATGGCCCTGTTCGGTGCCCCGATCACGTTGGAAGACCACGCTTTTCGGGCATGCCTTGCCGCACTTGATATTCAGCAGGTGGCCCAGCAATTGGCGGTTGAGGTGGCCCGCCGCGACGCGATCGACCTCCGGCTGCGGGTCGGGCTGAACTCCGGGCGGGTGATCGCCGGCGAAGTCGGTGCCACCCACCTGGGTTACACGGCGGTTGGTACCCAGGTGGGCATGGCGCAGCGGATGGAAGCAGTGGCCCCGCCGGGCGGTGTCATGCTCAGCGAGTCGACGGCGCGGCTCGTCGAGGACCGAGTTGTGTTGGGGGAGAACGAATCTGTGCACATCAAAGGTGCCGCCAACCCGGTTCCCGCGCGCCGGCTGCTGGCCGCAGGGGGCGAGCATCTCAAGCAGGTACGCAAACCCCGCCATGAATCCCGATTGGTCGGACGCCAGTACGAGAAGGACACCGTCGCCGAACTACTCGACCAGGCCTGCCGCGGCAACGGCACCATCGTCACGGTGTCCGGCCAGCCTGGCGTCGGCAAGACCAGGCTGGCCCGGGAGTCGGTGGCGCTGGCGCGCAGCCGTGGCTTCGCGGTCTTCGTGACCTACTGCGAATCCCACACCCGCGAGATCGCGTTCCATACCGTCTCCAGGCTGCTGCGCGCGATCTTCGAGATCCGCGGTCTTACCGCCGCGCAGGCGCAGTGCCGAGTTCGTAGCGAAATGCCTTTCGCCACTGGCGAAGACCTCCTCTTGCTCGATGACCTGCTTGGTGTCCGCGAGGGTGACCTGCCCCAAACCGCGTTGCCCGACATAAGTCCCGACGCCCGCCGGCGGCGGCTGGTAGAGCTGCTCAAAACGGCTGCGCTGGCCCGCTCGCAGCCCGCGGTCTACGTGATCGAGGACGCTCAGTGGATTGACAGTGCCAGTGAGTCGATGCTTACCGAATTCGCGGCGACGCTGCCCGCAATGCGGGCCACACTGCTGATCATGTACCGGCCCGAGTATCAGGGGCCGCTGGCGAGCATCCCCACGGCATGCTCTTTTCTGCTCGCGCCGCTGAGTGCGTCGCACATCACCGAGTTGATCAGGGAGCTGCTGGGTACGCACCCGTCGGTGCTCGGACTTGCGGCGGTGATCGCCGAGCATGCTGGAGGCATACCGTTTTGCGCCGAGGAGATCGTTCGCGACTTGGTGGAGCGCGGCGACCTCGACGGCGCGCCCGGGGACTATGTCTGTACCCGGGAAGTGCGTGACATCCAGGTGCCGCCCAGCGTGCAAGCGATCGTAGGGGCGCGCATCGACCGGCTGCCCGCGGCGGCGAAGCGCATCCTGCACGCTGCCGCCGTCATCGGCGCCCAGTTCGACACCGAGCTGTTGGCGCACCTACTCGAATCCACCACCGAGGCAACAGATCTGACGCCGTTGATCGAGGCCGAGCTGGTCGAGCCGCTGCCACGCGCGCGCCCGGGCACCTACGCGTTCTGTCACCCGCTGATTCAGGCGGTGGCATACGAATCCCAGCTCAAGGCCGGACGGTCGGAACTGCACCGCCGGGTGGCCGCGGTGATGCAACGAACCCGCGGCGGGTTCACCGGTGAGGAAGCCGCCCTGGTGGCCGCACAGTACGCGGCCGCCGGCGATCTGCGGGATGCCTTCGACTGGCACATGGATGCCGCGAATTGGTATGGCGCACGTGACATCCGGGCGGCCCGCCAGAGCTGGCAACTGGCGCTTCGGGTCGCCGATCGATTGCCCGCCGACGAACCCGATCTGCTGGCCATTCGAATCGCCCCGCGGGCCTTGTTGTGCGGCAGCGCCTTTCAAGTAGGCGGCACGCCCGCCGACACCGGCTTCGAGGAGTTGCGCGAGCTGACCATCGCCGCGGGTGACAAGAAGTCATTGGCCGTCGGCATGGCGGGACACCTGGCCACTCTCACATTCAATTCGCGTCATTGTGAAGCGGCCGACATGGCAACGGAATTCGCTACTTTGGTCGAGTCGATCGGAGAGCCGGCGATGACGGTCGGGTTGTTCTACCCGGCCGCCCAGGCCAAGTGGGAAGCCGGGGAAGCGACGGAGAGCCTGCGGTTGGCTCAGCGGATCATCGATCTGGCTGACGGCGACCCCACCATGGGCAACTTCGTGATCGGATCCCCGCTGGCCTGGGCGTTGACGCTCAAGGGCGCGGCCGAGATGTTCCTGGGGCGCCCGGGCTGGCGGGAGGACCTGCGGGCCGGCATCGTCCTGGCCCGGTCGGTTGACGCCGGCGCCCGGTCCTTCGTGCAGCTGTACAAGTACGCGGCCGCCATCCAGAACGGCGCCGTGCACCCCACTGCGCGCGACGTGGAGCTGGCGGCCGAGTCCTTGGAGGTCGCCCAGCAGTCCGGAGACAACGCCGCACTTGCCTACGCGTTGTTCAATCGCGCTGTCTCGTTGTTGCACCACAACTCCGAGGCGGACGGACTGGAATTCCTGGTGCAGGCAAAAGAGATGGTCGTGCGCGAACAGCTCACCACGACAGTGCGGCGCATGTGCGATATCGAATTCGCCCGTGCGCACAGCCGATCCGGTGATTACGGCAGCGCGATCGAGCTGGCGAGCACGGTCCTGGCCGAACAGTTCGAAACGGGCGAGATGATCTTTCGCGGTCCCGCCACGACCGTGCTGGTCGAGGCGCTGTTGTCGCGCGGCGTGGCCGGCGACATCGCGGCGGCAGAACTTGCCGTCGACCGGTTGGCCGCGGTGCCGACCGAGCCGGAATTCGTCCTGCATGAGCTAGCGGTGCTGCGGCTGCGCGCCCTGCTGGCCCGGGCGCATGGCGACGCGGCCGGCTACGCGCAATTCCGGGAGCGCTTCCGGGACAAGGCAGTTCAGGCCTCGTTCGAAGGATGCCTGGCACAGGCCGAAGCCCTGTGAGCCCTGGACTAGCCCTGTTCTAGCCTTGCTCTACGAAGTTCTTATCGCCGGATTTGCTGATCTTCGGCGAACCGGAGTGATACGTGATCCGATTCTCGATGCCGGAGGCGTCGATGGTGTCGGCGGCGTCGACGGTGACGGTGTTCTTCAACCCCGACACGGTGAGGCTGGCACAGTGGCCGGTGATGACGACCTTGTTCGAAATGCCGCTGACGGTCACGACGCTGTCGTTGCACACGATCGACTTGTTCTCACCGACGCCGGTGACCGTGAGCGTCCCGCCCGGCGGGGGCGCAGAGGACGCCGGTGATGTCGGTGATGTCGGTGATTTCGACGGGCCCGGGCTGCGCGGAGTAGAGCGCGGCAAGCTGGTGATCACAGACGTGCTCGGCTCCGGGGTCACGACGTACTCGCGGTGCAATTGGCGCGAAACGTAGAGCGCGATGCCGCCTACCAGAACCAGCACGCCAATGATGAAGAGCGCGGCCAAGATCCAGAACACGCGGACACCCGACGACGACCGCGGTGTGGCCCCGGGGAACGGGGCTTCATAGCCGTACGACGGCGGCGGGGGTGCAATCGGGGGCGGTCCTATCGGGGGCGGCGCGCCGGTCGGTGGCGGTACTGGACCGGGCGGCGGCGGGGGGTACGCCTGATATGCCGGGTCGAAGGCGGGCGGGGCGCCGCCCAACTCGGATGCGCGAGCCGTGTCGGCCAGCGGGCGTTCCAGCTCGCGGATTCGGCGTTCCGGATCGTCATCCTCTGCGCTCATGGGAGAAAGAATAGGCTCGGCATCGTGCCCGACTTGCCGAACCGTCAGATTGTGTTGCGTCGCCGTCCGGTTGGCCTTGTCCGGCCCGGTGACACCGAGCTGGTCTCGTCGCAGGCACCCGAGCCCGCCGAAGGCGAGGCGTTGCTGAGCACCACCTACGTCGGTCTGGACGCCGCGGTGCGGACCTGGCTGGACGACCAGCCCGGCTACCTGCCGCCGGTGCAGCTGGGCGAGGTCATCCGGGCGGCCGGCATCGGCCAGGTGGTCGCCTCGCGTTGCGGCGCCTACGCCGTCGGCGATGTGGTCACCACGCTGACCGGCTTCCAGGAGTACGCGATCATCCGCGACGACGTGTTCAGCACGCCGATTCCCGGCGAGGACGACCAGCTGGCGATCATGTCGGTGTACGGGCCGACCGGCGCCACCGCCTACTTCGGCATGACCGACATTGGCCGGCCGCAACCCGGTGAGACGGTGGTGGTGTCGGCGGCGGCGGGCGCCACCGGATCGATAGCCGGGCAAATCGCCAAGATCGCCGGAGCCCGCGTCGTGGGGATCGCCGGCGGACCGGAGAAATGCCGGGCGGTGGTCGAGGACTTCGGGTTCGACGCGTGCATCGACTACAAGAACGACGATCTGGCAGCCGCGCTGAAGCAGCACTGCCCGAAGCGGGTTGACGTCTACTTCGACAACGTCGGCGGGCCTATCCTCGACGCGGTGCTGGGCCGGCTCGCCAGCAAGGCGCGGGTGGTGTTGTGCGGCGTGATCTCCAGCTACCTGACCGGCGAGCACCCGGGACCGGCCAACTACGTTAATTTGCTGTCCAAAACCGCTCTCATGCAAGGGTTCAACGCGCTCGACCAGTGGGGCCGCTTCGACGAGGCCTTCGCCCACCTGCGCCAATGGGAGGCCGAGGGCCGGCTCAAGCACCGCCAGACCATTTTTGAGGGCATCGAGTCGTGTGTCGATGCCCTCAACGGACTGTTCACCGGGGCCAACATCGGCAAGACACTGGTCAAAATCAGCGCACCCACGCCCAAAATGACGGTCACCTGACTTCGGCTGCTATCGTCCCTTGCTTATGCCTGAGATGGACCGTCGCCGAATGATCATGATGGCGGGATTCGGCGCACTGGCGGCCGCAGTCCCGGCCCCGAAAGCCCTGGCCAGCCCGTCGCGACCGGCTGCGCCTGCAGGCCCGTCGCCCGTGCCCGCAGCGCCGACCGCCGGAGCCGCCGGCGGGTTCCTGTGGCACGACGAGTTCGACGGCCCCGCCGGTTCGGCCCCCGACCCCGGAAAGTGGGCCATTTCCAACTTCCGGACGCCGATTCGTAACCCTGTCGGCTTCGACCAGCCGCAGTTCTGGGGGCAGTACCGCAATACCCGCCAGAACGTGTTCCTGGACGGGAACTCCAATCTGGTGCTGCGCGCCACGCATGACGGCGGCTACTTCGGTGGCCTGGTCCACGGCCTGTGGCGGGGCGGCGTCGGAACCACGTGGGAAGCCCGGATCAAGTTCAACTGCCTGGCGCCGGGCATGTGGCCGGCCTGGTGGCTGTCGAACGACGACCCCGGCCGCAGCGGCGAGATCGACCTGATCGAGTGGTACGGCAACGGCACCTGGCCGTCGGGAACCACCGTCCACGCCAACCCGGACGGCACCGCGTTCGAGACCTGCCCGATCGGCGTCGACGGGGCCTGGCACAACTGGCGAGTCCGCTGGGATCCGACCGGCATGTACTTTTGGGTGGACTACACCGACGGCGCCGCGCCGTACTTCTCGGTACCGGCCACCGGCATCGAGAACTTGGACGAACCCATCCGCGAATGGCCGTTCAACGACCCCGATTACACAGTGTTCCCGGTGCTCAACCTTGCGGTGGGCGGCTCCGGCGGCGGTGACCCGGCGGCGGGTTCCTATCCGCAGGAGATGCTCATCGACTGGGTGCGCGTCTTCTAGACCCGTCCACCGTGTCCGGTGAGGGGCCCTCGGCCGACCAGATCGATGCCGTTCTGCGCGCATCGCGCGCGATGGTGGGCATTGTCGCGGCGTCCATCGCCGAAGTCGACGACAGTGTGACCGTCCCGCAACTGCGGGTCCTGGTCATGGTGGACACCAGAGGTCCGCTCAACCTCGCGGCAGTGGCCGCCGGGCTGGCCGTGAACCCGTCGAACGCGAGCCGTATCTGTGAGCGCTTGATCAAGGCGGGTCTGCTGGACCGGCAGGAGTCGGCGGAAGACCGGCGAAACATCGTGTTGAGCCTCACCGAAGCCGGACGCCGGCTGGTGAACAAGGTGACGCGCCACCGGCGCACGGCGATCACCCGAGTGCTGCGCGACATGGATCCCCAGGATCGCGAGCTGCTCAAGACGGCCCTGGACAAGTTCGCCAACGCGACCGGTGAACCGGGACCCGGCGACGCGGTGACGACGATCTGGCCCGCTGGCCACTGAATCGCGGCCGGGTCGCCTATAATTGCGTCGACGCAAATATTGTCCCCGGCAACAACCGAAGTAGAAAGCAGATCGATCGCTCCAGTGACTTCGCAGCGCCCCGCGCAGATCATCGTCCCCGATGTACGAGGCCAGGACGGCGACACAGTGCGAAAGACCTTGCGCCGACTCGGCCTCACCGATGTCAGTATGTCCTCGACGAATCCGCAATACGGCGTGGTCATGCTGGAATCGTGCTGGACGGCGGTGAGCATCGACCCGCCGCCGGGAACCGCGGTGGACCCCGATGACCCCGTAGTGGTCCAGGTGTACAAGGACTAGCTCTAAAGTCTTCTCGTGCTCAGCACGGACTTTCTGGTCACGATGACCACCCATGTGCCTGCCGGCACGTCTGAAGCCGAGGTCGACGAGGTTCGCGCGCGCGAGGCCGCGTGCTCGCGCGAACTCGCGGCACAGGGGCATCTGCTGCGGCTGTGGCGTCCGCCGCTGCGGCCCGGCGAATGGCGCACCCTGGGTTTGTTCGCCGCCTCCGACTCGGGTCAGTTGGAGGGGCTGCTGGCTTCGATGCCGTTGCGGATCTGGCGTACCGACGAGATCACGGTGTTGGAACGCCATCCGGACGACCCGCTGGGTGCGGGCATTACCGGCCGCCCCGGCAAGGGGCCGGAGTTCCTGATCACGATGACCATGACGGTGCCGCCGGACACCCCGGAGCACGTCGTCGAGGACACTTCGGCGCGGGAATCGGCTCGGGCGCGCGAGTTGGCCGAACGCGGGCATTTGGTGCGGCTCTGGTCCGTAAGGGCCGAGCCGGACGGCGGCGGCCGGACCCTGGGGCTGTGGCGCGCGCGCGATCCTGGTGAATTGATGGCGCTGCTGGAATCGCTACCGCTGTCGGGGTGGCTGACGATCGAAACGACCGCACTCACCTCGCATCCCAACGATCCAATCCGCTTAGGGTAGAGCTGGTGAGTCGACGGCCCTGGCTACCTAACTGGCAACGTGCGCGCAGCATCAAGCAGATTACCCGTGGATTAGGTGCGCTAGACCGCGAACTGTTCGAGGCGATCGCCGAAAGCCCCACCCCGCTGCTCGACACGGCGATGCCGCCGCTGACCAGGGCGGCTGACTATTCCAAGCTCTGGTTCGTTCTTGCGGCGGTGCTGTTCGCCTCGGGCAAGAACTCCGCCCGGCGCGGCGCGATACGCGGCGTCGGGACGCTCGGTGCCGCCAGTCTGGTCACCAACCAGTTAGCTAAGCGGATCCGTCAGCGCCCTCGACCGCTGTATGACGCGGTGCCGTTGGTGCGGCGGGTGCGGCGCCGTCCCACGTCCAACTCGCTGCCGTCGGGGCACTCGGCAAGCGCGGCCGCCTTCGCCGTCGGGGTCGGCCTGGAAAACCCCCCGCTGGGTTTCGGATTGGCGTTGCTGGCCGGTTTGGTAGGTCTCTCGCGGGTTGCGGTCGGTGCGCATTACCCCGGCGATGTAATCATCGGATTCGGTATCGGCGCCGGCACGGCGGTCCTGGGGGGTCGGCTGGTGCCGCCGATCGTCGAAACCGCTTTGCCGGCAACCGAAACGCTGTGGATCGAGACGCCGGAACGGCCCGACGGTGCCGGGGTTGTTCTCGTCGTCAACCCGGCCTCGGGCAGCGGCACGGGGGCGCGCGTCCTCGACGAGGTGCGCAGCGAGTTACCGCGGGCGCAGATCGTCGAATTGGGTCCCGACGACGACCCGCTGCAGGCGCTGCGCGATGCCGCCGGGCGGGCCGAGGTGCTCGCGGTCGGCGGCGGCGACGGCACGGTGTCCACCGCCGCAGCGGTAGCCCGGGAAGCCGGACTGCCGTTGGCGGTCTTCCCGGCCGGAACGTTCAACCATTTCGCGAAGGACATCGGTTGTGACACCGTGGCCAAAACCGTTGCCGCCATTAGGCGGGGCAGCGTTGCCTGCGTCGACCTGATGTGCCTGAACGAGAGTCAGATGGTGGTCAACACCGCCAGCATCGGCGCCTACCCGGCCTTCGTCCAGGAGCGGGAAAAGCTCGAAAAGCGCATCGGCAAGCCGCTGGCCGGCATGTACGCGATGCTGCACACCCTGCGCAAGGGTCGGCCGGTGCGCATCCGCTACGACAACAAGACGTTGCAGACGTCGCTGTTCTTCTTAGGCAACTCCCTGTATCTCCCAACGGGATTCGCCCCGTCGCGGCGCACCCGCATGGACGACGGACTGATCGACGTGCGCATCCTGGAGACCGGCCCGCGGCTGGCCCGCACCCGGATCCTGGCCGCGCTGGTGCTGGGCCGGCTGGAACGCAGCCCCCTGTATCACGAGATGCAGGTGCCGGAATTCAGCTTCACCGCGGTCGACGGCCCGACGGTCGTCGCGCACGACGGCGAGGTAGGCGAGGAATACGAGAAGGCCAGCTTCACCGCGATGTACCGAAGTCTGCAGGTATTCCGGCCTACTTAGAGCGGTGAGTCGGGTCGTGCCAAGGTGCGCCACATGTGCGCGCTCGGGCTGTTGTCGTAACCCAGCCCCTCTTCCGGCTGCTTGAAGTGACGGCCGACGATGTCCTCGAACGGCTCGAAGGAGACCTCGGCGTTGGGGTCGAACGCATAGACATCGTTCACGGTCACCAGCCGGGATTCCATGTACCACTTGTGTTTTCGAACCATCCGATAGGTCCGCTCGATGTATTCCGGCGGGGTGTAGTCGTGGCCGAAGATCTGGTAGTACATCTGCGGGTACTCGTAGCCGACCTCGTCGTCGGCGTAGAAGCGCAATGCCTGGTGATAGCGGATGGCAAAGGTGCTCTGTTCTGGCAGGTAAGGCTCCAGCAGTTGGGCGCCCCACCATCCGTGGTCCGGTTTGATCAGCGACTGCACCACGTCATGCAGTAGGCACGCCAGGATCACTTCCTCCGACATGCCGGTTTTCATCGCCCGGGTCGCGCTCTGCAGTACGTGATTCGCCGGATTGAAGCGCAGTTCGAAGAAATCCTTCAGCGTGGGCCGGGCCGGCATCGGCGGCAGTATCCGCATGTTTTGGTCAGCGGCGAACAGGTGGCCGGCGCCCCGGCGATAGTTGCGGGTCTCGATCTGTTCTTCGATGTCGGCGACCGAAGGGTATTTGTCGGGTTGACTGGCGAAGACCAATTCGTCGAGCTTGCCCTCCAGGTAGTGCTCCAGCGCGTCGGCTTTGGTCTCGTGGTCCATCTTGTCGACGACCTGTTGACCGCCCAGGCTTGCGATGACGTCTTCTCGATCGATTTCCATATGACCTCCTGTGTTCGCTCCAGCGTCGCAGCTGCCGCGTTTCATCGAATCGGCGAAATCACCGGTCTTGCCCGTCGGTCAGATCACGGACCTGCGCATAACGGTCCAGCACGGCGGGCACCGCGGCAGCGGTGTACTCGTCGGTTGCCGGCGCGGTCCAGGCGGGCGGCCGTGGCGATCCGCGCAACGCCCATGCGGCCTGTCGCGCGGCGCCCAGCGCGACATATTCCGCGGGTTTCGGCGCCAGCACCGGAACTCCGAACACCTGGGGTGCAATCTCGCGCAGCGCCTGCGACCGGGCGCCACCGCCGATCAGCAGTACCCGCCGTGCGGCCAGACCATGCGCGCTGAGTTGCCCGAGGCCGTCGGCCAGCGCGCACAGCAGCCCCTCCACCGCGGCCCTGGCCAGGTTGGCCGGCGTGGCATTCGATACCCGCAGGCCGTGCAGTGCGCCAGTGGCGTTCGGCCGGTTGGGTGTCCGCTCGCCCTCCAAGTACGGCACCAGCACCAGGCCGTCGCTGCCGGGGGCCGCCGAGAGGGCGAGCCGGGACAGCTCGTCGTGGTCTTTGTCCAGCATCGCCGCGACCGCGTCGAGCACCCGAGCGCCGTTGAGCGTGCAGACCAGTGGAAGGTAGCGTCCGGTGCCGTCGGCGAATCCGGCGACCAACCCGGCCTCGTCGCGGATCGGTTGATCGGCGACGGCGGCCACCACTCCCGAGGTGCCGATCGAGACGATCACGTCGCCGGGCTCGACGCGCAGGCCGAGCGCGGCAGCGGCGTTGTCGCCCAGTCCAGCGCCGAAAACAGTTGTCCCGCCCAAAGTTTGGGCTGACGGGCCGAGGACCCTCGGCAGCTGCGGGTGGCGACCGTGCAGGGCCAGCTCCAACAGGTCGAAACGATAGGCGTCGGTGGCGGCGTCGTAGTAACCAGTGCCGCTGGCGTCGCTGCGATCGGTGCTCAGCATGGACAGGTCTGCGTCGCCGCGTAGCCGCCACGTCAACCAGTCGTGCGGCAGGCAAACCGCCGCGGTGCGATCGGCATGCCGCGGTTCGTTGTCGGCGAGCCAGCGCAGCTTGGCCACCGTGACCGCGGCCAGCGGCACGAGGCCGACGGCATGCGCCCACGCGGCCGGGCCACCGAGTTCGGCGACGAGTGCGCGTGCCGCATCGGCCGAACGCACGTCGTTCCACAGCAGCGCGGGCCGCACCACCTGACCGGCCTCGTCGAGGCACACCATGCCGTGTTGTTGGGCGCCCACCGCCACGGCTTCGACGTCGTCCAGGCCGCCCGCGGCTTGGATCGCCTGCTGTGCAGCGAATTCCCATGCAGCGGGCTCGATTTCGGTACCGGTCGGGTGGCCGGCGCGGCCTTGGCGCAACACTTCGCCGGTGTCGGCATCACACACCAGTACCTTGCACGACTGGGTGGACGAGTCGATCCCGGCGACCAGGGTCACGGCTGCTCCTCGAGCAGTGCCCGCAGCGTCGCGCGGGCGCCATTGTGATGCAAGGAGGTTAGCGTCCATACGTAGGGCTCGACGAAGCGCGGCTGGTCGACGAGATCGCCGAACAGGGCGCGGTATTCCAGAAACGCGGTGGCGTTGTCACGCTGGGAGCGGGCCAGCGGCACCAGCGTGCCGGCGATCCGGTCGGCCACGTCGATCGGCTCGCCGTCTTCGTCGATGCCCTCGGCGTAGCGCGCCCAGCTCGCGACGATCGCCGCCGACAGCCGCACCTGGCCACCCGATCGCAGATTGTCGCGAACCACCGGCAGCAACCACTTGGGGATGCGGTCGGAGGATTCGGCGCACAATCTGGTGATCGTGTCGCGGACGTAGGCATTGGCGAAGCGGGGCAGTAGGCCGTCGCGGAACTCGGTGCGCCCGGGAATATGGGGCAGTGTCGGCATCGCTTCGAAATCCAGGTAGCGCGAGAGGAATTCGGCGATCAGCGGGTCTTGGGCGGCCTCGTGCACCAGCCGGTAACCGGCCAGGTACGCGAAGTAGCACAGGCCCTGATGGCTGGCGTTGAGCAGCCGCAGCTTCATCGCCTCGTACGGCGATACGTCGTCGACCAGCCGAACGCCGGCCTTGTCCAGCGGGGGCCGGCCGTCGGCGAAGTCGTCTTCGAGAACCCACATGGCGAACGGTTCGGCGGCCACCGGCCAGGCGTCCAGGATGCCGTACTCGGCGTCTAGGCGCTCGATCAACTCAGGTGTGGTGACGGGCGTGATCCGGTCGACCATCGAGTTGGGGAACTTGGTGTTGGCGTTAATCCATTGCACGAGTGCGGGGTTCGATGCCGCCTGTGAGGTGAACGCTTGACGCGCCACCCGGCCGTTTTCCACGATGTTGTCGCACGACACGATGGTGGGTGAGGGCAGGCCGCGTTCGCGGCGGCGATTCAGCGCCTCCGTCACCAAGCCAAAGGCACTGCTCAGTGGCTGGTTGTAGCCGCCTTCGGTGATGGTGAGCGAGATGATCCGGATGGCGGTGTCGGCAAGTAGCTCGATGACCGCCTCGGGATCGTCCGGCGCATAACGGAAGTCGACGATAGAACCGATCACGCGCGGTTCCCGGGTGCCGTCGGGGTGTTCGAGGATCAACGTGTACAGGTAGTCCTGGCTGCGCAGCGCGTCGCGCATGCGCTGATCACCCGGCAGCACCCCGACACCGCAAATGCCCCAGTCGCGCGCGAGTCCCTGGTTGAGCAGATTGTCGAGATACATGGCCTGATGCGAGCGGTGAAAGCCGCCGACACCGAAATGGACGATGCCGATGCCGATTTGGCTGCGTTCATACCGCGGGACCGCGATCTCGAGGGCGCCCAAGTTCTGTGCGTTGAGCTTCACTAGAACAGTGTGTGGCATGCGCCGACGTGAGTAGCGCAAGACTGGTGATTCCACTGATTCGATGGGCCGCGCAAGGCGGGACGCTTCGGTCATGGCCGTCATCATCAGTGCCGCCATCCCCGGGGTTATCCGCCCGCTGCTAGGCGGGTTCGTGCTTACCCGGGCCGCCGGGTTCGCTCCGCTCTTCTTGAGTTATCACGTGGTCGAGCGCACCCACGGCAGCGCTATCGTCGGCGCCGCGCTGGCCAGTCTCGGCATCGGCTCGCTGGTGGGACAGCTGGCGTGCGGTTGGCTGGCCGACCGGCTGGGCCGGCGGATGACCATCACCCTCATCATGGCGATCGGGGCTCCGGTGCTATTCCTGCTGGCCAAGGCCAACACCCCCGCGGAGCTACTGGCCGGCGCCGCGATGGTGGGCTTCACCTACGACGCGCCGCATCCAGTGCTGAGCGCGACGATGTGCGATCTGATTCCCGATCCTGGCAAGCGGGGGCGGTTGGACGCGTGGCGGTTCGGGTGCACGAGTCTGGGAGCGGTGATCGCGGGTGGTATCGGTGGCGTGGTGGCCGATCGCGTAGGTACTCCGATTCTGTTCATCGCCAACGGCCTGGCCTACGCGGCGTTCGCCGGCTTGGTCGTGCACCGCATTCCCGATACCGCCCAGCGGACTCCTGCAGCGAATCCGCTGGGTTACCGTAAAGTGTTGTCCGACAAAGGTTTCATGCTGTTGCTGATTTCAAGTGTGAGCACCTGGGCCGGGGCGGCCAGCCTGGTTTCCACGGTGCCCCTGCTGATGCACTACCGGGGTCTGGACGTCGGCGACTACGGCTGGGCGGCGATGGCCGGCGCCCTGGCTGTCGTTGCTCTGACGCCGTTGATGGCGCCCTGGCTGAGCCGGCGCGTCGCCGAACGCCCGCGGCTGGACATCCTGGCCGCGGCGACCGGGTGGATCGCGATGTGGATGGCGTTGACCGCGTTGGCGCATTCGGTGGTGGCTTTCTGCGTGATGGTCGCGGCGGCCGCCCCTGGTGAAATCGCCTGGTTTGTCGTGGCTCCTGGGATTGTGCATCGCATTGCACCGCCCGCCCTCCGCGGGCGCTACCACGGAATCTGGGGATCCTCGTTCGGTGCGGCCGCGGTGGTCTCGCCGATCCTGGCGTCGAGCTGTCTGACTCACGGCGGTCCCATCCTGCTGTCGGCCACCTCGTTGGCCGCCGGAGTGATCGGGGCTGCGCTGTGCTTACCGCTGCATCGCGTATTGAACCGGTCGCAGAGCCGCCGCCGGCATCTTCGTCCTGCCGATGCCGGGCAGTTGACTATGGTTGGGTGACGGCGCGGAGTCAGAGCCAGGAGGTAGGGCATGCGATTGGTTGCGGCGGCCGTTGCCGTCAGTGCCGTTGCGTTCGGCTTTGCTGCGCCGTCCGGCCCGGCTGCCCAGCCGGTCGCGCTTGCCGACCACACAGTTGCCATGGACCCAGCGCTCGACCCCGGTGATGGTTCCCTTCCCGACGGACACACTCTCACGCCGTTCGACGTCCAGGACCCCGCGATCGGACGCCTCGACCCGGCGCTACTGAGTGCGATCCAGGCTGCCGCCACCGCGGCCGCTGCCGACGGCATCACCATCGCCATCAACTCGGGCTGGCGGTCGGCGGAGTTTCAGCAGCGGCTGCTGGATAACGCGGTGCGCACCTACGGCAGCCTGGCCGTGGCGCGCCAATTTGTCCAGACCCCAGCGCTTTCCAAGCACGTCGTCGGCGAGGCGGTCGACGTCGGCGGTGCCGGCGCAGACCAGTGGCTCATGGCGAACGGTGCCCGCTTCGGGCTGTGCCGGATTTACGCCAACGAGGTGTGGCACTTCGAACTGGCCGCCGACGAGGCGGGCAACTGCCCGGCGCTGCTGCCCAATGCCGCCGGTTGAGTCGGCAGGTTCATAGCAACTACCTAGCTGCGGCTTAACTGAGCACAGGCCTTGCGGCATTAAATTATTTCTTGCGGGCGGGCAGCGTTCCTCCGCTCGGCCGCGGCTTAGCTGGCAAATATATGGAGTAGCGGTGGACTTCGTACTCGGGTTATCGATGACAGCTGCGGGTATCCGTATGGTGCTGGTTGAGGGGGAGAACGCCGACGGCGTCACCGTAGAAGAAGACGAGTTCGCGGTTGCGGCGGCCGGCTCAGCAATCGACCAGGCGCTCGCCGCCATCCTGGGCACCCGCGAGGGCGCAGACGACGCCGGCCACCAGCTCACCTCGATCGGCGTGATTTCGACCGACCTGTTCGAGGCCGCCGCGCTGCGCGATGCGCTGGCCGCGCGCAAGGTCGATAACGTCATGCTTATCTCGGCGTTCCTCGCCGCGACAGCCCTGGCCCAGGCGGTCGGGCAGTCGATCGGATACGAGCGCATAGCAATGCTTTTCGTCGAGCCCGAGAGCGCGACCTTGGCTGTTGTCGAGGCCGCCGACGGCGCGGTCGCCGATGTCCGCAAGGAGCCGCTGCACGGCGTCGACGCCATGGCGGAGTTGACCGAGTTGGTCGCGGCGGCGGAGACACTCGAAACCCGGCCGGACGGCTTGTTCGTCATCGGTTCCGGCGTCGACATCGCCTTGATGAAGCCACAACTCGAGACGGCGACCTCGCTTGTGGTGAGTGCGCCCGCGGAGCCGGAGACGGCGCTGGCACGGGGGGCGGCGTTGGCATCTGCCCACGCCTCGTCGTTCGTCCCGTCCACGGATGCCTTTGCTTACAGTGCCGTTCCCGACGAGGAGGCCGACGCCCCCACTGCGGTTATGGGCACCGGAGAAGAAGCAGGCCTGCGGGAGAGCCTGCAGCAGCGCAGACCCGTCCTTCTGTTGGGCACTGCCGGTGCCGTGGCGCTGGTGAGTGCCGTTGTAGCGCTGGAAGTTTCATTGGCGCTGGGTATTCGACCGGCTGCGGTAGGTTTGCAACGCATACCTGGCCAAAATTTCATCGTCCCCACAATGCAGGCACCCGTGCCGCCACCGGCCGTGGCGTCGGTGCCTATGCATCTGCAGGTGCCGGCGGCCAAGCTGCCGTCCGTCAATGCCTTTGTGCCAGCTGCGCCGGTGCCCGCCGCTGCGGCGGTGGCTTTGCCCGATCCTGAATCACCGGTCCGGGCGTCAAGTCCGATACTGATTCCGTTGCCGGCGGTTCTACCGCGTGAATCTTCGCCCGCACCGTTGCTCGCTCCGCCAGTTCTCCCCATACCGATCCTTCCGGTACCGGCGCGGGCGCCGGTACCGGAATCGGTGCCGGTGTCGCAGCCGCCGACGTCGGTGCCGGTGTCGCAGCCGCCGAGGTCGGTTCCGGTGTCGCAGCCGCCGAGGTCGGTTCCGGTGTCGCAGCCGCCGGCGTCGGTTCCGGTTTCTCGCCCGCCGGCGTCGGTTCCGGTTTCTCGCCCGCCGGCGTCGGCTCCGGTGTCCCAGCCACCGACACACGTCCCGGTCTCGCACCCACCGAGTGCCGTGCCGGTGTCAAAGCCGCCGAGCCCGGCACCCGTGTCGCGTCCGCCGACACATGTTCCTATGGCACCGCCGCCAGCGCACGCTCCGGAACCTAAACCGCCCGTTAACCTTCCGGCGCCGAAGGCTCCGCCGGCCATTCCCCAACAGCCACGCTCGGTGACTCCGCCCGTGCATGTGCCGTCGCCAAGCCACAGCTCAGGAGGCGGTGGTTCCGGCCACAGCTTTGGCGGCGGCGGTCACAAGTAAACGGATCATCCCGCTGTCTGAGCCGGCGTGGCGTTAGCGAGATCGGCCGCAAAGAAGCCACGCAGCGCATCGGCGATCCTGGCTCGCAGTGGGGCGCCCGAGACGACCACGTCGACCATCGTCAGCGACAAGTGCGTGTGTCCGCGAGCCCGCACGTGCTCGGTAGGAACCCCTGCTGCAGCAAGGGCTTCGGCATACGCCACGCCCTCGTCGCGTAGCGGGTCGAAGTCCGCCGTAACGACGATCGCCGATGGCAAACCGGACAGATCCGGCGCGCGTAGCGGCGCGATCCTCGGGTCATCCCGAACCTCGGGATCGGCGTAGTGGTCGAAGAACCATCCCATGACCGGCGCGGTGAGACCGTAGCCGTCGGCATTCTCGAGGTAGGAGCCGCGGGTTTGATCGGAGTCGACGACCGGTGTGATCAGCGCCTGGCCCACAATCCTGGGCCGGCCTGTCTCTCTGGCCAATTGGCTGACCACGGCGGCTATGCCCGCGCCGGCGCTCCATCCGCACACCGCGATGCGTCCGGGCTTCCCGCCGATTTCTTCGGCGTGGTCGGCGATCCACTGCACCGCCGCCCAGCCGTCCTCGACCGCAGCCGGGAAGCGATGCTCAGGGGCGTGCCGGTAGTCCACCGACACAATGAGCATTTCGCTGCGCACACACAGATCGCGGCACAACGGATCATCGGAAATGTGATCTCCCAGCAGCCAACCGCCGCCATGGAAGTAGACGACGACTGGATGCGGACCCTGGCTGGCCGGTCGGTAGAGGCGGTAGTTCAGGATACCTGCGGCGCCGGGCAGGGTGCCGTCGACGATTTCACCGACGTCCGGACCGGGGGGACGCGCGAGGTTCATCTCGTTCATGAAGGCCCGCGCCTGGTCGGGCGCCATCGATTCCAAGGGCGGTAAGTCCAACAACGCCATCTGCTCGAGGACCATCTGGACGTCGGGTTGCAGCCGTCGTACCACGCCGTCCTCGCACTGGGAGCCGGCGGGGCCGGATAGCCTGAACCCCAAGTAGTTTCGGGCCACGACCTCGTCGCAGGCCGCCCGGTAGAAGTCGACCCCGGCGGCATAGGCCATGAAAGTACGGGGTTTGCCCGGTATGTTGGCGCCGACGTACCACGAATTGGCCAGCGGGAAAAGCGTTATCGACGCGGCGTCGTCCACATGCTGCATCCAGCCGGCTTCCGCGGCCTCGGTGGGTTCGATCCGGTCGAAGCCGTGGGCGCGCAGATACGTCAAAGCCTCCGCGACGAAGTCGACATGCTGCTCTATCGACACCGTCATGTTCGACAGCACCGACGGGCTGTTCGGGCCTGCGATGAGAAAGAGGTTGGGAAACCCCACGGTGGTCAGGCCGAGATAAGTGGACGGCCCATGAGACCACTTGTCCTTCAACACAAGCCCGTCCCGGCCGACGATGTCGACCGCCGCCACCGCGCCCGTGATCGCGTCGAAGCCGGTGGCGAACACGATGGCGTCGAATTCGAAAGATTCACCGGCCGTGTCGATTCCGGTCTCGGTAACGCAGACCAACGGCTGGTCCTGCAGATTCACCAGCCGCACCTGGGGCAGATTGAACGTGGCGTAGTAGTCGGTGTCCAGGCACAGTCGCTTCGCGCCGACCGGATAGGTGGTGGGACATAGCGCGTCCGCCGTCTGTGGATCGTGCACTATGCCGCGAATCTTGGTGCGGATGAATTCGGCAAAGTCGTTGTTGGCCAGCGGATTACTCATCACGTCGGTATAGAGGTTGAGCACCTCGAGCAGTTCGCCGCGTTGCCAGGCGCGTTCGTACCGCTCCTGACGTTCCTCGGCGGACACCGAGAACGTCGGGGTGATCGTGCGTTCCATCGGCACCCCACCGAAGGAGTTGCGCGCCGCTTCACGATAGGCGGCGTCGTCGCTTAGTTGCGCCAGCTTTTCCGGCGGAATCGGGCCATTGTGGGCGGGGATCGAAAAGCACGGCGTGCGTTGAAAGACCACCACCTGCGCTGCCTGCGCGGCGATGAGCGGAATCGATTGGATCCCCGACGACCCGGTGCCGACGACACCGACGCGTTTACCGGTGAAGTCGACGGGTTCGTGGGGCCAGCGGCTGGTGAAGTACACCTCACCGGTGAAGTTCTTGGTGCCGGCGATGTCGAGGTCCTTCGGCATCGACAGACAACCCGTCGCCATGACGAGGTAGCGGCAGCGAATCTCGTCGCCGCGATCGGTGCGCACGCGGTATCCAGCCGACTCGTCATCCCAGTGCGCGTGCGTCACCCGGGTGCCGAACTGAATGTCGCGGCGAAGGTCGTGTTTGTCGGCGACGTGGTTCAGATATCGCAGAATCTCGGGCTGAGTGGCGTATTTCTCCGACCACTGCCACTCGCGTGACCAGTCGGGATCGAAGCTGAACATGTAATCGACGCTGGGGATGTCCACGCGCGCGCCGGGATAGCGGTTCCAATACCAGGTGCCGCCAATATCGTCGCCCGTCTCGAATATCCGCATTGACTGGCCCGCGAGCCTAAATCGGTAGGCGGCGTACAGACCCGCGATACCGGCGCCCACGACCACAACATCCACATCGGATCGGTTTCCATCAGGCATGTGATCATCATCGCTACCGAAGTCTTCCGGCGGAAGCCATCTCAGCCCGGCAACCTCTTCGATATGCTGTGCGTCCTCGGGGGCACGAGGATGTGCGGCGATGTCTCTTTTGGTGGCAGCTCCGGAGTGCCTGGCCGCAGCGGCGGCCGACTTGCAATACATCGGCTCGGGGCTGCGTTCAGCGAACATCGCGGCAGCGTTTCCCACCTCCGGGTTGCTCGCGGCGGGCGCCGACGAAGTGTCGACGGCCATCGCATCGCTGTTTTCCGGGCAGGCCTTGACGTATCGAGCGGTTAGCGCACAGGCCGCGATTTTTCACCCACAGTTCGTCCAGGCTCTGACAGCCGGCGCCGGCGCATATGCCGCCGCCGAGGCGGCCAGCGCATCGCCCTTGCAGGGCCTCGTCGATGCGATCAATGCGCCCGTCCTCGCCGCTACCGGGCGTCCGTTGATCGGCAACGGCGCCGATGCCACGACGCCGGGTGGCAATGGGGGTGATGGCGGAATTCTCTACGGCAACGGCGGCAACGGCGCCGCTGGCGGGCTTGATCAGGCCGGCGGCAACGGTGGCAGCGCGGGGCTCATCGGCAACGGCGGCGCCGGTGGAACCGGCGGCGGCTCGAGCGGCGCGTTCCCCGGGCCCGGCGGCCACGGCGGCACGGGCGGGCTGCTCTTCGGCAACGGCGGCGCAGGTGGTGCCGGCGGTGTCGTCGGCGGCCTCGGCGGCGGCGTCGGCGGCAATGGCGGAAACGGCGGTACGACAGGGCTTTTCGGCGCTGGCGGAGCGGGCGGGGGAGCCGGCGGTAACGGTAGCGCCGCGGCGGGCATCGGATTCGCCAACGGCGGGACCGGCGGGGCCGGCGGCAATGGCGCGCTGTTCGGTAGCGGTGGTAGGGGCGGCGACGCCGGGGCAGGTTTGCCTGGCTCTTTCGGTGTCGGTGGTGCCGGTGGCAACGCCCAGCTGATCGGCAACGGCGGCGGCGGTGGCAACGGCAACCCCGCGGGGTCAGGGCATGGCGGGCCTGGCGGCAAGGGCGGGCTGCTGTTCGGGACAGCAGGTACCGTCGGCGGCTAAGCCTTTTCGTAGTGCCGAGATACAAGCGTGCCTTGTATCTCGGCGGTACCATCAGGCGTGGCGTTAAGCGCGCGGATGCCCGATCTTTCCGCCCTCGAGGTGTTGTCGGCGATCGCCAAGACCGGCAGTTTGAGCGCGGCCAGCAGGGCGGTGGGGACCAGTCAGCAGGCCGTTTCGGCGCGGCTGACCTCTATCGAGGCTCAGGTCGGTGTGCGCCTGGTGACGCGCACGCCGCGGGGCACCCTCCTGACACCGGCCGGCGAGGTCGTCGCCGAATGGGCCGATCAGGTCCTCGACGTCGCGCAGCGCGTCGACACCGGGCTCGCCTCGCTGCGCGCCGAACGCCGCAGCCAGCTCAAGGTGGCTGCCAGCCAAACCGTGGCCGAGCACTTGCTGCCCCGCTGGCTGGTGTCGCTGCAAGCCGCGGCCCAGCGACGCGGCGCCGTCGCGCCGGAGGTCACCTTCGACGCGACCGACAGCGAGGGAGCGATCGCCGCGGTGCGCGACGGGAGGGCGGAACTAGGCTTCATCGAGACGCGTGGCCCACTTCGCGGGTTGCGCAGCCGCGTGATCGGACATGACGAGCTGATCCTCGTCGTGCCACCCGATCACAAATGGGTACGGCGGTCGGCGCCGATCACCGTGGCCGAGCTTCGCCAAACGCCGCTGGTATCGCGCAAGTCTGGGTGGCGTCTGCTGCTGGGTGGCGACGAGCCCCTTGACGGCGACGAGCCGGAGCCGGCCGCGCATCCGCTCGAATTCGCTTCTGCCGCAGCGGTTCGCGCTGCAGTTCTGGCCGGTGCGGGTCCGGCGGTGATGAGCCGCCTGGCCGTCAGCGACGACCTCGGTCATGATCGCCTGCGCGCCGTCGCGGTGGCGGATCTGGACTTGCGACGCGATCTGAGAGCGATCTGGATGGGCGCCCGTACCCCGCCGGCGGGTGCGGCAAGGGACTTGCTGCACCACATCGCCACCAGTCGTTGACTGAAGCCCATTACGGCACGGACTTAAGTCTCTATCCGTTGCCGTGGAGCCGGCCGACCATGGCACCGGAGGTTCGAACGATGCTGACCAAACACACGACAGCTCCGACGCGCGCGGGTACCACCGGCAACGGCGACACGTCGGAGAACGACGATCGCCGCCGCGATGAGATCGACGCGATCGTGGATACCGCCGCAGCTGCGGCCGCCGAATTCCGCAAGCTCGATCAGGTTCAGGTCGACCGGATCGTCGAGGCGATGGTGCGCGCCGGCCTGCGCGCTGCGGCCGAGTTGGCGGGCGTGGCGATCGAGGAGACCGGGTTCGGCGTCTTCGAGGACAAAGTAGTCAAGAACTACGTGGCGACCGAATTCCTGCACGACTATCTGCGCGACAAGAAATCGGTGGGCGTCATCGACGAAGACGTCGAGAACAACATCGTGCACGTCGCCGAACCGATCGGCGTGGTGCTGGCGATAACGCCGGTGACCAACCCGACGTCGACGGTTCTGTTCAAGGCGATCGTGGCCGCGAAAACGCGCAATGCCATAGTGTTTCGGCCGTCACCCTATGCGGTCCGGTGCTGTGAACGCAGCGTGGAGATCCTGCGCACGGCGGCCGAAGCGGCCGGCATGCCGCCCGGGGCGCTGCAGGTCATCCCGGATGCCGCCCATGAGGTGACGCATTATCTGTTCAAACACCCCAAGGTTGACTTCATCTGGGTCACCGGTGGACCGAAGATCGTCGCCTTGGCCAGTGCGGCCGGAAAACCGGGGCTTTGCGTCGGCCCCGGAAACGCCCCCATCTACATCCATCGGACCGCAGACGTGCGGGGCGCCGTCGTCGACATCCTCATCTCGAAAACCTTCGACTCCTCGGTGATTTGCCCCGCGGAACAGACGTGCGTCATCGACGACGAGATTCATGACGCGATGATCGCCGAGTTCGAGCGGATGGGTGCCCGGTTGCTCACCGTCGACGAGGCCGCCGCGATAACCCGGTTCGCGTTCGGCTGTGGCGACAAGATCTCGCTGGACGCGCTGGGCCAGAAGGCGCCGGAACTTGCTGCACGAGCGGGCTTTTCGGTGCCGCCGACAGTCAAGGTCCTGCTGGCGCCGCTGCCGTCGGACCTGGCGGAACTCGCTGCGCACCCGCTGGTGCAGGAGAAGTTGATGCCGGTGCTCGGCGTGGTCCGGGCGCGCGACATGCAGCATGCCATCGACGTCGCAGTACTGGTTACCGAACACGGCGGGCTGGGCCACACTTCGGCGGTCTACGCCAACGATCAGGCGGTGATCGACGCGTATAGCGCGGCGGTGCGTACCGGGCGCATCCTGGTGAACGCGCCGACCGCCGTCGGCGCGCTCGGCGGTGTCTACAACAATCTGACCCCGACCTTCTCGCTGGGATGCGGAACCTGGGGCGGGTCGAGCACCACCGAGAACGTCAACTATCGCCAGCTGCTCAACATCAAGACCGTCGCGCAACGCCGAACCCCGCCACAGTGGTTCCGGGTCCCGTCCAACACCTACTTCAATGCCGGCGCGCTGGAGAATCTGCGCGACCTGGACTGCGAGACCGTCGTGGTGGTCACCGACGCGGTGAGCGACGAGCGCGGTGTGGTCGATCTGGTGCGCGGCAAGATGCGCACCCGCCACGTGCAGGTGTTCAGTGAAGTGACGCCGGAGCCGGACGAGACGACGATCCGCCGCGGCGTCGAACTGCTCGAGCGCGTACAACCCGACATTCTCATTGCCGTCGGCGGCGGCTCGGTGCTCGACGCCGGCAAGGCGATGCGGCTGTTCTACGAGCACCCGGAGAAGAGCCTCGACGAGTTGACCATGCCCTTCCTCGACCCGCGCAAGCGGGTGGCCGACTATCCGACCGATCGGCATCGGCTCCAATTGGTCGCTATCCCAACGACTTCGGGCACCGGTTCGGAGGTGTCGCCGGCAGCGGTGCTGACCGTGCACGGCAAGAAGGAGACGCTGGTCGACTACAGCCTAGTGCCCGACCTCGCCGTCATCGATCCGCTGCTGGCGTCGTCAATGCCGCCGGTGCTGACCGCGGACACCGGTATCGACGCGTTGACGCATGCCCTGGAGGCGGTGGTCTCGATTTTCGCGTCGCCGTACACCGACGCCTTGTGTGCACAGGCGGCGCGGCTGATCTTCGAGGCATTGCCCAGGGCGTACAGCGATCCCGACGATCTGGCCGCGCGCACCGACATGTCGAATGCGGCGACGCTGGCCGGGCTCGCCTTCTCGAATGCGTTCGTGGGCACCAACCATGCGCTGGCGCACGCCGTCGGCGCGAAGTTCGGCATCGCGCACGGCCGGGCGAATGCGATCTTCCTGCCGCACGTGCTGCGTTACAACTCGGGCTTGCCGAGCAAATTCATGCCGGCTCCGGGCTACTCGGCCTACGTCGCCCCCGACAAGTACGCCCAGATCGGCCAGCTCATCTTCGGCGGCCACGAACCCGAAGATTGTCGCGGCCGATTGCTGCGCGGAGTCGAGGAGTTGCTGGGCCGGGTCGACATGCCGCGCTCACTCAAGGAAATGGGGATCGACGAGGACGAGTTCAACGCTGCGCTGCCGGGGCTGGCGATGACCGCGTTCGAGGACCTCAGTAACCGCACCAACCCGCGGATGCCGCTGGTCAGCGAAATTACCGAGCTGCTGCGGCTGGGCTACTACGGAATCTCCTAGCTCGCTGCCGCACCCGCGGCGATCACCTGATCGACTTCGACGGCTCGCGCGGCCATCTCGGCGTGTGCCTGGTCCAGCGCGTCGGCCTGATCCTCATCGGCCTTCATAAACGCCTCGATGTCGAAGCCGGCCATGTCGAGCACACCCATGTCCCTGAAGGCCGTTTGCACCTTGTCGCCCCACAACCCGATGTCCTTGACGATCGGCACGATGCGGCTGAACAGGTGCGAGCGGAACTGGATCATCAGCGGTGACGTGTCGACCCACTCCGCACACGCTTGGACGTCCATGCCGAGGGTCTCGAAAACCTCCTCGCCGCGGAACCGGTCGCGCATCAGGTAGCAGGCGTCCACCACGAACTCTTCCCGCTCGGCCCGCTCGACCTCGGTGAGTGCGGAGTAGTAGTCCTTCAGCGAGATGCGGCCGAAGGCGACGTGCCGGGCCTCGTCTTGCATGACGTAGGCCAGTACGTGCTTGGCCAGCGAGTCCGGCGCCGCCATGTCACGCAGCACCCCGAAGGCGGCGAGGGCGAGCCCTTCGATGAGGACCTGCATGCCGAGGTAGGGCATATCCCAGCGCGAGTCGCGCAGGGTGTCGTCGAGCAGTGTGGTCAGGTGCTTGTTGATCGGGTAGACCACGTCGACTTTGTCCTGCAGGAACCGCGAGAACGCCTCGACGTGGCGGGCTTCGTCCATGGTCTGGGTGGCTGCGTAGAACTTCGCGTCCAGGTCCGGGACGACCTCGACGATCTTGGCCGCGCACACCATCGCGCCCTGCTCGCCGTGCAGGAACTGCGAGAACTGCCAGGCCTGGAAGTGCTGGCGCATCTCGGCGCGCCGCTTCTCGTCGGCGCTGTCCCACATGGGGCTGCCGAACAGCGGATGGAACTCGTCGGGGAGCCCGATCGGGTTCATGGGGTCGACGTCTTGGGTCCAGTCGATGCGCGACTGGGCGTCCCACTGCTTGTCCTTTCCCTTTTGATAGAGGGACAGGAGCCGGGCCCGGCCCTCGTCGTACTCCCAGGTGAAGCGCGCGTCGCCGGCGCTGGGGACCGCACGCGAGTACGGCGTGGGAATTTGCGTGTACTTGTCCCTGGTGGTCATGAGCTGCTGCCTCTCTGCCCGGCGTGACCAGTGGTCATATGACCAGTATCACAGTGCACCGTATGCGGCAGTGCCGTCAAGAGCCGATTGGCATGCACCAGCGCCTGGTTGCAGGTGCCAGGGCAAGAATCATCGTGACGACCGGGAACATGAAGAAAACGATCGTCATCACGATGCCGGGTGCCGACGACGGGTGGAACGTATCTACGTCCATTTGGTGGGGTAGGTGTTTCCAGTCCTTGGCCAGCGTGATGCTGACCGCGACCTTTGCCACGTCGAGCGCGATGACCACGGTGCACGCGATTGCGATCATCGTTATGCCGCGCCGCCGCCGGCGCTGCAGGCTGATCCCGCCGATCAACAGCAGCACCGCCACGACAAGCTGGACCCCGCCGGATGCGAAGCTCCAGGGCGCGAACCAGTTCGGGTAGGTGCCCGCATATTGCGAGCCGCGATGACCCAGCACTTCGACGATGCCGAAGAAGGCGAGCAAGGGCACAAAGAGGTGTGTGGCCGCACCGAGGAAGCTCAGCACTGACGCCGCGGTGGCCGTGTGCCCGGAGTTGCCCGGCGGCCGTTGTCTGTCCATCGGTGATCTACATCGGTTGACCCGTTGTTGGATCGATCCGATATATCACTTCCCGGTGGAGCGGTCCAGGGTCGATCACCGCGACCGGCGCCTTGCAGGTCCTGATAGCCATATGTGGCGCCCGGGGAGAGCTGAGCAGGGGGCTGGGTTCCTGCAACTCATGACAGCTGCCATGGTCGGCGCCATCGGAGACCCAAGCGACGTAGTAGTTGACGTGATAGTCGCGGAAGACCTGGGCCAGGGGCTGTCGTTGCCGGATTCGGTCGGTGAACTCATGCGACATGGCCAGGCCCTCAAGCTGGACGATGGGCTGCTTCACCAGCCAGCCCGGCGTGCCTGCCTGGTCGCCCATGGCATAGACACCGGGATGCGAGACGGAAAAGGCTTGCAGCCGCCGGGCTGCGTCGACGGTGTGTGCTCGTATCGGGTCCAGCACGAGTGAACAGCCAATCCACAGCACCCCGAAAAGAAGGGCAACGGCAACCGCCGGAACAGCGACGCGTCGACGCAATTCCCGCCGCCGCAGCCCTACCACCAGCAGGCAGACCAGCAACCCCAGCGACATCACGGCGAAGTAGATGTACCAGACGAACATGATCCAGCCGCTCAGCAGCGCCTGAGCAGCGAACTGCAGCAGGACTGCGACGGGCACGGCCATGGCGAGCCTGCGGTTGTCGACATTGGGATTGCGCCATAGCAATACGACGAGTGCCACCGCCACGCCGGCAACGGCGGTTGCCAACGCGATACCCAGAGCTGGGTTGGGAAATACGAGGAAGTACCAGTTGGGCGGTAGGTACAGATTGAGCGTCTTGGCTGTCATCGACGTGGTGGCGAGGTGACCGAACGCCCACAGGTTGATCGCCGGATACAAGTAGAGGGGCGCCGCGCCGGCCGCAAATGCCATTAGCCGCTTGACATCCCAGCGCGCAACGATGGCTACGCCCAGCCCGATCAGCAGCACCGCGGCGTCGAGCCGTGACAGCAGGAGAAGCGCCGAAAGCAGTCCGACCACAGCCGCTTCCCGCACGGTTCGTTCGGCCAGCGGCTTGCTGCTCAGGTACACCAACAACAACGCCGCGACGAACGCCGTCAACGACGTCTCGAGGCCCATGCGCCCTAGTCGCGCAAGCGGTAGCGCCGCGACGCCCGCGCCCGCCGCGGCCGCGAGTCGGTCACCGGTAACGCGCCGAAGGAAACGTTCAAACAGGAAGTAGAACCCGATCATCAGTGCCGTCACGCTTAGGGCTAGCGCGCCGAAAAAGATTTTGCCGTCGCCGGCAATCCAGTAGAGAAATGCAACCCACGCAAACCACAGCGGGTGATAACAATTTGTAGGTTCAGCCGGAAAATACGTCGAGCCGGCACCGTTAGCCCAATGCTCTGCCGGCACCAGGTAGTAGAAGAAGTCGTCACATACGACCGAGGCGACGTCGGCCGTCCAAACGACCGGCCAGAGGCATACGAACGCAATAAGTGCAGGCACGGCTATGCGCAGTGTGGGGACGATCTTGTGGTCGACACCGGCCCTGGTGGTCGCCATACCTGCAGTGGCCGCGACCATGTTGCCTCCTCTGGTCGCGGTATAAAGCGTGCGACTAACCCCAATTGCCGGCAGAGCATAACGCAGGCCGGCACGTGCAAAAAATGGTGTTTTAGCGCCTTTTCAGCCGATTGACCAACGCG
Source organism: Mycobacterium szulgai (assembly GCF_002116635.1). Lineage (GTDB taxonomy): Bacteria > Actinomycetota > Actinomycetes > Mycobacteriales > Mycobacteriaceae > Mycobacterium > Mycobacterium szulgai. The sequence continues at coordinate 7,260 of NZ_LQPW01000015.1, read as the reverse complement.
CAAATATGCTTTGCAATCGGCGGGCGGCCGCTAGCCCGTCTTACCCGCTCGCTCGTCGAGCACGACCAATACCAGCGCGACCATCAGGATGATCGCCGGTATCCAGATGGCGTGGTGGCCCCACGCGCGGGTGGTTGCGGTGCCGAAGCCGGCGCCGACGGTGAAGGCACCAATCAGCGTGGCGTACACCCGAAATGCCCGTCGGGAGCCACGTTCGCCGTCAATGAACCCCGAGTAGCCGGTTTCGACCAGGCGCATTAAGTTCCCCGTGGTGGCGACCGGCAGGTAGTTGAGATCTCCGATGCTGCGGAACAACCCGATCTGCACGCCGGCTAAGAATGCGATTGGCACCGTGATGAAACTGGCCGGCACCGTTCTAGGGATGAATCCGACACCGACAAAGAATGCGGCTTGAATTGCCATCGTCCAACGCAGCGGATGCGATACCCACTGTTGGATGCGTCCGGATTTGATGTGCGCGGCGATCGCTACGCCTGCTGTGAACGCGAAGATCGGCCACAGTCGTGCCAATGCCGCGGTCCAATGCTGCTCGACGAGATTGACGGCGAAAAAGATCACGTTAGCCGTCTGGACATTGGCGAACACGCCGGCGAAACCCAGGTACGTGTGGGCGTCGAGAAAGCCGTTGGCCAGCGTGAGGAAGACAGCGGGCGGCAATGTGGTTTTCGTCTGCCTCACGAACTCCCCCTTGGCTCGACTGTCCCCAATGTAAGCCGCGGCGAGATCACCCGTATTGAGCACCGCGACCGATCCCTGCCGAACGTACAAGTTTTCGCGTTCGCGGATTTGACGCCTTGGCCGTAACTGGGTGTGGTGCAAGGCCGTCCACCGCCCTGCGGTGCTGTGCGCCAACAAACTCACCCCGACCGCGAAGCCGGCCCGCCTCGCGGCGGGAATCCGGCTCACCGACATCGCGGAGCTAACGCCGGCAACATGTCCGCGCTCGGCGCGCTTGCACCCCCGGCGGAGAATCCAGCGACGGCAGCGTAGTGCGTGCCGCTGCATGGCTAGTCGGGCGGTTTGCGGCCCCACACGGCGACGATCAGGCCGCCCCGGTAAAGAAACGAAGGATCTTCCAAAGCCCGCTGCGCGTCGGCGGCTTCGGACTGCCCAACCACTCCGTTGGCGACCATGGCGTCATCCACAGGGCGAAAAGATCGAGCCATCAATTGCGACATTGGGCTGTGGCCGGGCCCGACCATCGCAACGCCCTCATTTCCCATGTCGATTAAGTTCAGCTGGCCCATGTGGAGCGCAATGGTGCGGCCGTAGCGCAGGTCCATCACCCCGGCCGCCAAAAGGAACTTGATCCGTGCCTGTGCGCAAAGGTCGAATGACGCCGCGAGGGGATGGCCCGGGTCTGCGGACTCAACCGTGCCGTTATCGACGTCTTCGACCATCAGCCAACCGCCGGGGCGCACCGCCGCGTACAACCGCTGCAAGGCAGCCTTCGGATCGGGCAGATGGGTCAATAGATTTCGTGCGTGCACAAGGTCATATGACGACGGCTCAATGGAATCCTGGGTGATGTCACAGCGACGAACCTCGACATTCTGTGCACCGATTTCGCCGAGGAATCGCACATCGAGGTCAGCAGCCACAACTTTGCCCGCAGTGCCGACTCGTTGAGAGAGCCAACGCACCACCGACCCGGCGCCAGCGCCCACCTCAAGGCACCGCCAGCCTTCAGCAACGCCGATTCCGTCGAGATGACGCAGGGTGGACGGATCGTTGAACTGCTCGATTAATCGCAATCTCGCAAGCTCGGTATCCGCTTCATGGTCGCTAAAGAAATAGCCGCCGCTCTGGTTATCGTGCTGAGTCACTTCGCGCCCCTCTGCGCGGGCGCGCCGACGCACCCCAAGCCCTGGTTTGGCTCAACCTAACCCACTGCGGGGGAGGCAGCGCCGACGTCATGGGCAACTTGTACGGCGGCGCCACCGGTGGAACCGGCGGCTAGGGTATGGCTCTGTCCATTAGCAGGAAGCGGCGGTCGGGTGATTTACGTTATCGGCTGACCAGACGAGGCGTCGGATCATTGCCAAGGTCCCACGTGTGTTTCAGTCCGCCGAGTACCCGGTGCCATTCCGGTGGTGCGGCCCCGGGCAGAGGCAGCCGGGTGCTGAGCGCCTCGGTCAGGTCCACCGCGGGTCCGCGTAGCACCGGCATGCTTTCGTCCGGGTGCTCGATGCGCACGGTCACCGCGTCTTCGACGGCCATTACGCAGTGGAAGTCCGGGTCGGTCGCTTCAATCCCGAATCGTCCCCTGCACTCCATTCCGGCACCGAATGCGAAGCCCTGGGTGAGGGCCGCCACGTAGCGGAGACTGGCGACGACCTCGTCGGCGACGACAGTCGGTTCGATGCCGAGCGGAATCAGGATGTCGCGCTCGTGCACCCAGGAGTCCCACAGCGCGTGGGACATCAGCAGCCGGATGGGCACCTCTCCCAAAGGCGACTCAGCCACGGTGGACCAGCCAAGATCGTCGAGCGCCTCCGCAGTGGCGATCAGTTCCGCGTTGGAGGATATGAGCAGGTCGAGCACCTGGGCCGAAGACAACGAGCCGATGTCCTCGACCATCCTCAACGGTGACACAGCGGGATCGAAGTGCGGCATCAGGCGGGTCGGCTGTCCGGCGAGCCCAGCCACGGCGGACATGACGTACAGCGGATTGATCCCGGCAACGTGGGCGATGACATCCCGGACCGACCACGCAGCGCAGCGGCTCGGCGCAGACCATTCGTCGTCGGTGAACGTGGTGGCGATCTCGGCCAACCTGGCTCGTTGGCGGATCAGCGGCGTTGCGACGTCATGCGGATCCCCTTCGATCGTGACGACGGTGGGACCGGTGTAGCGAGGAGAAAGAAGCATGTTGTGAACGATACTATAATAATGAGCGATACTACAAATATTTCCCTTGCGAGGTGCCAGCCGCGGCCCTCCCCCGGGCGGAGGAGTCGCTACCGTTAAGCCCATGTCGTCGCCCTCTTCAGCACCGATGTCCCGCTCCGAACGGAAGAAGGCCAACACGGCTTCGGCGATCCTCGACGCCGCAGAGGTCCTCTTCCGGCAGCGGGGATTCCAGGCGACGACCATTGATGAGATCGCCGAGCGGGCAGATGTGTCGGTGGGCTCGGTCTACGTGCACTTCGAGAACAAGGCGCGTCTCTACCTCGCCTTGGTCGAGCGGGCCCTCACCATCAACGAGGCGGCGATGGGCAAAGTCGCAGAACTGAATCTGAGCAGTCCCCTGGAGCGTGTGTTCGCAGCAGGTGACGCCTACTTGAACTTCCACCTCGAGCACCCTGGTGCCTTCCAGATGATCGCTCTCCGGGTGCTCGAAGCGTCATCCGGATTGCACGAGGTGGAGGCGCGCATCGCTGACCGTGTGCAGCAGCTCGTGGACGCCGTCGAGGCCGACCTGCGGGCAGCGATCGAGGCCGGTGAGGTTCGTTCGGACCTCGATGCTGCCCGCGCCATGCGGTTTCTTTGGGGCGCATGGAACGGCGTGATCGGTATGACGCTGCGCGAGGACCGGCTCAGAATCGACGATCAGGAGCTCCGGGCGACATTGGCCGTCGCCCGGTCAGTGGTCACCGACGGTCTGCGCGCCGGCGGTGCACAGCGCTGATCGCCATCCCGGTGAAGCCCACCGACGTCGAGATGAAGGACGCCAGTCCGAGCTTGCGGTACGCCGGGTTCTGCAGAAGATCCGGCCGGTAGGCCAACGGAAGGAACATCATGGCGTTTGTCCAGGCACCGGTGGCCAGCGCTCGCTGCACTACTTTGGGCGCGCCGGGCACGGCCAGGCCAAGCGCGACCGTGCCGGTGCCCAGGGCTACCAAGTCCAGGTGCCACTGCCGAATTCGCGCAGGGCTCTTGATGCGGAGCCTCCGGGCACCATCGTCGTCGTAGCGCACTGCTGCGTAGATCCAGCCCGAGAGTGCCCCAGCCGCGAGTTCGACCACGCCGGAGGTCACCAGACCCGACGGCGCCATGCGGTGATCACGACCGTGTTCTACCGTCACGTCGCTCATGCCCTGACCGCCGCAGCTTGCGACATGTCGGACACCGGCAACCGGTCGTAGACCCGACGCCCCTGAAAGTTCTGGTACGCCCACACCATGGCAGCGACCGCTCCGCGGCGCTGCAACCAGAAGCGGTCCCTGGCCGGAGCGCCGGGAGAGCGAACCGCCTCGACATCGGCGATTGCGAAGCAATCGCCGTCGTCCCGGCCCTTGAAATCCAATACCTTCCCGGTCGCGTCGCAGATCTGTGCACCGCCCTCGCAGTGGCCGCGGTAGGTCACCGGCGTCCAGGGAAAAGGGCAGGCGAACTCGCCCGCGTGCGCTGCGTGCACGACGGGCGCACCCACGTACCGGGCGAAGACGGCAGGGGCCGTCGTCGCACGCCGATGATTGCGCACCTCGGCGCGCTTCATGAACGGCCACTCGGGGATGCTCCACCACCCTGACCCGCCGAGTACGAGGTCTACCTGGCCGGCCAGACGAGCGACCGTCTGGGTGCGGATCAGCTCCCAGCAGAGCGCGACGCCTACGGTCAGGCCCTCTGTATGGATCAGGCCTGGGTCGGTCCCTCCGACATAGAGCGCGTTCTCCCACATGGTCGGGAGGTCCTTGTCGTGGCGGCCGATCAGCTCGCCATCCGGTGCCGCGAGCAAGAAGGCATTCCGCACGTGACCGTCGTCGTCACGGACCAGTGTCGATCCACCGACGTGGACGCCGTGCTCGCGCGCGAGATTCGACAGCAACTTCGTCGGCTCGCCGTCGACCGGAGCGGCGTTGCGGCTCAGATCGGTGCGATAGGCGACGCCCGTTGAGAAGAACTCAGGCAACGCGATCCAGCTAGCGCCGTCAGCTGCGGCACGGTCCACCTGCCGTTCGCACGCCTCGAGGTTGTGGTCGACGTTGCCCAGGTCCGCCTTGATCTGTACTGCCGCAACTCGTGTGATTGTAGTAGTGTTCATTTTCGAACCATACTATAAAAAAGCGGGAAGGCACAATGAGTATCGAGAACATCGCCACTGTCGACGCCCTGTACAGGGCATTCATGAGCGGGAACTGGCCCCAGTTGCTGGGCACGCTTTCCAAGGATGTTGCCTGGACCCAACCGGGAAGCACGCGTCTGAGCAAGGTGCACCAAGGGCGCGAGGCGGTCATCGAGTTCTTTCTCGACATCGCGCAGTACGGTCTGGCAGTCCTACCGATCGAGTACTTCTCCGACGGTGACAAGGTGCTCGCCGTGGTCGACGTCGAGCTCGCAGGAGAACGTGCGAAGGAAGTCGACAGATTCGATCTGCGGAACGGCCTGATCGTGGCGGTCGAGCACATCGGCGACACGGAGATGCTCTCGCGCGCTCTATCCGGCAGCAGGGCGTGACAGCGATGAAGCGAAACACGCAACTTGACGCGATCGGAACGATCGAGTGGACCGAGTGCACCGGCGGGCAGCTGAGCCGGGCAGAGCAGATCGCCCTCGTGCGTCCGCTCCTTGGCGGCCACCGCGGGATCATTGCCGGCAGGATCGCGATGATGCTCAGACTCCACGCCGGTCGGCGCAACTCCATCGATCCCTCGAGCCTGATACCACCCGACTCGGCGTTGGCGCGCGATGCAGAGGCCGCGGCTCGCGATCTGCTGTCACCTGCCGTCCTCAACCACTCCTACCGGTCCTTCGCGTGGGGAGCGACGCTTGCCGCTGTCGACGGCATCGCCTTCGACCGTGAACTGTTCTATGTGGCTTGCCTGTTTCACGACACTGGCATCCCCAGCACCGTGCCCGAGGTGGATTTCACCGTTCGCAGCGCGGCCATGGTCCGAACGTTCCTTCGCGCACACGAAGTCAACCCCGAGGATCAGCGTGTGGTGACCAATGCCATCGCGCTGCACCACACGCCGGGGGTCGGTCTCGATCACGGCCCCGAGGCGTTCCTACTGTCCGCCGGTGCTGCGGTCGACGTCTTCGGCCTACGAAGCAATTACATTCCCGACGTCGTCCGCGCCGCGGTGGTGCGGGAATATCCCCGGCTGGGCTTCAAGCGTGAGTTCGCCGGGCTGTTCCGCGCCGAGGCGCGACAAGTTCCGCGCGGCCGGGCGTCCTATCTGCACCGGTTCGCGCTGAGCGACATCACGATCCGGCTCGCTCCGTTCCGCGGTTGAGGCCGGCTGCGAAGCGAATCTGGCGAGGCAGCGGACCAGGGCGAGATGCTGTCTGTGACAGGCCGATGCTGCGCGTTTGGCGTCCGGCGGCTCTTGTTGCTTAAGTCGCCCGAGAACGCCGTATGCAAGTCGGGACCCCGAAATCTCGAGGAGGGCATCGAGGCGGGAAAGCTGGTAGTGCGGCGTTTGACCAGCGTGGAGTGCGTTTTGGTGGCTCGGCGCAACGGGTCGCCAGGACCGATGCCGCCAGCACGACCCGGGCTCCTCCACGGCGAAACCAGGCCGCCAGCGGGACCCACGCATTGCGGGTTGATTCCATCAGCACCGTCACGTCGCTGGGCGCCTGCCCGGTTGGCACACGCGCCCAAAGCTTTTCGAGATCAGCTGTGGTGCCGTGGCATCGATGCGCCGACCACAGCAACTCACCCTTCTCATTGGCCAGGCTGGCCTGGTGCGGTGCGCGCACCGCGATATCGATACCCATCCAAACGACCACTGCCGCATCCGATCTGTCGTGGGATATGGACATTCCGGCCGCCGCTCCGCCGAGGGAAGTTGATCCGCACCAGACATTCGCTAACAGGGATCCCAACCAAAACATCGGGTCGCCAGGTTCCTAACAGGGCATCTACGTCCGGCAGTGGCCCCACCCGCCAACGCGATCAACAGGCAAGGAGTCGCTGAGCGCTCCAATCGGTCAAGCAACGATGACGAGCGGTGCCGGTTGGCGCCAATACTTCCCCGCCGGCCGACAGGAACAGCTCAGCACCGCCCACCCAGATTGAATGTCGGTCAGGGTGGAGGCGGGAATGCCTTGGGTGGCACAGGTTTTGCGGAATGTCGATGCCACGATGGGGCCGGTGACGCGGCGGTGTGCGGTGACCGACAGTGCGCAGCGGGCGTGGTCGTCGAGCCAGTTGAGGATCTCGACATGGGTGCCAGCTGCAAGCCGGACGCCCAAAGAAAAAGCCCGAACCCTAAACGGCTCTTCGGATCTTGCCGGGGTGCTGCGTTCATCGGACGACGATGGATGTGAGGACCCGCCAGTTGGGCTTGCCGG
>NZ_LQPW01000014.1 GCF_002116635.1 Mycobacterium szulgai | reverse complement strand
CGGTGCCGGTGGAGCCGGCGGAGCTGGCGGCGCCGGCATTTTGGCCGCGCCCGCCACATCGGGCGTCACCATCGGGGGCCACGGCGGTGCCGGCGGCAACGGCGGAACCGGCGGCACCGGCGGCAACGGTGGCGGCGGCGGGCTCCCCGGGGCCGTGGGCGGGTCCGGAGGTTTGATCGGCGACACCGGTCAGCGCGGCGTCGCCGGCGCGGGCGGTGCCGGCGGCAACGGCGGAATCGGCGGTACCGGCAGCGCCGGTGGCCGGGGCGGCGCGGGGCAAACTGTGGGCAACAGCGGCACCAGTGGCGTCGCCGGCGGCATCGGCACGCCGGGCACTCGCGGCTAACCCATCGGCACGGCCGGTCGAGTCCTGCGCGAGAAGCGCCTACCCGGATTGGGCACACCACCGGTCGCGGCGCCGAGTGCCGAAGGCCTTAACACGCCGCCCGCCGAGCTTGCCGTTCGACCCAATCCCGGCACGAAGCTCGGCCTAGCTGCGCTTGACGGCCTTTCTTGCCGGCGCCTTCTTGGCCGGCGCCTTGCGCGCGGTCTTCTTGGCAGTACGCTTTACCGGCCCGCGCGCCCGTCGATCCGCCAACAGCTCGGAGGCTCGTTCGTCGGTGATCGACAGTACGTCGTCGCCCTTGCGCAAACTCGCGTTGGTCTCACCATCGGTGACGTAGGGCCCGAAGCGGCCGTCTTTGATCACCATCGGCTTACCCGACGCCGCATCGACACCCAGCTCGCGCAGCGGCGGCGCCGAAGCACTTTGCCGTCCAGCACGTTTCGGCTCGGCGTATATCTTGAGCGCTTCCTCTAGCGTGATCGTGAACATCTGCTCTTCGGTGGCCAGAGAACGAGAATCGGTGCCGCGCTTAAGGTATGGGCCGTAGCGCCCATTCTGCGCGGTGATCTCGTCGCCGGTAGCGGGGTCCACACCGACCACCCGGGGCAGCGAAAGCAGCCTCAGCGCATCCTCGAGAGTCACCGTCTGCAAATCCATGGTGCGCAGCAGTGAACCACTGCGCGGCTTGGGACCGGTTGGTTTCTTACCCTTTTTGGCGGGTTCGGCGCTGGGGTCGGGCGGGGGCTCCGGCAGAATCTCGGTCACGTACGGCCCGTAGCGGCCGTCCTTGGCGACGATCTCGTGTCCAGTTGCCGGGTCGACGCCCAGCACCCGGCCCTCCTGCGGGGTGGCGAAAAGCTCTTCGGCCACATCCAAAGTCAGCTCGTCGGGAGTGAGCGAGTCGTTCAAGTTGGCTCGCTGCGGAGTCGGCTCACCATTGTCGCCGGTTACCGTGCGCTCCAGGTATGGCCCGTTCTTGCCGACGCGTACGTAGACCGGACGGCCTTCGGCGTCGTCAAAAAGCTTGATGGAGTTGACTTCTCGCGCGTCGATACCTTCGAGGTTGACACCGACCAGCTTTTTCAGGCCACCCGAGCGGGCCACCGAATCCGGCACTCCGTGGTCGCCGCCGAAGTAGAAGTTGTTGAGCCAGTTGGTGCGTTGCTCGTTGCCCGAGGCGATCGCGTCGAGTTCGTCCTCCATCGCCGCGGTGAAGTCATAGTCGACCAGCCGGCCGAAATGCTGTTCCAGCAAACCGGTTACGGCGAATGCGACCCAGGAGGGCACCAGGGCACTGCCCCGCTTGTGTACATATCCGCGGTCCTGAATGGTCTTGATGATCGACGAATACGTCGATGGGCGACCGATGCCCAGCTCCTCGAGCGCCTTGACCAGTGACGCCTCGGTGTAGCGCGCGGGCGGGTTGGTGGCGTGCCCGTCCGGGGTCAACTCGATGGCGTCCAGCCGCTGGCCCGGCGTTAGATTCGGCAGCCGCCGCTCGGCGTCGTCGGCCTCGCCCCCGGCCAACTCGTCGACGGTTTCCACGTAGGCCTTCAGGAAGCCGGGGAAGGTCAGGGTGCGCCCGCTGGCCGAGAACACCACATCCTGGTCGCCGGCCCGGCCTTGGATGCGCAGGCTCAGCGTGGTGCCCCGCGCGTCGGCCATTTGCGAGGCCACCGTGCGCTGCCACACCAGCTCATAGAGGCGGAACTCGTCGCCGTCGAGTTCGCGGCGCACCGCGTCCGGGGTGGCGAACGTTTCCCCGGCGGGCCGGATGGCCTCGTGGGCCTCCTGGGCGTTCTTCACCTTGCGGGTGTACTGCCGCGGCGACGCGGCGACGTATTCGTCGCCGTAGAGCTGGCGGGCCTGGGTGCGGGCGGCGTTGATCGCCGACTCCGAAAGTGTCGTGGAGTCGGTACGCATATAGGTGATGTAGCCGTTCTCGTATAGCCGCTGCGCGATGCTCATGGTGCGCTCGGCGGAGAATCGCAGCTTGCGGCTGGCTTCCTGCTGCAGCGTCGACGTCATGAACGGCGGGTATGGACGCCGGGTGTAGGGCTTCTCCTCGGCCGACGCCACGCTCAGCTGGGCGCCGCGCAGGGCCGTGGCCAGACTGGTTGCGGTGGCCTCGTTCAAGACGACGACCTCGTCGGCTTTGCGCAGCTGCCCCAGCGAGTCGAAGTCGCGGCCGGTGGCCACGCGCTGGCCGTCGACACCGGTCAGCCGTGCGGTGAAGGTCGGCGGCTGTGCCTGTGGGTCGGACACGCTGGCGTCCAGCCTGGCCAGGATGTCCCAGTAGGACGCGCTGCGGAAGGCCATGCGGTCGCGCTCGCGCTGCACGATGATCCGGGTGGCCACCGACTGCACCCGGCCGGCCGACAACTTCGGCGCGACCTTCTTCCACAGCACCGGGCTGACTTCGTAGCCGTACAGCCGGTCCAGAATGCGCCGGGTCTCCTGCGCGTCGACCAGATCGATGTCCAGGTCACGCGGATTTTCGGCGGCTTCGAGGATGGCCGGTTCGGTGATCTCGTGGAACACCATCCGCTTGACCGGTATGCGCGGCTTCAGGGTTTCCAGCAGATGCCAGGCGATGGCCTCACCTTCGCGGTCACCATCCGTGGCCAGGTAGAGCTCGTCGACGTCTTTGAGCAGGCCTTTGAGCTCGGTGACGGTGTGCTTTTTCTCCGGGCTGATGATGTAGAGCGGTTCGAAATCGTGGTCGACATTGACCCCGAGCCGCGCCCAGGGTTCGGACTTGTACTTCGCCGGCACGTCAGCCGCCGCTCGCGGCAGGTCGCGGATGTGGCCCCGGGACGACTCGACTATGTAGCCAGACCCCAGATAACCAGCCAGTTTGCGCGCCTTGGTGGGCGACTCGACGATTACAAGTCGCCGGCCGCTCCCGTTTCCCCTGCCTCCGCTAGCCCTCTTCGGGCCCCCATCAGCCAACTGCGCCTACGCTCCATCTCTCATGCCGGTCCCCTGGCGGAACCGCCCCGCAGGGAAGAATGACAGGTCGGCTCCCAAAAATCCGGTGAAATTGGCAGTACGCCGCCGTACCTTCGCTGCAAGCACCTGACAATTTCGCACCATTGGGCAGGCCCGCGCAAACCGGCCACCCCGCTCGCAGTCGTGGCCGCACCTTCAAACCGTGGGCCACTGGGCCAACGCCTCAGCGTTGTCCGGGGGTTCCCCCACGTTCTCTACCAGGCGCGATAGCCTGCGACGGCCGCTGATTCGAAGCGCCGGGTGGCCGCCGCGAGTCCCGATCAAAGTTGGTGCTATTCCCACGCGCATCAACGCCGATGCCAACGGCGAATGGGTGTCCGGCGCGTGCGGATCCAGACCCAGCAGATAACGGTCGGCCTCCGGGCTGCCCGCCGCCAGCGTCCACGCCCGCAGCTCCCGGGGTCCGGGCAACCACCTCGGCGGCACCGTCTTGACCGCACCCCGCGTCCACTCCGCGGCGAGGCCACGCAATAGCGGGTCAACAGCCGTCCGCACTAACGGACTGTCTTCCTCGGTTCGGGTGATCTCGGGTGTCAACCCAGCCTCGCGAATCATGTCTGCCAGCGCTGCGGCCCGCCAGGGCTGCTCCACCACCACCGACAGCCGGGCCCCGGAACCGACCAGCACAATTTGGCCGGAGGCCGCCAGCACCCCGGAAAGGTCCGCGACCGCGGGCGGAACCGATTCCGCGGCGAAGAAGGAAAGCTGGCTCACGTCACCGACAGTAAGCCAGCGGGCGGATGCGCGGCTTGAGGTATCCGGCGCGCCGACTTGAGCCGCGTCTCGACCGGCGTCTTGCCCGGGAAACGAAAACCCCCCGGGCTGGACCGCTGGGCGGTACTGCGCCGGGGGGATTCGTGCAGAATCTGCTCGGATTAAACGGAGCGGACTCCGGTGGCCTGGGGGCCCTTAGGGCTGTGGCCGATTTCGAACTCGACCTTCTGGTTCTCTTCGAGGGTGCGGAAGCCCGAACCCTGGATCTCCGTGTAGTGGACAAACACATCCGCGGAACCATCTTCGGGGGCGATGAAGCCGAACCCCTTCTCCGCGTTGAACCACTTCACAGTTCCCTGTGGCATCTCTCGATCTTTCCTTTTCTTCTGGGTGCGGGGCACCGCCTTTCGGCGCCCCGGGCCCGTTGCGACCGCCATACCGCGCGGAGTCGCCGGAATTTCACCCGACCGATAACCTCGCAGGAACCGCGGCCGCAACGTCGATCCTGCGAAAGTTTGACACGAACACAGAAGCTACGACCGCAATTAGTCAACCATGTTCATCGCGTTGGCGACAGCCTCTTGGCATGGACGAGTTGTCGAAGGGTTTTCACATGCCGGGTTTGGGGGCGAGTTTCGGCGGCGAATTGCTGACCGCTGCGCTCGCCGGAACGGCGGCGGGCGAGCATCCGCTGCGCCACGTCGCCGAGCTGCCACCCCGCAGCGGCCGGCCCCTCGAGTGGCCGCAGTGGGCTGAGCCCGACGTGGTAAGCGCGTTCACCGAGCGCGGGATCCGCGCGCCCTGGTCACACCAATATGACGCCGCGGAACTGGCCCATGCCGGGCGTCATGTGGTGGTGAGCACCGGCACCGCGTCGGGAAAGTCGCTGGCCTACCAATTGCCCGTGCTCAACGCGCTGGCGACCGATCCGCGGGCTCGGGTGCTGTATCTGGCGCCGACGAAAGCACTCGGGCACGACCAGTTGCGCGCCGCTTACGCGCTGACGTCATCCGTGGCCCGACTGCGCCAACCCGGTTTCGCGGTCGCACCCACGGCCTACGACGGCGACAGTCCCGACGAGATACGCCGGTTTGCGCGCGAGCGCTCCCGCTGGCTGTTTTCCAATCCCGACATGATCCATTTGTCGACATTGCGCAACCATCCACGCTGGGCGGTCCTATTGCGCAATCTGCGCTATTTGATCGTCGACGAATGCCATTACTACCGAGGGGTTTTCGGCTCCAATGTAGCGATGGTGCTGCGTCGGCTGTTGCGGCTGTGCGCGCGGTACTCGTCCTACCCGACGGTGATATTCGCCAGTGCGACAACGGCTTCGCCCGGCGCGACGGCCACCGAGCTGATCGGCGAGCCGGTCGCGGAGATCACCGAGGACGGCTCGCCCCAAGGCGCTCGCACGGTGGCGTTGTGGGAGCCCGCGCTACTGACCGACCTGATTGGCGAGAACGGCGCGCCGGTGCGGCGGTCCGCGGGCGCTGAGGCGGCGCGGGTGATGGCGGATCTGATCGTCGAGGGGGCGCAGACCCTGACGTTCGTGCGGTCGCGACGTGCGGCGGAACTGACCGCGCTGGCGGCGCAGGCGCGGCTCGAGGACATCGCGCCGGAATTGGCGCGGACGGTGGCGTCGTATCGCGCCGGTTATTTGGCCGAGGATCGCAACGCCTTGGAAGCTGCGCTGGCCGAGGGGCGATTACGCGGGCTGGCCACGACGAACGCGCTGGAGTTGGGCGTCGACATCGCCGGGCTGGATGCGGTGGTGCTGGCCGGGTTTCCCGGAACAGTCGCGTCGTTCTGGCAGCAGGCGGGCCGGTCCGGCCGGCGCGGTCAGGGCGCACTGGTGGTGCTGGTGGCACGCGACGACCCCCTGGACACCTATCTGGTGCACCACCCGTCGGCGTTGCTGGACAAGCCGGTTGAGCGAGTGGTGATCGATCCCGCCAACCCGTATCTTCTCGGCCCGCAACTCCTCTGCGCGGCAACAGAATTGCCGTTGGACACCGCGGAGGTCCGCACCTGGGAAGCCACCGAGGTGGCCGACGGCCTGGTCGACGACGGTTTACTGAAACGGCGCGGCGACAAGTACTTTCCGGCGCCCGGCATGGAGCCGCATGGGGCGGTGGACATCCGGGGGTCAGCCGGCGGGCAGATCGTCATCGTCGAATCCGACACAGGCCGACTGCTGGGCAGCACCGGCGTCGGTCAGGCACCGGCGTCGGTCCACCCCGGCGCTGTGTACTTGCACCAGGGCGAGAGCTACGTCGTCGACTCGCTGGATTTCGAGGAAGGCATCGCCTTCGTGCATGAAGAGGATCCCGGGTATGCAACTTTCGCGCGGGAGCTCACCGACATAGCTGTCACCGGAGCCGGAGAGCGTTTGTCATATGGGCCCGTCACGCTGGGTCTGGTGCCGGTTACGGTCACTCACCAGGTGGTCGGGTATTTGCGCCGCCGGCTCAGCGGGGAGGTGATCGACTTCATCGAACTCGACATGCCCGAGCACGTTTTACCCACTCACGCTGCCATGTACACCGTTGCCGCGGATGCATTGCTGCACGACGGCATTGAGGCTCCACGGATCCCCGGGGCGCTGCATGCCGCCGAGCACGCGGCCATCGGGCTACTACCCTTGGTAGCCAGCTGCGATCGAGGCGATATCGGCGGCTTGTCAACCGCGGTCGGCCCGGAAGGGCTGCCCAGTGTCTTTGTCTACGACGGCTATCCGGGCGGCGCCGGCTTCGCCGAGCGCGGGTTCCGCCAGGCACCCACCTGGCTGAACGCGACCAGAGCAGCCATCGAAGCATGCGAATGCCCGAGCGGATGCCCGTCGTGCGTGCAATCCCCAAAATGCGGCAACGGCAACGACCCGCTGGATAAGGCCGGTGCAGTGACCGTGCTGCGACTGGTGCTCGCGGAATTGGCTCGCGAAGCCCGCTGAGAGGCGGAATAGTTCTCACCCAAACCTCACGATGGATCAGCTGATGCGCGGTAGGGTGCGTTTCCTGCCGTTGCCACTCCAGACCTATTGACCACTGCCACAACAGATTTGGCCGGCATCGGTTCGGCGATCAGGACGGCCAGCGCGGCCGTTGCAGCACCGACCACAGGGGTGCTGGCCGCGGCCGCCCGACGACGTGTCCATGGCCGTCGCGGCGCAGTTCGGCGTGCACGCGCACGGCTACCAGACACTGAGCATCCAAGCGGCGGCTTTCCCGTGACCCAACGTAGTCGACGCCCCGACGATGGCCCTGGCTGGACGCCCGCTGACCGGTAACGGCGCAAATGGCGCGCCGGGGACCGGAGCCAACGGAGCACCTGGCGGCCTGCTTATCGGCGACGGCGGGGGCCGGCGGGTCGGGCGGCAACTCACACCCAGCCGGCGGCAACGGTGGAGCCGCCGGATTAGTGGCACGGCGGCAAGCCGTTGGGCCAGAACGGAATCAACGGACTGCCCTAACCCACATCGGTTGCTCCGGCCCACCCTGGTGTGTCTAATGCTCTGCCAGACAATAACATTGACGTTCACTGACGTCTGCTGGATCACTGCACGCGTCCGGTGGACAGCTGGCGCTGATGGCGAGCTGCGGCCGCGAGGACATCGAAGGCGGATGCGCACGGAGCTGGATCAACAATCATGCTGAGCGATAACGGACTGCCAGCGGAGAAAAGACTATTGCATCGGCTTCCTAAACGCGTACGGTGAGTTTTGCCGAACCGCACCGATGATGAATCGGACACTGGCCGTGGGTTCTGAGGAACTTTGGGAGGTGTCACATGTCGTTTGTCATGGCAGTGCCGCAGGGGCTAATTGCCGCCGCAACGGATTTGAACGGCATCGCGTCGACGCTCAGTTCGGCCAACGCAGCGGCGGCCGGCTCCACCACAGCGGTACTGGCCGCGGCCGGCGATCAGGTTTCCGCGGCGGTGGCCGCGTTGTTCTCCGGGCACGCCCAGGGGTATCAGGCGCTCAGCGCACAGGCGGAGGCGTTTCACGCCCAGTTCGTCCAAGCGGTGAACGCCACCGCCGGGGCCTACGCCGGTGCTGAGGCCGCCAGCGCCGCGGCGATCGCGGCGGCCAACCCGCTGCAGGCCATCGAGCAGCAGATCCTCAACGCGATCAACGCACCGTTCCTGACAGCTACCGGACGCCCGCTGATCGGCAACGGCGCGCCCGGGGCTGCGGGCACCGGCGCTGACGGCAAGCCGGGCGGCTGGCTGCTCGGTGACGGCGGCGCCGGCGGCTCGGGTTCGCCCGGCCTCAAGGGCGGCAACGGCGGGGCCGCCGGTCTACTGGGTAGCGGCGGGGCCGGCGGGACCGGCGGAACCTCGTTGACCGGCAACGGCGGGGCCGGCGGCAATGGCGGGGCCGGTGGGCTGCTCTCGGGCAACGCCGGTGTCGGCGGTCCCGGCGGACACGCAGCGGTCACCGGGATCGGCGGAGCCGGCGGAATGGGTGGGGCCGGCGGCCTGTTCGGCGCCGGCGGCGCCGGCGGCATCGGCGGAAGCAGTGCCGGCGGCAATGGCGCAGCCGGGGGGGCAGGCGGAAACGCGGGTGCGCTGGCCGGACTGGTCGGCGCCACCGGCGGTCACGGTGGCGCCGGCGGTTTAGGCCTTGCCGACGGAGGTGCCGGCGGGGGCGGCGGGGCCGGCGGGCTGCTCGCCGGTCCCGGTGGCGACGGTGGAAACGGCGGACTCGGCGGGGCCGGCGCGGGAGGTGCCGGCGGCGCCGGCGGCAAAGCCGGCTTCCTGTTCGGCCAGGGTGGGGCCGGCGGTAACGGCGGCACCACTGTCGGCACTGCCGGCGGGGTTGGTGGCCACGGTGGCGACGCCGGGCTGTTCATGTCCAGTGGCGGCGCCGGCGGAGCCGGCGGAATCGGGAGTGGCGCCGGCACGGTCGGTGGAATCGGCGGCGCGGGCGGCGCCGCGGGCCTTGTCGGCTTCGGCGGCGCCGGTGGGGTCGGCGGCCTCGCCGCCCTTGCCAACGGCGGCGTCGGCGGATCCGGCGGTCGGGGCGGCCTGCTGTTCGGCAGTGGCGGTGCGGGCGGTGAAGGTGGCCAGAGCATCACACAGACCGGCGGTGTCGGCGGCGTGGGCGGTAGCCCGGTGCTCTTCGGCACCGCGGGCAATGGCGGCAACGGCGGGTTTGGCATAACCATCGGCGCCAGCGGCGCCAACGGCCCCGCGGGGCCACTGCAGCCCGTGTTCAACGTCATTAACGCGCCCACCGAAGCGCTGTTGCAGCGTCCGCTGATCGGCAACGGCACCAACGGAGTTGCGGGCACCGGAGCACCCGGTACAGCCGGAGGATTCCTGCTCGGCGATGGCGGAGCCGGCGGCTCCGGCGCGCAAGGTCAGAATGGCGGCGCAGGCGGAGCGGCCGGGTTGTTCGGCAGCGGCGGAGCCGGCGGCAGCGGCGGGTTCTCGGCGACCGCTACCGGCGGAGCCGGCGGAGCAGGCGGCAATGCCGGACTGCTGGGGTGCGGAGGTATCGGCGGTGTCGGCGGTTACGGCAACTTCGCCGTGACGGGTGGCGTCGGCGGCGCCGGGGGGGCCGGCGGCAGGGCGGGCCAGCTGATGGGCATCGGCGGCGCCGGAGGTGCGGGCGGCCAAGGCGATGTCACCGGCGGCAACGGCGGTACCGGCGGCAACGCCGTCCTCATCGGCAACGGCGGCAATGGCGGCAACCCCGGGATCGGCCCAACGCCCGCTACCGGCGGCAAGCGCGGAACCGGCGGAGCGGCCGGTCTGTTGTTGGGTCTGAACGGAATCGACGGCTTGCCGTAGCTCGCGACCCCGCTGACTCGATGCGACCACACTCAATGGGCGGTGCGTAATCGTGTGGCGCGATATCACCCAGCGGCATTTGCGACCACCTTTGATCACAAACGTTGAGCTTCGCTGAACCGCATCCGATGATGAATCCGAAGCAGCAGGTTCTGCGGAGCTCTGGAGAGGTGTCACATGTCGTTTGTCATGGCAATGCCGCAGGGGCTGGCAGCAGCCGCAACGGATTTGAGCAGCCTCGCGTCGACGCTCAGTTCGGCCAACGCGGCCGCAGCCGCCCCGACGACGGCGCTGCTGGCCGCGGCCGGCGATCAGGTTTCGGCCGCCGTGGCCGCGCTGTTTTCCGGGCACGCCCAGGGGTACCAGGCGCTCAGCGCACAGGCGGAGGCGTTTCACGCCCAGTTCGTCCAAGCGGTGAACGCCACCGCCGGGGCCTACGCCGGTGCTGAGGCCGCCAGCGCCGCGGCAATCGCGGCGGCCAACCCGCTGCAGGCCATCGAGCAGCAGATTCTCAACGCGATCAACGCACCGTTCCTGACGGCTACCGGACGCCCGCTGATCGGCAACGGCGCGCCCGGGGCTGCGGGCACCGGCGCTGACGGCAAGCCGGGCGGCTGGCTGCTCGGTGACGGCGGCGCCGGCGGCTCGGGTTCGCCCGGCCTCAAGGGCGGCAACGGCGGGGCCGCCGGTCTGCTTGGCAGCGGCGGGGCCGGCGGCGCCGGCGGAAGCTCAACCACCGGTAACGGCGGCGCAGGCGGCAACGGCGGCGCAGGAGGGCTGCTTTCGGGCAACGCCGGCGTCGGCGGCGCCGGCGGGAGTTCAGTCGTGACTGGGAGCGGCGCTGCCGGCGGAATGGGTGGCGCCGGTGGACTGTTCGGCGCCGGCGGCGCCGGCGGCGTCGGCGGCGGCGGCGACAACCGTGGCGGGGCCGGCGGCGCCGGCGGGAACGCCGGTGCGCTGGCCGGGCTGGTCGGCGCTACCGGCGGTCACGGCGGGAACGGCGGGGTGGGTGGCAAAGCTGATGGCGGCGCCGGAGGTGCCGGGGGTGCTGGCGGCTTGCTTGCCGGCCCGGGTGGCGACGGCGGCAACGGTGGCATCGGATTGGGTCTCGGGGGAGACGGCGGCGCCGGCGGCAAAGCCGGCTTCCTGTTCGGCCAGGGTGGGGCCGGCGGGAACGGCGGTACCGGTGCCGGCCTGAGCGGTGGAGCCGGTGGGCACGGCGGCGATGCCGGCCTGTTCATGTCCAGCGGCGGCGCCGGTGGCGTCGGCGGGATCGGCGATAGCGCCACGGCAGTCGGAGGAGTTGGCGGGGCAGGCGGCAATGCCGGCGTGATCGGCTTCGGCGGAGCTGGCGGCATGGGCGGGTTCGGTGAGGTCACTAACGGAGGTGTTGGCGGCGCCGGCGGCAGGGGCGGTCTGCTGCTGGGCAATGGCGGCGCCGGCGGCGAAGGGGGACAAAGCATCATCGGTCCCGGTGGTGCAGGCGGCGTAGGCGGCAATCCGGTACTGATCGGCACCGCCGGCAATGGCGGCAACGGCGGCCTGGGCGCAACGATCGGCAGCAGCGGAGCCAATGGCGCGGCCGGCCCGCTGCAGCCGGTGTTCAACATCATCAACGCGCCCACCGAGGCGCTGCTGCACCGACCGTTGATCGGCAACGGCACCAACGGCGCCGCCGGCAGCGGAGCACCAGGCACACCCGGCGGCTTCCTGCTCGGCGACGGCGGGGCCGGCGGATCGGGCGGTGTGGATCAAAGCGGTGGGGCCGGCGGGTGTGCCTGGTGC
>NZ_LQPW01000013.1 GCF_002116635.1 Mycobacterium szulgai | reverse complement strand
GCGCCGGCCCCACCGAACAGCCCTCCTGCGCCACCCGCCCCGCCGGATCCGCCGAGGCTGGCTGCACCACTGGCTCCGCCAACTCCACCGACACCCCCGGCACCGAACAACAGCCCTCCAGCACCTCCGGCACCACCGGCCCCGCCATTGCCGGCCGCGGTACTTCCGCCCGCACCGCCGGCCCCGCCGGTGCCGAACAGCAAACCTCCCGCACCGCCCGCTCCGCCCACTCCGCCCCCGAAGATGCCGGATCCACCAGACCCACCGTTGCCGATCAATATTCCGCCGTCGGCTCCCCGCGCTCCGCTTCCCGGCGTGCCGTTAATGCCGTTGCCGACCAGCGGCCGCCCCAGCAATGCCAGGGTAGGTGCATTTACGACATCGAGGATGTCCTGGACCACGGCGGCGTTGGCCGCCTCGGCTGTGGCATACGTGCTCCCAGCGGAATTTAACGCCTGTATGAACCAGTCGTGAAAGGCCGCAGCTTGCGCGCTTAGCTCTTGATACTCGCGGCCATGCCCAGCGAACAGCGCGGCAAGAGCCGCAGACACCTCATCGGCACCCGCGGCCGCCAGCGTGGTCGTCGCGGCAGCAGCAGCCGCATTCGTTCTGCAGACGGCAGAGCCAACGGCGGCCAAATCAGTTGCGGCTGCCAATAACGCGGCGGGGGTTGAGATCACAAATGACATGTGAAGAGTGTCTGAGAGGGCGCACGATGTCGTCTACGACATGTATCCCACGCATCAGGACAGAGCCGGGCACTATGCCCGCACCGGCTCCTTCTCCACCGGGCCCAGTTGCCATTCCCCGCCGCCGAGCAATTTGAGTTGTTGCTCGTGGAGCAGCTCGACTGCGGGACGGTGGCTGACACTGACCACGATGCAGTCCGGAAGTTCGCTGCGCAGCATCTGGTAGAGCGCGTATTCCAGCCCTTCATCCAGCGCCGACGTGCTTTCGTCCAGGAATACGGCTTTGGGCTTGGTGAGCATGATGCGAGCGAAGGCCACGCGTTGCTGCTCGCCGGGGGAGAGCACCTTTGCCCAGTCCTGCTCTTCGTCCAGCCGGGCCGCCAGCGGCGCGAGTGCGACCTTTGCCAGCGTGTCTCGCACCACCTCGTCGGGCACGTCGTCCGGGGAATTCGGGTAGCACACCACGGCGCGCAGACTGCCCAGCGGCACATAGGGCAACTGCGACAAGAACATCGTTGCGTTATCGCCGCCGGGGCAGCGCAGCGTGCCACTGGCGAACGGCCACAATTCGGCCAGGCTGCGCAGCAGCGTGGTCTTGCCGACCCCGGACCTTCCGGTGATCACCAGTGACTCACCGGGTTCCAACCGCAGATCGACCGGGTCGATCAGGCGGTCACCATTCGGTGTGCGCACTTCGACGCTGCCGAGTTCGACGGCGCCGTCCTCACTCGGGCGCGCCAGCACCGACGGCAGCGCCCGGCCCTGTTCGTTGGCCTCGACCAGGCCGTGCAACCGGATGATCGCGGCGCGAAACCCCGCAAACGCGTCATAGCTGTTGCGGAAGAACGACAGTGAGTCAGAGATATTGCCGAACGACGACGCCGTCTGGCTGACGTCACCGAAGTCGATCTGCCCGGCGAACAGCCGCGGCGCCTGGATCACCCAGGGCAGCGGCACGATGGCCTGGCTGACCACCAGGTTCCAGCCATTGAAACCGATGCTCCGATTAACGAAGTGCAGGTAGTTGTCGATGATCGGAGTGAACCGCCGCTGCAATTGGGTCCGTTCCACCCGCTCGCCGCGGTAGAAACCAACGGCCTCGGCGGCATCGCGCAAGCGCACGAGTGCGTAACGGAAGGCGGCGTTGAGTTTTTCGTTGCGGAAGCTCAGCCAGATCAGGGGTCGCCCGATGATGAACGAGATGATCGTCGCCACCAGCACATAAACGATAACGATCCAGAACATGGCGCGCGGGAAGGAGACACCGAAGATGTTCAGGGTGCCGGACAGATGCCACAGAATGGCGGTGAACGAAATCACCGAAATCACCGATTGGACGGCCCCGAACAGCAGCGTGCTGCCTGTCCCGTTCGCGGGCTGATTGGGGTTGGGGCCGGTGCCGGCGGTGAAGATGTCGACGTCCTGCTGGATGCGCTGGTCGGGGTTGTCGATGGTTTCGTCGATGAACAAATCCCGGTAGTAGGCCCGGCCGTCAAGCCAGTCCTGGGTCATATGTCCGGTCAGCCAGACGCGCCAGGCGACGATGAAGCGCTGGGTCAAGTAGATATCGGCCATCACCCGGGCCACATGGATGACCGCCATGATGCTGAAGATGCCAATCGAGACCCAAAAGCCGTGCACCCCTGAGCGTTTGACCACCTCGTTCTCGGACGCGATGCCTTCGAAGGCCTTCTGCAGGGCCGTGTACATGTCGTTGCCCTGATAGCTGAACAACACGTTCAACCGGACCGCAAGGACCACCGAGAGCAACAGCACACCCAGCATCAGCCACACCCGGACACTTTTCGCCCCGACGAAATACTCGCGGGTGATGCGCCAGTACTGCCGGCCCCACGGCGTCAGGTAGCGAAGCAGGACCAGAACGACAATCAGACAGACGGCGCTGATCGCCCACGCCTTGCCGACCCAGTACAGCGAATCCAGGAGAGCCCTAGACCAGTCGATGGAGGGTTTGAACGGTTTGGGGCCCAAGGTCGGTGTCTCCTCACAGGCGAGGTGTTGCCGCGGCGCGTCAACAGAAATCCTTCGGCGAAGTTACCCGAAGGACGTGGCTAGGCTTCCCGGACATGAGCGATATGAGCATCTCCGCCGCCGCAACCGCTGCCACCCAGCCAATTCATGCCGGCCGGCTCATCGCACGCCGGCTCAAGGCCAGCGGTATCGACACGATTTTCACGCTCTCGGGCGGTCACCTGTTCTCCATCTACGACGGCTGCCGCGATGAGGGCATCCGGCTGATCGACACGCGCCACGAACAGACCGCGACGTTTGCCGCCGAGGGCTGGTCGAAGGTGACCAGGGTGCCTGGCGTTGCGGCACTGACCGCGGGACCCGGCGTGACCAATGGGATGAGTGCAATGGCCGCCGCGCAGCAGAACCAGTCGCCGCTGGTGGTGCTCGGCGGTCGGGCGCCGGCGCAGCGCTGGGGCATGGGCTCCCTGCAGGAAATCGACCACGTGCCGTTTGTGGCGCCGTTGGCGCGTTTAGCCGCCACCGCTCAATCAGCCGACGACGCCGGCCGGCTCATCGACGACGCACTGCGCGCGGCCGTGGCTGCCCCGTCGGGCGCGGCATTCGTCGATTTCCCGATGGACCATGTGTTTTCGATGTCCACTGACGACGGGCGCCCCGGCGCCCTGACGGATTTACCGGTAGCTGTCAGTCCCGATGGTGACGCGCTGGACCGGGCCGCCAGGCTGCTGTCGTCGGCGCGACGGCCGGTGATCATGGCCGGAACGAACGTCTGGTGGGGACGCGCAGAAGCCGCGCTGCTGCGCCTCGCCGAGCAGCTGCGGATCCCGGTGTTGATGAACGGGATGGCCCGGGGGGTGGTGCCCGCCGACCACCCGTTGGCTTTTTCACGCGCCCGGGGCAAGGCGTTGCGGGAGGCCGACGTTGCACTCATTGTCGGGGTGCCGATGGACTTCCGCCTGGGCTTCGGAGGGGTGTTCGGGGCGGACACCCAACTCGTCGTGGCAGACCGGACAGCACCAGAGCGCCCACACCCGCGCCCCATCGCGGCCGGGCTCTACGGTGACCTCACCGCGGTCCTGTCGGCGCTGACCATGTCCGGTGACCATGAGGACTGGATCGGCGCGCTGCGGGCAGCCGAAACGGAGGCGCGCGCCAGCGAGAAGGCAGAACTCGCCGACGACCGCACCCCGCTGCATCCGATGCGCGTCTACGCCGAGTTGGCTTCGCTGCTGGACCGCGACGCCGTCGTCGTCATCGACGCGGGTGATTTCGGGTCGTACGCCGGCCGGGTGATCGACAGCTATCAACCGGGCTGCTGGCTGGACAGTGGCCCCTTCGGCTGCCTTGGCTCAGGTCCCGGCTACGCCCTGGCCGCCAAACTGGCACGGCCGGACCGCCAGGTTGTGCTGTTGCAGGGCGACGGAGCGTTCGGGTTCAGCGGCATGGAATGGGACACGCTGGTCCGGCACAACGTTCAGGTCGTGTCTGTGATCGGCAACAACGGAATCTGGGGTTTGGAGAAGCACCCCATGGAGGCGTTGTACGGCTATTCGGTGGTGGCCGAGCTACGGCCCGGAACCCGCTACGACGAGGTGGTCCGGGCGCTTGGCGGCCATGGCGAGCTGGTGGCGACACCCGCGCAACTTCGCCCGGCGCTCGACCGCGCCTTCGCCAGCGGCCTGCCGGCCGTCGTCAACGTGCTCACCGATCCGAGCATCGCCTATCCGCGCCGGTCGAATCTGGCCTGACTGAGGGTGTCGCATGATTCATGCGACACCCTCGACTATGTGCGTCGTTGCTAACCTGCTTGAGGGCCGGGCATGTGTACTCGGGGACCTGTTGGAAGATGCCTGATAACGCGCATAGTCGCTTCGATGCAATTGCCGACGTGCTGGCCCGGCGCTCGTCGGATCTCCCGTTTCTGCTGCTTGATCCCAGCTTGCGGATTCGGGCAGCCAGCGCCGCGTACGCGAGTGTCACGCTGCGTGAGCGCGACGAGTTGTGCGGCCAGCTTCTCTTTGATGCCTTTCCAGACAATCCTGGCGATCCGCAGGCCAGCGGGACGACGAACCTGGCGGCATCGTTGGAGACAGCGATGCGCGGCGGCCGGCCGCACAACATGTGGATCCAGCGCTACGACATTCGCGATCCGGACTCGCCGGACAAGTTTCTACCCAAAGTTTGGAGCCCCTCCAACGCACCGCTGGTCGATCATGGCGAGCTGATCGGGGTGGTTCACCGCGTCAAGGAAGTGGCGGGGTTCGAACACCTCGTATCGGTGCTGGCGCGTGCCTTGGAAACAGGGCGGTCCTGGTCGTCCGCCGAGCTGCTACACACGCTGGCGGCCGTCACCGATGCGGAGAAGGAGCGGCACAGTCAGCGAGAGCGGGCGCTGGCCATCGAGAACGAGCAACTGCAGGCGGCTATCGATACCCGGGACCTGATCGGTCAAGCCAAGGGCATGTTGATGGAGCGCTTCAACATCGACTCGGTCGGCGCATTCAACTTGCTGGTCAGGCTCTCCCAGGACACCAATACCCGGGTAGAACAGATCGCGCGCAAAGTGGTTGAGGCGCAGCGTCGACCGCAGTCGAGCTGAACCCGCAACGCTGCGGGCGGGGCGCTGCAACCGAGCCGCCGCGCGTACGGTTGACCTGTGCCAAAGACCAACCGCGCTCAGCCTGGCCGGCTGAGCAGCCGATTCTGGCGGCTGCTGGGCGCCAGTACCGAAAAGAACCGCAGCCGTTCGATGACCGCCGTCACCGCCTCGGAGGAGTTCGACTCCGACGCCGCCGACCTCAGCGACGAGAAGCTGCGTAAGGCGGCTGGGCTGCTCGAACTCGAAGATCTCGCCGAATCCGCCGACATCCCGCAGTTCCTCGCGATCGCCCGGGAAGCGGCCGAGCGGACGACCGGGCTGCGGCCGTTTGATGTGCAGCTGCTTGGCGCCCTGCGCATGCTTGCCGGCGATGTGATCGAGATGGCCACGGGCGAGGGCAAGACGCTGGCCGGTGCGATCGCCGCCGCCGGCTATGCCTTGGCCGGCCGGCATGTGCACGTCGTGACCATCAACGACTACCTGGCCCGGCGGGATGCGGAGTGGATGGGTCCGCTGCTCGAGGCGATGGGATTGACCGTTGGCTGGATCACTGCGGAGTGCACCAGCAAGGAGCGCCGCACCGCCTACGACTGCGACGTCACCTACGCCTCGGTCAATGAGATCGGCTTCGACGTGCTGCGCGACCAGCTGGTCACCGATGTCGAAGACCTGGTCTCGCCCAACCCGGATGTGGCGCTGATCGACGAGGCCGACTCGGTGCTGGTCGACGAGGCGCTGGTGCCGCTGGTGCTGGCCGGAACCACGCACCGGGAAACGCCCCGGCTGGAGATCATCAAGCTGGTCGGCGAACTCGTCGGCGACAAGGACGCCGACGAGTACCTGGCCACCGACGCCGACAGCCGCAACGTCCACCTCACCGAGGCCGGCGCCCGCAAGCTCGAAAAGGCGCTCGGCGGTATCGATCTCTACTCCGAGGAACATGTCGGCACCACGCTGACCGAGGTCAACGTCGCGCTGCATGCGCACGTGCTGCTGCAGCGCGATGTGCACTACATCGTCCGCGACGACGCGGTACATCTGATCAACGCCTCCCGCGGCCGCATCGCCCAATTGCAGCGCTGGCCCGACGGACTGCAGGCCGCCGTTGAGGCCAAGGAGGGCATCGAGACTACCGAGACCGGCGAAGTGCTCGACACCATCACGGTGCAGGCGCTGATCAACCGCTACACCACGGTGTGCGGCATGACCGGCACCGCGCTGGCCGCAGGTGAGCAGCTGCGCCAGTTCTACAAGCTCGGTGTCTCGCCGATACCGCCCAACACCCCGAACATCCGCGAGGACGAGTCCGACCGGGTCTACATCACCGCCGCTGCCAAGAACGACGCGATCGTCGCCCACATCGTCGACGTGCACGAGACCGGCCAGCCGGTGCTGGTCGGCACCCGTGACGTCGCCGAATCCGAGGAACTGCACGAACGCCTGTTGCGGCGCAACGTGCCCGCGGTCGTGCTCAACGCGAAGAACGACGCCGAAGAGGCCCAGGTGATCGCCGAGGCCGGCAAATACGGCGTGGTCACCGTGTCCACTCAGATGGCCGGGCGGGGCACCGACATTCGTCTGGGCGGGTCCGACGAATCCGATCACGACCGGGTCGCCGAGCTGGGTGGGCTGCACGTCGTGGGCACCGGGCGGCACCACACCGAGCGACTGGACAACCAGCTGCGCGGCCGCGCCGGGCGCCAGGGTGACCCCGGCTCATCGGTGTTCTTCTCCAGCTGGGAAGACGACGTCGTGGCGGCAAATCTGGACAGCAACAAACTGCCCACCGAAACCGATGAGGACGGGCGGATCGTCAGCCCCAAGACCACCAGCCTGCTCGACCATGCCCAACGCGTGGCCGAAGGCCGGCTGCTGGACGTGCATGCCAACACCTGGCGCTACAACCAGCTCATCGCTCAACAGCGCGCGATCATCGTCGACCGGCGGAACACGTTGCTGCGCACGGCAACCGCGCGCGAAGAACTCGCGGAGTTGGCGCCGAAGCGGTATGAGGAGCTGTCCGAGGAAATCTCCGAAGAACGCCTGGAGAAGATCTGCCGGCTGATCATGCTGTACCACCTCGACCGCGGCTGGGCTGATCATTTGGCGTATCTGGCCGACATCCGGGAAAGTATCCATTTGCGCGCACTGGGCCGGCAGAACCCACTCGACGAGTTTCACCGGATGGCGGTCGACGCGTTCGCATCGCTGGCCGCAGACGCCATCGAGGCGGCTCAGCAGACGTTCGAAACCGCCGATGTGCTCGAAGAAGAACAGGGGCTGGACCTCTCCAAGCTGGCCCGTCCGACGTCGACGTGGACCTATATGGTCAACGACAACCCGCTGTCGGATGACACGCTGTCCACCCTGAGCCTGCCCGGCGTCTTCCGCTAACCACAGCAATCTGTTACACCGCCCGCAACATTTCCCAGCTAATGTCACGCCTCATGGAGCCGGTGCCCGTACCCAGTCGGGTCTTCACCGTGCCTAATGTGCTGAGCTTCATCCGGCTGGCACTGATTCCGGTGTTCGTCTACGTCATGCTGATCGCGCCCGCGCATGGCTGGGCGGTAGCGATCCTGGTGTTCAGCGGCGTTTCCGACTGGGCGGACGGCAAAATCGCCCGGCTGCTCAACCAGTCGTCGCGGTTGGGTGTTTTCCTGGATCCGGCCGTGGATCGGCTGTACATGATCACCGTTCCCATCGTGTTGGGACTGAGCGGAATCGTGCCCTGGTGGTTCATCGTCACGCTGCTGGCCCGCGACGCGGCGCTCGGCGTGACGCTGCCGTTGCTGTGGAGCCGCGGGGTGTCGGCGCTGCCGGTGACTTATGTCGGCAAGGCGGCGACCTTCGCACTGATGAGCGGCTTCCCGGTACTGCTGGCCGGGCAGTGGGACACCTTGTGGAGCCGAGTCTTACGGGCGTGCGGCTGGGCGCTTTTGATCTGGGGCATGTACGCATACCTGTGGGCATTCGTGCTGTATGTAGTGCATATGTTGTTGGTGCTGCGCCGGATGCCCAAGATCAAACATCACTCCTACCAACCGGTCGCGCAAAAAACCGACGGCCATGGCTGACTCAGACCGGCTGCTGGGCGGCTATGACCCCAATGCCGGCTATAGCGCGCATGCCGCCACCCGGCCGAAGCGTTATCCGGTCCCGTCGCTGCTGCGCGCGCTGCTCTCCGAGCACCTGGACCCCGGTTATGCGGCGGCGGCCGCCAAACGCGCCCGCTGCGACCCACCACCGCAGCAGCGAAGCCGCGTTTTCGGCTGGATGTGGCAAGCGCTGGCGGCGGCCCTGGTGGCTACGGTGTTTGCCGCCGCCGTTGCCCAGGCCCGCTCCGTCGCCCCCGGGGTCCGTGACGCCCAGCAGCTGTTGGCGACGAGCGTGCGTTCCACGCAGGCCGCGGCCGCAAAGTTGGCGCAACGGCGCAGCGCCCTCTCGGCCAAGGTCGACGAGGTCCAGCGGGCCGCGCTGGCCGACGACGCCGAAGGGCAGCGGCTACTGAACCGTCTGGACGCCCTCAGCCTGGCGGCGGCCAGCACGGCGGTCATCGGGCCGGGTCTGACGCTGACCATCACCGATCCAGGTGTCGGACCGAATCTTTCCGACGCCTCCAAGCAGCGGGTCAAAGGCAGTCAGCAAACGATTTTGGACCGCGACCTGCAACTGGTCGTCAACTCGTTGTGGGCCAGCGGCGCCGAGGCCATCTCGGTCGACGGCGCCCGGATCGGGCCGAACGTGACTATCCGGCAGGCCGGCGAAGCGATCCTGGTCGACAACAACCCCACCAGCAGCCCTTACACCATCCTGGCAATCGGGCCACCGCGCGCGATGAAAGGCGTCTTCGAAGGCAGCCCCGGGATGCGCCGCCTTAAGCTGCTGGAGATCTCCTACGGCGTCGGGGTCACCGTGAACGCCGGCGACGGGCTGACGCTGCCCGCCGGGTCGATCCGGGATGTCAAGTTCGCCAAACAGATTGGGCCTTAGTGATACGGACGGGAATCCGACGAGCATGATCGGTATCGCGGCACTTGCCATCGGCATCGTGCTGGGTCTGGTTTTCCACCCCAGTGTGCCTGAGGTCATCCAGCCCTATCTGCCGATTGCGGTGGTGGCTGCGCTCGACGCGGTTTTCGGCGGGCTGCGCGCTTACCTGGAACGCATTTTTGACCCGAAGGTCTTTGTGGTCTCGTTCGTGTTCAATGTTTTGGTGGCAGCCCTGATCGTCTACGTCGGTGATCAATTGGGTGTCGGCACGCAGTTGTCCACTGCGATCATCGTCGTGTTGGGCATCCGGATATTCGGCAATGCCGCCGCGTTGCGGCGCCGGTTGTTCGGCGCATGACCCAAGAACCCCCGAACCCGACTTCGGACGCCGCCCCCGAATCGGCTCCGAAGGCGGACCAGGCACCGGCACCGGCCCAAAGCGGCGGCGCGGCAACCCAACACGGCCACGCCAAGGTCGGCGCTCACGAAGCCGTCAGGCGCGGCCGTCATGAACTGCCCGCCGACCGCCCGCGTCCGGAGATCGGCGCCCTGCGCCGCACCGGATTGTCGGCGCTGCGGCGCGGCGGTCGCTCCCGCCTGGTCTTCGGGATGCTGGCGATTCTGCTGTGTCTGGTGTTGGGTGTCGCCATCGTCACGCAGGTCCGCCAGACCGAGTCGGGAGACTCGCTGGAAACGGCGCGGCCGGCGGACTTATTGGTGCTGCTGGACTCGTTGCGGCAACGCGAGGCCACGCTGAACACCGAAGTGACCGAACTGCAGAACACCCTCAACGCGCTGCAGGCCTCCGGCAATAACGATCAAGCGGCCATAGAGAGTGCCCAGGCCCGACTTGCCGCGCTGTCCATCCTCGTCGGCGCCGTGGCGGCCACCGGGCCCGGCGTCACCATCAAGATCGAGGATCCCGGCCCCGGAGTGGCGCCCGAAGCGATGCTCGACG
Source organism: Mycobacterium szulgai (assembly GCF_002116635.1). Classification (GTDB taxonomy): domain Bacteria; phylum Actinomycetota; class Actinomycetes; order Mycobacteriales; family Mycobacteriaceae; genus Mycobacterium; species Mycobacterium szulgai. Next base: position 118,394 of record NZ_LQPW01000013.1, on the reverse strand, counting down.
TGATCAACGAGTTGCGCGCCGCCGGCGCCGAGGCAATCGAGATCAGCGACGGACGGCAATCCGTGCGAGTCGGCGTCGATACCTGGGTGGTTGGGAACCCCGGCGCCCTGACGATCGACACCAAGACTTTGTCGCCGCCGTATTCGATTCTGGCGATTGGTGATCCGCCGACACTTGCCGCTGCGATGAACATTCCCGGTGGTGCCGAGGACAGTATCAAGCGCGTCGGCGGGCGAATGTCGGTGCAGCAGGCCGACCGGGTCGATGTGGCCAGCTTGCGACAACCAAAACCGCACCAATACGCTCAGCCCGTCAAGTGAACGTCCCCGATCAGCAGCGACCAGAACAGGATCACTAGTGAGCGATATCCCGCCCGATCTGCACTACACCGCCGAACACGAGTGGGTTCGCCGCAGCGGGGAGGACACCGTCCGGGTCGGGATCACCGACTTCGCGCAATCGGCCCTGGGCGACGTGGTTTTCGTGCAATTGCCCGCGGTGGGCAGCGACATCAGCGCCGGCGAATCCTTTGGCGAAGTTGAATCGACGAAGTCGGTCTCGGATCTGTACGCCCCGGTTTCGGGCAAGGTGTCGGCGGTCAACGGCGATCTGGAAGGCGACCCGCAACTGGTCAACTCCGACCCGTATGGCGCCGGCTGGTTGCTGGAACTCCAGGTGGAAAGCTCGCAAGTGGCCGCCCTGGAATCCGCACTGGCCGCGCTGTTAGACGCTGAGGCCTACCGCGGCACATTGACCGAATGACGGTTGCTAAGGTCCCGTCAGCGTCGCGCGGCGACGCTGACGGCCACGGTATGGACCTAGAAGAAGCCGGGGTATCGGGCTTACGATCCTGCAGTGGAGGGCACACTGCCGACCCGTGGCCGAGCGGTGGGCGGTACGGTCGACAACATCAGCACCAATCCGCCTTCAGGCGGTGAATCGCAGGGGAAGCCGGCCGAACGGCCGGGTCAGACAACGCCACAGCGGCCAGTGAGGAGCAGCGGGTGACGGACATGGATAACGACCAGACTTCTGACGAAGTCACGGTGGAGACGACCTCCGTCTTCCGCGCCGACTTCCTCAATGAGCTGGACGCGCCCGCACAGGCGGGCGCCGAGAGCGCGGTATCCGGAGTGGAAGGACTTCCGGCGGGCTCGGCGTTGCTGGTCGTCAAACGGGGACCCAATGCGGGGTCTCGCTTCCTGCTCGACCAACCCATCACGTCCGCCGGCCGTCATCCCGACAGCGACATCTTTCTCGACGACGTCACCGTGAGTCGTCGCCATGCCGAATTCCGGTTGGAAGGCAACGAGTTCAACGTCGTCGACGTCGGCAGCCTCAATGGCACCTACGTCAACCGCGAGCCGGTGGACTCCGCGGTGCTGGCCAACGGCGACGAAGTGCAGATCGGCAAGTTCCGCCTGGTGTTCTTGACCGGACCCAAGCAAGGTGACGACGACGGGGGCACCGGAGGCCAGTGAGCGCACCCGATAGCCCCGGGCTCACCGGGATGTCGATCGGGGCGGTTTTGGACCTGCTGCGACCGGACTTCCCGGATGTCACAATCTCCAAGATTCGTTTTCTGGAGGCCGAGGGGTTGGTGACGCCGCAGCGGGCCGCATCGGGATACCGCAGATTCACCGCTTACGACTGCGCACGGCTGCGCTTCATCCTTACCGCGCAGCGGGACCACTACCTGCCGCTGAAGGTGATCAGGGCGCAACTGGACGCCCAGCCCGACGGCGAACTGCCGCCCTCCGGATCTCCCTACGGCGTACCGCGATTGGTCTCGGTGACGGGCAACGGCACCGATGAAAACACTGCCGCGGCATCCGACGCCGGTGCCGTCGCGCCGTCGCGGGTGCGGCTCAGTCGCGAAGACCTACTGGAACGCTCCGGAGTGCCCGGGGATCTCTTGACGGCCTTGCTCAAAGCGGGAGTGATCACCACCGGGCCGGGTGGCTTCTTCGACGAGCACACCGTAGTGATCCTGCAATGTGCGCGGGCGTTGTCCGAATACGGTGTGGAGCCGCGGCATCTGCGTGCCTTTCGGTCCGCGGCAGACCGGCAATCCGATTTGATCGCCCAGATCGCCGGGCCGTTGGTCAAGGCGGACAAGGCCGGCGCCCGGGACCGAGCCGACGATCTGGCTCGCGAGGTCGCTGCGCTCGCCATTACGTTGCACACTTCTTTGATCAAGTCGGCCGTTCGCGACCTTCTGCACCGCTGAGGACTAGACTTCGTTCGACAGCTTGGTGTTCGACGGCACCACGTCGTGGCGCTGAGTTTGGGACAGTCGCGGCGGCATGTGCGGAGGGCAGACGCAGATGGGTGAAGTTCGTGTTGTCGGCATTCGCGTCGAGCAGCCGCAGAACCAGCCGGTGCTGCTGTTGCGCGAAGCCGACGGTGATCGGTATCTGCCGATCTGGATCGGCCAGTCAGAGGCCGCAGCCATCGCGCTGGAGCAGCAGGGCGTCGAGCCGCCGCGTCCGCTGACTCACGACCTGATCAGGGATCTCATTGCCGCGCTTGGGCATTCGCTCAAGGAGGTGCGGATCGTCGATCTGCAGGAAGGCACCTTTTACGCCGATCTGATCTTCGATCGCAACATCACCGTGTCGGCACGCCCGTCAGACTCGGTGGCGATTGCATTGCGGGTCGGGGTTCCCATCTACGTCGAGGAGGCGGTGCTGGCCCAAGCCGGTCTGCTGATTCCCGACGAGAGCGACGAGGAGCCCAGCACCGCTGTCCGTGAAGACGAAGTGGAGAAGTTCAAGGAGTTTCTCGACAGCGTGTCGCCCGACGACTTCAAGGCCACCTAGGGACCCAAGCTAACTACTGAAGCCGCTGGGCGAAGCGCAGCACTTTCAGCGAACAATTTTCTGCAAACGTCACGGATGAGTCTCATCTCACACACTGCGATGTCGACACGCCTCACGGATATCGCCGACAACGCGCGCCGCCAGCCATACTTTGATGACGATTTGATGTTTAACCGGGAGCACGACAGCAATCCAACAGCGTAAGCTCTCTACCACTCGGGCCAGAGCAAACGTGGGCTGTCGTGGCAGCCAGTGACGCAGCTAGTGACAAGAGCGCGATCGGCGAGAGGAAGCATCCGTGAGCGAGCAGCCACGTCAAGAACAGCTGGACCTAGCCGACCGCCCGGCCACCGACGGCCCCCACGGCGCGAGCGAACCCGTGCAGCCCGGGCTTTTTCCGGACGATTCGGTGCCCGATGAACTCGTCGGCTACCGCGGGCCCAGCGCCTGCCAGATCGCCGGGATCACCTACCGCCAGCTGGACTACTGGGCGCGCACGTCGCTGGTCGTCCCGTCGATCCGCAGTGCGGCGGGATCCGGCAGCCAGCGGCTGTACTCGTTCAAGGACATCCTGGTGCTCAAGATCGTCAAGCGATTGCTGGACACCGGTATCTCGCTACATAACATCCGGGTGGCGGTCGACCATCTACGTCAGCGTGGTGTCCAGGATCTGGCCAACATCACTCTGTTCTCAGACGGCACCAGCGTGTACGAATGCACCTCGGCCGAGGAGGTCGTCGACCTGTTGCAGGGCGGCCAGGGTGTGTTCGGCATCGCCGTCTCCGGTGCGATGCGAGAACTGACCGGCGTCATCGCTGACTTCCCCGGCGAGCGCGCCGACGGTGGCGAATCCATCGCCGCTCCGGAAGACGAGCTGGCTTCCCGCCGCAAGCACCGCGACCGCAAGATCGGCTAGCTGGGCGACTCATCGCCTCTCCGAGTAGACTGGGCGGGCATCGCCCTCGCGCGGGAGAGTTCCGTGGCTGCCAGCTACGGACGCCGAAGGAGCAACACCTCTCCGTCAACCTCTCAGGCACCAGGACCGTGCTAGACAACGATGCCTCTGGAAAGCGGTGACGACCTAACGGACGTCACCCGCCGATGGGGAAAGGCGCCACCGGGCGCCGAATCTCTCAGGCGCCTGGCGAGCGGGTGAAGACAGAGGGAGAGGGCCATCAGTCCTCTGCCTTTGTGATGCGTGTCAGGAGTCCCGCCAGTGACCGACCATTCCACCTTCGCCGACCGGCACATCGGCCTGGACAGCCAGGCCATCGCAACAATGCTCGCCGTCATCGGTGTAGAGACGCTCGACGAGCTGGCCGCCAAGGCGGTCCCGGCGGGGATCCTCGATGCGCTCACCCACTCCGGAGCTGCACCAGGCCTGGACCGGCTGCCCCCGGCCGCCACCGAGGCCGAGGCGCTGGCCGAGCTGCGGGCGCTGGCCGATGCCAACACAGTCGCCGTGTCGATGATCGGGCAGGGCTACTACGACACGCTCACCCCGCCGGTGTTGCTGCGCAACATCATGGAGAATCCCGCCTGGTACACCGCCTACACGCCGTACCAGCCAGAAATCAGCCAGGGCCGGCTGGAAGCCCTGCTGAATTTCCAGACGATGGTCACCGACCTCACCGGCCTCGAGATCGCCAACGCGTCGATGCTCGACGAGGGCACCGCGGCCGCTGAGGCCATGACGCTGATGCACCGGGCCAGCCGTGGTCCGGCGAACCGATTGGTTGTCGACGTCGACCTGTTCGCCCAGACGGCCGCCGTGGTGGCCACTCGGGCCAAGCCGCTGGGGATCGAGATCGTGACCGCCGATCTGCGCCATGGCCTTCCGGATCTACCCGACGGAGGCGAGTTCTTCGGTGTCATCGTCCAGTTACCCGGGGCCAGCGGACGGATCACCGACTGGGGCGCGCTGGTGCAGCAGGCTCACGAGCGCGGCGCTCTGGTGGCCATCGGCGCCGACCTGCTGGCGTGCACACTCATCACTGCGCCCGGCGAGATCGGGGCCGACGTCGCGTTCGGTACCACCCAACGATTCGGTGTGCCAATGGGATTCGGCGGTCCACACGCCGGCTACCTGGCGGTGCACGCCAAGCATGCCCGTCAGCTGCCCGGCCGGCTCGTCGGGGTGTCGCTAGACGCCGACGGGGCACCGGCCTACCGGCTGGCTCTGCAGACCCGCGAGCAGCACATCCGCCGAGACAAGGCCACCAGCAACATCTGCACCGCGCAGGTGCTGTTGGCGGTGATGGCCGCCATGTACGCCAGCTACCACGGCGCCGACGGGCTGACCGGCATCGCCCGGCGGGTGCATGCGCACGCCGAAACGATCGCGGGAGCACTGGGTGACGCGCTGGTGCACGACACCTACTTCGACACAGTGCTGGCCCGGGTGCCCGGGCGCGCCGACGAGGTGGTGGCTGCCGCCAAAGCCAATGGAATCAACCTGTGGCGCGTCGACGCCGACCACGTGTCGGTGGCCTGCGACGAAGCCACCACCGACGCCCACGTGGCAACCGTCCTGGGTGCCTTCGGGGTAGTGGCCGCCGGGACGCCGGCCAACACCGAGATCGCCACGCGCACTTCGGAATTCCTGACCCACCCGGCGTTCACCCGATATCGCACCGAGACGTCGATGATGCGCCACCTGCGTGCGCTGGCGGACAAGGATATTGCGTTGGACCGCAGCATGATTCCGCTCGGTTCGTGCACGATGAAGCTCAACGCCGCCGCGGAGATGGAGTCCATCACCTGGCCGGAGTTCAGCCGTCAGCACCCGTTTGCCCCGGTAAGTGACACTCCCGGGCTGCGCCGGCTCATTGCCGATCTGGAGGACTGGCTGGTGGCGATCACCGGCTACGACGCTGTTTCGCTGCAGCCCAACGCGGGTTCACAGGGGGAGTACGCCGGCCTGCTCGCGATTCACGACTATCACGCCAGCCGGGGTGAGCCGCACCGCGACATCTGCCTGATTCCATCCAGTGCGCACGGCACCAACGCCGCATCGGCCGCGCTGGCCGGGATGCGAGTGGTGGTGGTCGGCTGCCACGACAACGGCGACGTCGACCTCGACGATCTGCGCGCCAAGGTCAACGACCATGCCGACCGGCTGTCGGCGCTGATGATTACCTACCCGTCCACCCACGGCGTCTACGAGCACGACATCGCCGAGATCTGCGCGGCCGTGCACGACGCCGGCGGCCAGGTCTACGTGGACGGCGCCAACCTCAACGCGCTGGTCGGCCTGGCGCGGCCGGGCAAGTTCGGCGGCGACGTCAGCCACCTGAACCTGCACAAGACATTCTGCATTCCGCACGGCGGCGGCGGCCCCGGCGTCGGGCCGGTAGCGGTACGCTCCCACCTGGCCCAGTTCCTGCCGGGCCACCCGTTCGCCCAGGAATTACCCGGCGGACATCCGGTGTCGTCGGCGCCCTACGGGTCCGCCTCGATCCTGCCGATCACCTGGGCCTACATCAGGATGATGGGCGCCGAAGGCCTGCGTGCGGCATCGCTGACCGCGATCACCTCGGCCAACTACATCGCCCGCCGCCTCGACGAGTACTTCCCGGTGTTGTACACCGGCGAGAACGGCATGGTGGCCCACGAGTGCATCCTCGACTTGCGTGGCATCACCAAAGCGACCGGCGTCACCGTCGACGATGTTGCAAAACGCTTGGCGGACTACGGATTTCATGCTCCGACCATGAGCTTCCCGGTGGCCGGCACGCTCATGGTGGAGCCCACCGAAAGTGAGAGTCTGGCCGAGGTGGACGCGTTCTGCGAAGCCATGATCGGCATCCGCGGCGAGATCGACCGAGTAGGTGCCGGGCAGTGGCCGGCCGACGACAATCCGCTGACCGGCGCGCCGCACACCGCAGAGTGCCTGCTGGTATCCGACTGGGATCACCCGTACACGCGGGAAGAAGCCGCCTACCCGCTGGGCAAGGCTTTCCGGCCCAAGGTCTGGCCGCCGGTGCGGCGCATCGACGGCGCCTACGGCGACCGTAATTTGGTGTGCTCGTGCCCGCCGGTGGAGGCATTTGTCTGAGGCGGCCTGATTCTCAGCCGAACCGTTCCATGATCGCCGCGGCGATCCGGTCGGGTGCATCCTCCTGGATGAAGTGCTTGGCCGTGGGCAGCTCGACAACGACGTGATCGGGAAAGGTGGCCCGCATCCGCGGCAGGGAGGGCCCCGGACGGAAGGCGAAGTCCTTCATGCCCCAGATGAACAGGGCCGGCTTGGCGCCCAGCTTGGCGGGCACTTCGTCGGCCAGCCTCTCCAGCAACGGCCGGGCGGCCAATATCTCCTTGGGCATCCGGGCGACGCCCGCCCGCGCCGCCGGATCGGGCTGCACGCCGCGGTAATGCCCCATCACGGCGTCACTCGGCCGGCGTTCGGTGCCGGCGGGTATCAGTCGCTCGACGAAGAAGTTGCGTTGCAGGATCGCGTGTTGCATCGGCGGACTGGACATGACCCTGCTGAAGATCTTCGTGGTCAGCGTGTCCGTTGGCCAGAACCAGGTGTTGCCCAACACAATCCCGCGCACTTGTTCGGCGCGCTCGACCGCGACGGCCATGCTGATCGGCCCACCCCAGTCCTGGCCCATCGTCAGATATCCGTCGAGGCCCTCGTCAGCGCTCAAGTGGTCGACGAACTCGCCGAGCACCCGCGCATGTTCGGAGATGGTGTAACCGAAGCCAGAGGGACGATCGGAAAGCCCGAACCCGAGGTAATCCGGTGCGATACAACGGAAGTGCTCGCGCAGCACCTTGATGATGTCGCGGTACAGGAAGCTCCACGTCGGATTGCCGTGCCAGAACAGGATGGGCGGACCGGCTCCCTCGTCGATGTAGTGGATACGCCCGGCCGTGCTGTCGAACCAGCGCGACTGGAACGGATACAGCTGGGGATCGGGGGTGAAATCGACCGTCATTACTAGGACTGTACGACTGGCAGGTCGAGGCGGGACCCATGCAGCCGGCTGCGGTGCACGTGCACGGTTGGCGCTCCGCCGGGAAGGATCGCGAAGTGGCTCGCGTCGGCGCCGGCGATGGCCAGGCGGATGCGGTGTCCCGGCTGGAAGAGGTACGACGTCGGCAGCAGGTCGAAAGTCAGCTCAGCGATCTCGCCGGCGACCAGGGGCTGCGCGTCGGCGCGCTTGAAGGTGCGGTAGGGGACGGCCTGACGGTACGGCGACGGCGAGCCGCTGAGCCGGCGGTGGATGGCGCGCAACTGCCCCTCGGTGAGGTAGGTAACCCGGCCCTGCGGATCGACATCCTCCAGATAGACGAAGAAAGTGCCGTCGCCGGCGCTGGAGGTGACGAACAGCGTGACCATCGGATGACCGGTCACCTCGAGGGGACGCTCCAGCGCAGCGGAGGTGTAGCTGAGCAGCTTGGCGTCCTGGACGTTGCGGTCCGGGTAGCGCACATGTCCACCGATTCCCACCTGGGCATGCCAACGGGAGTGTTCGCCGGTTCCGGCCGTCGGGTCCACCACGTATTCGTCTGCGCCACTGTCGGAGTCGGACGGGTGCAGGCTGAGCTGTCGCTGGGCGGCGAGGTAGTAGCTGTGCCTGTCCGCGGGCGGGGGCCACGTCTCGGCCGTCTTCCAGCGGTCTTCGCCCATAGTGAAGTAATGTACCGGCGGCTCGGCGTCGATGCCTGTCTCGACGCCTTTGAGGTGATGGTCGACGAACCGCAGCAGCTCGCGGTCGTGATCGAACTCTGGCCGGCTCAGCCCGTGCCACGGATCGACCCGCCAGCCGGCGGTGTGGTTCCACGGTCCCAGGACCAGGCGGCTGCCCGGGGTGGAGACGGTCAGAAACCGCTTGATCGCCGAATGTCCGTAGCCTCCGTCGAACCATCCGCTGTAGCTGTAGATGGCGGCCCCGGACGCCTCGACGTCATGCCAATAGTTGTGCGGGCTGATCAGATCGATGCTGCCAACCGGGTCGATGGGTGTACCGATCGGCTCGGCGCGGGTGCCGGCCTGGCCATGAAATGGGTCCGACGGGGCGACGTCGTCACGGAATGTCAGCGAAGCCGCGAACTGATGGACGTCGTAGTTGGCGCGATGGGCGGCGATGGCCCCGTCGCGCAGTGCGCTGTCGTGGTCGTCTTGCACCGGCTGCGGGCCGATCAGCGGAAGCCTTGCCCACCAAAGCATTTCGTACAGGGCATTGCGGTCGAGAGCGTCGTTGTAGCGTCCCCACGTTTCGGTGAACCAGGCGGCGTGAATGCCACCCGGAAACGCGATGTCGGTGTAGATGTCGAAGAGCGAGAAGCACGGTGCGATCACCCGGACCGCGGGGTGGCGGTTGACCAGCAGAAATTCCGCCGAAGTGCCGTCGTACGAATTTCCCAGGGCCGCGACCTTTCCGTTGCACCACGGCTGGCGCACGATCCAGTCGACAATCTCGGCACCATCCCGGATCTCGTCGGGAGACCATTCGCAGGCGCGGGACCCATACGACGCGCCCGCGCCGCGCACGTCTACGTCGATCCAGGCGTACCCGGCCGCCACGAACCGTCTGCGGCGCTGTTTATCGGCGCCAATGTGCTGAAACGGCTTGCCCCGCAGCAACATTCGCAACGGCCGACGCAACTCCATGGAGCGGTAGTAGCGGGTTTGGTGCAGAATCGCCGGCAGCCGTACCCCACTGGTCAGTCCCGCGGGCAGGTACAGGTCGATTGCGAGCCGCACTCCGTCGCGCATCGTCACGTAACAGGACGAATACCGCATGCCCTGGTACGCGGGCGGTGCGTCCTGGCTGGTGTACCAGGCCGCATCTGAGCCGGTGTGTCTGCTCATCGGGTAACCAGGCCGATTAGCCCAAGAAGGTATTGACCGCCGTCGCCAGGTCCGGAGTGGCCGACGTCGGCAGGTTCTGGTAGCCGCCGCCGCTGAGCCGTGCAACGGCTTCCCAGGTGGCCCGGTCCGGGTCGTCACCGAAGTCGATCACGTTGACCGCGACCGGCTTGGCCGGGTCCGCACTGGTGCGAATGAAATCCTGCAGCCCGTTGCCGTCCAGGCTCTGGTCGGTGTGTGGCCCTCCGGTGATCACCAGAATCGAATTCGCTTGGCCGGAACGATAATTGGCCTGCATCTCCTGGTAGATCATGCGCAGCGTAGTGAACGACACCGCACCCCCGCCCGACGAATACTGCTTGTCCAGTGCGGCGGTCAGCGCCGCGGTACGCGACTGACCGTTGACCTGGTCGGCCAGCGGTCCGGCCGCCACCTCGGACCTGCCCTCGTGACCGTCGAACGTCCACAACCCGATGACCGCGGTTGGCGGTAGCGCCTTGATCCGATTATCAAGTGCTGCAACCACATTGGCCAGCCGGGTCTTGCCGCCGTCGTCCGTGGGCAACGACTGGTCGAGCATGATCGTCGCGGCGAGACCGGTCGACGGTGTGGCCATGGTGTCGGCCAGAGTGGCGCGCATGGCGTCGTCACCGACGGACAAGGTGGCAGGCAGCGCCGCGAAGCTGGTCACTGGGCTGCTCGGCGGCTTGACGTCGTTGACGCGAAAGCCTGCTTTAGCCAGCTTGGTCAATTGCTCGGGCTTGTGCATGTACCTAGCGAATGCGCTGGCAGCTGTGGTCTGTTCTTGTGACAGCCAGGAACCACTGAGCAGCACGGTCGGATAGTCAGCCAGCGCGACCGGTCCGGGCGGCAACCAAAATGCCAGCTTGCTCTTGGCATCCGGCATCGATTGGCCGCGCTGGAATAGCTGCTGTTCGGTGGTGACCACCGCGTGCACGGGTGCGGCAGCCGGATCGCCGGGCTTTACCAGGGCATTCATCGCCTCGGCCAGTGAGTCGTCGGTCAGCTTGGGTTGCCCGCCCATCAACGTGCGCACCGCGGCACTGCCGGCGGTGGGCGGCGTGCCAGGCGGCGCCGAGGCCGCCGCGATCGCCTCACCGGCCAGGAAGGTGGCATCGCCGTTGCCGGCAATCGGCAGCGACATCCGCAATGATCCCCAGCTGGGCAGGTTCAATCCCGCCAGCGAATTGGGGTTTGTCTGCAGTCCGGGCAGTGCTGCCCAGTTCTGCTTGGACAGCGCCGGCTGGAATTCGGGTCGGATGGCGACCAGGACGGGCGAGGTCACCAGCGAACGGCTATCGCTGATGGTCTTCTGACCGGCCGCCCCGGCCAGCCGCGCCGCCGAGATCGAGCTGCCCGGAATCCACAGCCCCGGTTGACCACCCAATTCGGCGGGCCACTTGCCGATGAAGCCCGCGATGACGGCATCCGAGCCGGACGGTTTGACGGTGACCGTCACACAGCGGTCACCGATCGGCCCGGCTGAGGCGTTATAGCCGTCGGCGAGAGTCTTCACCTGGTCGGCGATGGTGGGATCGGCGATGACCGCGACGCTGTCCTTGCCGCCCACGCAGCGCGCGGCTGCCGTCTGTGAGCGGTGCGACAACGCGTCGCTGAAAAAGCCCCACAGAATCACCCCGGCCACCACCACGACGACCGCGACGAGCGCCACGATCACGCCGATGCTGACTCCCCGCCGCTTGCCAGTGCTTCGGTGGCCGCCTTGCCACTCGCCAAGTCCGCGGTGGCCGGCGCGGAACAGCGGCGGCGGTGTGGCCGCCAACGGCTCGGGGCCCGCCGGCTCCGCACCTTCCGGACGCGGGCCGAAATCGGGATATTCGTCGTCACCGGCCACCGAGTAGACGCCGGCGGTGGGGTAGCGGTGCTCGTCGGCGTAATGACCCTCGTCATGCTCCTCGTCCGGGAACCGACCTTCTTCGCCCGCCGAGTAAGCGAAGCTGCCCGGAAAATCGGCGGCCGACGGCTCATCGAAGCTCTCGGGATAGTCGAAACCGTCCGGATCGCCACCGCCGGGATGGCCAGCTATCTCGTCGCCCGGGTCCTGATGTTCGGCCGAGTGCGCGTCAGACGACTCTGGGCCTGAATCGGGGCCTGAATCTTCGGGGTCGGGCTTGCTGTGCCTACCCATACCGGCGTATGCGTCCTCTCTTAGACATCCGCTGCAGGTTGGCGCATGTCGAGCAGAAATCAGTCACCGGCGCGAGCCTTGAATTCGCGCCGGCGGCGATGCAGGATCGGCTCGGTGTAACCGTTGGGCTGCTGGCCGCCGGACAGGATCAGCTCCTGGGCGGCCAGGAACGCGATGCTGTCGTCGAAGTTGGGCGCCATCGGGCGATAGGCCGCATCCCCGGCGTTCTGCTTGTCCACGAACGGCGCCATCCGCTCCAGGCTGGCTCGGACGTCCTCGCTGGTGATCACACCGTGGCGCAACCAGTTGGCCAGCAACTGACTCGAGATGCGCAGGGTGGCGCGGTCCTCCATGAGCGCGGTGTTGTGGATGTCGGGCACCTTCGAGCAGCCGACGCCCTGCTCCACCCAGCGCACCACGTAGCCGAGGATGGACTGACAGTTGTTGTCGACCTCCTCGCGGATCTCCTCGGGCGCCCAGGCCAGCTCCTTGGCCAGCGGAATGGTCAGCAGCTCCTCGATGGTGGTGCGCTTCTTGCCGGCCAGCTCCTCCTGCACAGTGCCCACATCAACCTGGTGGTAATGCATCGCGTGCAGGGTGGCCGCCGTCGGCGAGGGCACCCATGCGGTGGTGGCGCCGGCCTTGGGCTGGCCGATCTTCTGCTCGACCATGTCGGCCATCAGCTCGGTCATCGCCCACATGCCCTTGCCGATCTGCGCCTTGCCTCTGAAGCCAGCGGCCAGGCCGGTGTCGACATTGGCGTCCTCGTAGGCCTTGATCCAGGTGGTGTTTTTCATCGCGCCCTTGCGGATCATCGGGCCGGCTTCCATCGAGGTGTGGATCTCGTCGCCGGTGCGGTCCAGGAAGCCGGTGTTGATGAACACCACCCGGTCGGCGGCCGCCTTGATGCACGCCTTCAAATTGACCGTCGTACGCCGCTCCTCGTCCATGATGCCGACTTTGAGTGTGCCCTGCGGCAAGCCGAGTACGTCTTCGACGCGGCTGAACAGCTCGCAGGTGAAGGCGACCTCGGCCGGGCCGTGCATTTTGGGCTTGACGATGTAGATGGAACCGGTGCGGCTGTTGGTCAGGGGCCCGTTGGTTTCGCCGGTCTTGAGTCCGTGGATGGCTGTCACGCCGGTGAACAGGGCGTCCATGATGCCCTCGAACACTTCTCTTTCTTCTCCTTGGTCCCCGGCTACCAAGATCGCGTCGTTGGTCATCAGGTGCCCGACGTTGCGCACGAACAGCAGGCTGCGGCCGGGCAGGGTAAGTTCGCCGCCATCCGGCTTCGTGTAAGTGCGGTCCTGGTTGAGCACCCGGGTGAACGTCTTGCCATCCTTGAGGACTTCCTCGGCCAGGTCACCTTTGTTCAGGCCGAGCCAGTTGCGGTAGCCGAGCACCTTGTCGTATGCATCGACCGCGGTGACGGAGTCCTCGAAGTCCATGATCGTGGTGATCGCCGATTCCAGGATCACGTCCTTGACACCAGCGGCGTCGGTCTTGCCGATCGGTGATTCCGGGTCGATCAGGATCTCGATGTGCAAACCGTGGTTGACCAGCAATACCGATGCCGGCGACTCGGCCTCGCCGGTGTAGCCGGCGAACTGGCCCGCGTCAGCCAGGCCGGTGGATCCCTCTGCCAGGGTGACCAGCAGGTGGCCGTCGGCCACCTGGAACCCGGTGGCATTGGTGTAGGAGCCCGACGCCAGCGGCGCGCTGTCGTCTAGGAACTTGCGCGCGTAGGCGATGACCTTGTCACCGCGAACCTTGTTGTAGCCGCTGCCTTTTTCCGCACCGTCGTCTTCGGGGATGACGTCGGTCCCGTAGAGGGCGTCGTAAAGGGAGCCCCAGCGGGCGTTGGCGGCGTTGAGTGCGAACCGGGCGTTGAGGACGGGCACCACCAGCTGCGGGCCGGCGGTGGTGGTGATCTCGTCGTCGACCCCGGACGTGGTGATGGTGAAGTCGTCGGGTTCGGGCTGAAGGTAGCCGATCTCGGTGAGGAACTGACGGTACGCGTCGATGTCGAGCGGCTCGAGGACCCGGTGCCGGTGCCATTTGTCGATCTGCGCCTGCAGTTCGTCACGGGTGTTCAGCAGGGCCTGGTTTTGCGGTGTGAGGTCGGTGACGACCTTGTCAACACCCGCCCAGAAGCTGTCCGGGTCGATGTCAGTGCCAGGAAGGGCCTCGTTGGTCACGAAATCGTAGAGCACCCGAGCGACGCGCAAGTTGCCCGCCGACACGCGATCAGTCATGGTTCTCCTCCGTAATGGCCACACCGGCCCTGCACTGGCTACTGCGTCAGCCTACCGACCTGCAGCCGCACGAGCGTATCCCGGCCGACCGCAACAGCAGGTCACGCCGCGCTGACAGCTTGGTCCGTGGCTTCCTGATGGTCCCGCGAATTGCTTCCTGGCAACGCGGGTCGCGCTCAGATCATACGGGTTCCGTACACCGACGCCGGGCACCGCGCCGGTCAATCGTGCGGTGGCGCGTCCCGCATGGTTCCCACCAAGTCTTCCACCAGATCCTCGAGCGCAACCATGGCAACCACGGCACCGCCTTCGGCAGTGTCGGCCGTCACCAAGGCCAGATGGCTGTTGCTGCGGCGCAGATGCGACATCGCCTCGGGCAGCCCCAGCGATCTCGGCACCAGCGGAAGCGGACGCACCAGAGCCAGATCGATGACGGTCTTGGGATCGTCGGCCAGCGTCAGCATGTCTTTGATGTGCAGGTATCCGATGTAGTTGCCATTGCGGTCAAGCACCGGAAAGCGGGAGTAACCCGTCTGAGCCAGGGCCTCTTCGACCGCACCGACGGTGGGACCGGAGCCCGCCGCGGCAACCGGGATCGCGCGAATATTGGACAGCGGCACGGCAACATCGCCGACCACCCGGGTGCGGACCCGCAAAGCGCGGGTGAGCCGGGTGTGCTCCTCGCGATCCAGCAGACCCTCGGACAGCGATTCCGCGATCATCTCGCTGAGCTCCACGGTGGAGACGGTGATGTCGAGTTCGTCTTTGGGTTCGACGCCCAGCCCTCGCAGAATCGCGTTGGCACACTTGTTGTACAGGACGATGAAGGGGCGCGCGGCGCGCACGTAGAGCAGGTAGGGGGGCACCAGCAGCATCGCGGTGCGCTCCGGGCCGGCCAGTGCGATGTTCTTGGGCACCATCTCGCCCAGCAGCACGTGCAGCGTCACCACAATGGCCAGCGCGATGACGAACGACAGCGTATGCAGCAACGCCGGATGGATGCCGGTGAACCCCAGCGATGAATGCAGCAGCTCGGCGACGGCGGGTTCGCCGATGCGCCCGAGCAACAGCGACGACACCGTGACGCCCAGCTGAGCGCCCGCCAGCATCGCCGGGAGCTGCTCACCGGCCCGGATCACCGTGACCGCGCTGGCGCGGCCCTGCTCGGCCAGCGCTTCCAGGCGGTCCCGCCGGGCCGAGATCAGCGCGAATTCGGCTCCGACGAAGAACGCGTTGATGGCGATCAGCAGGATCGCCAGCGCGATTGCCAACATGGGATTCATTCGGTGTCCCGTTCTGCGCCCGCACGTCTTGGTTGACCGGTGAGGTCGGTCAGCTCCAGCAGGTCTATCCGGCGGCCGTCCATTTGAACCACCGTGGCCAGCCAGCGCAGCGAGTCATCCGGCAGGCCGTCCTGATCCAACGCCGTCACGTGGACCGTTTCGCCGGCCACCGGGATGTGACCGAGTTCACGCAGCACCAGGCCGCCGATCGTCTCGTAGGGTCCCTCCGGGGCTCGGTAGCCGGTGGCCGAAGCCACCTCGTCGATGCGCAGCAGGCCCGATACCCGCCACCCGGTTTCTCCGGCGACCACGTCCGGTGTGGCATCGTCGTGTTCGTCGCGGACGTCGCCCACGATTTCCTCGATCAGGTCCTCGACGGTAACCATGCCCGCCGTTCCCCCGTACTCGTCGACCACCATCGCGGTGTGCAGCGCATTGGAGCGCAGTTGTGCCAGCACCGCGTCGCCGTCCAGGGTCGACGGCACCACCGCGACGGGCTTGGCCACGGTGGTCAACAAGGTATGCGCACGAGCCGCGGGCGGGACTTCGAATACCTGCTTGACGTGCACGATGCCGACGGTTTCGTCGAGGTCACCCTGGACCAGTGGGAACCGGGAGAATCCGGTTGCGGCGACGGCGGCAACGAGGTCGGCGATGGTGTCGTCGGTCTGCAGCGCCACGATCTTGGACCGCGGGGTCATCAGTTCCTCGGCCGTCAGCGTGCCGAACTGCAGTGAGCGGTGCATCAGCGACGCGGTGGCGTCGTCTAGCGACCCGCTGCGCGCCGAGCTGCGCACCAGGGAAACCAGTTCCTGCGGCGTCCGGGCCGACCGCAGCTCCTCTGCCGGCTCGATGCCGAATTGGCGCACGATCCAGTTCGCCGCCCCGTTGGTCAGTCGGATGGCCGGGGTCAACAGCACCGAAAACAACCACTGCGGGAGCACGACCGCGCGCGCCGTCGGCAGCGGACGCGCCACCGCCAGGTACTTGGGAACGAGTTCACCGAACACCATCGACACCGACGTCACGACGAGCAGCGCCAAAAAGGCCGTAATGGTGTCGGCCATCTTGTCTGATATCCCCATGGCGTCCAACCAGGGATGCGGCAGGTTGGCCACCAGCGGTTCGGTCAGATAGCCGATTGCCAGAGTCGTGATCGAGATACCCAACTGCGCACCGGAGAGGTGAAACGACAACCTGTGATGCGCCCGACGGATGAACCGGTCGCGGCCCGAGCCGCTGCGCGCATTGGCCTCAACCGTGCTGCGGTCCAGCGCGGTCAGCGAGAATTCGGCCGCGACGAACACCGCGGTGCCGGCGGTGAGCACGAGAATGGCCAGAACGCTGACGAGGGAGTTCATCGGTGAGCCGGCTGTCGTGGTGCCGCGGCGTGCAGTCTGGTCGGTGCGGCCCGCTCATCCCGGAGGCCCGCCCGGCCAGGGGCCTCGACGGGTGCCTGCGGCACGTCATCCCTTTCCCTCACTGCCGCGCAGCTAGTTGCTGCGGGTTTGAAGTTCACATGGTAGCCAACCTCTGGCCATGCGGGCCGGGACGGAGTCACCAGCCGGTGGGCAGGGGATGCCCCTCGGCGAAGCCGGCCGCCGACTGCACACCGATCACGGCACGCTCATGCAGCTCTTCCAGGTTCGAGGCACCGACATAGGTGCAGGTGCTGCGTACGCCGGAGGTGATGTGGTCGAGCAGGTCTTCCACCCCGCCCCGATCGGGGTCAAGGCCCATCCTCGATGTCGAGATACCTTCCTCGAACAATGCCTTGCGCGCCCGGTCGAAGGGGCTGTCGGCGCCGCTTCGGGCGACCACCGCGCGCTTGGAGGCCATACCGTAGCTCTCCTTGAACGGCTGATCGTCACGGTCGCGCATGAGGTCACCGGGCGACTCGTAGGTGCCGGCGAACCATGATCCGATCATCACGTTCGACGCGCCCGCGGTGAGCGCCAGCGCCACGTCGCGCGGATGCCGGATGCCGCCGTCGGCCCACACATGACCACCGAGTTCTCGTGCTGCGGCCGCGCATTCCAGCACAGCGGAGAATTGTGGGCGGCCGACACCGGTCATCATCCGGGTGGTGCACATCGCGCCGGGCCCGACACCGACCTTGACGATGCTCGCACCGGCGTCCAGCAGATCCCGAGTTCCCTCCGCCGACACCACATTTCCGGCCACCAGCGGCACACCCAGGTCCAGGGCCGCGACCGCGCTGATCGCATCGAGCGTCTTGACCTGATGCCCGTGTGCGGTGTCGATAACCAGGAGGTCGACGCCGGCTTCGACGAGGCCGCGTGCCTTGGCGCCCACGTCGCCATTGATGCCGACGGCAGCGCCTACCCGCAGCCGGCCGGCGCTGTCGGTGGCCGGGGTGTAAATGCCGGCCCGAACGGCACCTGTGCGGGTCAGCACTCCGGCCAGGGTTCCATCCGCGGTGGTCAGCACCGCGACGTCAATCGGGGTGTGCTCGAGCAGATCGAAGATCTTGCGCGGATCGGTGCCCATCGGGGCGGTCACGAAGTCGGTCACCGCGATGTCGCGGACCCGGGTGAAGCGGTCGACTCCCACGTACGACGATTCCCGCACCAAACCGATCGGACGTCCCTCGAAGACCACTACGGCAGCCCCGTGCGCGCGCTTGTGGATCAGAGCCATCGCGTCGGACACCGAATCGTCGGGCGCCAGCGTGACCGGCGTATCGAGCACGAGGTCCCGGCTCTTGACGAACTCGACCGTCTGCTGCACCGCAGGAATGGGAAGGTCCTGGGGCAGGATGACGATGCCGCCGCGGCGCGCGATCGTTTCGGCCATCCGCCGCCCGGCTACCGCGGTCATGTTGGCCACCACCACCGGAATAGTGGTGCCCGAGCCGTCGCCGGTGGACAAGTCGACGTCAAAGCGCGATGCCACATCCGAGCGGTTCGGCACGATGAACACGTCGCTGTAGGTCAGGTCGTACCCGGGGCGGTGCCCATCCAGAAACCTCATCGCAATCCTTAGATCGGCACTTCGCTGCGGTCGCCGCTCCACAGCGTGTGGAAGCGCTTGTCCGGCTCGTCGTCGATGCGCCCGTAGGTGTGCGCGCCGAACAGGTCACGCAACCCCTGCGTCAGCGCGGCGGGCAGCCGCTCGGTGCGCAACGCGTCGTAGTAGGACAGGGCCGAAGAGAACCCCGGAATCGGGATACCCAATTGCGTGGCGGTCACCACCACGCGACGCCAGCCGTCGATCGCGGCCTCGATCGCGCTGCGGAAATAGGGTGCGACGATCAGGGTCGGCAAGTCGGGGTCCTCGTCGAACGCGTCCTTGATTCGGTTGAGGAACTTCGCCCGGATGATGCACCCGCCGCGCCAGATCGTCGCCAAGTCGCCCGGCGTGATGCTCCAGTCGTATTCAGCGCTGCCGGCCTGAATCTGGTTGAAGCCCTGGGCGTAGGCGATGATCTTCGACGCGTACAGGGCCTGACGGACGTCCTCGACGAATTGATTTGCGTCACTGGGGTTTTCGCCCAACTCGCCGGAAGCCAGCCCGGTGGTGGCCTTGCGCTGGGCCACCGAGCCCGACAAGGCCCGGGCGAACACCGCCTCGGCGATCCCGGTGACCGGCACGCCAAGGTCCAGCGCGGACTTCACCGTCCAGCGGCCGGTGCCCTTCTGCTCGGCCTCATCGAGAATGACGTCGACGAGCGGCTTACCGGTTCTGGCGTCGGTTTGGCGCAGCACCTGTGCGGTGATCTCGACCAGGAAGCTGTCCAGGTCGCCCTTGTTCCACTCCTCGAACACGTCGGCAATCTGGTCAGCGGTCTTACCCAGGGCGTCGCGCAACAACTGGTATGCCTCGCCGATGAGTTGCATGTCGGAGTACTCGATGCCGTTGTGCACCATCTTGACGAAATGGCCGGCGCCGTCGGGTCCGATGTGGGTGCAGCACGGCACCCCGTCGACATGCGCGGAGATCTCCTCGAGTAGCGGACCCAGTGACTCGTATGACGCAGCGGGACCGCCGGGCATGATCGACGGTCCGTTCAGCGCGCCCTCCTCGCCGCCGGAAATACCGGCGCCCACGAAGTGCAGCCCCCGCTCACGCATCGCCTTCTCCCGGCGAATGGTGTCGGTGTAGAGCGCGTTGCCGCCGTCGATGATGATGTCGCCTTCTTCCATGGCGTCGGCGAGCTCATTGATGACCGCGTCGGTGGGATCGCCGGCCTTGACCATGATCAGAACGCGCCGCGGCTTTTCCAGCGCACCCAGAAACTCCGCGATGGTCTCCGACCGGACGAACTTGCCCTCGTCACCGTGCTCTTTGAGAAGCGCATCGGTCTTGGCGATGGACCGGTTGTGCAGCGCGACGGTGTAGCCGTGCCGGGCGAAGTTGCGGGCGATGTTCGAACCCATCACCGCCAGGCCGGTCACGCCGATCTGCGCGGTGGCGGTGTTCGATTCCTGTGCAGCCGGGGCACTCATGTCTTCGCCTCTCCGTTGGGCCTGTCAGGTCGGGAATCTGCGACAAACGCTTCGGACACACTGTGGCACACCGGACCTGTGGCCCTCCAAGGTGTTTCGCCAGGCGCTATAGGGCGATCAGCCGGTGCAGTTCTGTGAGCCACGGTACGGCCAGCGCAATCGTCGGCACCACCAGCACGGCCGCCGCGGCCAGATAGGCAGCGACCGACAGCCGCAGGCTGTTGCCGCGCCCGGATAGCCGTCGCACCCGCAGTACCGTGCTGGAACCACTGGCGGCCAGCGCGCCCCTGGGCGCCCGTCCCGATGCGCAGGCCACCAATGCACGAGCCAGGGGAGTGCGACCCGCCGCGCGAACCGCGGCGTCATCGGCCAACAGCTCGACGAGCAGCTGTACCGCGCCCAGTGCGTTGGCGCTGCGCACCACCCGGGGAAACGCCGCATGCACCGCGGTGAATGCTTCGAGCACCAGATCGTGCCGGGCCCGCAGATGAGCACGCTCGTGGGTAAGGATCGCGGCGACCTCCGCGTCGTCGAGCGTGTTCAGCGCGCCTTCGCTGACGACGACCCGGCTGCGCACTCCCGGCAGGCAGTAGGCGAGTGGCTGCGGGACGTCCAGAACGCGCAAATCACGAGTCCGCGTACAGGGCTGGGCGAGCGCACCGTCACATCCGACGTCGACCAGATCAACCACCATGCGGTGGTGAGCCCGTCGCCGACGCGTGGCGACGGCGCCCCGCACCACGGCGGCCACCAGCCGCACTCCGACCAGCACGGTGAGCGCGAACACCGCGAGGTAAGCCGTCCACAGCGGCCAACCGAGCCGGCCTTCGGCACCCATAATGCTGGCGGTGGGTCGCCCGTCGGGCCCGGGCATGAGCAGCCGGCTGGCGATGGCGATGCCCGCGCTGAAAGCCGAGAGCGCGGCGGCCAGAGCTATGGCCTGCCAGAGCACCATCGCGGCGCGCGGGGCGCGCAACGGCCACGTCGCTCGTGCCAACAAGGCCGGTGTCGGACCAGCCAGCAGCACCGCGAGGATGGTGAAGGCCAGCGCGGACACGCTGCCAGTCTCCCTCAGCCCTCCGCTGGAGCGCCAGCAGATGGCGGATCGCGATGGCTGATTTCCAATTCGGCGAGGGCCCGGCGAAGAGCATCCGCCTCATCGGCCCCGACCCGCTCGACGAAATGCACCAGCGCAGCCTGCCGGCCGCCGGAGTCCTCGGCCTGGTCCAACGCATCGACCATGAGCCCGGCAACTAGCTCGTCGCGGCCGTGCACGGGCGCATAGCGGTGGGCCCTATCGTCGCGAAGCTGGGAGACCAGATTCTTCTTGGCCAGCCGTTGCAACACGGTCATCACCGTCGTATAGGCGAGGTCGCGCCGAGCCGACAAGGCTTCGTGGACCTGGCGAACGGTTTGCGGTTCCGCCGTAGACCACAGGTGATCCATCACGGCGCGTTCCAGATCCCCCAGCCGCGTCAGCTTGGCCATAGTTCGTTCATCTCCATCAAGGTTGAAACAAGCGTACTCCGGCTTACTACCGACCGTCGTATCCCCAGCCGGCCGAAACGAAACGCGCGGCACGACACGAACGCAACGCTACGCGCTCAAAGCTTGCGAAATTAGGGCAGCCTTGCCTATGCTGAATCCGGTCGAGCGAAACAATGACCGCGGCAGAGTCCTGAGGGCTGCAGCGACCCCCGGTCTACTCGATCGGCGAGCCCCGTGACACGTCACGGGGCTCGCCCGTTTGTGGACATTCGTCGATGGTGTAGACACGAGAACGTGGCCTCCACGCCGGACGCGCCGGACTCAACAGATGCGCTTACGCCGCCCATCCCGCCGGATTTCACCGCGCCGTTCGATACCCAGCTCGGCCTGCAGTTCACCGAACTCAGCCCCGACGGTGCCCGCGCACAGCTCGAGGTCAAGCCGAACCTGTTGCAGCCGATGGGCCTCGTGCATGGCGGCGTCTACTGCTCGATGATCGAGAGCATGGCCAGCGTGGCCGCTTTCACCTGGCTTGCCGCCAACGGCGGCGGGGAAGTGGTCGGCGTCAACAACAACACGGACTTCCTGCGGTCCATCAGCTCCGGAATGGTGTACGGCCGGGCCGAACCGGTGCACCGCGGTCGTCGTCAGCAACTCTGGTTGGTCACGATCACCGACGACGACGACCGGGTGGTGGCCCGCGGTCAGGTGCGGCTACAGAATCTCTAGGGGCGATAAGGCGCTAAGCCGCATCGGCCACCGGGATCGCGTCAGCGTGCGGCGCATTGCTTTTGGTGTGGGCGCGGGTCGTAACCAGGTAGACCAGGCCCAGACCCACCACGAGACCCGACATCAGCAAGACGACGTAGTTGTCATACCAGGGCGCCTCGGGTGTCCGCGGCCAGCAAATGTTGACGATCGCAGCGACGCCATAGATCAGCGCGCCGATGTTGACGAGCATGCCCCAACGGCCCAGCCGATACTTACCCGACGGTGCCCAGCCCTTCACCCTGGCCCGCAGCGCGGCCAGCACGACCATCTGGAACCCGATATACACCCCGACCGTGCCGAAGCTGATTAGTTTGGTCAGCGGGTGGGTGGAAATGATTGATCCGATGATCAAGGCCGCCGGCACGATCACCGCTGCCAGCAGGGCGTAGGGCGGCACATGTCGTTTGTGGTCGAATTTCGCCAGTAGCCGCGAGCCGACGATCATGTCGTCGCGGCCGTAGGAGTAGATGAGCCGGCTGGCGGCGGCTTGCAGGCTCAGGGCGCACGACACGAACGAAATCAGCACGATGGCGAGCACGATCCGGGATCCGACGTCGCCGAACGTTCTCGTCAAAACGGTCGAGATGGGATTGGTGTCCTCGCCGCGGATCACCGCGCCGAAGTCGGCGACCGACAGGATCAGGCTGAGGCAGACGAACGTCGCTGCGGCTCCGCCGATGTAGATGGTGCGGCGCATGGCTTTTGGTATCTGCTTGCCCGGGTTGGGTACTTCCTCGGCGACGTCGCCGCAGGCCTCGAACCCGAAGAATTGGTAAAGCGCGATCAGGCTTGCGGCCAAGAATGCATACAGGAAGCTGTGTTCGCCTTGGGCGCCGAAGCTGTTGAAGAGCACACCGAGCCCGTGATGCCGCTGCGTGAGCAGCAGCCACGTGCCTACGACCAGGGCGCCGACGAGTTCGGCGGTAAAGCCGAAGATGGCGAAGTAGCCCAGCATCTTGGTACCGGTCAGATTGATCACGGTTGCCAACGCCAACACCGCGAGACCGCAATAGATTTTCGCCTGCACCGACGGCGCGAAGCCGAACATGGCGGCCATGTACGGCCCGGCACCGAAAGCCGCGTCCGCGATCAGGGCTAACAGGCAGAACATGTAGACCCACCCCGTCATCCATGCCCATTTGCGGCCCCACAGTCGCCGCGCCCAGGGATAGACGCCGCCGGCCACCGGGAATTGCGCCACCACTTCGCTGAATACCAGCGCAACCAGCATCTGCCCCGCTCCCGCGATCAACAGACTCCAGATCATCGGCGGACCGGCCGCGGCCAGCGCGAACGCAAAAACCGTGTAGATGCCAACCACCGGCGAGAGGTAGGTGAACCCCAGCGAGAAATTGGCCCACGGGCTCATGTCCCGCCTGAACTCGGACTGGAATCCCAACGCCTTGAGCTGGGCCTGATCGTCGTCGGCAGCTAGGTCGCTGCTCGAATCCGGCGGCGGGTGGGAATAGTTATCAAGGATGTCCGGCGCGATCGGTATCGAGTCGACGGCCACATCACTATCCCAGCTCTTGTTGGACCCAGCAAACACCACGGAATGGACCTCCAATCAACGAAAATTCGAAAGCTGTTGCGCTGCTTCTCGTCCGCCGATAGGGGAGAGCGATTGGCAACGGAAGCTGTTATTTATGGGCCGCCTCCTGAATCAGGGTCGCCGCGGTGCGTTTGAGCACATCGCGCTGACGGGCTATGTCGGCGGCCGCTTTGCGCAATTGATTGAGCTCATCGCGTTCGCTGACCGCGCCGTCGCCGTCCACCCAGTCGTCCTGCTGAGTCTCGGGCTCGCGCGCGATCGCGGGGATCACCCGTTGACGCCAGCCGGTGCGCGATCGCGTCTGGTCGCCCCGTGGGGCGTTGACGACACTTGCCAACGGACCACCCAGCGGCGGCACACCGCCGTAGTAACCGGCTATGCCGGCCGGCCCCACCTGGGGCGAGCCGTCCAGGCCGGGAGTCGGCAACGCCGTCGCGGCAAGCCGGATAGCCGGTGCATTACCGGAGGTGCCCCACGACGGCGGTACCGACAGCTTGCCCACCGTCGCCGCCGATCCCAGCCCCGCCGACACGCCCCCGGGGCTACCCGCCAAGGTGCTCCCCAGACCGTCACCGGACACGTCGGAGACCGCCGCGGCCGCGGGCGCGCTGAGCGCATCGGCCAGCGGATTGAACGCCACCGCTATCGCCGGCGCGGCCGTCAGCAATACGCCGGAAATGGCGAAGTTGACTCCATACGAAAAAATCCCGATACCGAGTGTGTCCTCGCTGACCTGTTCAAACGCTTGGACCGGGTAGCTATTGAAGAAAGCAAGCAGCGCATCCGATCCCGGAAACGTGCCCGTGGAAAGTTGGCTCAGCAAGTTCGGGACCGCTGCCAGTTGAGACAACGTCGACTGCGTCGTGCCGGTTGAGGCGGCTTGACTGACGGCGGCGGCTTGCGTGGCCGGCCCCGCGGGGTCGGTGGTTTGCGGCGGAGAGGTGAAGGCCTGCAGTGTGGTTGCCGCTGACGAGGCGCCCGCGTAGGCATACATCGCCACGGCATCCTGGGCCCACATCTGGGCGTACTGCGCCTCGGTGGACGCGATCGCGGGCGTGTTCTGCCCCACCAGGTTGGTGGACACCAAGGATGCCAGCAGCGCCCGGTTCACCTCGATCTCGGCGGGCGACACGGTCGCTGCGAACGCCGCTTCGTATGCCGCCACCGCGGCACCTAGCTGGCCAGCGGTCTGCTCAGCCTGAGCTGCGGTGGTGTTCATCCACGACACATAGGGAACCGCCGCTGCGGCCATCGACATCGACGACGGGCCGAACCACGGTCCGCCGGTCAGCTCGTCCACCACCGCGGAAAACGAAGCCGCCCTCGACTTCAACTCCGCCGCCAACCCGGCCCACGCTGCAGCAGCGGTGACCATCGACTCGGGCCCCGCACCCATATACATCCGGCCGGAGTTGATCTCCGGTGGCAGTGCGGCAAAATCCAGGACCAGGCTCACAGCATCGCTTCCTTGATCAAGCGGGCTGCCGCGTCGCGCTCCGTGGCCAGCTCGGCGATCTCCTTGCGCAGCGCCGCCAACTCATCGCGTTCGCGTTCGCTCAGCGCGCTGGCGACATGTTGGGTCGCCCGTTGCGGCTGCGGCAACCGGACCTGGGCCGGCTCGTCGGCTTCCGCCCCGGCGGCCCATGGCGGCAGCACCTTGCTGCGCGGGCGCGACCGGGCCGGGGTTTCGCCGCCTCGTGGCGCGTTGACCAGGCTGCCCATCGGCGGTATGCCGTAAAGGCCGCCGGGTCCAGCCGCTCCCGTTTGCGGCAGTGCCTCGCCGCCGCCGGCCGGCAATGCGGTGGCGGCAAGCCGGATCGCCGGAGACGACACCCAAGACTGCGGCACCGACAACTTACCGACCGTCGCCGCCTCACCCACACCGGCAGCGACTCCGGCGCTGCTGTCCGAGCCATAGCCGACGAGGGCGGAGCCCAGCCCGTCTCCCGTGACGTCGGACACCACGGCCGCGGCCGACGGCGGCAGCGCCAGTGGGTAGAGCGAAACGAAGAAGGGGGTGATGCCCGAGGCCACGAAGGCGAATCCACTGAATTCGGTGGCGACGTTGCCCGCATCAGAGCCGAATTTGTTGATGGCCATGCCCAATGGGCTGGTCGCAAAGTTGTGCAGCCAGGTAATGGGGTCGAACGACCCGCCGGACGCCAGACCTTGCAGCAGATTGGGCACCGCGGCCAGCTGGGCCAGAGTGGACTGCGAGGTGCCGCCTTGGGCGGCAGCGGCCTGGCCGACCGCGGCGGCTTGAGTGGCGGTTCCATTCTGGTTGGTGCTCTGCGGGGGGGAGGTGAACGGCGTCAACGTCGTCGCGGCGGCTGAGGCACCGGCGTAGCCGTACATCGCCGCGGCATCCTGGGCCCACATCTCGGCGTACTGGGCCTCGGTGGCCGTGATGGCCGGGGTGTTCTGGCCGAAGATGTTGGTGGCCACCAACGCTGCCAGCAGTGCCCGATTGACCTCGATCTCGCTGGGGGGCACGGTCGCCGCAAACGCCGCTTCGTAGGCCGCCGCGGCCGACCCGAGCTGACCGGCGGTCTGCTCAGCCTGCGCCGCGGTGGAATCTATCCACGACATATATGGAATCGCCGCGGCCGTCATCGACGTCGACGACGGACCCACCCACGGTCCGCCGGTCAGCTCGGCGATCACCCCGCGATAGGAACTCGCGGTGGAGCTGAGCTCCGCCGCCAACGCCTCCCAGGCAGCAGCAGCCGCCACCAATGGCCCCGATCCCGGGCCCATATACATCCGGCCGGAGTTGATCTCCGGCGGCAATACCGCAAAATCCACCGCTGCAGCCCCCTAACAGGCGGCCCGGCGCCTCCGCGAACGCTCCACGGCGCCAACAGGTTTGATGCGTGTCGCGATGTGCTCTGTCCCCGAGCATCATCGCGCTTCGCGCGCATCATGGCCCTGCGGGCGTCCCGATCGCCCAACCGACGTACGAATCGCCGGACCGTGCTAATAGTCAACTGCGCGGCTGTAACAGCGCTGGTTAACTGCTGAGAATTTGCTGGCAATGAATCGCCGAGGTTGCCGGACGACTGCTGCGGGGCCATCGTTGCGCCCCAGGCATGCGAAAGTGCCGGCCGGGGACACCCTCGCAATTTGACGCCCCTCCGTACGCCAACGCGTTGGCAACTGATTCACCGAGAAAAGTTTGTGTACAGCGCAATTCGCGCGCGTGACACATGATTATGACGCCCGGCGCCCCATCCGGCAACGCCGGCCTGCGTCGGAGGCGGCGGTCAACGGGACCCACGCAGCGCAACCGCGCCACGTCCGGCCAACCGCAAAATTGGGTAAGCCCTCGCATTGATGATTAATTTGCCAGTATTACTACAAGCAAGCTTAAACCACGCTCTTCAATAGAACGAGGAACGAGTCATATTCAAAGTGATCGACGCTAAAGAACCCGGCGGTGCACGGGTTTTGGTGCCAACCCAGCTCACCCGCGGTCTGAGCGGTCTGAGCGGGTCGACGCCACCGAATGGAAACTTCATCGCCTGTACACCGTTGATCCAGGGCTGATGCATTGATCAGTCGTTGAAGGGGCCCCATGCATGCCGCTTGAGCGAGGCTGGTTTCTTCCCGAGTTTCCCGGCCCGCACCATTACCGCCAGACTATCCAGGATGACCCGGCTGCTCATCAGCGCTGTCTGCTCTGCCCAGTCGTAGGGCGGCGAGCATTCCACCACCTCGATACCGTTCAAGCCGGGCTCAGAGATCAGCCTGATGAGGTTGAGTGCCTCGCGGGGCAACAGTCCGCCGGGCTCGGGCCAGCCGGTGCCGGGCACGAATCCGGCGTCGATCACATCGATGTCGAACGACAGATAGACCGCCTTGGCGTCTTTCCACGCCGTTTCGAGCGCGATCTCGGCAACCTTCTCTATGCCGACCCGTTCGACGTCCCCCACGGTGATGACGGTGCTACCGCGCTGTCGGCCGACTTGCACCCCCGCGCGGGGGGCTTGCCAGCCACCGATGCCGATCTGCACGAGGTTGGTGGCCGGCGCGTTCTTGATGTTGGTCGCGTGAAACCACGGGGTCGTGTGCATCCGCTCGTCGAGATCGGTCTCCTGGGTGTCCACGTGCCGGTCGAAGTGGATGATGCCCACGTTGCCGTCCATGTGCGGAGCCAGGCCGCGGACGGTGGGGAATCCGATCGAGTGGTCGCCGCCGAGGATCACCGGGAATACGCCCTGCGAGACCACGTGCGACATGGCTTGGCTGATCTGGTCGAAAGACTTC
Organism: Mycobacterium szulgai; assembly: GCF_002116635.1. GTDB lineage: Bacteria > Actinomycetota > Actinomycetes > Mycobacteriales > Mycobacteriaceae > Mycobacterium > Mycobacterium szulgai. The sequence goes on along the minus strand of NZ_LQPW01000013.1, from coordinate 90,498 downwards.
TCAATGTTCGCGGGAATGGTCACCACGTCGCCGATGTCGACGATGTTGAGCTGTTCGCGCAGGTCGACTCCGAGTTCGTAGCAGTAGGTGCCGAACAGGTTGGTCGAGCGGCGGATCCCCATCGGGCCGAATCTGGTACCGGGCCGGTAGGTGGTGCCTGCGTCCAGTGGCGCACCGAACACCGCCACCTCGGCGTCGCCGACCTCGTTCACGTCTTCCAGGAACGGGCATTTCAGAAACGTGCCGCGTTCCCCGGCGAAGTGCGGTAGCTCACCCCGGGAAAAGGTCGACAGCGTGCGGTCATTGATCGTGGGTGCGGCTTCGAGCCCGTGGGAGATGCAACGCTCGATTTCCTCACGGTGACGGCGGGTTGGCAGCTCCGCTTCGGCCTGCTGGGCCCAGCTACCTTCCCGGTTCGGAATGTCAGCCTGCCCAGCGAAGGGGTTTGTCATCGATGCTTCCTCTCGTCGAGTACCAATTCACGGCGGAGGATGCCCCGGCGGCCGGGATCGAAGCAGAAAGAGGTTTGAGGACCCGTTCCCGGGTGAACCGGCGCGCCAGACATCCACACTCGCCGTCTTGTCGCTGGCCGGGTACGGCGAACTCGTCCGGGCGGCCCCGTGGCTCGCCAACGCTCAACGTACCTGTCGTGCTGGCTCAGCAACCCTGGTTCGGCCTCTCGGAAGGTTAAAGACAGCTGTGAATATCCTTAGGACGTCCGTCATGCTGCGCAGTGACATCGGCCCGTCCGGCGTGCCGACACCGCAGTGGGCGTGGCAGGATCCCAAACCATGCGTCTGACGCCGCACGAACAGGAGCGATTGCTGCTGTCGTATGCCGCCGAGCTGGCCCGCCGGCGCCGGGCCCGCGGCCTGCGGCTCAACTATCCAGAGGCTGTCGCGATCATCACCGACCACATCCTGGAAGGCGCGCGCGACGGACGCAGTGTCGCCGAGCTGATGGTCAGCGGTTGCGAAGTGCTCGGCCGCGACGACGTGATGGAGGGAGTGCCGGAAATGCTCACCGAGGTGCAGGCGGAGGCGACGTTTCCGGACGGCACCAAGCTGGTGACCGTCCATCATCCGGTGCCATGATCCCCGGTGAAATCCTCTACGGCAGTGGCGATATCGAAATCAACGCGGGTGCGCGCCGACTGCAGGTGCGCATCGTGAACACCGGAGACCGTCCGGTGCAGGTCGGCAGTCATGTGCACCTGCCGCAGGCGAACGCGGCACTGTCGTTCGACCGCGCGGCAGCGCGCGGTTACCGACTCGACATTCCCGCTGCCACGGCGGTTCGGTTCGAGCCCGGAGTTGCCCAGACCGTCGCGCTGGTACCACTGGGCGGACGCCGCGAGGTACACGGATTGACCCTCGATCCGCCCGGGCCGGTGGGGCCCTGATGGCCGGCCTGTCCAGAGAGCGTTACGCGCAACTGTTCGGGCCCACCACCGGGGACCGGATCAGGCTGGCCGACACCAACCTGCTGGTGGAAGTCACCGAAGACCGCAGCGGGGGACCGGGATTGGCCGGCAACGAGGCAGTGTTCGGCGGCGGCAAGGTGCTGCGCGAATCGATGGGCCAGGGGAGGGCAACTCGGGCCGAGGGGGCCCCCGACACCGTTATCACCGGCGCGGTGATCATCGACTACTGGGGAATCATCAAGGCCGACATCGGGATTCGCGATGGGCGCATCGTGGGCATCGGGAAGGCCGGCAACCCCGACATCATGCCGGGGGTGCATCGGGACCTGGTGGTCGGACCGTCCACCGAAATCATCAGCGGCAACGGGCGAATCGTCACCGCGGGCACCATCGACTGTCACGTGCACCTGATCTGTCCGCAGATCATCACCGAAGCCCTCGGCGCGGGAACCACCACAATTGTCGGCGGCGGCACCGGGCCCGCCGAGGGAACCAAGGCCACCACCGTCAGCCCGGGCGAGTGGCACCTGGCCAGGATGCTGGAGTCGCTGGACAGCTGGCCGGTGAACTTCGCGTTGCTCGGCAAGGGCAACACCGTGAACGCCGACGCGCTATGGGAGCAATTGCGTGCTGGCGCAGCAGGTTTCAAACTGCACGAGGATTGGGGCTCGACACCGGCTGCCATCAACAGTTGCCTCACCGTGGCCGAGGCCGCCGGGGTGCAGGTGGCGCTGCACTCCGACACGCTCAACGAGATGGGATTCGTCGAGGACACCCTGCGCGCGATCGCCGGGCGCTCGATTCACGCCTACCACACCGAGGGTGCCGGTGGCGGCCATGCCCCGGACATCATCACCGTCGCGGCGCAGCAGAATGTGCTGCCCAGCTCCACCAATCCGACGCGTCCACACACGGTCAACACCCTCGACGAGCACCTCGACATGTTGATGGTGTGTCATCACCTCAACCCCCGGATACCGGAGGATCTGGCGTTCGCCGAGAGCCGGATTCGGCCCTCGACCATCGCAGCCGAGGACCTGCTGCACGACATGGGCGCAATCTCGATGATCGGCAGCGATTCGCAGGCCATGGGCCGTGTCGGAGAGGTGGTGCTGCGCACCTGGCAGACGGCGCATGTCATGAAGGCACGTCGGGGCGCATTGGAGGGCGACGGAACCGCCGACAACAACCGGGTCCGTCGCTACATCGCGAAATACACGATCTGCCCGGCCATCGCGCACGGTCTGGACCATCAGGTCGGTTCGGTCGAAGTAGGTAAGTTGGCCGACCTGGTGGTATGGGAGCCGGCGTTTTTCGGGGTGCGTCCGCATGTCGTGGTCAAGGGTGGTGCGATCGCGTGGGCCGCGATGGGCGACGCGAACGCTTCCATCCCAACCCCGCAACCGGTGTTGCCGCGCCCGATGTTCGGCGCCGCGCCGGCCACCGCGGCGGCCACTTCGATGCATTTCGTGGCACCGCAAGCGATCGAGGACCGGCTGGCCGAGCGGCTCGCGGTCAACCGGCCACTGATTCCGGTGAACGACGTGCGTGCCGTCAGCAAGGCCGATCTGCCCCTCAACGACGCGTTGCCGCGCATCGAAGTCGACCCCGACACCTTCACCGTGCGCATCGACGGGCAGGTGTGGGAACAGCAGCCGGCCACCGAACTTCCGCTGGCGCAGCGGTATTTCTTGTTCTAATGCACTCTCTTGCAACGCTTCTCGCGCTGGCCGACTCGCGGTTGCCCACCGGCGCGCACGTGCATTCCGGTGGCATCGAAGAAGCCGTCAGCAGCGGGATCGTGACCAACCTGGCCGGCCTGGAAGCGTTTCTGAAACGGCGCATCTGCACCCAGGGGCTGGTGGCCGCGTCGGTCGCCGCCGCAGTGCATCGCGGCGATCTCGGCGTCGCCGATGCCGACCGCGAAACCGACGCGCGAACCCCGGCACCGGCGGCCCGATACGCATCGCGCAGCCAGGGACGGGGGTTGGTGCGCCTGGCGCGACTGATCTGGCCCGCGGCCGAATGGGATGTGCTGGGCCGGCGGCCGCACCTGCCGGTCGTCGCCGGTCGTGTCGGTACGCTGAGCGGCCTGGCACCAGAACACACCGCGCTGCATGTCGTGTACACGACGATGACCGGCTCGGCTACCGCCGCGCAGCGGCTGCTGGCGCTGGACCCAGCAGAGGTGGCGGCGGTGACCTTCCGGCTGTCCGAACTCTGCGAAACCACCGCCGCCGAAGCCGCCAAGGATCTCGCTGACCTGTCCGACCCGCTGCTCGATACGCTGGCACAGCGGCACGCCGAACGCGAACGACCCCTGTTCGCCTCCTGAAAGGTATGAAATGCCAACGCATTCCCACCCGCACACGCATGACCACACCAAGCGACCCAGGCGGGTCCGCCGGCCGGGGGAGCCGCTGCGCATCGGCGTCGGGGGTCCGGTCGGCTCGGGCAAGACGGCGCTGGTCGCCGCGCTGTGCCGGGAGTTGCGCGACGAGCTGTCGCTGGCGGTGCTCACCAATGACATCTACACCACCGAAGACGCTGACTTTTTGCGCAAGCATGCTGTGCTGCCCGACGATCGGATCGCGGCGGTGCAGACCGGCGGTTGCCCGCATACCGCGATCCGGGACGACATCACCGCGAACCTGGACGCGATCGACGACTTGATCGCCGCCCACGATCGGTTGGACCTGATATTGGTTGAGTCCGGCGGCGACAACCTCACGGCCACCTTCTCCTCCGGCCTGGTGGATGTGCAGATCTTCGTCGTCGATGTGGCCGGCGGCGACAAGGTGCCGCGCAAAGGCGGACCGGGCGTAACCTACTCGGATCTGTTGGTAGTCAACAAGACTGACCTGGCACCGCTGGTGGGCGCCGACCTCGAGGTCATGGCCCGTGACGCCACCGCCGTGCGCGACGGCCGCCCGACGGTACTGCAATCGTTGACCCAGGACCCGGCAGCCAGCGAGGTGCTGGCCTGGGTTCGCACCCAGTTGGCCGCCTGATGGACTCCAGCGTGCTGTTGGTGGCATCACGAAACCGTCTGCCGCGCATCGACTGCCGTGGCGGAGTCCAGGCGCGGCGCACCGCGCCGGATACGGTGCACCTGGTGTCGGCGGCGGCCACGCCATTGGGCGGCGACACCATCGACATCCGGGTGATCGTCGAGGAGGGCGCCCGGCTGAAGCTGCGCAGCGCCGCGGCCACGGTGGCCTTGCCGGGCGCACAGACCCTGACGTCGCACTCCCAGTGGCAGGTCGAGGTGGGGGGCACCCTGGATGTCGATCTCGAGCCCACCGTCGTCGCTGCCACCGCCCGGCACCTGTCCCGGGTGGTTCTGCAGCTGCATCGCAACGGGCAGGTCCGGTTCCGGGAGCGGGTGCAGATCGGCAGGTACGACGAGCGGGACGGTTTCTGGTCGGGTGCGCTGCGAGCCGACCGTTGCGATCGCCCGATGTTGCGCCATCGGGTCGAGCTGGGAGCGGGGTCGCTTGCCGACGACGTGATATCGGCGCCACGCGCGACAATCAACGAGTTACGTTATCCTGCAACGGCATTCGACGCAGCCATCGATGCGGGTTCGACGGTGTTGACGTTGGCCGACGGGGGAACGCTGAGCACCTGGCAGGCCGACCGCTTGACCGGTTAACTGGCTACCTTGGTGTTTACCGTTATGCCCTGCGCTTCGGCGGCGAGTTCGGCCAACTGTTCGAGCCGTGTTCGCGCGAACGCCTGCTGATCGGTGATGGCCAGCTGACCGCGCCGGGTGCTCAAGAACGTCACCGTCCAGGACAGCAGCGTGCTGATCTTCGTCTTGAAACCGACCAGGTATACCAGGTGCAGCACCAGCCACATCAGCCAAGCAATGAAGCCGCTGAATTCCAGCGGGCCGATCTTGGCAACGGCGGAGAAACGCGACACTGTCGCCATCGACCCCTTGTCGAAGTACTGGAACGGCTCTCGTTCGGTGGGGTCGGCCCCGGCCAGTTCGGCCTTGATGGTGCCGGCTACGTACTTGGCGCCCTGGATGGCGCCCTGAGCCACGCCGGGCACGCCCTCAACGGCCGCCATATCGCCGACCACGAAGACGTTCGGGTGCCCGGGGATGGACAGGTCCGGCAATACTTGAACTCGGCCGGCGCGGTCGAGTTCGACGTCGGACTGCTCGGCCAGGTCGCGACCCAGGCGGCTGGCCTGCACCCCGGCGGACCAGACCTTGCACGCCGATTCGATGCGCCGCTCGGTGCCGTCAGCGTCCCTGACCGTGATCCCGTTGCGGTCGACGTCGGTGACCATCGCGCCCAGCTGAATCTCCACACCCAGCTTTTTCAGCCGGGCGGCCGCACGCTCGCCGAGCTTTTCGCCCATCGGCGGAAGCACCGCTGGGGCGGCGTCGAGCAGGATCACCCGCGCCTTAGTCGAGTCGATATGCCTGAAGGCGCCCTTTAGCGTGTGCTCGGCCAATTCGGCAATCTGTCCGGCCATTTCGACGCCGGTGGGACCGGCCCCGACAACGGTGAACGTCAGCAGTTTGGCCCGGCGTTCCGGATCGCTGGACCGCTCGGCCTGTTCGAAGGCGCTCAGGATGCGTCCACGCAATTCCAGCGCGTCGTCGATGGACTTCATGCCCGGCGCAAACTCGGCGAAATGGTCATTGCCGAAGTAGGACTGGCCGGCGCCCGCGGCGACGATCAGGCTGTCGTAGGGGGTTTCGTAGGTGTGGCCGAGCAATTGCGAAACGACAGTCTGCTTGGCCAGGTCGATGTGGGTGACATTGCCCAGCAGCACCTGAACGTTGCGCTGCTTGCGCAGGATGACACGGGTGGCGGGTGCGATCTCGCCTTCAGAAATGATTCCGGTGGCCACCTGGTAGAGCAGCGGCTGAAACAGGTGATGGGTGGTGCGGGCGATGAGCTTGATGTCGACGTCGGCCCGCTTGAGCTTCTTTGCCGCATTGAGCCCACCGAACCCCGATCCGATGATGACGACTCGATGCCGACGGCGTGGTTCAACTGTGGGTTCTGGCTGGGGGCTCATGTTCCGCTGCTCCTGACGGGGTCTCCTTGCGGATGGGTGAGACGGGCGGCTGCAGTTAGCTGCAGACTCCATTTGAGGTTATCCAACCGAGCGCCGACAAGCCCAGGTGCGAACATGTGTAATTAGCCACACTCAAGAATCCACGCTGGTGGCAGGACCCCGATCAGACGCCGAACAGCGGACGCAGCGCCTCGGCTGCGGTGGTGATGAGACCGGGGATGTAGCGGTGCGGGGACAGATTGATGATCACCCCGTCGACGCCGGCGTCGAGCACTTTGGCTTGGACCTGGTCGGCGATCTGTGCCGGACTGCCCACCACCGAATGGCCACTCACCTGCTCCGGAATCTGATCCGGCGTGAGGTTCTCGTCGATTATCACGGTCAGCATCAGGCTGGTCTGTAGCGTCGACGGATCGCGCCCGGCCTCGTCACACCGCGCCTCTAGTGCCTTCACTTTGCGGGGTAGCTCGTCGAACGAGCTAATGATGTTCAGGTGGTCGGCGTAGCGGGCGGCCAGCGCGAACGTCTTCTTCTCACCGCCGCCGCCGATCAGGATCGGAATGCGGTCCCGATAACGCGGCTCGGCCAGCGCGGATTCGGTTCTGTACCAGTCGCCGGCGAATGTCGAACGCTCGCCCTTGATCATCGGGTCGAGAATCTGCAGTGCCTCCCTGAGCCGCCGGAAGCGGTCGGTGAAGGTACCGAACTCGAAGCCGAGCTGGCGGTGTTCGAGCTCGTACCAGCCGGCGCCGATGCCCAGGATCGCCCGGCCCGCGCTGACCACGTCAAGGGTGGTGATGATCTTGGCTAGCAGGGTGGGGTTGCGATAGGTGTTGCCGGTTACCAGCGTGCCCAGCTGCAGCCGCTCAGTCGCGGTAGCCAGCGCGCCCAGCGTTGTGTAGGCCTCGAGCATCGGATCTTCGGGCGGACCCAGCGCGGGCAATTGATAGAAGTGGTCCATCACGAACAGGGAGTCATAACCCGCCGCTTCGGCCTCGCGTGCCTGGGCGATTACTGACGGGAAAAGCTGCTCAACGCCGGTGTCGTAAGAAAACTTGGGGATCTGGAATCCCAGCCTGATTGCCACGGTCTCCACCGTAGCGACCGGCTGTGAAAGCGAAAGAGGCTCAGGCGAAGTGAGCCAGCGCCCCATGGCTGACGTGCAGCGTCTGGCCGGTGATGTGACGGGCCGCGGGCGTGGTCAGGAACAGCGCCAGGCGTGCGATCTCCGCCGCGACGGGTGCGGGCGTGCGGCTGAGGCCTTCGTAACCGGCCTGAACACTGCGGCCGCAGGCAACGGCATTGACGGTAATGCCGCGGGTGCCGTAGAACTCGGCCTGGCCGGCGACCCAATTGGACAGGGCGGCCTTGATGCCGGCGTCGACGCTGCCCGGAGCCGGGTTTTCCGCCACGACACTGATGATCGAGCCACCGGACCGCAGATGATCGCCGACGCACTGCACGGTGAGCACCGCCGAAAGCACCGTCGCGTCCAGCGACTTACGCCATGCATCGGCGGTGTCGGACAGCGAATAGGTGCGGGGGTCGCCGGCATCCCAGGTAGGCGCCGGCACGTTGACAATGGTGTCCAGGTGGTGGGGGAACAGCCCGCGGACTTCGGCGAGGCCGGCTGGGTCGGTGGTGTCGCAGACGATCGCATCGACGTCGAGTTCCTTGGCGACGACCTCGAGGTCACCGCGACGGGCACCCACCAGGGTCACCTTGTGACCGTCGTCGCGAAAACCTTCTGCGACTGTGCGACCCAGATCGGTATCGCCGCCGGTAACCAGCACCTCCACTGCCATGACCTCCTCGTGTTCAACGTTGAACCCAGACCCTGGCAAATATCGCTTCGATGGTCGCACACCACAGGGCTGTTGCCTGGGATCTCAGCGCGTTATGGCGTCAATCGCGATCTATGTTACTGGACAGTAGCTATTTGGCGAAACCGTCGTAGCGACACAAAGCACAGACGATTTCTGTAACTATTTCGTCGCGCCAGCCGCACTTGCTTAACTCCGCGAGCGACAGCCCACGGCGTCGCCGCTAGGTTTGTTCAATGCCTCGGGTCCTGGCCGGTTTGGTATCAAGCGTCCTGATAGCGGGCCTGCTCAGCTGCAGCACACAGACGTCATCGCAGCACAGTCAGCTGGTGGTGTTCGCGGCCGCATCGCTCAAACCCGCGTTCACCCAAATCGGTGACCGGTTCAAGACGGATAACCCCGGTGTCGACGTCACCTTCGATTTCGCCGGTTCGTCGGAATTGGCGACGCAGCTGACTCAGGGCGCCGCCGCTGACGTCTTCGCCTCGGCGGATACCGCGCAAATGGAAACGGTCGCCAAAGCTGGTTTGCTAGCGCAAAGCCCGACGAACTTCGCGTCCAACACACTGGTCATTGTCGCAGCACCGGGCAACCCGAAAAATATCAATTCGTTTGCCGACCTCACCAGGCCCGGGCTAAGCGTGGTCACCTGTCAGCAACCGGTGCCCTGTGGGTCTGCGACCGCGCGCATCGTGGACGCCACCGGGGTACACCTCAAACCGGTCAGCGAGGAGCTCAGCGTGACCGATGTGCTCAATAAGGTCACCACCGGTCAAGCAGACGCGGGGTTGGTCTACGTCACCGACGCACTCAGCGCCGGGAACAAGGTGACGACAATCAAGTTCCCTCAGGCCGCGGGTGCGGCCAACGTGTATCCCATTGGGACGCTGAAGAATTCGAGCCACGTGTCGCTGGCGCAGCGGTTCGTCGCGACGGTGACTAGCGAGACTGGCCAGCAGATTTTGGCCCGGTCCGGCTTCGCAAAGCCCTGACCCCCGTGCACCGGCCGACCGATGTGCCCCGCTGGGTCTATCTCCCCGCCGCGGCGGGGGTGCTTTTCGTCGCAGTGCCGCTGCTTGCGATCGCGATCAAGGTTGACTGGCGGCATTTCTGGTCGCTGATCGCCGGTCGCGACTCGCGAACGGCCCTGTGGCTGAGCCTGCAAACCGCATCCGCGAGCACCGCACTGTGCATCCTGCTGGGTGTACCGATGGCGCTGGTGCTGGCCCGCAGCCGGGCGCGGATAGTGCGGGTGCTGCGGCCGTTGATCCTGCTGCCATTGGTACTGCCGCCTGTCGTCGGCGGTATCGCGCTGCTGTATGCATTCGGCCGGTTCGGGTTGATCGGCCGATACCTGGAGGCCGCAGGTCTACACATTGCCTTCAGCACAACCGCGGTGGTGCTGGCGCAGACATTCGTCTCGTTGCCTTTTCTGGTGATCTCCCTGGAAGGTGCCGCCCGAACCGCCGGAGCCGACTACGAGCTGGTTGCCGCAACACTGGGAGCACGCCCGAGCACAATCTGGTGGCGCGTCACGATGCGGCTGCTGCTGCCCGGCACCGCCTCCGGGGCAGTGCTGGCCTTCGCCCGTTCGCTGGGCGAGTTCGGCGCGACCCTGACGTTTGCCGGTTCCCGGCAGGGAGTCACCCGCACCCTGCCGCTGGAGATCTATGTGCAGCGGGTAGACGATCCCGACGCGGCGATCGCACTGTCGCTGTTACTCGTGGCGGTGGCCGCGGCGGTGGTGCTCGGGCTGGGCGCGCGCCGGCTGGCGGGCACGAGGTAGCCGGCCGATGAGCGAGTTGCTGGTGCGTGCGGTCGTTGGATCACGCCGACTGGACGTGGAATTCACAGTGCCATCCGGCGAGGTACTGGCGGTGCTAGGACCCAACGGTGCTGGTAAGTCCACCGCACTGCACGTGATCGCGGGGTTGGTCCGCCCCGACGAAGGCCAGGTGCGGTTGGGGCAGCGGGTGCTGACCGACACGGCGACCGGGCTGCATGTGCCGACGCACGAACGCCGGGTCGGGCTACTGCTACAGAACCCATTGCTGTTTCCGCACCTGAGCGTGGCCGCCAACGTCGCGTTCGGGCCGCGCAGCCGCCGTGGCGCGATATTGCGGTCCGGGCCCGCCAGGGACACGGCACTGCGCTGGCTGCGCGAGGTGGACGCCGAACAGCTCGCCAGCCGCAAGCCGCGCCAGCTCTCGGGCGGCCAGGCCCAGCGCGTGGCAATCGCGCGAGCGCTGGCCGCCGAACCAGATGTATTACTCCTGGACGAGCCGCTGACCGGGCTGGATGTCAACGCGGCCGCGGCCGTTCGCGCCGTGCTGCGCAGCGTCGTGAGTAGCACCGGCCCTGCGGTCATCCTGATCACACATGACCTGCTGGACGTATTCACCCTGGCAGATCGGGTGCTCGTGCTCGAGGACGGCAGGATCTCCGAGAGCGGCCCGGTGAGCGATGTCCTCACCGCACCCCGGAGTGCGTTCGGAGCCCGCATCGCGGGGATCAACCTGATCAGCGGGACCATCGCTGCCGACGGCTCCTTGGTCACGGCGTCTGGGCAACATTGGTATGGCACTGCGGCCGAACAGCTCACCGAAGGGCTCGCGGCGGTCGCGGTGTTCGCACCGTCGGCCGTCGCCGTTTACCAAGTGCCACCGCACGGCAGCCCGCGCAACACGGTCGAGGTGACTGTGACCGAACTGGAAACCCGCGGGCCCGTCGTCCTGGTCCGCGCTGACGACCACCCGGGCGGCGCAGCGGGGCCGGCCGCAAGCATCACCGTCGATGCCGCCGCGGAGTTGCGGTTGATGCCGGGTGAGCGTGTGTGGTTCAGCGTCAAGGCTCAGGAAGTCGCGCTGCACCCTGCACCGCACCAACAGCCGCACACTCGAGCCGAGACATGAGGGCAGGCCATCCTTGCTTCACGGCAGTAACACGGTAGGTTCGTCGCCATGCATCAGGTGGACCCGAATTCGACACGCCGCAAAGGGCTGTGGGCCGCACTGGCGACCGCCGCGGTGACCAGTGCCAGCGTCGTCACCATCGCGCTGCCGGCAATCGCCAGCGCCGATCCCGAGCCCGAGCCCCCTCCGCCGAGCACGACGGCGGCCCCAGCGCCTGCTCCGGCCACCACAACGGCGGCACCGGCACCGGCGACCCCGCCGCCTACCGCAGCCACCCCGCCGCCGAGCACACCGGCGGCCCAGCCGGGCGACCCCAACGCGGCACCGCCGCCGCCGCCCGTCGACCCGAACGCGCCCCCGCCTGACCCGAACGCACCCGAACCCGGCCGCGTTACCAACGCCGTCGGCGGATTCAGCTTCGTGGTGCCGCCCGGTTGGGTGGAATCGGACGCGTCCCACCTCGACTACGGATCGGCACTGCTGAGCAAGGTGGCCGGCGATCCGCCGATGCCGGGCCAGCCGCCAGCGGTTGCCAATGACACTCGTGTCGTGCTGGGCCGGCTGGACGCAAAGCTCTACGCCAGCGCCGAAACCACCAACCCGAAGGCCGCGGTCCGGTTGGGCTCGGACATGGGTGAATTCTTCATGCCCTACCCCGGCACCCGGATCAACCAGGAAACCGTTCCGCTCAACGCCAACGGGATTTCCGGCAGCGCGTCGTACTACGAAGTCAAGTTCAGCGATCCGTCCAAGCCGAACGGCCAGATCTGGACGGGCGTAGTCGGCACACCCGCTGCGACCACGCCTAACGCAGGCCCTCCACAGCGCTGGTTCGTGGTGTGGCTTGGGACCTCGAACGACCCGGTGGACAAGAACGCGGCCAAGATTCTGGCCGAGTCGATCCGGCCCTGGGCGCCGCCACCGGCACCGGCTCCCGAAGGTGCTCCGGGTGCTCCGGCTCCCGCGCCAGTCGCACCGGCTCCGGCACCGGGCCAGGCCCCGGCCGCAGAGGTCGCACCGAGCCCGGCCCCGACACCGCAGCGGACCGTACCCGCCTGACTCTGCGCGCCCAGGCGCGCGAAATCAGCACCCAATTCGTTACGTAAACGGGGTATACCGAAGTCACGGGCCAGTATGTGACCCGGGCTTTGCTAGTGATTGCAAGGAGACCCCATGGACGTCTTGGCAGCTACCGAATATCTAGCCCGCTCGACCACACTGACCAGCGTCGGCTGGATCGGCTACATCATCATCGGCGCTATCGCCGGCTGGATCGCCGGCAAGATCGTCAGAGGTGGCGGAGCCGGCATCCTGATGAACATCGTTATCGGCGTCGTCGGCGCGTTAATCGGTGGCTTCTTATTGAGCTTCTTCGTCAACACCGCCGCGGGCGGATGGTGGTTCACGTTGTTCACCGCGGTGCTCGGGTCGGTGATCCTGCTGTGGATCGTCGGTATGGTGCGACGGACCTGACTCTGGCGACCGGTGCGCCCTGGGAGGCAGGGCGAGCGGCATGATGGAGTGATGGCCTCGGTGTCGACCACCACAACAATGACCGCTTGGCAGGTCGTTGAGCCTGGCCCGATGGAAAGCGGCCCGCTGCAACGGGTTACCACTGCGGTGCCCACGCCAGAGCCGGCTGAGCTGTTGGTTGCGGTGCGGGCGTGCGGGGTATGCCGCACCGACCTTCATGTCACCGAGGGCGACCTCCCCGTGCACCGCGACCGGGTGACGCCCGGTCACGAGGTGGTTGGCGAGGTGGTCGAAGTGGGTGCCGATGCCGGCGACGATTTCAAGGTGGGGGACCGGGTAGGCATCGCCTGGCTGCGGCATACCTGCGGGCTTTGCACGTATTGCGTCCGCGGTGACGAAAACCTGTGCCGCCAATCGCGTTACACCGGATGGGACGCCGACGGGGGATACGCTGAATTCGCAACGGTCCCCGCAGCGTTCGCCCACCACCTGCCGAGCGGTTACAGCGACAGCGAACTTGCGCCGTTGCTGTGCGCCGGCATCATCGGATACCGCTCTTTGCTACGGGCCGAGCTGCCGCCGGGTGGTCGGCTGGGTCTGTACGGTTTCGGCGGCAGCGCCCACATCACCGCTCAGGTTGCCTTGGCCCAGGGCGCCGAGCTGCATGTGATGACTCGCGGAGACCGCGCACGCGAGCTCGCGCTGGATTTGGGTGCCGCGTCAGCACAGGGCGCCGCCGAACCGCCGCCGGTGCCACTGGACGCCGCGATACTGTTCGCCCCGGTAGGTGATTTGGTGCTGCCGGCATTGGAAGCGCTCGACCGGGGTGGCACCCTGGCGGTGGCAGGAATTCACCTGACCGATATACCGGCGCTGAACTACCAACGACACTTGTTCCAGGAACGCCAGATTCGCTCGGTCACCTCGAACACCCGTGCTGATGCGCGTGCATTTCTGGATTTCGCTGCCCAGCACCACATCGAGGTCACTACGCCGGAGTATCCGCTTGGACATGCCGATCGCGCGCTCAGCGACCTCAGCGCCGGCCGGATCGCCGGCGCCGCTGTGCTGCTGGTATAGCCGCCCTCAGGTCGACAGGTGCCACACCAGAGCTGCGGCCAGGGCACCCACGCCGTTGAGAGACCAATGCAGCGCGATCGGCGCAATCAGACTGCCGCTACGACGGCGCAGCCAGCTGAACACGAATCCGGCCACCCCGGTGGCCAGCACGGCTAGCGTCACCCCTGCCAGCATGCCGAGGAACCCACCGCCGAACATCCGGGTGAAACCGACGTTTCCGCTGGTCAGACCCAACGACGTAGACACATGCCAAAGCCCGAACAACAGCGAGCCGGCCAGTGCCACACCGCGGAAGCCCCAGGCCCGGTCCAGCGCACCGTGCAGTACTCCGCGAAACGCCAGTTCCTCCGGGATGACGGTTTGCAGCGGAATGATGATCATCGACGCGATAAGTGCGCCCGAGATTGTGGCGTAATGATTGTTCAGGAACATCGGCCTGGTCATCGGCAGTAGCACGCCGATGCCGATCACCGAAACCACAACGGCGACGGCGGCCAGCGCGTAGCCCAATCCGGATCGCCAATGCTGCCGGCCCAGACCTAATTCCGCCCAGCCCAAGCCCCGGTATCGGAGCAGGATCACCAGCCCGACGGCGGCGGCGGGGACGGTCGCGACGCTCGCCCAGGGGGTGGTGAAATGCGCTATCAGGTTTGTCGCTACCAACACCACGACAACCACGGCAATGTCGATGTGGAGCCGGAAACGATCCAGCACGGAAAGCGGCGACACCCGCAGGGGGGTGTGAGCGACAGCGGTCACGTCGGGCACCCGGCAAGTTTACCCGCGCAGACGCGATGGCCCCTGAATTCGACGCTCAACCAGTGCGCTACGCGAGCCGGCGGCGTGCGTAATCCTTGAGTTCGTCCGACAGTGCGTCGGCCGCGAGCAGCCGCGGAAGCAACTCGGGTTCGGACATCCTGGCGCGAAAGACCAGCTCGATCGTCACATCATGATCGGGGCGGTGCTCGACGGTAATCGCATCGCCGGCGGTGACTTTTCCGGGTGTGATCACCCGGAAGTAGGCGCCGGGTTTACCCGCCTGGGTGAAGGTTTTGATCCAGTGCTGCACGTTCAGGAATGCCACAAAGGTCCGGCACGGTGTTCTGGGCGCCGAGATTTCCAGCAACAGGCCATCGGTGCCGACGCGCCAGCGTTCGCCGATGCGGGCTCGGCTCACCTCGACACCAACGGTGGTCAGGTTTTCGCCGAACATTCCATTGGACAGGGGTCGCTGCAGTTCGGCTTCCCATTCATCGAGGTCTTCTCGTACATATGCGTAGACAGCCTGATCGTCACCGCCGTGGAACTTCGTATTACCGATGGTGTCGCCGACGAGTCCACTGCCCAGGCCGCCATGCATCGGGCCGGGTGCGCGCACCGCAACCGGGCCGGCCGCAGCGATCTTGTCGATACCCGTTACCGACGACATCGCGCGCGGATCGGGATTGGTCCGAGGGCGGGCCAAGTTAACCGACAAGACTTTCGCCATCCGCACAGGTTAGCGGTGAATTACCGATGCGCGCTCCGCTCATTCGCCGCCCAGGCCGTCTCGGTCGGCTCACTCCCGTCACTCGCTAACGCTCGCTCCGCTCATTCGCCGCCCAGGCCGTATCGGTCGGCTCACTCCCGTCACTCGCTAACGCTCGCTCCGCTCATTCGCCGCCCAGGTCCACCCGCTGATATTCGGGTCGTCCTCGCCATACTCACGCGTGTAGCGACGCGCCTCGAGGCGAGCGTCGGCCATCCGCTGACGTAGCACGGCGGCCCGAGACGCCAGCCCCTCAACTCGGTCGATCACGTCCATCACCAGATGGAACCGGTCGAGGTCATTGAGCATCACCATGTCGAACGGCGTCGTGGTGGTGCCGCGCTCCTTGAACCCGCGCACATGCATTCCCGCATGACAGGTACGGCGATAGCTGAGCCGGTGGATCAGCCACGGGTACCCGTGGTAGGCGAAGATGACCGGCTTGTCACGGGTGAACAAGGCGTCAAACTCGTTGTCCGGCAAGCCATGTGGATGCTCAGAGGGAGGCTGCAGACGCATCAGGTCCACCACATTGATCACCCGAACAGCCAAATCCGGCAATTCGCGGCGCAGGATGTCGGCGGCGGCCAATGTCTCCTGGGTGGGGATGTCTCCGGCGCATGCGAGCACCACGTCCGGCTCACCGGTAGCGGTGCTCGCCCAGGGCCAAATCCCCAGCCCCCGAGTGCAGTGCGCGATCGCGTCCTCGATGCCGAGATAGGCCAGCGCGGGCTGTTTCCCCGCGACGATGACGTTGATGCAGTCGCGGCTGCGCAGGCAGTGATCGGCCACCGACAGCAGCGTGTTCCCGTCGGGCGGCAGATAGACCCGCACGATCTCGGCGCGCTTGTTGGCGACCAGATCAATGAACCCCGGATCCTGATGCGATGCGCCGTTATGGTCCTGGCGCCACACATGTGAGCTCAGCAGGTAGGTCAACGACGCAATCGGCCGCCGCCAGGGCAACTCGCGGCTGGTAGCCAGCCATTTGGCGTGCTGGTTGAGCATTGAGTCGACAATGTGGACGAAGGCCTCGTAGCAGTTGAACAGGCCGTGGCGCCCGGTCAGTAAGTACCCCTCCAGCCAGCCCTGGCACAGGTGTTCGGACAGCACTTCCATCACCCGCCCGTCCGGGGCCAGGTGGTCGTCGTCGGGTTCAGTCCGCGACAACCACACCTTGTCCGTCGACTCGAAAACGGGGCTCAACCGGTTGGACGCGGTCTCGTCGGGTCCCATAAGCCGGAAGCGATCAGGATTGCGCGCGATCACATCCCGCAAGAAAGTGCCCAGCACCCGAGTGGCCTCGTGCGTCTCGGCGGCCGGTAGTTCGACCGGCACCGCGTAGTCGCGGAAATCTGGAAGGTCGAGGTCATGCAGCAGCGTTCCGCCGTTGGCGTGTGGATTGGCGCTCATTCGCCGATCACCGCTCGGCGCGGCCCCCTTCAACTCCGAGCGCAGCCCGCCCTGCTGGTCGAACAACTCCTCAGGCCGATAGCTGCGTAGCCACTTCTCCAGCTGCGCGCGATGCTCCGGGTTCTCGTGTGTCGCGGCCAACGGCACCTGATGCGAGCGCCAGGTACCTTCCACGCGGTTGCCGTCCACCACCTTCGGCCCGGTCCAGCCCTTGGGTGTACGCAGCACGATCATCGGCCACACCGGCCGCTCGGTTTGCTCGCCGCTGCGTGCGGCCCGCTGAATTGACGCAATGTCGTCGAATGCGTCGTCAAGGGCCGCCGCCAGCTGTTGGTGTACGTCGGGCGGCTCGTCACCGCTCACGACGATCGGCCGGTACCCATAGCCGCGCAACAGCGATTCGAGTTCGGTGTCGGGGATGCGCGCCAGCACGGTTGGGTTGGCGATCTTGTATCCGTTGAGGTGCAGGATCGGCAATACCGCTCCGTCGATCGCCGGGTTGAGGAACTTGTTGGAGTGCCAGCTGGCCGCCAGGGGTCCAGTCTCGGCTTCGCCGTCGCCGATGACGCAGGCCACCACGAGATCCGGGTTGTCGAAAGCGGCGCCGAAGGCGTGCACCAGCGCGTAGCCGAGTTCGCCGCCCTCATGGATCGAGCCGGGCGTCTGAGCGGCGACGTGGCTTGGAATGCCGCCCGGGAAAGAGAACTGCCGGAACAGCTTGCGCAGCCCTTCGGTGTTCTCCTCGATGCCGGTGTACACCTCGCTGTAGGTGCCCTCGAGGTAGGCGTTTGCGACCAGGCCGGGGCCGCCATGCCCGGGCCCGGTGACGTAGATGACGTTGGCGTCGCGGTGCCGAATGATGCGGTTGAGGTGGACGTAGATGAGGTTGAGACCTGGCGTGGTACCCCAGTGCCCTAACAGCCGGGGCTTGACGTGTTCGGCCGCCAGCGGCTGGGCCAGCAGCGGGTTATCCAGCAGGTAGATCTGGCCGACCGAGAGGTAGTTGGCCGCGCGCCAGTAGGCGTCGACGAGGGCCAGTTCCTCGTCGGACAAGGTGTTCGAAACAGCTTGATTCACAGTCGATGTCGTGATTTCTGTGCTCATCAGATATGACGCCTACTCCTCTTCGCCGCGCGCCCGCGCCTCATACGCACTGCGCTTGGCCACATCGACGTCATCGGTGAAAACATGCTCGCCGCCGAGTATCCGGTTCAGGCCCTCGGCAAACGGGCGCGGCATGAACTTCTGGGAAACCACCATGGCACCGGCCGCCTTGGTCACCCGCACCCGCGGCTTGGGATGAGCCACCAGCCCGACGATCGCGTCTGCAATGTCGGCGGGTTCGGCGTTCTTGAATCCCTTGGCTCCTACGGTGCCCGAGGTCAGTTCGGTGTTGACGAACGTAGGCAACACCATCGAGAACTTCACACCGGCCCCGCGATATTCAAGCCTGGCCGAATCCGTGAACGCGATCACCGCATGTTTGCTCGCACAGTAAGTCGCCAGGCCGACGAGGTGGAGTTCACCGGCGAGCGAGGCGACATTGATGACCTGGCCCTCGCCCCGGGGAACCATGCGCGCTACGGCCAGCTTGCTGCCCAGGATCACGCCGTAGACATTGATGTCCAGGATTCGCCGCGTGACGCTGTCAGGTTCGTCGATGATCCGGCCGACCGGCATGATGCCCGCGTTGTTGACCAGGACGTCGATCGGTCCGAGTTGGCGCTCGACTTGATCGAGGAAATCGGAGAACGAATCCTTGTCGGTGACGTCGAGTTTGCCGTACACATCCAGACCGAGAGCGGCGCCGGACTCCTTTACCTTGGCCTCGTCGATGTCGCCGATGGCCACGTTGGCGCCCAGGTTGTGCAATGCGGTCGCAGTGGCCAATCCGATACCCCGTGCACCGCCGGTGATGACGATTACTTTGCCCCGAACTTTGACGCCAATGGATGCCGTGTCTGCCATTGCGCAAGCACACCATTCACCTCGAGCCCGCGCAACAACGACCGGGGATACTGCATGGGTGGTGCAGGTGCGTAGGGCCGTCGAACAGGATGCGCTTGACGTGGCCCGGGTGCAGGTCCGATCGTGGCAGGCGGCCTACCGTGGGCTCATCGATCAGAACTACCTCGACGGCCTGACGCCCGAACACTGGACAAGCCGATACACGTTCGGCCGCATTGGAATTGGCGTGCCGTCCACCCTTGTCGCCGTCGACGGGCCGGCGATCTGCGGCTTGGCGACCACCGGCCTGTGCCGAGACGACGACTTGACGAATTTCGGTGAGCTGCTTGCCTTTTACGTCGATCCCACATATGCGGGCACCGGAGTTGGCCGGCTGCTCATGACGGCGGCTCGCGATCGGCTGCGCCGCGTCGTCACGGACGCGTCACTGTGGGTGCTGGAGGGAAACGTGCGCGCTCGGCAGTTCTATGAACGCGACGGCTGGGCGTTCGACGGGACGTACCGCACGGCGACGTACGGCAATGTCGCGGTGGGCGAGGTGCGTTATCGGGTGACGCCTGTCTAACTTTTGGCCAAGGTCAACTGCCAAGAGACGCCGAAGGTGTCGTTGACCCAACCGAATTTGGGACTGAAGTCATAGGCACTCAATGGCATCAAGACCTGGCCGCCCTCACCCAGAGCCTGATACAGCCGGTCGATCTCATCGTCTGAATCGCATTGCACGTATAGCGACATCGACGGAGTGAAGGTGAAGGCGTGCGAGGCAGGGCTGTCGATGCACATGAACTGCTGGCCCGCCAGTACGAACGTAGCGTGCTGGACGGTCCCCTCCCGCCCCGCCTCACCCGGGCCGTATCTCGTCATCGTCTGAATCCCGGAGTCGGCGAACAGCGATGTGTAAAACCGCATTGCCGCTTCGGCTTTGCCCTCGAACATCAAAAAGGTCGTGATTTTCTGCAGCGTTGCCAATAGGACCCCCGGGTGACTGCCAAGACCTGCTCGTCGCAGCCTACGGTATGCAAGGTGACCGACAGGTTGCTCGACGGGGTGCGCGTGCTGGACTTGGCTGACGGCGATGCCGCAGCGACAACGCGCCTGCTTGCCGACCTGGGCGCTGACGTTCTCAAGGTAGAACCCCCCGGGGGCAGTGCGGCACGTGCGGCGGCGCCGACGCTGGCCGGAGCGAGCGTCTCGTTCGCCGTGCACAACGCTAATAAGCGCAGCGCGGTGCTCGACCCGCGCGACGAAGAAGACCGCCGCCGGTTCCTCAGCCTGGCTCAAACTGCGGATATCGTTGTCGACAGCGGACTTCCGGGACAAGCTGCGGCATATGGAACATCGTGTGCCGCGTTGGCCGATCGCTATGACCATCTCGTGGCGCTGTCGGTCACCGATTTCGGCACAACCGGTCCGCGATCCTCGTGGCGCGCCACCGACTCCGTCCTGTACGCGATGTCTGGCTCACTGGCGCGCTCGGGTCCCACCAGCGGCACCCCGGTGCTGCCGCCCGACGGAATCGCCTCGGCAACCGCGGCCACCCAGGCCACCTGGGCGGCGCTGGTCGCCTACTACAACAGACTGCGTTGCGGCACTGGCGATTACATTGATTTTGCGCGTTTCGACGCGGTGGTGATGGCGCTGGACCCGCCGTTCGGGTCGCACGGGCAGGTCGCGGCCGGCGTCACCACCACCACGCCGTGGCGTGGACGTCCGCAGAATCAGGACGCGTACCCCATATACGCCTGCCGGGACGGCTACGTCCGGTTATGCGTGATGGCACCGCGCCAGTGGCGCGGCCTGCGTCGCTGGCTGGGGGAGCCAGAACAATTCCAAGACCCTGAATACGATTTGATCGGCGCACGGCTGGCCGGGTGGCCGCGGATCAGTGTGCTGGTCGAGGCGTTGTTCGCCGACCAGACGATGAAGGAGTTGGTGGCCGCCGGGCAGGCCCACGGAGTCCCGATCGCCGCGGTGCTGACACCCGCGCGGATTCTGGCTTCCGAGCACTTCCAGGCGGTGGGCGCCATCACCGACGCCGAACTGGCGCCGGGCGTACACACCACGGTGCCGACAGGGTATTTCGTCGTCGACGGACGGCACTCGGGCTTCCGCACACCAGCCCCCGCGGCCGGGCACGACGACCCGCGCTGGCGTGCCGGTCCGGCGCCGGTGCCTGCACCCACGGGCAGCGTCGGCGGCTATCCGTTTGCCGGGCTGCGAATCCTGGACCTGGGCATCATCATCGCCGGAGGGGAGGTGGGCCGGCTGTTCGGCGACATGGGCGCCGAGATCATCAAGATCGAAAGCGCCGACTACCCCGACGGATTACGCCAGGCCCGCATCGGCGACGCGATGAGCGACTCATTCGCCCGTACCCACCGCAATCACCTCGGGTTGGGTTTGGATCTGCGCAGCGATCAGGGCAAGGAGATCTTCGGCCGGCTGGTCGCCGAGGCCGACGCAGTATTGATCAATTTCAAGCCGGGAACCCTTGCCAAACTTGGGTTTTCCTACGACGCGCTGCATACCCTCAATCCGCGGATCGTACTGGCGGGCAGCAGCGCGTTCGGACACCGCGGTCCGTGGACCAACCGATTGGGCTACGGTCCGTTGGTCCGCGCCACCACCGGCGTCACCCGGCGCTGGACCTCCGAGCAAGCGCCGCCGGAGCACGCCAGGCACGCCTTCTACGACGCCACCACGATCTTTCCCGATCACGTCGTCGGCCGGATCACCTCTATCGGCGCACTGGCCGCACTGATCCACCGCCACCGAACCGGCGCCGGGGCCAACGTGCACGTGTCACAGGCCGAGGTCGTCGTCAATCAGCTGGACACCCTGTTCGTCACCGAGGCCGCGGTGGCGGCCGGCGTCGCCGAAGTTCGCGACGACACCAGCCTGCACGCCGTTTACCCGTGCGCCGGCGACGATGAATGGTGCGTCATCTCCATCCGGTCCGACGACGACTGGCGTTGCGCGACAGCGGTTCTCAATCGCTCCGAGCTGGCCGACGACCCGCGTTTCAGCAGCGGTGAATCGCGGGTGGCCAACCGTGGACAGTTGGTAGCGCTACTGTCGGCGTGGAGCCGCACCCGCACCCCGGTCCAGGTCTCCGAGGCAATGCAGGCGTCCGGCGTACCTGCCGGACCAATGAACCGTCCACCAGACATCCTCGCCGACCCACAGCTGACCACACGAAAAGTGTTGCGCGACATGGCGCATCCGCTGATAGACCACGCGCTGCCGGCCGAGACGGGGCCGGCCCCGTTTCGCCATATCCCGCCGGCACCCGTGCGCCCGGCGCCGCTACCCGGTCAGGACACCCGCGAGATCTGCCGAGCGCTACTGGGGATGAGCGCCGAGGAAATCGAGCGGCTGATCAGCAGCCGGGTGCTGTTCAGCTCACCGTCACCGAACGTCAACCTGGGGTGACACTCGGCGCGGACGGTCACGCTAGCGTGACCCTCGGCGGGCAGCACCCGGCCCAATCCATAGGCACGCTATGTTAAAGCCATGCCCGTAGACCCCAGGACACCGGTACTGATCGGCTACGGCCAGGTCAACCATCGCGACGAGATCGACCCGGGAACCGCGTCCATCGAACCGGTCGACCTCATGGTCGCCGCAGCTCAGCAAGCCGCCGGGCCCGAGGTGCTCGAGGCGGTGGACTCCATCCGCGTGGTGCACATGCTCTCGGCGCATTACCGGAACCCCGGACACCTGCTCGGCCAGCGCCTCAACGTCAAGAGTTTTGTCGCCAGCTACAGCAGTGTCGGCGGCAACACGCCACAGTCGCTGCTCAACCAGGCCTGCCTGGACATCCAGCAGGGGCGAGCCGGTGTGGTGCTGATCTCGGGTGCTGAAACCTGGCGCACCCGGACCGGGCTGAAGAAGATGGGCGCCCGGCTGGTCTGGACCGAGCAAGACGATTCCGTGCCGCTGCCCGAGGTTGCCGGTGACGACGTGCCGATGGCCGGTGACGCCGAAATGAAGATAAAACTGGACCGCCCGGCCTACGTGTATCCGCTGTTCGAGCAGGCGCTGCGGATCGCCAGTGGCGAGGCGATCGAGGACCACGGCAAGCGCGTGGGCGAGCTGTGGGCGCGCTTCAACGCCGTGGCAGTCAACAACCCGAACGCGTGGATCCGCAAGCCGCTGACGGCCGCGGAGATCTGGCAGCCGGGCCCGCAGAACCGGATGATCAGCTGGCCGTACACCAAGCTGATGAACTCCAACAACATGGTTGACCAGGGCGCCGCGCTGATCCTGACTTCCGTCGAGCAGGCCACGCGTTTGAAGGTCCCCGCGCAGCGATGGGTGTATCCGCTGGCCGGTGCCGACGCGCGCGACACCCCTGCCATCGCGGAGCGGGCCGAGCTGCATCGTTCCGCGGCAATTCGCATCGGCGGTGCCCGCGCGCTGGCATTGGTCGGCCTGGGCATCGACGACGTCGACTACGTCGATCTGTACTCGTGCTTCCCGTCGGCGGTGCAGGTTGCCGCCGCCGAGCTCGGCCTGGCCACCGACGATCCCCACCGGCCATTGACGGTCACCGGCGGGCTGACTTTCGCCGGCGGCCCGTGGAGCAACTACGTCACGCATTCCATCGCCACCATGGCCGAGTTGCTGGCTGCCAACCCCGGGCGGCGGGGGCTGATCACCGCTAACGGCGGCTACCTGACCAAACACAGCTTCGGCGTCTACGGCACCGAACCGGCCAAGGACTGCGAATTCCGCTGGGAAGACGTCCAACCGGCGGTCGACCGTGAGCCCACAACGCAGGGCGTCCTCGATTGGGAGGGCGTGGGCACTGTCGAAGCCTGGACGACACCGTTCAACCGGGACGGCCAGCCGGAGAAGGCGTTCCTGGCCGTCCGCACGCCGGACGGTTCCCGCGCGCTGGCGGTGATCACCGACCCTGCCTCGGCCGCGGCCACCGTCACCGACGACATCGCAGGTACGAAGGTTGCCGTCGCCGCCGACGGCACTGCGGTGCTGCAGTAACCACGGCCGCGGGGAAACCCTGCGGCAAGATCACGGTTAAGGTCACGTTCAAGCGTCAACAGTCGCGGAGCAACACCGACGTGCCTATTGTCGTAATAGGACGTTGGGGGAGGTGAGCCAACTGCAGGTCCTGGTTACCGACGCCACGGGCACCGTCGGGCGGTTGGTCACACGCCAATTGATCGCGGCCGGACATACGGTCAGCGGGATAGCCCAGCGCAGGCATGACAACCTAGACGCAGGGGTCGATTTTGTTTGCGCGTCGCTGCGCGACCCGGTGCTGCTTGAGTTAGCCGCCGAAGCCGATGCGGTAATCCATCTGGCGCCGCTCGACGGCAACGCACCGGGCGGCGCCGGCATCAATGGCGTAGCCCATGTGGCCAACGCTGCTGCCCGGGCCGGCGCCCGTCTGCTGTTCGTATCGCAGGCCGCGGGGCGGCCGGATCTGTATCGGCAGGCCGAAACGCTGGTGTCCACCGGTTGGGCGCCCGGATTGATCGTGCGCATCGCGCCGCCGGTCGGCCGCCAACTCGATTGGATGGTGTGCCGTACGGTGGCCACGCTGATGCGCAACAAAGTCTCAGCACAGCCCATGCGCGTGTTGCACCTCGATGACCTGGTCCGCTTCCTGGTTTTGGCGGTGAGCACCGACCGCACCGGGGTAGTGGATCTGGCGACCCCGGACACCACGAATGTGGTAACCGCGTGGCGGCTGCTCCGATCGGTGGACCCGCGCCTGCGGCTGCACGGCGCGCGCGGCTGGACGAAGTTGATTCCTCAGCTGGATATCACTGCCGCACAAGAGGTTTGGGGCTTTGAGTACGGCTGGCAGGCGTTGGACGCCATTATCGACACCGGGCGGGGACTGGTCGGTCGCAAGCTCGAACCGGCGGGTGCGATCGCCGGGTCAGGTCAGCTGGCGCTTCCAGTGGAAGCTGTTCCGCGCTTCGAGCCGTCCGACGGGGCGCCACTGAGCAGTGCGGCACCCGACGGACTCGAGGGCGAATTCGACGACCGGATCGATCCGCGGTTCCCGGTCTTCAGTGCGGCCAGCCTGGCCGAAGCGCTACCGGGACCACTGACCCCCATCACACTGGACGTCCAATTGGGCGGACTGCGTGCGGCCGGCCGGGCCATGGGTCAGGTGCTTGCCCTTGGCGACGTGGTTGCCGAAGAGTGGGCCAGCCGAGCCATCGCGGTGTTCGGTCACCGCCCTTACGTCGGGGTGTCGGCCAATATCGTCGCGGCGGCCCAGCTGCCCGGCTGGGACGAGCAGGCCGTCACGCAGCGCTCCCTGGGCACGCAACCACAAACCACGGATCTGTTGCCGCTGGGTCGACCGCATTTGGCGGACGGGGCCCTCGGATCGGTCGCCAAGGTCGTCGTGACAGCCCGGTCGCTGGCGCTGCTGCGCCATCTGCGCTCTGATACCCAGGATTACGTTGCCGCGGCCACGGCCGAGCATCTCGACGCCGAACAGCTGACCGCACTACCCAACGCCAGCCTCGAAGTGCGAATACGACTGCTGCGCGACCGGATTCACCAGGGCTGGATCCTGACGGCGCTGTGGGTAATCGACACCGGCGTCACGGCCGCGACGCTGGAGCACACCCGCGCCGCAGCCGGTGTATCCGGAGTCGGTGTGATCATGGAAAGCGGCCGCATCGCGGCCCAGACCGCGGCGCTGGCAGCGGCGTTGCGCGCCGACCCGCTGTTGTGCACCTTGGGCAGAGAGGGCAACGTCGCCAGCATCCGGGCGTTGTCACCGGCCGCCGCGGCGGCACTCGATGCCGCCGTTGCCCAGCTTGGACACCGTGGCCGCGGTGAAGCCGAGCTGGCGAATCCGACTTTCGGCGACGACCCGGCGCTGCTACTGATGACGGCCGCCGAAGCCGCAGCCGCACCGGCGGCGCCGGTGCCGCCGGTCAAGTTGTCTCAGCGACTGGCCACCAACGCCCGAAATTCCCGGGAGCTGGCCCACGACACCACCATCCGGTTCACCCATGAGCTCCGAATGACGTTGCGCGAGTTAGGTTCTCGACATGTTGCGGCAGACCTGATCGACGCGGTCGACGATGTGTACTATCTGACCTGCGATGAACTCGTCACGGTACCGGCCGACGCGCGGCTGCGGATCAAGCGCCGTCGCACCGAGCGGGAGCGCCTGCAGGCTCAACACCCGCCCGACATAATCGACCACACCTGGGATCCCACCGCCTAGCGGTCAGTCCACCAATTCCGAGAGTGGCGACTGCGGGTCCGCCAACCGCTCGACGTCGACGGAAGCCCTCGACCGGATCAGGGCTTTGACGTCGTCGAGAACGTCCCAGATGTTCACGTTCATCCCAGCCAATACCCGGCTATCGCCATCGAGCCAGAAGGCGACGAACTCGCGCTTGGCAACGTCACCGCGGAATACCACCCGGTCGAAGCTGGGCGCATACCCCACATATTCCATCCCGAGGTCGTACTGGTCGGTGAAGAAGTAGGGAAGTTCGGCGTATTCGCCTGGCCTGCCGAGCATCCCGGCCACCGCCACCGCCGGTTGCTTGAGCGCATTGGCCCAGTGTTCGGTACGGATCCGGGTGCCGAACAGCGGATGCTGGGCGGCTGCGATGTCGCCGACCGCGTAGATATCCGGGTCGCTGGTACGCAACGACGCATCGACAAGGACACCGCCGTCCCCCAACGACAGGCCGGCGCGTTCGGCGAGTTCGACATTCGGCTTGGCGCCGACGGCCACCAGCACCGCATCAGCACCGACCTCCGAGCCGTCGGCTAGCCGCAGCCCGGTTGCCTTGCCGCTCTGCGTAGAGATTTTCTCCACCTGGGCCCCCAGCCGCAGGTCCACACCGTGCTCGCGATGCAGCGTGGCGAAGATTTCGCCGACCTGCTCACCGAGCGCAGCCTGAAGCGGTTGTGGCGCGGCCTCCACGACGGTCACATTGACGCCCCGCTGACGGGCACCGGCGGCCACCTCTAGACCGATCCAGCCGGCGCCCACCACTGCCAGCGAAGAACCTTCGGCCAAAACGGAATTCAGTGCCGCCGCGTCGTCATAGTTGCGCAGGTAATGAACACCCGCCGCGTCGGATCCGAGGATCGAGGGGCGCCGCGAGGCCGACCCGGTGGCCAGCAGAAGCTTGTCGTAGCGCACCGTGCTGTCGTCGGCCAGTCCGACGGTGTGGGCCGCGGGATCCACAGTCGTCGCGCCCATACTCAACCTCAGGTCGACATCGTGGTCGCGATACCAGCCGGAGTCGTGCACGGTGAAATCGGCCAGGGTCTTCTTGCCGGCCAGATATTCCTTGGACAGCGGCGGGCGCTCGTAAGGCAGCTGCTCCTCGTCGGCGATCAGAATCACCTGACCGTCGAAGTTGTTGTCCTGCAGCGCTTCTACGGCTTTAGCACCGGCCAGTCCGCCGCCGACGATGACGAATGTTGTGGAGCTACTCATAATCCCACCCTACTTAGCTCAGAAGTTCCCGCAATGACAACGCATTACGGACAGCATGGCCGCCGAGGTCGTTGTTGAAGTACACCCATACATCGCGGCTTTCGCTGTCCCATTCGGTGATGCGTTCGGCCCACCAGCGCAGGTCATCGGACGTGTACGAACCGGTGTACATCGTCGCCGGCTCGGGACCGTGCATGCGCACATACACCTGGTCGGTGGTGGCGCGCGGCACACACACCAGACCTGTGCCGCTCATCACGACGTATGCGGCCCGGCGACTTTCCAGCAGCGTGTATACCGCGGGGTCATTCCAGGACGGGTGCCGAAGTTCAACGGCCACCCGGATGTCAGCCGGTACGCCTTGCAGGAAAGAATCCAGCCGGGCATCATCGCGCTGCTGTTCGGGATGTAGCTGCACCAGCAACATGCCGTGCCGATCACCCAACAGTTGCCAGCAGTGCGCGAAGCGTTCGATCCACGGTTCCGGCGACGCCAACCGCCGGTAATGGGTGAGTCCGCGATGCGCCTTGACCGACATGGTGAACCCGTCTGGCAACTGGTTACGCCAGCCGACGAAGGTCGAATCCCGGGGCCAGCGATAGAAGCTCGCATTCAACTCGACGGTGTCGAACACCTCGGTGTAGCGAAGCAGTCGGCGTGCGGCCGGCAGCCCCTGCGGGTACAGAACGCCGGCCCAGTGGTTATATGACCACCCCGACGTACCGATCCGAACTGCCATCGTCGCTCAACCGGTCAGCTGGTGGCGCACGTCGCCGTCCAGCGACGCGCGCACCAGCGCAGCGGCCAGGCGTGCATTGGTTCGCGGCGCCAGGGCAGAAAGCTTGACCGGGTCGGTCGGCAGGCCCAACTTCTTCGCCGCAGCGAGGGCCCGGTCGTCGAAATGCGGCCGCACCCAGGGCCACACGTCCTGCACTTCGCGCAGAAATATATCGGCACCGGTATCGCCAATTCCCTTAAATTTTTTGAGGATTCGAGCCGCCTGCGCAGAGTCCCCGTCGCTGCGCCGAGCGACTTCGCGCAGGTCTGCACCGAACTCGTCGCGCACCGAAGCGGCGATGTCGGTGAGCCGGGTGGCCGAGCTTTCGTCGTAGCGCACGTAGTGAGCGCGGCCGAATGCATCGATCGTGGTGCGCCGGTCGGATTCCAGCACGGCTTTGGGTGTGCGCAGGCCCGCCTGGAACAGTTCTCGTGCCGCGCGGGTGGCGATCGCGGCGTCGATGGGTTTGCTGGCCAGCATGCACAGCACCAACAGCTGGAACAACGGCATGGGCGTGTCCTTTAGCCGGATCCCCGCCTCAGCGGAGTACGTAGTGCCGGCGATATCGAGCAGTCGTCCCACTCGTTGCTCGGGCGTGTCCATGAGCGCGGCGTACCCGCAACGCCCGGACACAAACCGGATGACTCATTTGGCCGGCAGGCTGGCGACATAGTTCGCGGCGCACGTCACCCAACCCTGAAGCTGGCGTTTGGTTCTCACCCCGTCGGCGGCGATGCGCAACCATCCGCGCGTTTCCCTGCCGGCCATCACCATCGGGCTGACATGGGCCCTGCCCAGCAGCCTGTCGGTGTCCTCGGGCGGCACCCGCACCAGAAGTCCGCCCTGGCCGCTGGCAGCCACGGCCAGGTGCCCGCCGATCAGGAACGCGAGCCCGCCGAACATCCGCTTTTCGTCAACCCGGGACCCAGAGCCGGACTGCGACGCCAGCAGCTCGCGGATCCGCTCGACCAGATCGGTGTCGTAGGCCATCCGGCGTCAGTCCAGATCGACGCGGATGGTGAGCAGGTCGGTACCCATGGTCCGAACTCCGACGCCGTTGAGACGGGGCAGGCTGCGCAACCGCTGCCATGGGTCGTCGTCGGGTAACAAGTGGGCGGTTCCGCTGCGCCAGGTGCCGCCGATGCGCACGCGTACCGCCGGGTTGGCCTTGATGTTGTAGACGTAATCCGAATGATCGCCGTGTTCGGAAACCATCCAGAACTGGTTGTCGATGACCTTGCCGCCGACCGTGGTGCGCCGCGGTTGACCTGACTTGCGCCCAGTGGTTTCCAGCAGGGTCCCCGGCAATTGCCGTCCGAGCGGATTGACCACCAGCCGTTGGACGCGATGGACGAATGCTCGTTTCAGGTCTTGAAGATCGGTCATATCCCGATTCTGCCTCTCGAACCCGACAAAGATAGGCGCCGCCACGGGTGACGGCGCCTATCCGGCTACCTGCTAGGTCGCGTACGGGACGAACGGACCGCCGGGCACGAAGACACCCCAGGCTGATGCCTGTGGGTTCCAGACGACCGGGTAGGCCACTACCGAATTGGGTGGCATCCAGGTAGCCGGCAGCCCATAGCCGACGGGGGTCGTTGCAATGCCCCGGCGGGGGAGCGCCGCGCCCCTCATCCTCGGCCGCCGCGATCACTCCCGCCGTCGGCAGCGCAGCCGCTGCGTTTGCGGCATTAACCGCCGAACCGAAACCGGCCAAATCGGAAGCGGCTCGGCCAGATATGGGGGCACCGCACGGACAACCGACATGTGCAACCCTTACGATCCGCCGGCGCGACAAAGCCGTGGCGCGGTCAGCCGAACGGATCTGTGGGCGCACAGCGTAGCGCGTTTGGAGCGACGTTCCACGGCGTTATGGCGCTGCACTGCCGCCCTGTCAGGCAGCTGCGGTTGCCGTGGCAGCCACAGGTTCGAGCGCCTGCGCGACGATCTCGGCGACGTCGGTCATCGGCTTCACCGTGAGCGTGTCCAGCACTTCGGCGGGTACGTCATCCAGATCCGGCTCATTGCGGGCCGGAATGAAAACCGTTGACAATCCAGCACGCTGAGCGGCCAGCAGCTTCTGCTTCACGCCACCGATCGGCAATACCCGGCCGTTCAGCGTGACCTCGCCGGTCATGCCGACGTCGGAGCGAACCTGGCGTCCAGTGGCCATCGAGACCAGCGCGGTCACCATCGTGACACCGGCCGACGGGCCGTCCTTGGGAACGGCTCCTGCCGGCACGTGCACGTGGATCCGCCGGTCCAGCACCGCCGGGGCCACACCCAGCTCCGCGGCGTGGGAACGCACGTAGGAAAGCGCGATCTGCGCGGACTCCTTCATCACGTCGCCCAACTGACCGGTCAGCTGCAAACCGGGCTCGCCGTCGGTGCCCCCGGCTTCGATGTAGAGCACGTCGCCGCCCAAGCCGGTAACTGCCAGGCCCGTTGCCACACCGGGCACCGCAGTTCGTTCGGCGGACTCCGGGGTAAACCGCGGACGGCCCAGATAGCCAACCAGATCGGGCTCGTCGATAACGAGGGGACCCGCGGCCCCGTCCGATTCGGGGGCCAGCTTGGTGGTCACCTTGCGCATCGCCTTGGCCAGCAACCGCTCGAACTGTCGCACGCCCGGTTCGCGGGTGTAGTCGGCGGCGATCTTGCGCAGCGCCGCGTCGGTGACCGTGACCTCCGCTTCGGTCAGCGCCGCCCGTTCTCGCTGCCGCGGCAGCAGGTAGTCACGGGCGATGGCGACCTTGTCGTCCTCGGTGTAGCCGTCGATCTGGACCAGCTCCATGCGATCCAGCAACGCCGACGGGATGTTCTCGATCACGTTGGCCGTGGCCAGAAACACCACATCGGACAGATCCAGGTCCAGATCCAGATAGTGATCGCGGAAGGTGTGGTTCTGCGCGGGGTCAAGCACCTCGAGCAGCGCAGCGCTCGGGTCGCCCCGATAGTCCGAACCAACCTTGTCGATCTCATCGAGCAGCACAACGGGATTCATCGATCCCGCTTCACCGATCGCGCGCACGATGCGGCCCGGCAGCGCACCGACATAGGTGCGCCGGTGCCCACGGATCTCAGCCTCGTCACGCACACCGCCCAGCGCGACGCGCACGAACTTGCGGCCCAGCGCCCTGGCCACGCTCTCACCCAGTGACGTCTTGCCGACGCCGGGCGGACCGGCCAGCACCATTACGGCGCCGGAGCCGCGGCCGCCGACGACCTGCAGCCCGCGCTGAGCGCGCCGGGTGCGTACCGCCAGGTATTCGACGATGCGGTCCTTGACGTCGTCCAGCCCGTGGTGGTCGGCATCCAGGATCGCCCGCGCAGCCGTCAGGTCCGTCGAATCCTCGGTCCGCTCGTTCCAGGGCAGGTCGAGCACGGTATCCAGCCAGGTACGAATCCAGCCGCTTTCCGGGCTCTGGTCGCTGGCCCGTTCCAGCTTGCCGACCTCGCGCAGCGCGGCCTCACGGACTTTCTCGGGCAACTCGGCGGCCTCGACGCGTGCCCGGTAATCGTCAGAACCGTCGGGCTCACCCTCGCCCAGTTCCTTACGGATGGCGGCCAGTTGTTGACGCAGCAGGAATTCCTTCTGCGTCTTTTCCATGCCTTCGCGCACATCCTCGGCGATCTTGTCATTGACCTCGACTTCGGCCAGATGCTCGCCGGTCCAGTCGATCAGCACGCGCAGCCGCTCGGCAACGTCATCGGTCTCCAGCAGCTGCCGCTTCTGCATATCGGACAGGTAAGAGGCATACCCCGATGTGTCTGCCAGCGCCGACGGGTCGGTCAGCTGATTGACGTAGTCGATGATCTGCCAGGCCTCACGCCGTTGCAGCATCGCCAGCAGCAACTTCTTGTATTCGGCTGCCAGTGCTTTGATTTCATCGGTCACCTCGGCCGTAGGAATTTCGGTCACTTCGACCCACAGCGCCGGACCCGGGCCCGTCGCGTCCGCGCCGATCTGCACCCGGCGCTCACCGCGAACGACGGCGGCGCTACCGCCGCCGGCGATCCGGCCGACCTGCAGAATTTTCGCCACCACCCCGTGGGTGGGGTAGCGGTCCGCGAGCCGCGGGGCGATGAGCAATTGGCGTGACTCGCTGGCCTGAGCGGCGTCGACCGCAGCGCGCGCGGCGTCGTCTAGCTCGATGGGCACCACCATTTCAGGCAGCACGATCGTGTCGGTCGCGAACAACACCGGCAATGACATGGCTTGAGCCATCAATCCTCCCAAAGTTAAGTCTGTTGCGCTCAACCCAGCGCAGGGCCGGTTTGTTCCCGCTTCCGATGCCGCTATGCCCTCGGCGAACGTGACGCTGTCGTCACACTCGGCGCCGAACGTGACGCAGCCGTCACTGTCGCGGGACTTGCTGAACGGTGAACCCGACCCGCATCGCGAACGTCTTACTGAACGACGGAAAAGCGAAAGGAGCCAACACGGATGGAGATGGAGGTCTACCGCATCACCCACCCGCTGAGGTTGGCCAAGGGATCTCACCAACCGGGATCAGGCCGGGGGTGCGCGATGAACGTGATCTCCTTCATCAACGGCGATGCTCAGGTCACCGATTTTCCGGCTTGTTCGGCCCGCCCGCTGAGCCTGTTGGTGCAGACCTGCAACGACCTATTGGCCGGTTGCGACGGTTACCTCTCGCCCGAAAGCAGTCTGCTTGCACTGGAACTCGCGTGGCAGACGGTGGGAACCGCCGACGTTCCCGACGCGGTCGTGCATGCGTGGATAGCCGAGCTGCTGACCAGCCCGGCGTGGGGAGTGCTGGGCTATGCCCCACTCACGGCGATCAAGGCCGTCATCGACATCGCCGAGTTGCACCGCGCCACCGCGTTCGGCGCGGTGCCCGCGGCCCCAGCCTGGGACGCTGCCGCACGCGCCGTTGACGCGATGAATCCGGCCCGCAATTGCGCCGGACTGTACGCAATCCGGACCGCCTACGATTCGGCTGCGGTGGTGGGCGCCGACCTGATGCTGCGGCTGGATGAGGTGATCGGCCACGCCCTGAACGCCCACGCGATAGCTGCCGAGAACGCCCCGATCCGCCGGATAGTGGAGGTCAGTGGTCACGCCATCGGTGCGTGGCGTGCGCTGGCCGGCCTGAAGGACGGGGACCCCGCGCCTCAAGACCGCGCGCTCACTGCTGCTGTAGCGGCGTGAGCCGGTGCAACTGCGTCACATGCTTGGGTGAAAGCTCCTCCAGACAGGTCACCCCGAGCAGGGCCATGGTCCGGACGACGCCGCTCTCCAAGATCTCAATGGCACGCTTGACACCCAGTTCTCCGCCGGCCATCAGCCCGTAGAGGTAGGCCCGCCCGATCAGCGTGCAGCGTGCGCCCAGCGCGATCGCCGCGACGATGTCGGCGCCCGACATGATGCCGGTGTCGAGCAGAATTTCAGTGTCGCGGCCCAGTTGCCGCGCAACGGCCGGCAGCAGATGGAAAGGCACCGGAGCCCGATCCAATTGGCGGCCACCATGATTGGACAACACGATCCCATCGACACCGCGGTCCACCACGGCGCGCGCGTCGTCGAGTGTCTGGATGCCCTTGACGACGAGCTTGCCCGGCCAGCGCGACTTGATCCAGGCCAGATCGTCGAAGGTGACGCTGGGGTCGAACATGGTGTCCAAGTACTCACCGACGGTGCCCGACCAGCGATCCAGCGAAGCGAACGACAGCGGCTCAGTGGTCAGCAGATCGAACCACCACTGCGGGTGCGGCAACACGTCGAGCACAGTCCGCAGGGTGAGCGCCGGCGGGATCGACATCCCGTTGCGGACATCGCGCAACCGCGACCCGGCAACCGGGACGTCCACGGTTACCAGCATGGTGTCGAATCCGGCGTCGGCGGCGCGCTGAACCAATGCCATCGAGCGGTCGCGGTCACGCCACATGTAGAGCTGAAACCATTTGCGTCCCTGTGGAACAGCCGTGGCGACGTCTTCGATCGCGCAGGTGCCCAGGGTGGATAGCGAGAACGGAATGCCGGCCGCGGCGGCCGCGCGGGCACCGGCGATCTCTCCCTCGGTATGCATCAAGCGGGTGAATCCCGTCGGCGCGATACCGAACGGCAACACCACCGGCTGGCCGAGCACATTCCATCCCGCGCACACATTTGTGACATCACGCAGGATCGTCGGGTGAAACTCGATGTCGCGGAAGGCTTGTCGGGCCCGCTCGAGGGACAATTCGTACTCGGCGGCGCCGTCGGTGTAGTCGAAGGCCGCCCTGGGGGTGCGCCGTTTGGCGATGCGCCGCAGATCCTCGATGGTCAGCGCGGCGTCCAGGCGGCGTTTGACGCGGTCGAACTCTGGCCGCTTGAACCGGATCAGCGGCGCGAGGTCACCGATTCTGGGCACGCGCCGTTCAATAGTCACCAATTCATCTAACCAGTGTGCGAATGTGGTTCCATGACCTCGGCAACCGACCCCTTCGGACTGCGCCGCTTCGTCGACGCGCAGGCACCGGTCTACCGCACCGTGGTCGACGAGTTGCGCGCGGGACGGAAACGCAGTCACTGGATGTGGTTCGTTTTCCCCCAACTGCGCGGGCTGGGCAGCAGCCCGATGGCGGCCCGATACGGCATCTCCTCCCTGGAGGAGGCCCGCGCCTACCTTGCCCATCAGGTGCTGGGGCCGCGACTGCACGAGTGCGCCCAGCTGGTCAACCAGGTGCAGGGCCGTTCGATCGACGAGATCTTCGGCGCGCCCGACGATCTGAAGCTGTGCTCGTCGATGACACTGTTCGCCCGGGCCACCGACGACAACGAAGATTTTGTGGCGCTGCTGGACAAGTACTACGGGGGCGGCGAGGACCGCCGGACCGTGGCCCGGCTGGCCATCAAATAGGTCGCAGAATCCGCCAGCCGTGTGGTTCGACGACCACCGCGTCGACGACCTCCTGCGGCGGGGCCGACGATCCCGCCACCACCTGCACGCGCGCCGTGTCGACCCGCAGCGGCGCATCGTCGATGTTGAGCGCCACCAGCAGCGCGTCATCGCCGCAACTGGATCGATAAACGTAGTGCCGATTTTCCAGCAGCACCGCGGCGGTCGATGCTCCATGCAACCAGGGGTGACGGCGACGCAGCCCGATCAGATACTGGTGCAACGCCCACACCTGTGCGCCGTTTTCATCCAATTGCACTGGGGGAGAGGCGAACTCGGGACGCACGGCATCGTCGCCGCCGTACCGCTCTTCTTTGACACCACGTAAGCCGAACTCGTCGCCGGCGTAGATACTGGGCACGCCGCCGACCGTCAGCAGCAGCACCAGCGCGTGGGCCAGATGCTCGGGCCGCTGCAGCCGGCTCGCGATCCGGGTGACGTCGTGGTTGCCGATGAAGGTCAGCGGCGCAAAGCTGCCCAGGAACTCGTTGTGGCGTTGTAGCGCCCAGTCCAGCTCGAAGAAGTTGCCGTCGTTGAGGCTGCTCCAGATCGCCTTCCACAGCTCGTACTGGGTGGCCGAGTCGAACCCGGCCGCGTCGACCACGGCCGCGTAGTCACCGTGGATGAGCTCGCCGACAAACCATGCATCCGGATGCCGCTCGCGCACGCTGGGCAACACGTCAGACCAGAATCGTTGCGGCACAATGTAAGCCGCGTCCAGCCGCCAGCCATCGGCACCGCGCTGCAGCCAGTGCGCCATGACGTCGACGACGTAGTCGACAACCTCCGGATTGTCATGGTTGAGGGTACGCAGCTCGGAGTGGCCTTCGAATGATTCGCCGCTGAACCAGTGGGCCGGACCCCCAAACTCCACGCCGACGTGATTGAACACGCCGTCGAGCAGAACTCGCAGCCCGCGGCGGTGCGCCTGGTCAATGAGATCGTCGAAATCGGCGTCGTCACCGAGCCGCGGATCGATGCGGTAGTGGTCGGTGGTGTCGTAACCGTGTGTGCGCGAGGCGAAGATCGGCCCCAGCGCAATCCCTGAAGCACCCAACGCGATGGCGTGGTCCAACCAGTCGACGAGTCGCCGGAGCCGGTGCTCGCCGGGACCGGACGGCTGGTCGGCGGGAAAGGCCCCGACGAAGCCGAGGGGATAGACCTGCCACCAGATGACGTGCGCTACCCATGATCGACTCAACCGCCGCGCACCTCCGGTGAATGTAAGTTCATGCCTTATGGAGCCCCTATGGAAAAGGTAATCGCAGTGTTGCGCCGTGCCGACCCGGACGACCAGTGGTGCGCCCGCCAGCGGGGACCGGTCGCCCAGGCCCTGCTGGAGCTCGGCGTCCCAGGCCTGTCGGTCAATGTTCGAGACGCCGCGGTGCGCCACTCCCTGATGACGTTGACAACACTGGATCCGCCGGTGGCCGCGGTGGTGAGCCTGTGGACCCAGCAATGCTATGGCAAGCAGATGACGGCAGCGCTGGATCTGCTCGCCGCCGAATGCGAGCAGTTCGCCGCCTACCTGGTTACCGAGTCCGTCCCGCTGCCCGGCCCAGCTCTCGAATACGGTTCTCGCACAACAGGTTTAGCCAATATCGCGTTACTGCGCCGACCCGCGGACCTGGACCAGCCGACCTGGCTGGACCGGTGGCAGCGTGATCACACCCCAGTGGCCATCGAGACGCAATCGACGTTCGGCTACACCCAGAACTGGGTGGTGCGGGCGCTCACCGCGGACGCGCCGGGAATCGCGGGCATCGTCGAAGAGTTGTTCCCGGCGGAAGCGATCACCGATCTCAAAGCCTTCTTCGGTGCCGCCGACGACGACGACCTGCAGCACCGGCTCGGCCGGATGGTCGCCAGCACAACTGCATTCGGTGCCAATCAAAACATCGACACCGTCCCAACCAGCCGTTACGTGTTCAAGACACCTTTTCAGCCGAGCGAGGACCCCCGATGAGGACTCAGACATGACAACACTTGATGACGCCGTGGCGCTGGCCGCGGGCGAAAGTGGCCTGGCGGTGGTGTCCACCGTTCGTGCCGACGGCACCGTGCAGGCGTCGCTGGTCAATGTCGGTCTCCTGCCGCACCCGGCCGGGGGGCAGCCGGTCCTCGGTTTCACCACCTACGGCAAGGTCAAGCTCGCCAATTTGCGGGCACGCCCACAACTGGCCGTCACTTTCCGCAACGGCTGGCAATGGGCGACGGCCGAAGGGCGCGCCGAGCTGGTCGGCCCCGACGACGAACAGTCCTGGCTGGCCGACGGCGACCAGTTACGGCTGCTGCTGCGTGAGGTTTTCACCGCGGCGGGCGGTACGCACGACAACTGGGACGAGTACGACCGGGTGATGGCCGCCGAGCGGCGTGCGGTCGTGCTGATCACGCCAACCCGCGTCTACAGCAACGGATGACAAGCGGGTTAGGCTGCAGCCGTGACGCTGCTTATCGATGACGAGAACCGCGTACGCACCCTCACCCTTAACCGGCCCGAGGCGTTGAACGCCTTCAACGAAGCCCTCTACGATGCCACCGCCGAGGCGCTGTTGGATGCCGCCGGCGATCCGGAGGTCGCCGTGGTACTTCTCACCGGGACCGGCCGCGGCTTCAGTGCCGGCACCGATCTGGCCGAAATGCAGGCACGCATCACCGACCCTGACTTCACCCCGGGCAAACATGGCTTTCCCGGGCTCATCGACGCGCTGAGCGGTTTCCCCAAACCGCTCATCTGCGCGGTGAACGGTGTCGGCGTGGGCATAGGAGCCACCATCCTCGGCTACGCCGATCTGGCGTTCATGTCGTCGACCGCGCGGCTGAAATGCCCGTTCACCAGCTTGGGCGTGGCACCCGAAGCGGCATCTTCGTATCTGCTCCCGCAGCTGGTGGGGCGTCAGAACGCGGCCTGGTTGCTGATGTCCTCGGAATGGGTCGATGCCCAGGAGGCGTTGCGGATGGGTCTGGTGTGGCGGGTATGTGATCCTGACGTGCTACTGCCTGAGGCTCGCCGGCACGCCGAAATCCTTGCCGCCCGGCCGATTTCGAGCCTGATGGCGGTCAAGCACACGATGGTCGAGCCCATCCGTCCGGAGATCGCCGCCGCGACCGCGCGAGAGAACGCTCATTTCGCAGAGTTGATGGGCGCGCAGGCCAATGCTGCGGCGTTGGCGGAATTCAGCGAACGGCGCCGTTAACCGGCGATCTAATGCGCTGGGGCGGGTTCGAGCTGAGAAGCCAGGATGGCCCGCAGGGTGCGACGGCAGCGCCCACAGTCACCACCAGCCCCGCAGGCGGCGGCGATTTCCTTAGAGGTCGACGCCCCCCGCGCCACGACATCGCACACGGTCTGGTTGGTAGCGCCAACGCACAAGCACACGTACATCAGTGGATCCCCACCACAGGCTCGCGCATCGCCACATTCACAGGCCGCATATTAGTGGAGTCTAACCTAAGTTGGTTAGCGGAGTCTAACCTAAGTTAACGAGCTGGGGCCTGACCTTCACCTCAGCGTGACGCGCCGCAGCGTCCAACAAACTCGCGCTGACACCCAATCGCTGCACTAGATTGAGACCGGCACCCAAAGGGTGCCGCTACAGCCCAGCATGGTGTGCTCCAGCCCAGCCCACCTGCTGCGGTTTAACGTGCCAGCCTTCACATCGTAGGAGTGCTCATGCAAGGTGATCCGGACGTTTTGCGCCTACTCAACGAACAACTGACCAGCGAGCTCACCGCAATCAACCAATATTTCCTGCATTCCAAGATGCAGGACAACTGGGGCTTCACCGAGCTGGCCGAGCACACCCGCGCCGAGTCCTTCGACGAAATGCGGCACGCCGAAGCGATCACCGACCGCATCTTGTTGCTCGACGGCCTGCCCAACTACCAGCGCATCTTCTCGTTACGCATCGGCCAGACACTGCGCGAGCAGTTCGAGGCCGACCTGGCGATCGAATACGAGGTGCTGGAGCGTCTCAAGCCCGGAATCATCATGTGCCGCGAGAAGCAGGACAGCACCAGTGCAATCCTGCTGGAGAAGATCGTGGCCGACGAGGAGTCACACGTCGACTACCTGGAGACCCAGCTGGAGCTGATGGACAAGCTGGGCGAGGAGCTGTACTCGGCGCAATGCGTCTCGCGTCCGCCGAGCTGACGCCCGGCCGCCGGCAGTTAAAAATCTGCTGGACGGGGTAACCCTAGGCACCCGATAGCAGCGGACGCCGATGGGAAGGCAGCAATGACACGCCCGGGACCAGCGGTCGCTCCGGCTACCTCCGCGGAATTGGCGCCCAGCGCCCGGATCAGCCCGCAACGGCGTAACTTCATCTTCGTCGCAATCCTGCTCGGCATGCTGCTCGCGGCGCTGGACCAGACAATCGTCGCCACCGCCCTGCCGACCATCGTCGCCGACCTCGGCGACGCCGGCCGCCAGTCGTGGGTCGTCACCAGCTACCTACTGGCGTCAACGATTGTCACCGCGCTCGTCGGCAAACTCGGCGATCTGTTCGGACGCAAGCGGATGTTCCAGGCAGCGATCGTATTCTTCGTCGTCGGGTCGGTGCTGTGCGGGCTGGCCCAGTCGATGGCCATGCTGGTTGGCGCCCGGGCGCTGCAAGGCATCGGTGGCGGCGGGATCACGGTGACGGCCAGCGCGCTGATCGGCGAGGTCGTCCCGCTGCGGGAGCGGGGCCGCTATCAAGGGCTTCTGGGTGCGGTGTTCGGCGTCACCACCGTCGTCGGCCCGCTGCTGGGCGGCTACTTCACCGACTACCTGACCTGGCGCTGGGCGTTCTGGATCAACCTCCCGGTCTCGGTGCTGGTGATTTTCGTGGCGACCGCCGCGATTCCGGCGGTGACGGCGTCCAGCAAGCCGGTGATCGACTATGCGGGCATCGTGTTCATCGGTCTCGGCGCGACCGGGCTGACCCTGGCCACCAGCTGGGGCGGCACCCTGTACCCGTGGGGATCGGCGACGATCATCGTGCTCTTCGTCGCCGCGGCGGCAGCGCTGTGCGTATTCGTGTGGGTGGAAAACCTTGCGGCCGAACCGATTTTGCCCATCCGGCTGTTCGGTGGTCCGGTATTCACGGTCTGCTGTGCGC
Source organism: Mycobacterium szulgai (assembly GCF_002116635.1). Lineage (GTDB taxonomy): Bacteria > Actinomycetota > Actinomycetes > Mycobacteriales > Mycobacteriaceae > Mycobacterium > Mycobacterium szulgai. The sequence continues at coordinate 50,589 of NZ_LQPW01000013.1, read as the reverse complement.
TTTCCTTCGTGGTGGGCTTCGCGATGCTGGGCGCGATGACCTTCCTGCCGACCTATATGCAGTACGTGGACGGCGTCTCGGCCACCACGTCGGGGCTGCGCACGCTTCCGATGGTGGTGGGCATGCTGATAACGTCGACCGGCAGTGGTTCCCTGGTCGGCCGCACCGGCCGGTACAAGATCTTCCCGGTGGCCGGCACCGCCTTGATGGGCATCGCGTTTCTGTTGATGTCTCGCATGGACGTGTCCACTTCGGCGCTGCTGCAATCGCTGTACCTGTTCATCCTGGGCGCCGGTATCGGCCTGTCCATGCAGGTCCTGGTTCTCATCGTGCAGAACACGTCGAGTTTCGAAGACCTCGGTGTCGCGACTTCGGGTGTGACGTTCTTCCGCACGATCGGCAGTTCCTTCGGCGCAGCGATCTTCGGTTCGCTGTTCGGCAACTTCCTCGACGAGAGATTGGGGCGTGCGCTGGCGGCCAGCGGTGCACCCCCGGACGCGGTCAGCTCCCCGGGCGCACTGCACGACCAGCCCGCGGCCGTGGCGGCGCCGATCGTGCAGGCCTACTCCGAGTCGCTGACCCAGGTATTTCTGTGGGCGGCACCGGTCGCCTTGGTCGGGTTCGTGCTGGCGCTGTTCCTGCGCGAGGTGCCGCTGCGCGACATTCACAACAGCGCGGTCGACCTCGGCGACGGGTTCGGCATGCCGAGCACCGACACACCGGAGCGGCTGCTGGAGAACGCCATCATGCGTATGTTGCGTGGCGACCCGGGTGTGCGCCTGCGCAGCATCGCCCTGCGGCCCGATTGTCAGCTCGACGTCGCCGGCCTGTGGGGGCTGCTGCGCATCAACCGCTACGGACAGTTCTTCGGCACGGCCCGGCTCACCGATATCGGCGACCACCTGCGGGTACCGTTCGAAGTCCTCGAACCCACCTTTGCCCGGTTGGTTGCCGGCGGCTACGCGGTGCGTGACGGCGACGAAATGTGGCTTACCCCGGCCGGGGTTCAACAGGTCAACTATGTGTACTCGCTGTTGCTGGGATGGATCGTCGACAAGTTGTCCCGCTCGGCGAGTTTCGCGGGCCGGCCGGACCGCCACGAGGTCGAAGCCGCCCTACAGCGCGTCGCATATCGCGTGCTGACTCAACGTGATTGGCACGACGAAACTTCCACATTGACGGTGCCGCGAGCGGCCGTAGGCCAGCACAGCTAGCGGTGTCTTGCCGGGGCGTACCATCACGCCATGAGCCGAATCGGAACATTCGCTGACGACGACGTCTACGGCTGGGTCATGAAATCCCCGGACCTCGGCGGTGCGATCGCCAACTTCAGTCAGATGGTCTACACCAAGAATCGGCTGCCACTGCGCACCCGCGAGCTGGCGCGGGCGGTGATCGCCGACGCCAACGAATGCATCGTTTGCGCCAACACCCGCGACGCTGACGGACCCGCCGCCGGTGTCGACGAAGAGCTGTACGAGCACGCCACGCAGTGGCGCACCTGGCCGGGCTACAGCGAACAGGAGCGGCTGGCAGCCGAATTCGCGTACCGGTTCGCCACCGAGCACACCGCGCTGCGTGACGACGAAGACTTCTGGAGCCGGTGCAGCGCAGTGTTTTCCGAGGAGTTGCTCGCGGATCTGGCGCTGTCCTGCGCCCTGTGGGTGGGCATGGGCCGGGTGTTGCGCACCCTTGACATCGGCCAGACCTGCAAGCTGACGTTGCCCAGCCGCGCGTAGGCACCAGCGAGGCCATGACTGCCACACCTCTTGCCGCTGCGGCGATCGCCCAATTAGAGGCTGCGGGCGTCGACACCGTAATCGGAACCGTCATGAACCCCGCCGGGCTCACGCACGCAAAAGCCGTGCCGATTCGCCGGACGAACACGTTCGCCGATCCCGGTCTGGGGGCCAGTCCCTCGTGGCACGCGTTTGCCATCGATCAGACCGGTATCGCTTTCACCGAGGAAATCGGGGTGATCGGGGATCAGCGCGTGCGGATCGATCTGTCGGCGCTGCGCATCATCGGCGACGGTCTGGCATGGGCGCCTGCCGCGTTCTTCCAACAAGACGGCACCCCGGTTGCCATGTGCGGCCGCGGCACCCTGGGCCGCGTCGAGGCCGTGCTCGCCGAGGCCGGGATGGAAGCAATGGTCGGCCACGAAGTCGAATTTGTGCTGGTCGGTCCCGACGGGAGCAGGCTGCCGTCGACGATGTGGGCACAGTACGGCCTAGCCGGTGTGCTCGAGCATGAGGCATTCATCCGCGATGTGATTACCTCGGCCGCGACCGCCGGCGTTGCGATCGAGCAGTTTCACCCCGAGTACGGTGCCAACCAATTCGAGCTCTCGTTGGCTCCGGCGGCACCGCTGGCCGCAGCCGACCAATTGGTCCTGACCCGGCTCATCGTCGGTCGCGCGGCGCGCCGTCACGGACTACGCGTCAGCCTGTCACCGGCGCCGTTCGCCGGCGATGTCGGATCCGGTGCCCACCAACATATTTCATTGACCACCTCGGACGGCCCGCTGTTCTCCGGTGGCACCGGTCCAGCTGGCATGACAACGGCCGGTACGCAGGCGGTGGCGGGATTGCTCAGGGGACTTCCGGAAGCGCAGGGCGTCTTGTGCGGATCCGTCGTGTCAGGTTTGCGCATGCAGCCCGGCAATTGGGCCGGGGCCTATGTGTGCTGGGGCATCGAAAACCGGGAAGCCGCAGTGCGTTTCATCCCGGCCGGCCCGGCAAATCCGCATGGCGCAAACGTGGAAGTCAAGGTGATCGACCCGTCGGCAAACCCGTACTATGCGTCGGCCACCATCCTTGGGCTCGCTCTCGACGGAATCAAGACCAAAGCGGTGTTGCCACCGGAAACGACGAAAGATCCGGGGCAGCTTTCCGAGATGGACCTAGCCAGAGCCGGCATCGTGTGTCTGTCGGAGTCGCAAATCAAGGCAATTTCCACCCTTGGTAATTCAAAGCTGTTGCGCGACATACTCGGTGACCCAGTTGTCGACATGGTCGTCGCGGTCCGCCGGCTAGAGCATGACCGCTACAACGAATTCGGTCCCGACCACTTGACCGACCAGTTCCGGATGGCCTGGAGCCTTTAACGGGTGTCTGACTCGTCGGCGCTGGCCCAACACATCGGCGAAGTGGCGCTCATTGATCAGCACGTCCACGGATGCTGGCTGACGGCGGGGGACCAGCGGCGCTTCGAGAACGCGCTCAACGAGGCCAACACCGAGGCGCTTGCGGCGTTCGATTCCGGATTCGACTCCCAGCTGGGCTTCGCAGTGCGCAACCATTGCAGCCAGATTCTGAAGTTGCCCAGACACGCGCAGCCGCAAGACTATTGGGAACGCCGCTGTCAATTCAGCGAGACCGAGCTGGCCGCGCTGTTTCTCCGTGCCGCCGGTGTGTCCCGGTGGCTGTTCGATACCGGAATCGACGAGGACACAACCGATCTTGCGACGCTGAGCGACCTGTCCGGAGGCCAAACCGCGGAGGTGGTTCGGCTGGAGCAGGTCGCCGAGCAGGCCGCGCAGGCACCGGGCGACTACGCCTCGGCATTCGATGAAATCTTGCACCGGCGCATGATCACCGCGGTCGGTACCAAGTCGATCCTGGCCTACCGAGGCGGTTTCGACGGCGATCTGACCGAACCGCCGGCGGCACAGGTCGCCGCGGCGGCCCGGCGGTGGCGCGACGAAGGCGGCACCCGACTAAGCGACCGGGTGCTGTTGCGCTTCGGGTTACATCAGGCGCTGCGGCTCGGCAAGCCACTGCAATTGCATGTCGGGTTCGGCGACCGGGACTGCGATCTGCACCGGACCAACCCGCTGTTGCTGCTGGACTTCCTGCGGCAATCAGGGGAAACCCCGATCGTGTTACTGCACTGCTATCCCTACGAGCGGGAAGCCGGCTACCTTGCCCAGGCGCTCAACAACGTCTACGTCGACTGCGGGTTGAGCGTAAACCACCTGGGGGCGCGGGCACCGGCGTTTTTGGCCAGGCTGCTCGAGCTCGCGCCGTTCCGCAAGATCGTGTACTCCTCGGACGGGTTCGGCCCGGCAGAACTGCACTATCTCGGTGCAACCCTGTGGCGCAACGGAATTCACCGCGTCCTAGGCGAGTTCGTCGCTAGCGGCGACTGGAGCGAAGGCGATGCCATTCGGGTGGTCGATTTGCTCGCCCACGACAACGCCGCCCGCATTTACGCGTTTGGCCCCGGGTGACACCGGGGTATATAGGCGGTTATGGGAGCCCTCGGCGATGCCTTGAACTGGGCGCGGACGCAGGTCGTGTCGCGGGTACCCAAGGCCGACCTCGACCAGCGGGATCCCGACTACATCCGCGATCAGCTGCCGGGCACGTGGCTGCTGGCGTCGTTGTATTTCCGGGCCGATGTGCGGGGGATGGACCGAATTCCGGCCGAGGGACCGGTACTGCTGGTCGGCAACCATAGCGGCGGCAACGTGCCCCCCGATACGTTCGTGTTCACCCTGGCGTTCTGTTCGTACTTCGGCGTCGAGCGGCCGTTCTACCAATTGGCCCACAATTTGGTGGTGTCGGCACCGCCGCTGGGCTGGCTGCGCAAGTTCGGCACCGTCGCGGCCAACCACGAAAACGCCCGGCTGGCACTGGATTCCGGGGCGGCGCTGCTGGTCTATCCCGGTGGCGACTACGAAGTGTTCCGCCCGTCCTGGGAGCGCCACCAGGTCGACTTCGGCGGGCGCATGGGATACGTGCGCCTGGCCCGCGACGCCGGCGTGCCGATCGTGCCGGTGGCCAGCGTCGGCGGCCAGGAGAGCGCACTGTTCCTCAACCGCGGCCAATGGCTGGCCAAGCTGCTGATGGCCGACAAGCTGCTGCGGCTCAAGAGCATTCCGATCTCACTGGCCCTGCCGTGGGGTCTCAACATCAGCGACCTGGCCGGCCACATACCACTGCCCACCAAGATCGTGATCGAAGTCCAGGACCCCATCGAGGTCGACGGGGATGACCAGGCCGTGCACGACAAGGTGATGGAAAGTCTGCAGGGCGGCGTCGACCGTCTGGCCGCCGAACGGCGATTCCCGGTGATCGGCTGATGCGCGTCGAACGCCGTTGCGTGATCAACGCCGACCGCGACGCGGTGTGGAAAATTGTCAGCGCCCCGGATTGCTATCCGTCGTTCATGACCAACCTGGAACGCTGGGAGAGCGCAAACGACCAGGCCACCGGCGTTGGCGCCCGATACACCGTGCACTGGAAAATCGGTTCGGTTCCCGTCGGCGGCCTGATCGAGGTGGTGGAGTTCGACGAGGGCCGGGACCTGGCCTGGGTCGGCATCACCGGTGTCACGCTGCGCGGTCGGATCAGATTGCGCGACGCCGCCGACGGCCGGACGAAGGTCACCTTCCGGCTGTCGTATCAGGCGCCGGGCGGAATATTCGGATACATCGCCGATCGGATAGCGGTTCGTCAGGTGGGTCGTACCCTGGCCGGCACCTTGAAATGCCTTAAGCGACTTGCCGAATCATGACTGCTTCACCCCCTTTAGCGGCACGAAGCGCCGCAACTTTCCGCTGGCCTGGTGCCGCTGCAGGCTGTCGGCCACTTGGATATTGATCGTCGGATTCGCCAACCCATAGCGGCGCAGCGCGGCGATCAGCGACGCGGTCAGCGCCTGCACTCCTGGGCTGCCGACGACCTGGATATCGGCTCCGGTCGCGGTCTGGGTGACCTGGTACTCCGAAATCCGCGGATCGGTACCCAGCACGTGACGAAAGGCGATGGCGGGCACCGTCGTTTCCCCGTACCCGAAGTCGTCGTCGCGGCGCCCGCCGATATCGGCGATCCGGGCGAAGGAACTGCCGCAGGCGCAGTTGCCCTCCAGCGGCAAGACCTGGTCGCCGAGGTCATACCGGATAAACGGAAATGTGCGATTGGCGAGTCCGGTGGCCAGCGTCCGCGCAGCCGGCTCACCGGGGCCGACCGGTCTGCCGTTGTCGTCGACGCGTTCGAGGACGACCTCGTCCTCGCACACGTGCAGTCCCTGGCCATACCCGCAGCCGACGGCCTGCACGCCGATTTCCGTTGAGCCCCATAGGTTGTGGATGACCGGCTGCCACGCCTCGGTTATTGCGGTGCGGTCCTCGTCCAGCAGCGGCTCGGAGTTGGTGCTCACCCGCACCGGGTTGATGCGAAGCTGCCCGGCCAACTGCGCGCGGGCCAGCCGACCGATCACCGTCGGATAGCCCACCAAATGAGTCGGCCGGGCGGCCGACACCGCGGCGAGCACCTCGCCGAACGGTGCACCCGCACCGATCACCACGGTCTGCATGTTCGGCGCGGTCGGCACGTCGAACAAGGGCGTGCTGGCGTGCGGCGGCACACCGGCCGACAGCACGGCCAACCGTGCCGGGCCGGACCCGGGACTGCGGCGCTCGTCGCGCGCCTGCATCCGCCAGGCTAGACACGCCGCCGAAATGTAGAAGCTCCAATCCCACACATAGACACCGCGCACCCCGCTGGAGCCACCCGAGCTGAACACCTGTTGATCGCTGTCGGTGTACGAAAACCCTTGCTGCTGCGCAAGAACGCGCTCGGCACCGGCGCGGTCGAGATCGACACAGGTGACGATGGCATCCCACTGCTGCTGGGCGTCCTGCTTGGTCATCATCGGCAGCGAGGCAAGATCGGCGATCGACGCGCCGGCGGGGTCGAGGCCGCGCAGCCGCCGGGCGTGAAATGGCGACCGCTGCATGGCATAGCTGAGAAAGGCCCGCAGGCGGTGGTTTTGGTAGTCCTCGATCTGTTGGCGCGACCAATCCAGTCGGGTCAGGTGACCTTCGAGAGCGGCCCCGACCGCATCGAGATGCGCTGCCCGCATTCGCTCGTACGCCGCCCTTGGCATCACGGCTACGAGTTTGACACGTAACCGTTTTGCTGGGCCTAACCAGGCTTCACCGAGACGACGTACGCCATCCCGTTCAAAATTTGCGGGGTGTTGTGTTTCTCGGTGAGGGATGTGAAGTCTGTCCTCCCGTCACCCGCCGGGGATCATCGGGAAGCGGCTGCGTTCATCAGGCAGATCGGGCCGAAAGCACGGCGAAATGCCTTGAAGGCTAGGGGGATAGTCGGGAGCGACCAGGAGCTCGAGCTGGCGCATTGGTTCGGCAGATCCATGCCCTGGGCGTTTGTGTTTGAGATTACGTGCTGCACCTTGCGTGCTTGCCAGCCACTGGCGGGCGGACTTGCCAGACTTGAGGGTGTACACACCAGCAGTGAGCGAGTGGGCATGGGACGGCAAAGGCACCGCAACATCAGGATTTTCAGTGGAATGTCCGCAGGCACAGCCATTTACGTGGAATGCCATCCCATACCGTAGATCAATACCCCGGTTAGGCCCGGTTAAAATGAGTGGACGTGAAGTCGATCCTCCCGTCACCCGCTGAGGATCATCGGGAACGCGCTGCGGTCATCGGGCAGATCAGGCGGAAAGCAGGGTGAGACTCCCCCGAGGGTGGGAGGGTAGTCCGGCCGGGACGTTGATTCGATGCTCAGGCTGTATCCGTCAGGGGCGTAACCAAAGCGGTTGGGCTTGTAGAAGCCGTCTCGTTCGTAGACCTGCCAGCCCCAGCTCTTCCAGGTTTCACCGGCTTTGGCAACGAGGGCGGCGAAATCGGTGCCGGGTGGAGGCTTGAGGTCGCCGACCGTGGAGAACTCTATCGGTGGTGTGCCGCTGACGACGTCTTTGCATGGGGTGGTTTTGGCGCCGCCGCCGTAGCGGGTGGCGTCAAGGGTGGTTCCTGGGGGGAGCGCCTGCAGGGTCTTCTTGAGGTAGCCGATTACCGTATCTTGGGCCTGCTGTTGGCTTTTGGGGATGACGGGTTGCAGCTTCCATCCCGGTGGCGGTGGTGGTGCTGATTCCATGGGCGGTCCTCCAAGGGGGGTAGCGCCAGTCGGCGTTGGGGGCCCGAGCGGGCGTTCGTGACTGCAGGCACCGACGAACATGACCAACACGAGAGCGCAGAGAATACGCACCGCGGGTCGCTGACTGACTTCGTTCATTGGTGCCTAACGTCCTCCATCATTTGGGGATGGGCTGGGGAGGCGGAACGCCGGCGATGACGGCGCCCATGTTCCGTAGTGCCGGGTTGTCGTAGTCCCAGTAGCTGCTGTGCGCTGCGACGCTTGGGGATAGCCCGAGCGGGTCGCTGCTGGGGCCTGATGCTGCAAACAAGCGTGTCGCACCGAAGTCGGCGGCCGCGGGATCGTGGCCCAGCGTCATGTCGGTGACCAACTCAATGATGTCGTTGCGTGCCCTCATTGAATAAACGTTGGCACCCGGATCGAGGTTGAGGTCGCCCGCGTGATGGACAAGCATGCCGGGGCTGCCGACCGCGATGACGTTGTTGGCGTCCAGATGATTCCCACCTGATGCGGCCCCGCCGACCAGGGTTGAGCCATAGCTGTGTCCGACCACCGTGTCGATGGATGGGGCTCCGACGTGGGAGGCGCGCTGCCCGGCTTCAAACGCATCCAAAGCGGCTCCGCCCGCCTGAGCACGATCGGGCCATGCCGCTTGGAAGAGGTCCATCGGACGGTCATAGCCCATCCACGTCGTTACCGCCACGTCGCCGGGCCTGAGAGTGGGATCGGCCCGCAGTGCGGCTCTGTACATGGCCAATGATTTCGAATCGCTGCCCTCGAAGGCAGCGAGGTCTTGGCCGGTGCCGGGCACCAAGATCGCATTCCGCGTAGCGTAGTCGGGGTTCCCGATCGCGACCGCGGCGTGACCTTTGTCGTCAATAAGGCCAAGATACCGGGGTACACCATCCTTGCGGTTCAAGTCGGCCTGCACTGCCTTATAGCCGTCAAGGCTATGCCGGGCCGCCAGCAGTTGGGGCGCAAGGGAATTGAATTCGTTGGTCGTCGCTGCGCTGTGGTCGCCCATATAGATCTGGCGTGCCAGCGCGTCGACGCGTTGCTGCAGACTGTCGACGTTAGCTTGTGCCTGTTGCTGAAGTTCTGGCAGATGTAGCCGGTTGTAGTGGTCCTTGCCTAAATGGTCGGGCGGGTCCCACGGCATGCCGGGGTGATTACCGATGTTGTGGTCTTGGCTGTATAACCAGTCCTTTTCTTCCGGGGTGAGCTTGTTCCACAGATCGGTGAATTGGTTGGGGTCCTCCGGCAATGGCTTTGACAACGCCTGCTGAATGTCTGGCCGATTGTCATGGGGCCCTGGGGGAATAGGCGCGTCGCCATCGGCCATATTGATCGCGGTAGCCAACTCCTGATCCACGGCGTTGGCTTCGGCCACAATCGCAGTCAAACGCGCCTGCAGTGCCGCGCGCTCTTCTTGTATCTTGGCCCAGTCCGCAGCGCTATATCGCGCCCTGGGAATGGCCAGCACTTGGTTGCTCAGGGGGTCAATTTCCATCTCCGCGGCGGTGACATCTGCCCGCAACTTCGCCAGGTCGGCTTTGACCTTGTCGATGTCGTCGGCGGCTTTGCCCGCTGCCCGTGCCACTGCCAGCGCCTCATTGCCGTGGTCGTCAAGGTCTTGGCGAATCGTCGCGTTTTGGTGCGCGGCGGCATCATGGGCTGCGCCCTGCCAGGTCGTGAATATCGACAGCGACGATAATTCGCGACAAGCCCCAGTAGCGGCCTGCGATCGGGCGGTGGCCGCGTGAAATACCTCGCGCACTGCCTCCGCGTTCCACCGATCGATGTCGGCCACCGATAGGGTCATGCCTCAGTGCCTTAGCGAAGCCCGGCTATCGGCAGCGGCAGCGACGTCTGCGAGCGCTTGTGCGCGTTGCGCCTCGGCGGCCGCGTACTGTGCGGCCGCATCTTGTAGCGCGAATCCGTGATCTGCGACCTTGCCAATCAAGGCCTGCGATGCTGTTAGCCAGCGGGCCATCCTGGCGATGAGCACCATCGCAGATGCGCCGGCCCATCCGTATTGGGCTGCCTCGACGCGATTGTCGGCGGACAGAAACGCGGTCGCCAAATCCTCGGCTTGCCCGCTCGCGTGCCGTCCCGAGGACATCAACTGCTCCAAGTCAACGTCAAGCACTCTCATCCCCTTCCTGGCGGGTGACAACACTACTACCACTTATCTCCGTGCAAGATTCACTGAAGGATTGCCGCGGAGGGCGGTTACTGCCGCTCGTCCAGTAACCGGTCGATCAGCACCGTGCTCGGCGTGCAGTACATCCCGTCGGCTATCGCCGACCGGGTCGGCTGGACGGGAGAGCGTTCGTGGTTCAGCGAGAACGTGTCCAAGATCAGGCCGCAGTAGGCGCGGGCCGATCCGTGTGACCGGCTGGTCCATCGGCGCGGTGAGCAGTTCCAGTGCGATCTGTGGTTCCCCGGGCAGGTGGTGCCCGACCACGGCGGGCTATTGCGCTCGTTTCCGGTCTCGGTGATGGTCGCCGCATATACGCGGTTCATCGCCGCGTTGATGATCCCCTCGTGAGTCACCGGGATCTGCTGGCCGGGATGGGGCAGCTGCTATCCGGCGGCATCGGCGCAGTCCCACGAACAATGTTGTGGGACAACGAGTCCGGTATCGGCCAGCGCGACCGGCTGGCTGACGGTGCAGCCGGGTTCTGCGGCGTGCTGGGCACCCGCCAGGTTCAGGCCCGGCCGTATGATCGTGAAACCAAGGGGCTCGTGGAGCGGGCCAACGGGAATCTGGGAACCTCGATTCTGCCGGGTCGGACGTCTAGCTCACCGGCCGATTTCGACACTCAGCTGACCGACTGGCTTGGGCTGTCGTCGGTTAGTGCGTTGGTGACCTTGCGCCAGCTTGGACATCGGCATCCGCACCGGCTCGTCCCCGGGAATCTTCCCCTCGTCGGCCATGCCAGGAGGGGAGGAGTGCGGCCAGATCCGGCAAACTGTTGGTCACATCAATGGTGTGATATAGAGCGTTGTCGCCGGCGACTACCGGCCCGAGATCGGCCCGCGGTGGGACCGCTCAGACGAGGCCGGTGGCGTCAAAAACCCAGCTACTGTCACCGCTCGCCAGGTTCTCGAAGTGACTGGGCGGGGCGAAGCTGACCAGGGTGTTCATGTCCCAATAGTCTTTCCAGACAGCGATTTTCCCGTCGACAACCCGGTGGACGGTGACGAACCGCAGCACCCCGCTTTCCCCGGAGGGGAACGTCCAGGTCTCGGAGTGCTCGTACATGACATCAGAACCGTCGGCCAGCAACGTGCCGTCATGATTCTCGTAGCCCGCCAGCGGCTCCAACCCGATCTTGAGGCGCTTGACGATGTTCTCCGGGCCCCGGGCCGATACCGCCGGCATCGGCATGTCGACGTAGAGACAGTCCTCCGACAAGAACGTCTTGACCGCATCCCAGTCCCGCCGCGAAAGGGCTTGCCACATACCCACTACGACACCTTGGGCCGAGATCATAGAAACATCTGTCATAACGGCCAATTAACTCGGTTGACAGTGGGGTGTCAACCACAGCTTTCGCGCGCATACTCGCCAACGTGACCTCGCTACAGCACTACCTCGCCGAAGAGATCGCGACCGACCACGTCGACGGCTTGCTGACCAGACGCCAAGCCATGCGACGGCTGGCCTTGCTCGGCGTAAGTGCGGCAGCCGCGAGCGCACTGATCGCGGCCTGCTCCAAGCCGCAACAACCAGATCAAGCTCCCGCCGGCCCCACGTCCGGTGCGACAAGTTCGGCCGGTGCCCCCACCTCAGCCCAACCACCCGGCATGGCCGGTGCGCTACCCACCTCGCCCATTACCTGGCCCGGCCCCCAGGGCCAGCTTCAGGCCGCGTGGGCGCAGGCCGCGAACTCCAAAGGCGCTGTGCTGGTCATCCATGAGAACAAGGGATTGAACGACTGGGTGCGGTCGGTCGCCGGTCGACTGGCCGGGGCCGGGTATTCAGCGATGGCCGTTGACCTGTTGTCGGGAAAGGGCGGAACCGGCGCCTTTGCCGACCCCGCCGAAGCAACCGCTGCACTGGGCACCATTTCGCCCGAGCAGTTCGTCCACGACCTCAATTCCGCTGTGGCCCAACTGAAGCTGCGGGCTCCCGGACAGAAGGTCGGCGTGGTCGGCTTCTGTTTCGGCGGGGGATTGGTCTGGCAGCTGCTGGCCGCGGGCGCACTGGGAGTCTCCGCCGCCGTCCCGTTCTATGGACCGCTCCCGGACAACGCTGACTTCGCCGGGGCCAAGGCTGCCGTGCTGGCAATCTATGGCGCCCTCGACAATCGCGTGACCGGCTCTCAATCGGCGGCCAAAGCAGCACTCGAGCGCGCCAAACTGGTCAACGAACTGGTCGTCGAACCCGACGCCGACCACGCATTCTTCAACGACACCGGTCCGCGCTACAACCCAGTCGCGGCGGCCGACGCCTGGCAGCGGCTATTGGAATGGTTCGGCCGGTACCTGGGCTGAGTACGATCAATCGTGCAAACAAATCCCGAACCTGTGTTGCGGCAACGGCTCGGCACGGTCAAAGCAAGCCCGGTCAAGGCAACCGCCGTGGTGGTAGGTGCACTCGGTGTGGTGTTCGGCGACATCGGCACCAGCCCCATCTACACGATCCAAACCGTCTTCAACCCCGATGACCCGCACCCGGTGCCCATCAGCACCGACAACGTGTACGGCGTCGTGTCGTTGATCTTCTGGTCGGTGATGCTGATCGTGACGCTGACCTACGTCAGCCTGGTGATGCGAGCCGACAACCACGGCGAGGGCGGCATCATGGCGCTCATCACGCTGCTGGGCCGTTGGCCCACGCGCCGTGCGGTCATGGCCCTGAGCGCCTTGGGCCTGTTTGGCGCGGCGCTGTTCTTCGGCGACAGCATGATCACCCCCGCGATCTCGGTGCTGTCGGCGGTCGAAGGCGTCAAGGTCATCGAGCCGCAACTCAATACCTGGATCGTGCCGATCACCGCGGTGATCATCATCGCGCTGTTCGCCGTGCAACGGCACGGGACCGGCGCCGTCGGGCGCCTCTTCGGGCCGGTGATGATCGCTTGGTTTGCCGCGATCGGTGCGTGCGGAGTGGCAGGAATCGCCGATCATCCAGAGATCCTCAAGGCGCTCTCACCGGTGTACGCGGCGAAGTTCATGGTCGGGCATTTCCACTTCGCGTTCTTCTCGCTTGCCGCAGTTGTGCTTTCGGTGACCGGCGCCGAGGCGCTGTATGCCGACATGGGGCACTTCGGCCGGCGCGCGATAACGTCGGGTTGGCTGTTACTGGTGTTGCCGGGATGTGCCCTCAACTACCTCGGCCAGGGCGCACTGCTGCTCGGTAACACCGGAGCCGTCAGCGCGCCCTTCTTTTTGCTCATTCCGGATTGGGCACGGTTGCCGATGGTGCTATTGGCCACGGCCGCGACGGTGATCGCCTCGCAGGCCGTGATCACCGGTGCATTCTCGGTGGCTTCACAGGCCGCTCAACTTGGTTATCTGCCGAGACTGCGGATAGCCCACACGTCGGAGTCGACAATCGGCCAAATCTATGTGCCGTGGATCAACGGTCTATTGCTCATCTCGGTGCTCACTCTGGTGTTTGCGTTCCGCAGTTCGGCTGCACTGGCTTTCGCGTTCGGAATGGCGGTCACCGGAACGATCACGATCACCACGCTGCTGTTCCTCTACATCGCCCGTACCCGGTGGGGAACACCGCTGTGGCTGGTCGTGACAGGCGGCGGGGCTCTGCTGTTGGTCGACGTGATGTTCCTGGCGGCCAACCTGACCAAACTGGTGCACGGGGCCTGGCTGCCGCTGCTGATCGCCGTAATCGCCTTCACCGTCATGACCACCTGGCAACGCGGACGCGAAATTGTCACCCACGCAAGGGAAGAGGCCGAAGGGCCACTACGCGAGTTCGTCGACGGCCTCGCCGCGGGCAAGCCGCCGGTGACGCGTGTTCCCGGAACGGCAATTTTCCTCAACCGGGGCAAACAGACCGCGCCGCTGGCCATGCGCGCCAACGTCGAACACAATCGGGTGCTGCACGAGCAGGTGGTGATCATGGCGATCGATACGCTTCCGGTGCCCCGAGTGCCCGAGTCCGGGCGGACCCAAGTTGACGCGCTCGGCTACGCCAAGGACGGCATCGTCCACGTGACCGCACACTTCGGATACATGGAAACGCCGAATGTCTGTGCTGCGCTTCGGCAGCTCGATCCGGCCCAAACCGAGGGCCCGATCGCCGTCGACGAAGCTTCCTACTTCCTGTCGAAGCTCGAGCTGATCAAAGGAACGGCACCAACCATGGCGCCATGGCGCAAGCGCCTGTTCATTGCGACCTCGTACAGCACCGCCGACGCGGCCGAATACTTTGGGCTGCCACTGGACCGTACCGTGATCATCGGTGCGCGTATCGAAGTCTGACGCCAGCGGGCGCCGCTACCAGTTGCAGTGACGCCAGCGGATTTTCGCACTAGCGCTAAGCCCACAAAAGGCCGCTTAAAAGCTGATAAAAATTCGGAGCATACGCTCCTTTTTGGCTGCCCATCTGGGTACACTGTCACCCACGAGCACCACGACAAGCGGATTCGGGGACAGTGACAACATCTAACACAAGTGTGGCGGTGGCCGATTCCTGCCGCTACGAGCTTGGTCTCAGCGAGAACCCGTTTCCGCCTTTGCCATCGGTGCGCAGCGCCATCGATGAAGCCATGGCGCGCGCGAATCGATACCCGGAATTCTTACCGCAGCGGCTCGCCCAGATCATCGCCAGTCACATTGATGTGCACCAGGATCAGGTCATAGTCGGGGCCGGGGCCACCGGTGTGGCCATGCAGATCATCGATTCGGTGACCCGGCGCGGTGACGAAATGATATACGCGACACCAACATTCGATGGTTACGCGATCATAAGCCGCATCCTGGGAACTACGCCGGTTACCGTACCGCTGGATACGTTGGGCCGTCAGGACCTCGCGGCCATGGCGGCCGCGCAAACCAGTCAGACCGGCGTGATCGTCGTATGCCGGCCGCACAACCCAACCGGAACGATCGTCGAATCCGCTGAACTCGAGGACTTCCTGAGCCGCGTTTCCCGGCATGTCACCGTCATTTTGGACGAGGCGTACGTGGAGTTTCTGGAGGGCCAGGATGCGATCGACGCTCGCGCCATCGTATCCAAATATCCCAACGTCTTAGTGCTGCGCACTTTTTCGAAGGCGTACGGGCTTGCCGGCCTCAGAATCGGTTATGCGTTTGGCGCCGCAGAGCTAGCGGGCCGAGTTCGCGCCCGGCAGGTGCCGTTCGCCCTGGGGGTAGTTGCCGAAGCCGCAGTGCAGGCGTCCTACCGCGCCGAGAGCGAGTTGGCCGCGCGGGTCAGGACGATCGTCAAAGAGCGCGACGATCTTCGAAACGCATTGGTGGAAAGCGGGATTCCGGTGCCGCGAAGCCACGCGAACTTCCTTTACCTGCCGTGTGCCGGCGTGGCAGAAATCCTGTCCCGCGCCAACATCGGCGTCAAGGCGTACCGGGATGGCGCTGCCCGACTGGCGATCGGCGATCGACCCGCCATGCGAGCGGTACTGCGCGCATTACGGATACGCTAGCCGCTGCGGATTTTTTCCGGTTTGTCCAGCATTTCCAGTAGACCTCCGGCCTGCCAGATCCGCTGCACGAAGGCACCCGGTGGTTCCAGCGCGATGTGATCGTCGGCATCGGTGTGCAGCGTCCACGTGGCGAAGTCCAGTTCGATACGCTGGCCGGCTCTGATGCGATGCCGGTCGTCCGGGTCGGCGAAGGTCACGCAGGGCAGCGCATTATTGGTGGCACTGCGGTAGAAGATGCGGGCGAAATCGACCGCCACGATCGCGGCTATTCGATTGAGTAGCAGGCTTTGTATCGAAGTTTCACGGCTCGACCCGCAGCCGAAGTTGCGCCCGCCAATGATCATGTCTCCCGGCATAATTGCCGGCTGCAGCTCGGGATCGAACTCATGGAAAAGTCCCCGCTTGACGACCTCGCGGTCCAGGCTGAAGAACGACGGCGGGTGGATGACGTCGGTGTTGACGTCGTCGCCGAAAGCCCATGCGTGTCCGCGCACCGGGTTCAATTGGCTCATGCGATCGGTCCTCCCACGTAACCGTGCAGCGCCGCCAGCGCGACCGTTCGCGGGCTGGCCAGGTAAGTGCGACTGTCCCAATGCCCCATCCGACCCCGGAAGTTGCGGTTCGACGTCGAGACGCACACGTCCTGCGCCCCGAGCACGCCCTTGTCGATTCCGCCGCAGGGACCACAGCTGGATTGGTTGAACAAGGCGCCGGCTTCGGTCAGCGTTTCGACGTACCCCAGCTTCAGCGCCTGCTTGAACACATCGACCGAGGCGGGAATGACGACGAACCGCACCCGGTCGTTGATCTGGCGGTCGCGCAGTACCTCGGCGGCCACCTTGATGTCGGAAAGCCGGCCGCTACTGCACGACCCGAGGAAGGCCATGGTGACCGGCGTGCGCTCTAACGAGTCGACGGGGATGACGTTCGCCGGCGACCACGGCTTGGCCACCATTGGACGCAAACTGGTGAGATCAACCTCGATCTCCCGCTCGTACTCGGCGTCGCCATCGGGACGCGTTACCGTGCTCGGCGGCGCACCGTCGCGCTGCTCCAGGTATTCCATTGTCACCTCGTCGGGCACGAAAGTGCCGAATTTAGCACCCATTTCGACGGCCATGTTGGCGATCGCGAATCGCTCGTCCTGAGCCAGCTTCGGTTCGGCGTGGTCGTGAAATTCCAGGGCACGATACCGACCCCCATGCTCGCCAAGCTCGGCCAGCAAGTGCAGGACAATATCTCGCCCATTGCAACTAGGGGGAAGTTCGCCGCGGAAGGTGATTTTGATGCTGTTCGGCGCTCGCATCCAGGTAGTGCCGGTGGCAAGTGCGAACAGAATATCGGTGGAGCCCATACCGGTGGCGCAGGCACCCACACCGCCGGCCATGATGGTGTGGCTATCGGCGCCGACGATCAGGCTGCCCGGTTGGCAAAGCCGATTCTCAACCAGCAACTGATGGCAGATTCCCTTGTCCACCAATAGGTTTCCGACGCCGTGGCGACGCGAGAAGTCGATGAATCGTCGGGAAATGTCGGCGCGGTCGGCGGTGGCCGGGGGAGAGAAGTGGTCGTTGGTGAAGATCACCCGGGTGGGATCCCAAATCTCAAGTCCCCGTTGTTCGAACCGCTCCATCAGCAGCCCGATGGTGGCGTCGTGGCCGAGTAGCGCGTCGACGCGAACCTGCTGGACGGCGGCCGACGGCTCGTAGTCAAGGGCGTGCGCGCGCAGAACTTTGTCGCTGATCGACTGGCCCATGTCAGTGCGTCGCCGGTTGGCCGGAAGTGCCCAGCAGCTGCACCAGCTCGGCAGAACTGACCCCGGAAAGGTGTTCTGCGTAGAAGCGCCGGTGCAGTTCGAACAGTTGCCGGTGGGCGGCCTTCGTCGCGTGCGCGTAACGGCTCTTCACCGTGGCGAGCAACTGGGTCACCGTGTTGTCGTCGACGTCGCGACCGGCTTGGTCCAGCAGCACCCGCACCAGCGCACGGCCGGAATGCTTGCCCAAGACGAACTCCGTCGAGCGGCCGACTCCGCTGGACGGTAGGTATTCATAGCTGTCTTCGCTTTTGAGCATGGCATCGACGTGTACTCCGGATTCGTGCCGGAACACATTGAGCCCGGTGACCGGTTTGATGAAGCTGGTGGGCACGCCCGAGTGGCGTTCCACGAGCTCGGCCAGGTTCTGCAGCTCGGTGAGCTTGACCCCGTGCCGGCGACCGTGCAGATAACTCAGACCGACGGCAACCTCGGCCAGATCGGCGTTGCCGGCTCGCTCACCTAAGCCATTGACGGTGCACGTCAGGCTGGTGGCGCCGGCGGCGACGGCGGCCAGGGTGTTGGCGGTAGCCAGCCCAAAGTCGTTGTGGCAGTGGGGGCAGATCGCGATCGTGGACCCGAACGCGTCCCGAAGCAGCCGCACCAGGTTGGTCATGGATTCCGGTGTCGCACAGCCGACACTGTCGGCCGGGATCATACGTCGCACGGTCAAGCCGTCGTCGGCGATCCGTTCGCCCACCTTGATCAAGAAGGTCGGGTCGGCGCGTGTCGCATCCTCGAAGACGATGTTGAGTCCCATGCCGCGGCCGGCGACCTCTTCGGCACCACTTCGCAGCAGGTCGACTGCACCGGGCCGGTCCATCCCCAGCGTCTTTTCGATGCGCGCATCACTGGTCGGCATGAACAGAAACACTTCGTCGGCGTGCGCTCGCTCCGCCGCGGCGATGTCACCGGCAAACGGGCGTGCGGTTGCCCCGATCGTCGCGGTGACGCCGCGATGGCGAAGCTCCTGCAGCGCCTCGATCTCGGTCGCGTCACTGGCCGGGAATCCGGCGTCGAGCATGTCGACCCCAGCCGCCCCGAGGGCCAGTCCGATTTCGACCTTTTCAGCGATCGAGAAGCCGACACCGGGCGCCTGCTCACCGTCACGCAACGTGCAGTCGATGATCTCGACGCGGTCTGTGTCTGCGGTCATCGAAGTGCCTTCCTAATACTCGATGCTTGCCCACGGATGCATCTCGGCGTCGCACCAGACGACGAGCTCGGCCACACACGCGCGGCCGTCGTGCTTCCAGATCAAACTCGGGTCGGGCATGCGCCCTGGTGCACACAAACGGGTGGCCCCGAGCCGAGCCAGAGCTGGTGCGAGAGTTCGCATTTCGCTGTCGACGGCCCCGACGGCCACATTCTGCAGGTAGCTTCCGTACGGACGCAGCGCGTCGAGCATCCCGTCCACGCTGGGCACTGCAACGATCTGCAGTGTCCGATCGCCACCGGCCGAGTCGGCCAGCGCGTCGTCGATGGATACCAGGCCGTCCGCCGACGTCCAGACGCGCCGCTGAGCAGACTGCGCCGCCCAATATTGGCGATCCACCCAGCGCATCCGGCGGGCCGCGACCGCGGCGCGGTCGGGGCGGCCCAGAGGACACGTTGCGGCATAACGCCGCATCGCCTGCGCCACCGACTCGGCGAACAGCGTGCCCGCCTCGATGCCGCCTTCGACGAGATAGGCCTGTGCCGCGATGCACGCATGCTGATCGAACATCGAAGCGTCGCGCGCCACTTGCTCGGCGGTTTCAGCCATCCCCTTGGTAGCCAGGTATCCACGGGTCAGTAGGCCCACCGAGAACTTATGGTTGTGCGCGATGAACCGCTGATCGAGTCGCATGCGGGCATGAATGGCCGCACACGACTCGTCACCGCCGTAGGCGATGACGGTGTCGGCCTCGGCCAGCACGGCATCTCGGACGGCCGTTTCCGTCTGGTCCCAGTAGGTGACGACGATCGCGTCACCGAATAGCGGTTGCACGCGTGCGAGGGTCTCGACGAAACGCGCGGCAAACGTAGGTTCACTACTTGCGACCTTGACCACCGAGGCCGACTTCACCAGCAACGCGCGCACCACACTCAGGGCCGGCAGACCGGGCACATTCCCGGTCATGACGTGACAAGTCAGGCCCGGGCCCACAGCCATCGTCCGGCCGCCGAGATCGCCATCGAGGCAAAAGTCATCCAGCACTTGCGGATTGCCCAACTCACGCCGCAGCACTGCCCACAGTGACGCGGCCCGGTAGTTGCGCAGCTCGACGTCGAAGCTGCGTTCGACCGTCTCGACCGAAAGTCCCGTCGCCGCGACGACCGCATCCCGGGCGGCGCGGCGGACGGGCCACCGGCGATCACACCATTGGGTGGCGACCGCGTCGATCGCCTCGACGATCGTGGTGATCTTGACGGTCCGAAGATTCGCGGTGGCCGCGCGAAGTCGCCGCCCAACCTCGGGCCACGAGCTCAGCCGCGGACGATCCACGTCATACCCGTGCTCGTGGTGGGGGACACGCACGCGTTCGATGTCGGGTGCGGCCAGCCACGCCGGAAGATGCGAGATCACCGATGAGGTGGCAAGCGTGGCCGTCTCAGACATGGGCGGCCTCGCGGGCAGTGAGAGCATCGAGGCTCACCGAACAGCCACGGGTGCTGTTGCGCTGCACCCGGCCGACGATCGCGGCCCCATCCGGTGCCGCGACCGCGAGGTCCCCGGTCAACAGGGCCGGTGGCCGGTCCAGTACACACAGATCGATCACTTCGAGCAGTCCGAGGCCATCGTCGACGGGGTTCATCGTTTCGGCATCGCGGACGCGAAGCTGAACGTAGGGCTGGCCGCCCTTGATCCGTTCGCCCAGCGGGCCGATCGAGGCGTCGCCGCGGTCGTAGAGCTGGCTGGCCAGCTCGGTCATGCCGAAGAGATTCATGAAACGGCCCGCCGGGATTCCGAACACCTCGGTCAGGCTCGCCCGCAGGGCGTCGACGTGCAGCGGTGCGGACTGTCGTTTGAACCCGCCGGCATCGACCACCCGCGAACCCGCTGGCAGCGCAAAAGTCTTTGCGCGCGTGGCGAAGTGCTCGCATACGTTGGCGAATACCGACGAACCGCCGATAAGCACGGCCGGCTGGCCGGCATCGCACACCCGCTCGATCACCGTCTCCAGCCGCTCGTAATCCACCCCGTGGGCACCGACGACAACCTCGCTCAACTCCGGGTCGCCAAGCTCGGTGGCGATGAGTTCCATCCCGTAGGCCATAACCATCGCCGGCGCGCTGGCAGCCGGTGGAACGAATCGGATGATGGCCGGCTGTGATAGCCCGGCCATGACGTGCCGGCGGGCGTTGTCCAGGATGGACATCCGCATCAATTCCATGCCGCACGCCGAGTAGCCGACGCGGCCACGTGCGGCGCCGGAGGTGCCACTGGTGTGAAAATGCCGCACCGGCGGTTGATCTGGAAACAAATATGGCGCTGATTGCTTGAACGCGGTATCCGGGATGGGGTGGCCGAACCCGGTGCTGCGCCAATACTCGGCGATCAGCGGGGAATTGGCCACGGCCAAAGCGCACGATCGATCGAGGATCGAGGCGACCTCGATATCCTCACCGAGGATCAGACACGCGATGTCGTCGACTAATTGTGCGACGAATCGCCCATGGTACGGGTACACCCCCGAAACCCCTTCTGGTGTACAGCAATTCACAGTATTTTGAGCTGCCCACCAGCCCGCCATGCCTGGGCCGACAACGTCGGCGACACGACTTTAACAAAGTTGGAGCAAGTGTTCCACCCCTTTTTTCACGCGGTCGCCGACGAATTCGGCCCATTGAAAATCGACCGGAATTTCTGCTGCCATCCGGCCGCGTGGACCAGCTTGATGCGATCTGGCACATACAGCAGGTGCTGCCGGTCATCGAGGCACTGCGGTGTCCTGGTGGCGGCGCCCAGCGTCGGCGGCGCGGCCGCGTCCGGCCGGGCGGGTATCGCGCCCAGCAATCGGCACCAATGCTCCTGCACCGGCCGGCTCAGCGCGAAGTCGATGTAGCGGCGGGCCCACTCGGCCACTTCCGGCGACAGCCCGCGCGGCACCCACAAGCAGTCCATGGTGTCGGGCACCCCTTCGGCCGGGGCAACCCAACCGACGTCGATACCCGCGCGCTGGAATCCAATTGCATTGGGAAGAGCTCGAAAACACAGGTCGAGGTGGCCCGCACGCAAATGCTCGGCGAGTTGTCCGCTGTAATCCATTGCCGAAACCTGCGGCCGCATGGCGCGCAGAAAATTCCAGCACGGCTCCATGTGCTCAGGTATGTCGTCGACCGCGCCGCCGCCGAGAACTTGCGCCACGGCGTGGATGCCGTTGCCGTCCGGATACAACGCGATCCGGCCGCGGTGTCGCGGGTCGAGCAGCACGTTCCAGGACTCCGGCACGTGGCCGCCAAAGATGGCCCGCTGAAATACCAGGACGTAGATCACCGAATAGACCATCGCCAATGGCCACCCGTCGAATCCATCGGGCTGGGCCCGCGGATGCAAGCTCATCAGATTGGGTACCTGCTCGGGCGACAACGGATCACACCAGCCGTCGTGGGCCGCGCGCATCGCGGCGACCGCGTTCGTCCACGCGACGCCACACGGTGGACGCGCCCCGGCACGCACCGCCGTGGCCAGCTGATCGGGCACCGCGAGGCCTACGTATTTCTGGTGCCGAACCGCGATCCCGGTTGCCGCTTCGAAAGGATCCGACACCGCGCTTCGAAGGGCGCTGTCCCACGGCCCGCCCCACGACATGACCGCAAGTTCACGATCGGACGCTTCGGATTCCGGCACCCGCGCACCTTATCGCGGCGCAGGGTCAGCCGGTTTATGACGTGACCATAGACCGGGCCGTACCCAGTGTCACCGGCAGGCTTGACCAGCCGCGCAGCACCCGGGTGTCGCGGCGGCTGCCGGCGCCTGCGGCCCGCACATCGGGGAAACGCTCGAAGAACGTACGGAGCCCAACTTCGCCTTCGGAACGGGCAAGAGCGGCTCCCAGGCAGAAATGCCGGCCGGTGGAAAACGCGAGATGCCTTCCGGCATTGGGCCTCTCGATATCGAACCGGTGCGGATCGGCGAAAATGGCCGGATCGCGGTTGGCCGCGGCCAGGTAGATCACCACCAATTCGCCACGTTTCACCAAGGTGCCTGCGATCTCGATATCCTTGCGGGCCACCCGGCCACTGATCTGGACCGGCGAATCGAGCCGCAGAATCTCCTCCACCGCGTTGGGCCACAGCTCGGGGCGCTGCCGTAATTTGTCCAGTTCCTCAGGCGCATCGAGCAACATGCGAATCCCGTTGCCCAGCAGGTTCACTGTGGTTTCAAAGCCGGCGACCAATACCAGTCCGGCGATCGCCTGAAGTTCGAGCTCGTCGAGATGTGTTTCTGGATTCCCACTTTCGGCTGTCCGGATCAACTGGCTCATCAGGTCGTCACCAGGGGTCCGCCGCAGTTGCGCTAGATGATCTTTGAGCCAGGAGTGGAAGCCGGCGATGCCGCGTTGCACTCGCTGGTACTGCCAATAGGGCACTCCGATGTCCAGACTCGGTGCGCCCAGCTCACCGAATTCCAGAACGCGCCGCCGGTCGTGGTCTGGCACTCCTAAAATGTCGCTGATGACCGCGATGGGAAGTTGGGAGCAATAGCGCCCGACGACGTCGACTACGCCGGGCTGATCGGCGAGGCGATCCAGCAGGCTGATCGCGGTCTCTTCGACCCGATCGCGTAGCGCGGCAACTGCACGCGAGGTGAAGACCGCCGAGACGGTCTTGCGGTAGCGGGTGTGGTCGGGTGGCTCCACCGCCAGCAGCGAAGGCGGCCGTAGCGGGTGGAGCAAATGGTCGCGGGTGCGACGCTCGAGCCAGCGCATCGGCGCCGGCAGATTCTCGCCCAGGGAGATGACGCGAAAATCGTCCGACCGCAACAGGTCATGCGCCAGCCGATAATCGGCGGTCAGGTAATTGACGCGTGTCCCGACCAAGCGCCCATGCCGTCGCACCTCGTCGTAAAAAGGCACCGGATCTACGGCGACGGCGGGGTCCGCGAACAGCTTGGCCTGCATGTCACCTCGCCGTCTCGCGAAGGCGGCGACGCCTCGGATGAACCCGTGCATGGCAAACCAATGCAGTTTGTCCCTCACCACACCTCCCTCGGGGACAGGCCGGATATGTCCGGCGCTATCAGCACTCGGCGACGATCTTGAAGTCGGTCGTCACGACCTTGTTCGGGTTGCTGCTGCTGATCCCGTATGCGCTTCCGGTGATCGTGTATGTGCGATTGGCCAAATCGACGTGCGCGTCGCCGACCCCGCCTTCCCAAAAGCTGCCGTTGAACCCGTCGACGTTGCGAATCTTCACCCATTGCGGGATCACCCGGTCACCGCTGATCAGGACCACCGCCTGCACCTGGCCGTCGCGGTCACGGATGTCGATGGTCCGGTAGGACTGGTCCTGACTGCATGCTGGGGGTCGCGTCGTGTGGGTGTCGCCGTCGATGGTCAGACGGGCGGCTTTGCGGGGCACCGTCTGGGCGTCCGCACATCCCGCGACGCCGGCGACAACCGTCAATGCGGCTCCTGCCACCGTGACGAAGCGATTCTGCACGGGCCACCTCCCAGTTAGCGCCTGAGCATTGTGCACGAAACTTTACTGCCGTTTCGGGTCGATGGCGGGAAGTGATTTGGCAATGCGACTCCGAACGAATTCCGGACTGATCGCCTTGAGCCGGTCGATCCACCGAATGCCTTGCGGCACATACCAATGCAGCCGGGTCGGGTGCTGATAGGCCTGCCACGCCGCCTCGGCGACGCTGGCGGCGGGCATGAGGCGGAACATGCCCTTTTTGGGTGCGGCGGCGCGAATCTGTTCAGCCGTAGCGGCCGCACCCCCGTTCGAGTGGTCCGGCGTCGTGGTCAGGATCGCGGTGTCGATCAGCCCGGGCAGCACGTCGGCGACCCGTACCCCGTGCCGCTGCCACTCGATGCTCAGCGCCTCGGTCAGCCCTTTGACAGCGTGCTTGGTCGCCGAGTAGACCGCGAGGCGCGGCATTCCATAGGTGCCCGAGGACGACGATGTGGAGAACATCAGACTTCCCGGCGCCTTCTTCAGGTAGGGCAGCGCGCCATACGCACCGGTCAGCACCGCTTTGAAGTTCACCTCTACGACGCGCATGGCGGCGTCGTACGGCACGTCCTCGAACCAGCCGCCCTCACCGATGCCGGCGTTGTTCCACATCATGTCGAGGCCGCCACCGGCGTGACCCGAGCAGAAGTCAGCCAAAGCAGCATCGAACCCGGTCTTGTCGGTCACGTCGACCACGCGGGTCCACACCCCAGGGCCTAGCTGCGCGCGCAGGGACGCGAGCCCTTCCTCGTCGCGGTCCACCGCGCCGACCCGCCAGCCTTTGGCGTGGAACAGTTTTGCGCCTTCACGGCCCATCCCGCTGCTGGCACCGGTGATGAATATCGTCTTCATCGATCTGGCCGAGCCGCCCCTCAGCCTGCTTCGACCACATCTTTGATGCGCTGCAGCGTCTTAGTCATGTCTCTGATGTTGCGGCGTTTACGTAAGAAGCCTCCTAACACCCAGTAGACGTTGAGCAACGGCGACGGCGCGAGCCGAAACGACTCGGTCACGTCGGTGCCGTCGCCGGCCGGCGCCAACTGGTAGTGCCAGTTGTTCACCGGCCGATCGCCGACCAGTGCAGCAAACCCAAACTCGCGGCCGGGCTCGCATGCGGTGACTTCGCAGGTGGTCCAGTAGACGGGCCCGATCTCGTTGCGCCGGACGTGCCCGCGGAAGCGGGCACCCAGCTCGGGCCCGGTCGCATCGTCGAGCCACTCGGCTTCGAAGGTTTCCGGTGAGAACCGTCCGGTATTTCGAATATCGGCGATTAATTGCCAGATCGTGTCCGGTGGCGCGGCCATATGAACCGTTACTGAACCCTCCATAGGGGGATCCAAACATGTTCACTGTAACGAAACCAGGCCACGCGCCGATATTCACTGACTGGGCATAAATATCCCGATGATCTGAGTCACCGCCTGCTGCAGCGGCCGCATCTCCTTTGGCATCACCACTGGGACGGGCGGCAGGCCGCCGGCGGTGGCGCACTTCGGCCACGCAGCGGGTCCCTGGCCGGCCAAGACGCGGTTGGCGACGGCGATTTGTTGCTGCTTAGAGGCATTTGCGGGGTTTCCGACCCCGCCGTAGTCCTCCCACGTGGCTTGCTTGAATTGCAGACCGCCGTAGGCTCCGTTGCCCGTGTTAGCGCTCCAGTTACCGCCGGACTCGCACTGCGCGACGGCCTCCCAGTTCATCAGATCTGCGTGGGCGACGCCTGGTGAAAACCCAGTAGCTAGCGACATCGAGGCCGCGAGGAAACCCACCGCCGCAGCGGACTTGATGAGGGGCTTGCCGATGTTCGTCATGACCGGCATTTCGGCGGCCTTAGCCAAAGCGTTACCGATTAGAGAAAATTAAGAAATCGGAAATCCACCTCTCCGAGATTGGCGCGAACGCCTTTCGGTTGGGTGCAACAGGCCGGCGGCACAGCCCGGAAGCAGCAGCTGACGATGCCTTCCCGGGCCTGTTGTTACAGGTCGCCGAAGGGGCACACTCGCACGAGCTTCGCTGCCCGGCATCCCGGACCGAAGGCGCGAGTCGGGGAGGCCAGCAAACTCCAATCAATCACAATTTGAGAGAAACTCTTAGCATTCGCGGTGTGGCGCACTGACCGGGATTTCGTTATGCCGACCAGCGCCGCGGCTCGGCACATGCGACCGGTGGTCACACCGGGTTTGTCCCTCGATCAGGTGGGCGAGGTGATGTCGATCATCGGGATCGGCTTCTGCATCGGCAATGGGCTGAACCACCCGGGGCTGGCGCAGCGATTCGGAATGCGCCGGCTGGCGGCGGCCGCGCTGGCGGTGAATACGGCGAAAATGCGTGACGCCGGCCTCGCCGTACCAACAGTAGGTCGCGGGCATGAGCGTCGCGGGCATGAGCAGCAACGTCGCGTACCCCTCGATCGTGACCATGCTTTCGGACCGCGTGGCCGCGTCGACGCAGAGCTGCCTGATGGGCTGTTGGGGTCGTCCGAAGCGATGGGCGGGGATCTCAGCGGCGGCTTCGGGCGCGCTCGGCGGGCTGAAACACGCACTGCCGGTGCTGTTGGGGGCGGCGTTGATAGCCGGTGCGGCGCTGGCGATGACGGTGGCCGGAGCCGCGTCAACGGCTATTCGCGTTGACCGTGGCGATCGCGTCGATAACGGCGTCCGGATCATCCAGGGCGACAAACGTTTTCGCCCCGGGGACCTCGACCATCCTGGTGTTCGGGAATAGCGCCGCCATCCGTCGCGCAAGTGACGGGGTGAAGCAGCGGTCACTCATTCCCCAGACCAGCGTGACCGGCTTGCCGAATTGCGGAAACCGCGTTGCCGTGTCAGTGAGATCGGTGGCCGCGACGTGTCGCAGGAGGGTCGCAAGATTGCGGCGGATACGCACATCGGCCCGACAGGGCTGAATCCACGAGGCGGTCAGTTGCGCATCTGGCTTGCTGAGCAGCAGGCCGTAGCCGAGCGCCGAGTGCCGCATCGGCGTCCATCCCAACATCGAGAACAATGCCTTGATGGATTTAGGACCACGCAGCAGGGCGAAGAGGAGGGTGAAGGGAAACGGCGGGAAGGTGTCGAATGCGTCGCAGTTGGTGAGCACCAAGCGACCGATGCGGTCGGGATATGCGTCGATGACGAGCTGGCACAGCCCTCCGCCGGTGTCATTGCCGACCAAGGTCACGTCGGAGAGGTCCAGCGCCACCATGAATTCGTGGATCAGCGCGGCGATTCGCCGCGGCGAAAGGTCCGCGCCGTCCTCGACGGGAATGGTGTGCGAACCCAGCGGCCAGGTCGGCAGAATGCAGCGGAACCCTTTCTGGGCAAGGCCTTCCGCCGCTCGTTCCCACAGGCGTTCGTCGGCGAGGATACCGTGGACGAACAGCACCGGAGGATGTGCGGAATCCTGCGGACCTAACACCCGGTAGTTGATCGTTGCGTGCCTCAGCGCGACCTGTGCCATCTCAGCTATCCTTTGCCTGAACTTACAAACTCACAGTACGGAAGTTACGTACAGTGTGCACGAAAGTCAATGGTGGGCTCGATGACAGGTCCGGCAGCTGATCGATGCGGAACGAATACTGTTCTGCGACAACACTTTCAGAATGAGACGGGCGATGAGCCGGCATGAGGCCAGGAATGCGGCTTGGCTGCGCAGGCCGGGAGCACGGCCGGTGCTGGCCGCTGCTCTCGCAACCTCACTGCTGCTCGGTATTGCGGTGCTGCTGACCGACACGTTGCATTCGTCGGCCGCCGGCGCCCTCGAGCATCCCGCCCATCCGGTCTCCGACGAACAGACCCAAGCGCAGGTTGTCGACTCGGCCAGGCAAATCGTCACCGCCGCCGGACTGCAGACCACGACCGCGGGCTATCTGGTCATGTCGTGTAAGAACCAGGACGGTCCGCCCTACCAGGGCGCGGTTCATCTGACCTTCGCTCTGCCGGCCGATGCACGCACCGACGCCTACTTCGGCGAGCTGGCCGCCAAGCTGGTCAGCCACGGCTGGGCGGAAGGTTCGCCACCAAACCAGCACGTGTTCGGCAGGACGGTGGTCAAGGACGACGTCACGGCAGTCATCTACCGCCGTGTCGAGGAACCGAGA
Organism: Mycobacterium szulgai; assembly: GCF_002116635.1. Classification (GTDB taxonomy): domain Bacteria; phylum Actinomycetota; class Actinomycetes; order Mycobacteriales; family Mycobacteriaceae; genus Mycobacterium; species Mycobacterium szulgai. Next base: position 22,470 of record NZ_LQPW01000013.1, on the reverse strand, counting down.
GTGGGGGAAATGCGCGTCTACGGGCAGTGCCGGAACATCAATGATCATCGCAAGGACCCGACGGCCTGGATCGACATCACCAGCCAGTTCACCGGTACCCGCTAAATACGCAACTGTAAATACGCAACTGCGCTTGACGGCCCATCGATCGGCCCGTCAAGCGCAGTTGCGGTAGTGCAGTGAGGGTTAGGCCGTCAGCGAGCGCCCAGCGCGCCCTGCAGGTCGCCTTTCATAGCGTTGAGCTGAGCACCCCAGTATTCCCAGCTGTGTGTGCCGTCGGACTGGAAGTTGAAGACGGCGTTGTGACCGCCCGCGGCGTTGTAGGCGTCCTGGAACTTCAGGTTGCTGCTGCGGACGAAGTTCTCCAGGAACTCGGCGGGCAGGTTGGCGCCACCCAGGTCGGAGGGCCTGCCGTTACCGCAGTAGACCCAGAGCCGCGTGTTGTTCGCGACCAGCTCGGGGATGTGCAGCGACGGGTCATTCCTCGCCCAGGCCGGGTCGCTGGAGGGACCCCACATGTCGGCGGCCTTGAAACCGCCTGCGTCACCCATCGCGAGGCCGATGAGGCTGGGCCCCATTCCCTGCGAGGGGTCCATCAGGGCCGACAGCGAGCCGGCGTAGATGAACTGCTGCGGGTGGTAGACGGCGAGAATCAGGGCCGACGAGCCGGCCATCGAGATGCCGACCGCGGCGCTGCCGGTGGGCTTGACGCTCCGGTTCGCCGACAGCCACTGGGGCAGCTCGCTGGTGAGGAAGGTTTCCCACTTGTAGGTCTGGCAGCCGGCCTTACCGCAGGCCGGGCTGTACCAATCACTGTAGAAGCTGGATTGGCCGCCGACCGGCATGATGACCGACAGGCCCGACTGGTAGTACCACTCGAACGCGGGGGTGTTGATGTCCCAGCCGTTGTAGTCGTCCTGGGCGCGCAGGCCGTCGAGCAGGTAGACCGCGGGGGAGTTGTCCCCGCCGCTTTGGAACTGGACCTTGATGCTGCGACCCATTGACGGTGACGGCACCTGCAGGTACTCGACCGGCAAACCTGGCCGGGAGAATGCTCCCGCGGTCGCCGCTCCGCCAGCGAGTCCGACCAGACCCGGCAGGGTTGCAGCCGCAGCCGCGCCGACTAAAAATCGGCGTCCCCAGGCCCTTAGCTTCCCGCTCACCTCTGTCATACCTGTGCCCCTTAGTTCCTTATGTGGTCGTGCTCCCGGCAGAACTTACCGCGTGAATAGGCCGAATGTCGATCGGGACGCAAACACGTTTCAGTTCGATATCGGTTTTCGCCGCGAGCCCAGCAACTGTGTTATGTGAGCCCGCGACGGTTAACCGCATTCGTTATAACCCCCGCCCGGCGCCGATAAACGGCGCACACGCCGGTGTTATGCACGCGTTATGCATCGTTATGCATTTGGAACCGGGATATAAGCGACGCCAGCGGCGTCTTACACGGACGTAACTAAGCAAAATCGACGACCGCGGCCGCCCGGTTGATCCCGCTCAGCGGCCCTCCGGGTTTGTGCATACTGGGGCAGCCGAACTTGCGCAGACCGCGTAGGCTCGCTCGAAGCAAGCCGATGGAGACGAAGCCATCCCGGGTTATCCCGTCCCGTTCCGGCGCTCACGCACAACGCACCCCGTCCCGTGGTGCTTCATGCATGGGCACCGGATACGTCGCGGTCCGGGACCGATTGAGGTGCGAAAAATTTTGGATACGGTACTTGGGCTATCAATCACGCCGACCACTGTTGGGTGGGTCCTTGCAGAAGGACATGACGCAGACGGCAACATACTCGACCACCACGAGCAGGAACTGCACGGCGGCCGTGGTGTACGCGCCGTCACCACCGCCGAGCAGATAGCCGCGGAGGTGATGCGGGCCAGTGATATCGCCACCGCGAACAACCATCGGCTACGCGTCATCGGTGTGACCTGGAACGACGAAGCATCGGCGCAGGCGGCGCTGCTACTGGAGGCGCTGACCGACGCTGGTTTCGACAACGTCGTGCAGGTTCGCATGCTTGATGCCGTCGAGACCTTGGCGCAGGCCATCGCACCCGTCATCGGCTATGAGCAGACCGCGGTGTGCATTCTCGAGCACGAGTGGGCCACGGTGGTCATGGTCGATACCCACGACGGGGAGACCCAGACGGCCGTTAAGCATGTGCGCGGCGGTTTCAACGGTTTGACGTCCTGGCTTTCCGGGATGTTCGATCGCAACGCGTGGCGCCCCTCCGGAGTGGTTGTGGTCGGTTCCGACCGTGACGTCAGCGACTTTTCCTGGCGGCTGGAACGGGCGCTGCCGGTGCCGGTTTTCGCGCAGACGATGGCGCAGGTGACGGTCGCTCGGGGCGCGGCCCTGGCGGCGGCCCAGAGCACCGAATTCACCGACGCGCAGCTGGTGGCCGACGCCGCCGAGCCCGTCGTCGCGGCCGACCGATCCCGGCAGTTGTCCTATACCGGGGCCGCGACCACGCTGGCGGCGGCCGCGGTGACCTTTGTCGCCTCGGTGTCGCTGGCCGTTGGCCTCCAGCTGACTCCGGTGAAAGACACCGCAATGGCGCAACACCCGATGCACAAGCCCACGCCACCGATCGCAGAAGCGGTGGCAACCAAGGCCCCGGCACCAACACCGGCCCCAACCCCGGCACAGCAGGAGCCCATCCGCCTGACCGCCGGCGAACAGCTCACCGAATCCGCGCCGGATGAACAGCCAAGCGGGCTGGCCCCGCGCACGGATCCGACCAACGGCCTGATCTTGACCAGAGTGCTCGAGCACATCCCCGGCACCTACGGGGACACCGGGACCCGCCCGCCGGAGTAGGCGTCAGGGGGCGGTTTGGGCTGCCGGTGTGGGCTCTGGTTCACGAGCTCCCATGTCGAGCCGAAACGGCGGATACTCGTCGCACAGCAGCGCGGCGTAGGCGCGTACCCGGAAACCCCATCGGTTGATCCCGAGCACGAGGTCGTACAGGCCGCGGGGATAGCGACCGGTGAATAGCAGGGCCACTACCGCCGCGAGCAGCAGCATCGCCAGCAATGACGGCAGCCGCAAACCTACCCACTCATGGCGGTGCACCATGAAAACCCGCCATCCGCCGGAGAAGAAGACGGCCAGGATCAGGTAGTGGGGAAGGGCCAGCAGCCACCACTTGATCAACACCAGGCCCCGATGCAGGCGCTGCGGATAGTCAACCGTCAAGTCGGCGGGATAATCGGCTTTCGGCCGCAGACTGAACGGCGGGTATCGATCCGTTCCCAGCGCCGAGAATGCGTAAAAGCCGACGCGCCAACGCCAGCGGAGCACTCCGACATTGAACTCGAAAAGCACCCGCGGGTACTTGCCGGCGAACAGGATCGCAAAAAATGCGACCACCGTGATCACCGCCGCCGCGATGTGCAAGAAAATCAGCACGATGTAGTGCGGTACCGCCAAAATCCACTTGACCAGCCACTGCCAGCGCGACAACGCGGGATCGAGATCACCGCGGACCCGGACCGGATAAACCTCGGATTGCATTATCGGCGCTCCTTCACCTGCTACCTGCGGCTATTCGATTACGTCGCAACATCATTGGATCAATCGTCCTTGACGTGAACCGCGGTGAAGGACACGGCCACGTCGTCGGTAACCCGAAGCGACCCCATCATCAGCGAGTAGGGCTTGACACCGTAATCGGACTGCTTGACGGTTGATTGCGCCGACATCCGCCAGGAGTCGCCGAGATCATCCGTGCGCAAATCGATTACGTGCTCACGCGTGGCCGCACGGATATGCAGCGTTCCGTTCAGCCGGTAACCGTCGGCCGTCTTGTCGATGGCCGCAGCGACGAAGCGGATATCGGGATAGCGGCCCGCGTCGAGCGACCTCAGTGCGTTTGCTCGAACCAGGCCCTTCTCGGGCCCGGATAAGCCTTTGATGCCACCCTCGCCGCGCAGCACTTCCAGCGAATTCACCTCGACCGCAAGCTCTGCGGCGATTGGTTCTCCGTCCGCCCACCTCACCGTGGCGCGCCATCGGGTCATCGCGATCGTGAGCCGATGGCCCATGCTCGCGGCCCGGCCCGCGACACCGGTATGCAGGAGCAACTCGCCGGCTGCCGAATCCAGGGTCCACACGTCGCCCACGCAATGACTTTATTCGACCCCGGTCCGGGTCACACGGTGAGAACCGTGCGGTAGCGCGACCGTCCCTGCTCCATGTCCGCGTACCCTTCGGCCGCCTCCGACAGCGGTCGTTGCTGACTCCAGGCCCGCACGCCTGACAACACCGCGAAATGCATGGTTTCCTCGACGTCGCGGGCGGTGCCGGACGGGTGGCCGGTGACTGTGAGGCCCGGCCCGATCAGTTGCGCCGGACTGATCGGCAGTGGTTCGGCGCTGACACCCACGACGATGAGTTCGCCGCGCGGCGCCAGCCCGCCCACCGTTTCTGCCATGGCTTGTGAATTGCCGGCGGTTGCCAGTACGACGGCTGCTCCGCCGAGTGCCTGCATGGCCGCTCCGACATCCTCATTGGTGGAGTCGATGTAGTGATGGGCACCGAGCTGGCGTGCGTCCTCGGCTTTGGCGGCACCGCGCGCAATCGCAATGGTCTCAAACCCCATGGCGCGGGAGAATTGCACCGCCAGGTGCCCGAGACCGCCGACGCCCAGGACCGCAACCCGGTCGCCGGGCCGCGCAGCGGTGTGGCGCAGCGCGTTGTACGTCGTCACCCCCGCACAGCCCATCGGGGCGGCTTCGACGAAGGAAAGCTCGGACGGTATCCGTGCCAGCGCGTTGGCCGGCACCGTCACCGATTCCGAGTATCCGCCGGGGTAGTGCCAGCTCGGCACTCTCATGTTTGCGCAATGGATGAAATCGCCCTGCCGGCAAGGGATGCACTGGTTGCAGTGTCCGCCGAACCAACCGATCGCCACTCGGTCACCGACGGCGAAGCCGACGACGCCGGCGCCGAGTTCGGCTATGGTGCCGGCGATTTCGTGCCCCAAGGTCAGGGGCCACGGGATGTCTGGAAAGCCGCCGTTGACGAACGCCCGATCAGTGCCGCATACGCCACACGCCGAGACCGATACACGAACCCAGTCGCGACCGGGCGCAGTGGTTTCGGCGTCAACGACCTTTAGCGATGCGCCCGGTGACTGGATTTGGGCAGCGCGGTGCGTGGTCACGGCTATCCTAGTGCGCCACAGGGCAATTGCCGCCCCCGTTGCTGTGGTAGTCCACCTGCCAGTGTTTGATTCCATTGAGCCAGCCAGAGCGCAGCCGCTCGGGTTTTCCAATCGATTCCAGATCGGGCATGGCGTCGGCGATCGCGTTGAACATCAAGTCGATCGTCATCCGCGCCAGATTGGCGCCTATGCAGTAGTGAGCGCCGGTACCGCCAAATCCCACGTGTGGGTTGGGGTTTCGCAGGATATTGAAGGTGAAAGGGTCATCGAACACGTCCTCGTCGAAATTGGCCGAGCGGTACACCATCACCACTCGCTGTCCCTTCTTGATCTGTACTCCGGACAGTTCGTAGTCCTCTAACGCGGTGCGCTGGAACGAGGTGACCGGGGTGGCCCAGCGGACGATCTCGTCGGCCGTGGTGGCCGGGCGCTCCTTCTTGTACAGCTCCCACTGATCGGGGAACTCGGTGAAGGCCATCATGCCCTGAGTGATGGAGTTGCGCGTCGTCTCGTTGCCGGCGACGGCCAGCAGAATGACGAAGAAGCCGAATTCGTCCTCGGAAAGCTTGTGCCCGTCGATGTCGGCCTGGACCAGTTTGGTGACGATGTCCTCGCCGGGGTTCTTAGCCCGATCCGCGGCCATCTGCATGGCATACATGATCAGCTCGACCGAAGCGGTCATGGCGTCGTTGGTGGCGAACTCCGGATCCTGGTCGCCCACCATTTCGTTGGACCAGTGGAACAGCTTCATCCGGTCCTCCTGCGGTACCCCCAGCAGCCCGGCGATGGCCTGCAGCGGCAATTCGCACGACACCTGTTCAACGAAGTCGCCCGTTCCCTGGGCCGCGGCTATCTCGACGATGCGCCGCGCGCGCTCGTTGAGATCCTCGCGCAGACGTTCGACGGCGCGCGGAGTGAAGCCACGGGAGATGATCTTGCGCAGGTGGGTGTGCTGCGGGGCATCCATATTGAGCAGGACGAACTTGCCCCGCTCGACCTGCTCGCCGACCGTGCCGTCTTTGTAGCGCGGCAAAGCCGTCTTCTCCAGACTCGAGAAGACATCGCTGCGCAGCGAGATCTCTTTGACGTCCTTGTGCTTGGACACCACCCAAAAGCCGCCGTCATCGAATCCGCCGACGCCGATCGGCTGCTCGTTCCACCAGATCGGTGCGGTGCGCCGCATTTCGGCCAGCTCTTCCACCGGTAACCGCTCGGCATAGATATCTGGGTCGGTGAAATCGAACCCGGGAGGCAGATTGGGCGTCGGCGTGGTCTTGGATTCTGCGGCGGTCACAGGCCTACTCCTCGATACGGCGATGTCTCGTGGTTTTCTGGTGCCAATAATCCATTGCTACACCGAAGTTGGGAAGCATTGCGGCGACACCGATGAGTTTTGGGCACGTCGGCGGTCTAGACCGGGAGAGCACCGGTTACCGAAAGGGCATCGGTGATGCGAATCGTTGTGAGCGACTTCATGAGTCTGGACGGGGCTCCAGGCCCCGGGCGGACCGGAAGAGGACACCGATGGCGGATTCGGCAACGGTGGCTGGTCTATGCATTACTTCGAGCCCGAGAGAATGGGACCGGTCATCAGCGAGCTACTGGACAGCACGCAGGCCTTCCTGTTCGGCCGTCGCACCTGGCAGACGATGGCGGCGGCCTGGCCCACCCGGGCCGGCGACCCGTTCGCCGACCGGATGAACACAATCCCCAAGTACGTGGCGTCGCGGACGCTGACTGACCAAGACCTCAGCTGGCCGGGGTCCACCCTGCTGCCCGCCGACGATGCGATCGGTGCCATAGGCCCGGCTGAAGGCGCAAGACGGCAAGCAAGATAGCGGGGCGATCCAAGTGATGGGCAGCGCGTAGCTGGCCGCACAACTGATCGCCCATGACATTGTCGACGAATACCGGCTGATGATCGAGCCGATCCTGCTGGGCGGCGGCAAGCGACTGTTCCCGTCCGATGGTCACGCCCGCCCGCTCGAGCTGGTTTCGTCGACTGCGACCGGCACCGGCGTCCTCATCTGTGTCTACCGGCCCGTCGGCCGTTCGGCCGGTTCGGCTGCCTAGCCGGTGTTGACGCAGCCGGCGAGTGCGACAGGTTCGCCGCGGTGCAGCGGCGACCAGTTCAGGTCGGCGCAGAAACCTGGCTCCATCGGGGGTGGGCCGGCCTGCATCACTCCCCGAACAGCAGCACACAGGTATGCCTGCAAAAGGCTGTTGCTGTACCGGGTACCTCTGGTGAGGATGCGCTTGGGAAGGTCGATCACGCACACCGAAATAAGGTCAAGCGCGTGAGCGTCGGTGCGGTTCCACATTCCCAGCGCTAGGCGCGTGACCGCCGCGGTGAATTGTTCGTCCACCTCGCGCAGCTGATCGGTGATTGCGTCAGGTATCGCCAAGCCGAGCAACTCTTCTCGGCTGATAAGTAGCAGCAGTGCACCCGATTGCGGGTAGCGCGTGGGATACACAAGCGAGGTCTCCGCTGCGGCCAGCACCTCATCGAGCGGTGTGCCATCGGAATGTGCCCGATCGATCAACGAGGTCAGCAACCCGGCGAAACGTCGCGCGGCACGCAGCCACGCATGACCGATCAGGCCTTCTCGCGACCCGTACGTTTGATAGATCTCGGCCGTGCAGAAACCGGTGAGCCTGGCAACCGCGCGAATAGTCAAGGCGTCGAGTCCAGCACGGCTGACAAGACTTTCAGTGGCATCCAGCGCGACGTCGATAACCGGGTCGGGATCCCATCGCTGAGAACTCAACATAGGTTGACGCTCCTTCTTCCCGGTGATGCGGGCCGCCGCATCGCACAGTTCTGCATGTCACTGATGGACGCGTGTTACTGTGCCCGGCTAGGCATGCATAAAGCATGGATAATGCTGAAATGCGCAGGTTGACGCGCATTTGCAGCTCACAGATCGACCGGTGGCGGGCCGGCCTCGACGATTCCCCGGATCGCGGCACGAAGATATTCGCGGACCACACTCACGCTGTAGCGCCGACGCCCGATGAGGATACGCCCGGGAAGGTCGATGACGCAGGCCGAGATCAGGCGAAGCGCTCGATCGTCTTTGCGGTCCCACACGTCGAGCGAAAGGCGCGTGATGGACTCCGCGAATTCGTGGTCCACACTGCGCAATTGGTCGACGATCTCGTCAGGTAATGCCAGAGTGAGCAGTTCTTGGCGACTCAATGCCCACAGCAGCGCTCCCGATCGCGGGTATCGCCGCGGATAGACGAGCGAGGTTTCCGCCGCCGCGAACACCCCGTCAAGTGGAGTGCCGCAAGCGTGCGCCTCGTCCCACCAAAGTGCTGAGCAGTCCGAGAAAACGCCGCGCTGCGCGCAGCCAGGCTTGCCCGATCAGACACTCGAGGCAGCCATACATTTGGTAGATCGCTGCCATCGATGCGCCGGTGACCGTGGTGACCGCACGAAGCGTCAATGCCTCCATCCCACCGTGTCCCACAAGGCTTTCGGCGGCATCCATCACCGAATCCGGATCGCACAGGTGGGTACTCATCGATCGACGCTCCTTCACAACCACACGCCGCATTCAGCTCGTTCACTGATCCGCCGGCCACTGTGCGCGATGAGCGTTCACAACTACTTGACCAATTGTTGAATGCGCTGGTCGAGCGGCTTACCAGAACGACCAGTCTGCGTCACACCACCGGCACGGCCGGGTGTTCGGCATACCGTTGCAGGCAGGAACGCGCCCGGGCGACGGTTTTCGCGGCTGCGACCTTCGTTTCGCGGTAAGTCACGAAAACCTCACTGCCCAAACGATCGACGAGACCACCTAATTGCTCGGTGCGCAGCGGCGGACGCTTTCCGGCGGTGACGACCATGCAGTGCAGAAACAGCGCATCTTCCTCGGCTCCGAGTCTGGCCAGGAATCGGGTGATGTAACGCAGTGTGACCCACTGCTCGACCCAGTCGCCGACCCGCTCCCAATGGTCGAGCACGTCGATGAACATGCGCGCCGCTTCCGCGGGATCGCCGTGCACTGCACGCGTGGCGGCACCTTCCATCAACGCGATGCCGAACCACCACCGATTCTGCACATCCCCGGCTAATCGCGCTGCCTCGTCGAACAGGAAGATCGCGCGCTCGGGTTCGGACTTCTTCAGCAGGTATCCAAGCGAGAAATAAGCCATCGACTGCGCTGTCGGGTTGCCTGTGCTGTCAGCGATCGCCACCGACTCCTCGGTGACGGTCAAGGCGGCATCCGGGTTACCCAGCGCAGCCTGACCGACGGCCAGCGCGGAAACCGACTGCACCAAACGGATTGGGTCGCCCTCGCGGCGGGCGCGCAACGCCTCGCTATCCCAGTGCACCCAAGCGGCATACGGATCGTCGCTGAACAGGGCCATGTCGGCCTGCACGTCGGCTGGGTAGGCGATGCGCGCGGCCCCGCGGTCAGGAATCCGTCCGTTGACCAAAGCCACCAACGCACGCGCGCGCGACGGGTTTCCACCGTTCCACGCACCGCGGGCAGCCGTACCCACCACGGCGACGAACAAAGGATGGGCAGGATCTGCCATAGCGATGAGGCGCTCGGCCCATTCCGCTACCTCGAAACCGATGCGCAGGCCGACAAGCTCGGCAACCGACGCAACCAGCCGCATACCCATTTCGAGTTCGTTGTCGGACATAGCCCGCTCGAACGCGACCCGCAGGTTGTCGTAGTCGGGCAGCATGCGCTCGACCCAGTCCCGCTCCTGTGCGGTGTGCAAACCGGCCCCGGTCTGCGCGGCGAGCTCGGTGAAGTAGAGCGCGTGGCGCTTGGCCAATTGGTTGTCAATCCCTTGCTCCTGCAGGCGTTCCCGACCATAGGCACGCAGCGTTTCCAGGACGGAATAGCGCGTGCGGTCGGTGATATTGCGCACCACCACCATCGACTTGTCGACCAGACCGGCAAGCAAGTCGAGCGTGTCGTCCTCGCGCGATCCGTCAGGCCCGCAGACCGCGTGGGCCGCGTCGAGGTCAAAGGATCCCGCGAACACCGAAAGCCGGGCGAACAACGCCTGCTCGGGTTCGGCCAACAGTCGATATGACCAATCGATCGTCGCGGCCAGGCTCTGCTGGCGGGCCGGCGCCCCGCGCACCGCACCCCGCAGAAAACCCAACCGATCCAGCCGACGAACCACATCCGGGGCACTCATCACCCGCATCCGCGCGGCCGCCAACTCCACACCTAACGGCAGACAATCGACCCGCCGGCAAATCTCGGCCACCGCATCGATGGGCTGCACATCGAAATTGAAGTCCGGCCGGCCGGCCTGGGCCCGATCGGCGAACAGGCGCGTCGCGTCGTGCACCGGCAACGGCTCGATGACAACCATGTGTTCACCCTCGACACTGAGCGGCTGTCTGCTGGTCGCCAGCACCAAAACTCCCGGACACTGCTGCACGATTCGCTCCACCAAGTCCGCGGCGGCCTCGAGCACATGCTCGCAGTTGTCGACCACCAACAAAAGCTCACGGGACCGCAGATACTCGATCACCGACGCTTCGATATCCAGGCCGCGGTGCTGTTGCACCCGAAAGGCAGCGGCCACAGTGTGTCCCACGGCGTCACCGCGCTCGACCGGCCCCAATTCGCACACCCACACGCCGTCGGCGAAGCGATCCTGCTCACGCCGCGCGACCTCGAAGGCCAGCCGTGTCTTGCCCACACCACCGACACCGGTCAGCGTCACCAGCGGGCCCGCCCGCAACGCGGCAACGGTGCGCGCCAACTCCTCTTCATGGCCGACGAAGCTCGTGGTTCGGCGCAGCACTGCCAACTTGTGCCCGTCGCCGGCGAGCGCACGCGATGACCCGGCATCGGCTGCGGGTCCGCCGCGCCGCACGGCCTGGTCGCTGTCGGCCTCGCCGGCGAGGATCCGTTGATGAACCTGGCTGAGCAGCTGGCCGGGTTCGACGCCGAGTTGCTCGATCAGCCGCGTCCGCGTCTGACGATAGGTGTCCAGCGCATCAGCCTGCCGGCCACAGCGGTACTGGGCCAGCATCAACTGTGCGGCCAACCGCTCGTCGAGCGGGTGCGCGGACAGGCCCGCGATGAGGTCCGCGAGCAAATCGGCATGGCGTCCGGCGCGCAGGGCGGCATCGTTGCGGTCCAGTTCCACCGCGAAGCGTTCGGCCTGTACGCCGCTGCGAACTTCGTTAAACCACGGGGTGTCCAGGAACATAAACGGTTCACCAGACCACTCGCCCAGCGCGCGTTCGAACAACGCCGCCGCCTGCACCGGATCCGCGGTCGTGCGCGCTTGAGCTGCCAGATGCCGGAAGCGATGCAAATCCACCGACAACGCATGGGTGCCGAGCATGTATCCGGCCGGCCCCCGCGAAATCACCACACCCCCGGCATCGGCAAGCAGGGTTCGCAGCCGAGACACATAGCCCGCCAACGAGTTCCGCGCGCGCCGCGGCGGTCGATCCGACCACACCCGATCGACCAACTGCTCCGGCGAGACGGGGTGGTTCACATCGATCAGCAACGCAACCAACACACAGCGGCGGCGCGCATGGCCGATCTCCAGCCGCCGCTCATCAACACGTACTTCGACGTCACCGAGTAGGCGAAACTCGACCGTCATCGGGTACACCCTTCCCGCGAATGCGCAGCAAGACAGCATGTCCGGCAACGGCTAGCCCGTGCATCCGGCAAAGACGATAATGGCCTTGTGGGCGATGCCACAATCGTTATGCTTTGGTGAAACTCGCCGGCGCCATAGAGGGGTGGAACATGATTCGCGAAATGCTCGCCGCCGCAGCGGTCGCGGGGGCCGCAATCGCTGTAGCGCCCGTCGCCGGCGCCGACAACGGGCGATGGCCGGGGGATGTACCGGGGATGAATTACGACGCCTCACTCGGCGCTCCCTGCGACAACTACGAACGCTTCATATTCGGGCGTGGCCCCAGCGGTCAGGCCGAGGCCTGCCACTTCCCGCCGCCCAACCAGTTCCCGGCGGCCGACACCGGCTATTGGGTAATCTCCTACCCTTTGTACGGCGTTCAGCAGATCGGTGCACCCTGCCCGAAGCCGCAAGCAGCGGCCCAATCTCCGGCCGGCCTGCCGATGCTCTGCCTGGGAGCTCAGGGGTGGCAGGAGGGCTGGTTCACCGGGGCAGGATTCTTCCCGCCTGAGCCATGACGCGCGACCGCCAGCCTGCCCAATCACCCGTACCGCGGTGGTTGCGTTTCGTGCTGGCTTCTGACCGCGCCGGGTCGGCGTGGTACATCGGGGCCGGCTTCTTCTTCGCACCCGTGCTCGCCGTCCTCTCGCCGTGGCCGGCGGTGACCACCGTTTTGTGGTGGGTCATCGGGCTGGCCGGACTTTGGCTCGGCTTGCTCGGAATCGCCATGGCCGCGGGCCTGGCGCGAGTACTGCGGTCTGGTGCGGAAATACAGGAAGACTACTGGCGAACCCTGGTCGACTACTGACCCGGTGGCTCCGGTTGGACGGCTTCGTCCGGTCTACAGTCGTAACAGGCGTTCGCCAATGAATAGGAGACTCCGATGGGCTTCAATCCTAAAGATGCGGTCGACGCGGTCCGTGACATCGCGACCAACGCCGTAGAAAAGGCGTCGGACATCGTCGAAAACGCCAGCGACATCATCCGCGGCGACATCGCGGGCGGCGCCAGCGGCATCGTGCAAAACTCCATCGAGATCGGTACCCATGCGGTCGACCGCGTGAAAGAGGTGTTCACCGGCGGGGACGACGACGACCTCGACTGAGACTGGCCGGCCAAGGCCGCATCAGACGGCCGCGGCAGCGTTGAGTTCGTCGAGCCGGGTGGTCGCCTCGAGGTACTCCTGCACCCAGCGCTCGATCACGGCAGACGTCTTCTCGACCTTGCTGAACTGACCGACCACCTGACCGACTGGGTTGAAGGCGACGTCGACGGTCTCGTTCGGGTATTTGTTCGTCGCGCGCACCGCCATGCCGGAGACCATGTACTGCAGCGGCATGCCCAGCGGCTTCGGGTTGTCGGGCTGCTCCCAGGCCTCCGTCCAGTCGTTGCGCAGCATGCGGGCCGGCTTACCGGTGAACGAGCGACTACGCACGGTGTCACGGCTGCTCGCCTTTACGTACGCGGCTTGCTGAATTGGGGTGTTCGAAGCTTCCTCGACCATCAGCCACTGCGAACCGGTCCACGCTCCCTGGGCACCGAGCGCCAACGCCGCGGCGATCTGCTGGCCACTGCCGATACCGCCGGCTGCCAGCACCGGTACCGGGGCGACCTCCTTGACGACCTGGGGCCATAGCACGATGGAGCCGACCTCGCCGCAGTGCCCGCCAGCCTCGCCGCCCTGGGCGATGATGATGTCCACGCCCGCATCGGCATGCTTGCGGGCCTGTGACGGAGAGCCACACAGGGCGGCGACTTTTCGCCCCTCGGCATGGATGTGCTTGATCATCTCGGCCGGCGGGGTACCCAGCGCGTTGGCGATCATCGTCACCTTCGGGTGCTGCAGTGCCACCTCGACCTGCGGGGTGGCGGTAGCCTCGGTCCAGCCGAGGAGCTGGAGGCTGTCGTGGGCGGCGTCTTCGACCGGAACGCCATGATCGGCAAGGATTTTGCGGGCGAACTCGAGATGCTCCGGAGGCACCATCGACTGCAGCGTCTTGGTCAGCTCTTCAGCCGACAGGTGCGAGTCCATGCCTTCGTATTTGTTCGGGATGACGATGTCGACCCCGTACGAATGGTCACCGATGTTCTCGTCGATCCACTTGAGTTCGATTTCCAGCTGCTCCGGGGTGAAGCCGACGGCGCCGAGCACGCCGAAGCCGCCGGCTTTGCTCACAGCGACGACGACATCGCGGCAATGGGTGAAAGCGAAGATCGGAAACTCGATACCGAGTTGGTCGCATATGGCGGTGTGCATACCTGCTCCTGGGAAGCTCAAACCGATGCTACGAAATTACGCAAATTGAAACGTGTTCTAGTTTAGTACGGATGACGCCGCCGTGGCCAGCCAGGTGTGCCGCGTGACGACTACTACCCATCATCGTTTTGCGCCCAATGGTCAAAACAGCAGGGTATGCGTGGTCCATAGAACCAGGAATCCCAGCATGCACCCCGCACAGAAAACGTGATCCCGGTAAACAGACCGCGCCAGGCGGCTTTGCTCGAGCGCGGTGCCGGTGCGATTTCCCAGCCGGACCGCGCTGGGGACGGTGTGCGTGAGCGCCAGCAGGACCGGGAGACCCGCTAGACCGGACGAAGTGACCAGCAACCAGGCCGGGTCGTAACCGTTTACTGCCTGAATCCCTAACGCGCCCAACAGGATGACCATGACTACCGCAATCAGTCGGCTCATCGGGCGCGACGTGGTCGTGGCTCGGTAGTAGTAGCCCGCAATGGAGGCCAGCACGGGTTCGGGCAGTTCGGGACCATGCTTGCGTACCTGCACGTCGAAAATCAGGTCCATCCACAAAACCGCGAGCAGGAACCCGCCGCATGCGGTGAGGAGCGAAGCCACGATGCGTATTCACCTCCGGTGGGCAAAGGTTACCTGCGCAACCGCCCGATACGTACCGAGGCCGAACCGGCTAATTAGAACAGGTTCTAGCGCCCTGCGGTAGCCTGGCCGGTCATGGGACGAGTGGACACGAAAGTTGCACTGATCAGCGGCGCCGCCCGGGGAATGGGGGAGTCCCACGCGCGGCTGCTGGTCGCCGAAGGCGCCAAGGTCGTCATCGGCGACATCCTTGACCACGAAGGTCAGTCGCTGGCCGACGAGTTGGGCGACGCGGCGCGCTATGTGCATCTCGACGTGACGCAGCCCGACCAGTGGACGGCAGCGGCAGCCGCGGCGGTGCGGGAATTCGGCACGCTCAACGTCCTGGTCAACAACGCCGGGATCGTGAACTACGGTCCGCTCAAGACTTTCGACCTGGCCAAGTGGCAGCAGATCCTGGACGTCAACGTCACTGGCACGCTATTGGGCATCCAGGCCGTCGTGGATCCGATGATCGCCGCCGGCGGCGGTTCCATCATCAACATCTCGTCCATCGAGGGGTTGCGGGGCGCCGCATGGGTGCACGGGTATGTGACCTCCAAGTGGGCGGTTCGCGGGCTGACGAAATCGGCGGCGCTGGAGTTGGCGCCCAACAACATCCGCGTCAATTCCATTCACCCCGGCTTCATCCGCACCCCGATGACCGCGAAGCTCCCGCAGGATCTGCTCAACATCCCGCTGGGACGGCCGGGGGAGCCCCAGGAAGTGTCGATGTTCGTACTGTTTCTCGCCAGCGACGAGTCCTCGTATGCGACCGCGGCCGAGTTCGTGATGGACGGCGGCCTGGTCGCCGACGTCTCACACAAGTCGCTATAGCGCTGAAATAGCTTGTGTTACAAATGATTTAAGCGTTGTTGCGCAAGCGACTCCGGATCATACGGACGGCGACCACAGCAATACCGACCACTAGCGCGATGAGCAGCGATTGCACTCCGCCGATTGCAAGGCTGTTCACGTCGTAGGCGTCAGCGCCGCTGACACATTGGAAGCTCACGCTGGTTCCCGACTGGCCAGGCTTGTAGCTGTAATGAGAGGTGTTGTACGCCAACTCGTATGGGCGGCGACAGACGATCGGGCTCATCCATAGCGCACTGGACGGGAACAACGCGGTCAACGCCGCCGCGCCGCCGACGCACACGCCGAGCAGCCCGCCGACCACCCCGATGATCGTCCCGATACGATCGGCCCCCTTGGACTTACCTCGCGGGCCTTGCGGAGCGAAGTCGGCCTGGCCGCCGAAATCGACCGGTCCGTCTGCCGGGTAGACGACCGAGTGACTCGTTTTGATCGTCACGTTCGCGTGTTGCAGCGCATCGTTGAGCTTCGATTGCGACATGCCCGCATCGGCTGCGGCGCGCTGCAATGCCTGCCGGATCTGATCCATTTCCGGCCCCGACGGACCCTGCGGCCCCGCCGAACCGCCGGTGCGCAAACCGTCCAGCAACGACTGCGCGTACCGCCGAGCGTGCTCCTCGTCGCCGCCGTACCCGGGTTCGTCCGCGCCGGCGGCCGCCCTCGCCTCGGCCAGCTGGCGCTCCAGCTCCGCGATGCGCCGCTGGTTGGCCAACTGGCGCTCCAACTCCGCGATGCGCTGCTCGGGGTCGTCCTCGTTCATGAGCAGATGGTCCCACGCCAACCCGTTAGCCGACTCTTGATCGACGAAGGCACCGCGGGTAGCGTATTGCTCGCAATTACGACACCGGGGGTAGCGTAATTGTAGTTCACCCGAAAGGATCGGCTCGATGCGCAGCCTTTACGCCGGCCTGCCCTTCACCACGTCCACCGCCGAGATTGCGGCCGCGCTGCAGGACGTGAGCATCCCGACGCTGCTGCTCTCGCTGGTGCACATCACCGGCGACCCTCGTTACATCCGCGACTTCAAGCAGATGGGCGTCTTCCTCAACGAAATTCAGGGTTTCATGTCCGAGGACGACAAGGCTCGCGCACGCGCTGCGGCATTACCGGTGATCAGCGACTATCGCGATCGCGGCTGTCCGGAGCCAGCGCCGCTGCGGCCGGAGCTGGTCCGGGAGATGATGGATTGGGCTGCCTGCGAGCATGTTCCCGACGACTATGTACCGCTGCTGCTGGAAGAAATCGACCTCGAGGGCGCCGATCCGCGCCGCCCTGCCCCCGTGCCGAAGGAGCCCGCCGCACGGCTGCCGGTTCTCGTCATCGGATGTGGTGAGTCCGGGATCCTGGCCGGAATCCGGCTCAGCCAAGCCAACATTCCGTTCACCATCGTGGAAAAGAACCCCGGCCCCGGCGGAACCTGGTGGGAGAACAGCTATCCCGGTGCCCGTGTGGACGTGGCGAACCATTTCTATTGCTACAGCTTCGAACCCAACAACGACTGGACGCACTTCTTCGCCGAGCAGTCCGAGTTGCGGGATTACTTCACCAAGGTGATGAACAAACATGCGCTGGCGCAGCACGTGCGGTGGAACACCGAGGTGTTGTCGGCGGAATGGGACGATCACCCGGGCATCTGGAACGTGTCGGTTCGCGGGGCCGACGGCCGGATCAGCACGCTGCATGCGCGGGCCGTCATCACCGCGGTGGGGCAGTTAAACCGGCCCTGCATACCGGATTTCGAGGGCGCCGACACCTTCGCCGGACCGGCGTTTCACTCCGCCGCCTGGGACCATTCGGTCGACCTGACCGGCAAGCGGGTCGCGCTGATCGGCGCCGGCGCCAGCGGCTTCCAGATCGCGCCCGCCATCGCAGGAATTGTCAAGCACCTCAGCGTGTTCCAGCGCACCGCACAGTGGATGTTTCCCAACGCGATGTATCACGACCGAGTCGGCGACGGCATGCGCTGGGCGATGCGCCATCTCCCGTTCTACGCGCGGTGGTATCGCTTCCTGGTGCTGTGGCCGGGCTCCGACAAGGGACTCGACGCGGCGCGCAGCGATCCCAACTACGCCGACCAGGACTACGCCGTCAGCGATATCAACGCCGCAGCCCGAATGATGTTCTCCCAGTGGATCACCAGCCAGGTGGGCGAGAGTGACAATCTGCTGGCCAAGGTGATGCCCGACTATCCCGCCACCGGCAAACGCACCCTGCAGGACAACGGCAGCTGGCTGCAAACGCTGCAACGTGAGAACGTCGAGCTGATTCGCACCCCGATTCAGCGGATCACGCCCCATGGCATCGTCACCCAGGACGGCATGACGCACGACGCCGACGTTATCGTCTACGCTACCGGCTTTCGTCATACCGATGTCTTATGGCCGCTGAAGATACTCGGCCGCAACGGAATTGATCTACACACCATGTGGGGTAACCGCCCCTACGCCTACCTCGGCGTCACAGTTCCACAGTTCCCGAACCTGTTCCTCATCTACGGGCCCGGGACGCACCTGGCACACGGGGGCAGCCTGATTTTTCAGTCCGAGCTGCAAATGCGCTACATCGACCAGTGCCTGAAACAGCTTGCCGAGCAGAATCTGCATTCGCTGGAACCGAAGCCGGGCGCCGCCGCCGAGTGGCATCGGCGGACCCAAGCCGAAATCAAGAAGATGGTGTGGTCCCACCCAGCCGTCAAACATTCCTATTTCAAGAACACCGACGGCGAGATCCATACCGTTAGCCCATGGCGCCTCGACGAATACTGGGCCGCGGTGCGCGAGCCCGATTGGTCCCAATTCGTTCTGCGACAAGGAAAGTGAGCACGCCAGCATGCGCACGGTAGTCATCGACGGGCCCGGCAGCATCCATGTCGTGACCCGGCCGGATCCGGCGCTCACCGGGCCCGACGGAGCGATCATCGCCGTCACGGGGGCCGGCATCTGCGGATCCGACCTGCATTTCTACGAAGGCGAATATCCATTCGCCGAGTCGGTGGCGCTCGGCCACGAAGCGATCGGCACAGTTGTCGAGACCGGACCGCAGGTGCGCAGCGTGAAAGTCGGGGACCTGGTGATGGTGTCGTCGGTGGCCGGCTGCGGCGCCTGCCCGGGCTGCGCGACCCGCGATCCGGTCATGTGTTACTCCGGTCTGCAGATCTTCGGTTCCGGCATCTTAGGGGGCGCCCAGGCCGACCTGCTCGCCGTACCCGCCGCCGACTTCCAGTTGCTCAAGATTCCCGACGGCATCACCGGCGAGCAGGCGCTGCTGCTGACCGATAACCTGGCCACCGGCTGGGCCGCAGCCCAGCGGGCTGACATTCCGTTCGGCGGCACGGTGGCGATATTCGGTTTGGGGGCGGTCGGGCTGTGCGCACTGCGCAGCGCGTTTGCGCGAGGCGCCGCAACGGTTTTCGCTGTCGACCGGGTCGCGGGTCGGCGGCAGCGTGCGGCGGAATGGGGAGCCACCCCCGTCGAGCCACCAGCCACAGAGGCGATTCTGGCCGCGACGGGCGGCCGAGGCGCCCACTCGGTCATCGATGCAGTCGCGACCGACGCGTCACTGACCGACGCGCTTAGCGCGGTGCGGCCCGGTGGCACCGTCTCGGTAGTCGGGGTACACGACCTGCAGCCGTTTCCGCTTCCCGCCCTGTCCTGCCTGATTCGCAGCATCACCCTGCGTCTGACCACCGCGCCGGTGCAGCGCACCTGGCCGGAATTGATCCCGCTGCTGCAGGCGGGACGGCTCGACGTCGACGGTATCTTCACCACGACACTGCCGTTGGACGAAGCGGCCAAGGGTTACGCGACGGCGGGGTCGCGGACCGGCGAGGATGTGAAGATCCTGCTGAAGCCCTAGTGCTTGGTTGCCGTTATGTACTGCGAGCGCATGAAACCGTCGAGCTTCACGTCTATGTCCGGCGGAGTCATTCCATAGCCGGCTTGCAGCGCAAGCGTGTTCTGCACCGGCTCGACCGCCCAGCCGTGCGCGCCCAGCCAAGCGGCAGGGTCGGCTTTGTTGTCATAGGTAAGAGCCGAAAAGTTCACGCTGCCCGACATGTCGACGCCGGGGTGGCTGGCTTCCAGCGCGGTCAGCTGCTCGTGGTCCAGACGCGAGCCCAGCGCTCCGATGGCAAGCCGGCTCCCGGGCGCAGATAGCTCGTCGATGCGGGTGAACAGCGCGTGCTGGGCGTCGTCGGTGAGGTAGGGCAATATGCCCTCCACCGACCAGGCGCTGGGTTGCTGCGGATCAAAACCGGACTGTTTCAACGGCGCCTGCCAGTCGGTGCGCAGGTCGGCTGCCACCTCAATTCGGGTGGCTTTCGGCTCGGCGCCTTGCTCGCGCAGCACACGGCCTTTGAACTCAAGAACCTTCGGTAGGTCGACTTCGAAAACCGTTGTCCCCGAGCACCATTCCAGACGGTACGCCCGGGAATCCAGACCCGCCGCGACGATCACCGCCTGCCGCACCCCGGCGTCACCTGCCACGGTGAAAAAGTCATCGAAAAAGCGGGTTTGCACGCCGTAGAGCCGCGGGAACGTGGTCTCGTCCGCCGAGGTGCCCGGATTGGCCAGCTGACCGGTGAGATAGGGATCGGCCGAAGCGTTGATGAAATGCTGCGCGTATTCGTCGCGAACCAGTGGTCGCGGGCTCAGCGCGTGCAACGCGCGCCAGCCGGCCACCAGCAGCGCCGTGTAGCCCACGCTGCTGACGATGTCCCACTGATCGTCATCGGAGCGCAGCGAGCCGAATTCAGGTGTCGTCATCATGGTCAACGTACCCGCCGCTCAGAGCTCCAGCATGACCGTCACCGGTCCGTCGTTGACCAGTTCGACCTCCATATGCGCGCCGAACACGCCGGCCTCCACGTGTGCGCCCAGACGCCGCAGCGCATCCGCGAACGTCGCCACCAACGGCTCAGCGACCGCACCCGGGGCCGCGGCATTCCATGACGGTCGCCGGCCTTTGGCCGTGTCGGCGTACAGCGTGAACTGGCTGACGACCAATATCGGCGCATTGACGTCGGACGCCGACTTCTCCTGCGCGAGAATACGCAGATTCCAGAGCTTTTCGGCTAGTCGCTGCGCCTGGTCCGGACCATCGCTGTGGGTGACGCCCACGAATGCGAGCAGGCCCTGTCCGTCGGGCCGGATGGCGCCCACCACTCGACCGTCAACCGATACCGCTGCAGATGAGACCCGTTGCACCAGAACCCGCATGGGCCTCGATGCTGCCATGCGACAGTAGACGAATGTCTGTGCTGGTCGCGTTTTCGGTTACCCCGCTGGGTGTGGGCGAGGGTGTCGGCGAGATCGTTGCCGAAGCGGTACGGGTGGTCCGCGATTCCGGTCTGCCCAATAAAACCGATTCCATGTTCACCGTGATCGAAGGCGAGACCTGGGAAGAAGTCATGGCCGTCGTGCAGCGCGCCGTGGCAGCCGTGGCCGCCCGCGCACCCCGCGTCAGCACCGTGATCAAGGCAGACTGGCGAAGTGGTGCCACCGACGCGATGACGCAGAAAGTCGCTTCGGTCGAACGCTATTTGTCGCCGGGTTAGGCCTGCAGCGCGGCAGTGAACGCCCGCTCGGCATCGTCGCCGTGGACGGCGAACACCACGCGTTCAAGACAGGCCGACGGGTATTGCCGAACCGCGTCGGCCATGAGCCGCGCCGCGTCCTCGAGCGGAAACCCTCCGACGCCGGTGCCGAATGCCACCAAAGCCAGCGACCGGCAACCGAGTTCATCGGCTTTCCGCAATGTGGAATTCGTGGCCCGCGTGATGATTTCCGCTGAAGGCGGGCCGCCCAGCTCCATTGTCGCCGCGTGGATTACATAACGCGCCGGCATTTCGCCGGCTGTCGTTTCCACCGCCTCACCGAGCCCGATGGGCGCCTTGTCCTGCGATTCGCGCTGCACTTGCGGGCCGCCGGCGCGGGAGATGGCCGCCGCGACGCCGCCACCATGGCGAAGTTGGGTATTGGCTGCGTTGCTGATCGCGTCCACCTCGAGCTTGGTCACGTCGGCCTGCAGTACCACAAACTCAGTCATCGCCCCATTGTCTCGCAACGCTTCGTGGTCCGAGCGCGACGGATAAAGATTTATTTATTGCGCTCAACTAATTTGCTAATTGCCATTTATTGTGCACGGCGCAATTTTAACCAAAAGCCGAAATACTGGCGCCGGAATTGTGATACTTATTGCCTTCTTCATATTCAGCGACGGGCCATCGGGCGGCCTGCTGGGAGGACCACCATGTCGTATGTGATCGCGGCAACGGACATGTTGACGACGGGGGCGGCGAACGTCGCCGGCATCGGGTCGTCCTTAAGCACGGCCAATGCGGCCGC
The DNA here is from genome assembly GCF_002116635.1 of Mycobacterium szulgai. Taxonomy (GTDB): domain Bacteria; phylum Actinomycetota; class Actinomycetes; order Mycobacteriales; family Mycobacteriaceae; genus Mycobacterium; species Mycobacterium szulgai. The sequence goes on along the minus strand of NZ_LQPW01000013.1, from coordinate 562 downwards.
GGCCAGATCGACCACCGCGATGCTGGCTGCTGCCGAGGATGAGGTGTCGGCGGCGATCGCGGCACTGTTTTCCGGGCATGCCCAGCAGTACCAAGCCCTGAGCACTCAGGCGGCGGCATTTCACGCTCAGTTCGCCCAGGCCTTGAACGGGGCAGGAAGCGCGTACGCAGCCGCGGAGGCGGCCAGCGTCAACCCATTGCAGACCCTCGTCGATGACGTGCTGGCTGTGATCAACGCGCCCACGAATCTGTTGTTGGGGCGTCCGCTCATTGGTGACGGCACGAACGGTGCACCCGGGACGGGGGCACCTGGCGGACCCGGCGGAATCCTGTGGGGCAACGGCGGCGCGGGCGGGTCCGGCGCCGCCGGGATGGCCGGCGGCCGCGGCGGTGACGCCGGGCTGTGGGGCAATGGCGGTGCGGGAGGCGCCGGGGGTACCGGCACAGCGGGCGGGGCCGGCACCCCGGGGAGCAGCTCCTCAGCTGCTGGCAATGGTGGCACCGGCGGCGCCGGCGCTGCCCGAGATCGCGGTGGCTGTAGACGCGGCGTTAAAGATGCGTGC
>NZ_LQPW01000012.1 GCF_002116635.1 Mycobacterium szulgai | reverse complement strand
ACATGGTGGATGGTTCGTCCGCACGGCGGGCCACCTTCCCAGGAGTCGTTGTTCGGCGGTCCGCAGACCGGGATGCCGCGCCAGCCTCCTACCTCCCCGCCCGGGTACCGCCCGCCGACTAGGGACGAGGGGCGCTACGGCGCCCGTGTTGAAAACGATCCGTTCGCCTCGGTCGGCGCCATGCGCGCCCAGATTCACGACGGCCAGGTCGCTGCACCGTACAAGCCGGTTCCCGAAACCGGTTGGCGCCACGGCTTGTACAAGATGACCCGGATCAACCTCGGCTTGTCGGCCAAGGAAGTGCACTGGAACGACTTGCGTCGCCGGCTCAAAGTCAACTTGCGGGGCAAGTACGTCATCGCAGTGATGCAGTCCAAGGGTGGGGTCAACAAGACCAGCACCACTGTGCTGCTGGGCGCGGCATTGTCGAAGTACCGCGACGAGAAGATCGTGGCGATCGACGCCAACCCGGCCAACGGCAACCTGGCCCGCCGTATCGACGAACCATCCACCATGTCCTGGCGTGGGCTCAACAGTGACCGAAACTTGCGCGATTACAGCGACTTTCGCGAATATCTCGGTAAGGACAACCATTCCGGGCTGGAAGTCTTGGGCAGCGACAGGGGCCGCACACCGATGACCGGGGCCGACCTGATCACCGCGTGGTCCAAACTGCAGGTGCAATATCCCATCGCCATCGTGGACTGCGGAAACCAGCTCGACGACGACCTCACCCATGCTCTGCTCGAGCACATCCGGGTCGATGCGATCGTCGTGCCGTCCACCACGCGCCTCGACGGCGCCCAGGGCGCGGCCGACACGTTGAACTGGCTGCTAGAAAGCGGCTACCCGCACCTGGTGCGCGAGGCGGTAGTGATCGTCAGCAACATCAACAAGGTCAACGCCAGCGCGCAGGTCAAGCAGCTGCACGCCGACTTCGGGCGCACGGTGCGCTCGGTGCACACGATCGACTTCGATGCGCACCTCAGTGACGCCGTACCTATCGAGTTCGACCGGTTAGCGCCCAACACTCAGCTGCACTACATCGAAGCCGCCGCTTCCCTGGCCGACGGCTTTGCCCGCGCCACCGACCGCGATCCCGGCGCCCGCCAACAGCGCATCACCGGAGCGCCCGAGGGGCAGCCACGCCCACCGCAAGGCGGCGGCTACCCCGGTTCGTGGCCCCCGGCGCCAGGCGGTCAAACGTGGGGTCCCCGCCAGTGAGCATCGTATCGGAGCGCACAGGCATTCGGCCGGCGGCCCAGGTACGGATTCGCGAGCAAGTCCGGGTAGCGGTGCTGTTCGGGGATCGGCAGACCGATCTGGTGCTGCCCGCCACCGAGGCGGTAGCCACCCTGGTCAACGAGGTGCTGGCACAGGTGGTCAGCACCGGTGACGAGGTCCGCGGCCCGGATGACAACGATCTGATCGTCCCAGGCATAGTGACGCTCAAGCGGGTTGGCGGCGCTGCCCTGACCCGGGGCCAGTCGCTGCGCGAACAAGGCATCACGGACGGCAGTCTGCTGATCCTTGAGGTCGACGACGCCGAGGTGTCGTTCACCGAGGTGATCGAGAACGCCTCTTCAGCTATCGCCCACCTCAACGCTCAGCGATTCAAATCGGTCACTCCGCAAACCGCACTGAACGTCGCCGCGGTGACCGCCGCAGCCGCGGCAGTGATCGTCTGTGGGCTGCTGCTGTGGGTCTGGCACCTCAACCACACGGCCGGCGCCTACTGGCCGGTGATTCCCCCGGCGACAGCCGCGGGGCTGGCGGTGGTCCTGTTTTTCGGTGGCGCCGCGGCGTGGTGGCGCCAGCACGTCGCCGCCATGGCCTACGGCCTGTGGACAGGAGCGTTGTCCGCCATCGCCGTCGCGGGCTACACCGCCGTGCCCGGACCAGCGGGCTCCTGGCATGTCGTGCTCGCGGCAACGCTGACCCTGGTGGCTGCCATCGCATTGTGGGCGCTGTCGCCGGCCCCGGCAGGAGTGCTGGCCTGGCTGACGTTGGTGTGCCTGGGTGCCGCCCTGCTGGGCGTCCTACACACGACCGGAATACAGATGCACTATTTGTGGATCGGCACCATGGTGGTGGCCCTGGTAGTGCTCAAGAAAGTCGAGTCGCTGTCGGGTCTGCTCGCACGGGTGCCCATGCCAAGCTTTCCGACGGTCACCGGCAAGCTGGTCTTCGACGACGCCGAGGGTATCGCCGCCGAAGCGCTGGTAGCCGCTGAGACCGAAGGCACGCCCAGCGTCGAGGAACTCAAACGCGCAGCCGCGTCCGCCAACAGCTATTTGCAGGCCATCGTTGCGGCGGTGTCACCGTTCTTCATCGCCGGCGCTGCCGGGATCGTGACCCCCGGGCACGGACGCTGGATTCTGGGCACCGTGTTCGTGCTGGGCATCGCTGCCATCCTCGTCCTCGGGGGGCGCGCCCTAGAAGACCGCGCCGCAGCAGTCACCGTTGTGGCAACGGCCCTGGCGATGACGGCCGCCCTCGGCCTCAAATATGCTCTGACGAGCCACAATCCGACAGTCAGCCTGATCATCAGTGCGCTCATCAGCGCTGTGGGACTGGCGGCGCTGGTCATCGCCGCGGTCGTCCCGCAGCGACCGTTTTCCGCGCCATTCCGCAAGTTGGTGGAGTGGCTGGAGTACGGCTTGCAGTTCCTGGTGTTCCCACTCAGCCTGTGGCTGCTCAACATCTACTTCCTCGCCAGGACGGCACTGTAATGACCGGTGCGTGGACCCAGCGCGGGGTGTGCGCCGCCGCAGTCAGCATGTTGGTGATGATGACCCCGCTCAGCGCGGGCGTCGCGGGGGCAATATCGCCCCCGGTGATCGACCCCGGTGCGGTCCCCAACCCGCTGCCGCTGGGCCCGGGCGAGCCGCTGCGCCAAGAGCATCAATGCATTCCATCGGGCCTGATGCCCGACACCGACCTCGGGGCTCCCACCGCGGCGCAAAAGTTCATGGACCTTCCCGCCCTATGGCAATCCGCGGGCCGCGGAGCTGGCCAGACGATCGCGATGGTCGACACAGGAGTCAACGTCTCACCACGGCTGCCACACATCCACGGAGGCGGCGATTACGTGGATGAAGCGGCAAATGGCTTGCAGGACTGCGACTCTCACGGAACGGTGGTCGCGAGCATCCTGGGTGCGCAGCCGACCCAGACCGACGGTTTGGTCGGCGTGGTCCCCGACGCCGACATCATCTCCATCCGCCAATCCTCAGAAGCATGGGTGCCGGCCAACCCGACCTCAGCCGACGTCGAAGCTGACCGGCGCGCCGGAACGGTCGCCTCCTTGGCCAAAGCCATCGTGCTGGCCGCCAATACCGGCGCCAGAGTGATGAACATTTCCATCGTCAGCTGCATCCCGGTCCTCAAGCCCGTCGATCAGACCACCCTGGGGGCGGCCGTGCGCTACGCGGCGGTGGACAAGGACATTGTCATCGTCGCGGCCGGCGGCAACTTGGGCGGGGCGGGGTGCGCGCAGAACCCCGACATCGATGCCACCAGCGCCAAAGATCCCCGTAACTGGAACGGCGTCGTCACCATCTCCACCCCGGCCTGGTTCTCCCAGTACGTGTTCTCGGTGAGCGCCACCGACGGCAGCGGCCAGCCCGCCGTGGACACCAACCACCGTGAGATCAGCCTGTCCGGGCCGTGGATCGGAGCCGCGGCTCCTGGGGTGTTCATCGAAGGACTCGACGACAAGGGCGGGGTGATCAACGCGACCTTCGACGCAACCGCCGGTGTCCTGCGGCCCATCAACGGCACCTCCTTCGCCGCGCCCTACGTGACAGGCCTCGCCGCGCTAGTCCGCGCGAAGTATCCCAATCTCACTGCAGCGCAGGTGATTCAGCGCATCGAGGCGACCGCGCACTCGCCTGCGGCGTCCCCACAGGACGTCGCAGGGGGGGCGGTGGTGGACAACCGTATGGGGTACGGGGCCGTCGACCCGGTGGCCGCGCTCAACGACGACGTGCCGTTGGGCCCGGCCCTGCCGACCGAACATCTCAGCCGGCCCCTGCACCCGCCGCCACCACCCCCGCCGCCAGACCATCGGCCGATGATCGTCGCCCTCGGCGGCGCGGGCACCGCGATCGGGATCCTGGTGGCGCTGTTCTTCATCGCCAAAGTCTCTCGGAGGCGGCAGATATGACTCTAATCGAGCTGACCGACCCGGCGGCCTCCGCCGACAACGGGCCGCAGCGCACGCCGGGGGAGCGGTTGCCCCGCTGGCAGGTTCGGTTCCCGCTGCGCCGGGCGATCATCGCCGAAGTCGCTGCGACGCTCGCAGTGGTGCCTTTGGCCTCCCGGATGCCGTGGTGGGCGCTGATCCCGATTGCGGTGCTGGTGTTCGTCGCGGTGGGCCTGATGTATCGCGGCACGACCGGTTGGACCTGGCTCACCCGGGCACGGCGAGTGCGGCGAGCTCGGCGCAGCGCCACGGTACGGCAGGCGCGCGGTGCACTTCCAGGCCCGTTCGAGGCCGAGTTGCCCGGTGTGGGCCCTGGCGGGCTGATGTGGGACGGCGAGTACGCCATCACCATGATCGCGCTGCACGGACGGCAGTACGCACCCACGGTGCTGGTCTCCGAAGGCGCCGAATCGATCGACACAGTGCCGCTGACTGTGTGCGGGGGGCTGCTGCAACAGTTCGGTGGCCTGGAACTGCACTCCATCGACACCATCAGTATCGGCACTCGCACCGCCCACGACGGTCAATTCACCGGCCGCTACGAGGAAACCGTTGCCGATCGGGCGGCGGTCGGTGAACGTCGCACCTGGCTGGTGCTGCGGCTTCGGCCAACCGCGTGCCTCGACGCCATGCTCTATCGCCACAGCGTGGCAGAAGCCATCGAAGCGGCCACCGAGCGGATTCGCCAAGCCGCTACCCGCGCCGGATGCCGCGCGGTGACTTGCAGCGCCGAGCAGATCCGGGTTGCCACCACCATCCTGCTGGTTGGCCACGAACTAGCCGACTACCAGGAACGATGGACCGACCTGCGTGTCGGCGACGACTACGTGACCCCCTACCGGATGTCGGGGGCCGACTTGAGCACTCGCGTGCTCAACGACGTGTGGACCATCCGCGCCACCAAAGCCGTTGTGCTGGTGCGCATGACACGTCATGCCGAGACCGGTGAACTGACGGTCGGGGCGCTGGTACGCGTGCATACCCCGGCGCATCTGACCCACCCACCGCTTTCAACGTTACAAACCGTGCCCGGTCAAGCCTTCGAGGCATTGGCGGCAACCCTGCCCCTGGGTGATCGCTCGTTGAGCGTGCCGCTGTCGATGCGGCCCCTGCAAAGCGCACCGCTTCCCGTGCAGGTCGGGCCGACAGGTTTCCTCCACGGGATGGCCGAGTGGTCCGGGGTACCACTGCTGCTGAATTGGACGGATCCACTCAAATTTGTGCGCGTGGCCATCGCCGCGGATCTCGACGTTGCGGAAGCCCTGGTGCTGCGGGCCACCTCGGCTGGGGCGACCGCGGAGATCCACACTGTGCGCCCCACTCGCTGGCAGCCGATCTGCGACAACATCCGCATCAGCATGGCCCGCAATCAAGAACGCTCCAAGGTCGCGACGCTGACCGTGGCCGACGGTTCACAACCTCAGCAGGCCCTGCGTGAAAGCGGGGAACGCGGACATGCGTTGGTGTCGGTGATGCGCCCTGACGAAGCGCTACCCGAGGACGCCGACATCCGCATCCGCCAGGTTGGCCCCAACCACATCACCGTGCAGACCCCGGCCAGGCCCCGGCCCATGACGCTGGGAATCATCCGGCCGCGCAACGAAGCTCACACCTTGACCCATCTCCTCCCACCGTCCAGGAGCCCACGCCGATGAGTCAGCGCAGTACCGAAGCCCTGCGGGCGGGCATGAAGACCTTGAAAAGCAACCCACGCCGTGCCCTAGAGGTCTTGAAGCTGGCCACCGACGACGACCCCGGCATGGCTGATGCATGGCTGGGTCGCATCGCTGCCGGCGACCGCTCACCGGGCACGATTGCCCGACTGGCCGACGCACGCGACCGCCTCGGCATAGACCTGGGGACCTGCGGCTGCGATGTCCGCGTCGTCGATCTCGATGTCACCTTCGACATCGAATACCTGCGCTGGCGCATCGAGGACGCCACCACCGCCCAACTCGCCTACGTCGGGATCCTGCTGGCCGACCACAACTACGCCGAGGCCAGCACACGGTTGGCCGGGCTGGGCACCGACCCCAAGGTCCAATACACCCGCGGCGTCCTCATGCAGATGACCGAGCGCTGGCCAGATGTTCTCGCCGCCGTCGCGGGCCGCGAGGCGTGGTTCAACGACACACTGCTAAGCAGAGGTGGCGCCCTCCTAGAAGCCAAGGCCTCCGCGCATCTAGGCATGTGGGAACGGGCTACAGCTGCGGTCGAGGCCGCCTGCGAGAACACCTACGCACCCGACCTCATCACCCGCGACGCCACTTTCCACAAAGCGCTCATCGCCCGCGCGCAAGGAGACGACGACACCGCACGTCAGGTACTGGGCGACGTCGCCATGCGCTGGCCCGAACTCGAACTGGCGCGAACAGCGCTGGCGGACCCCACTTTCGGGATCAAGGTCGTCGACCACGCCACCATCGACACCCGCGTTGATCCGTGGGACCCGACGACCGGGCGCACCCCGGAACAACGCCACGACGACCAACATGCCTCCGAGGCCCGCAAGGACCTCGCGGACGCAGAGGCGACCCTCAAGGCGATGATCGGCCTCGATGAAGTCAAACAGCAGGTCCGCTCACTCAAAGCCACCACTGTTGCCCGGATCCTGCGGGAGCGCAAGGGACATACCAGCACCGCAGTCACCAACCATCTCTTGATGATGGGTCCCCCCGGGGTTGGAAAGACCGAAGTCGCCCGCGTCATCGCAAGAACATTCTGTGGGCTGGGGATTTTGCCCCATCGCGACGTCCTGGAAACCAGCAAGGAAGCCTTGGCCGGTCAGTTCGTCGGATCCGTAGAAACGCAGACCCGCGAGTTCCTTGCCAGTGCGATCGGAAAGACGGTGTTCTTCGACGAGTTCGGCGAACTCCTGCACGGCGGGTACGCCGGTGGCGACCCGATCGGTCAGGCCATAGTTGCGGCGATCGTCCCCTGGATGGAGAACAACCGGGACAAAGCCGTGTTCATCGCCGCAGGCTATCCGCGAGGATGCCAAAAGGTGATCGCTTCCAACGCCGGCCTGCAAGGGCGCTTCGCCACCACCATCCAATTCAGCTCCTACCCTCCGGACAAACTGATCGCTATCGCACGCGCAATCCTGGCGCGCGGCAGCAACATCGTAGAGCCCGGCGCATTGGAAACAGTTCTGCTGGAACCCTTTACACGGTTTTATAACGAGACCAAGGTCAATGCGGACGGGGACACCGTGAGGGCCATTGACGATCTCAACAACGGCCGATTCGTGCGCAACATCCTAGAGAAGGCTCAGATCGTGCGCGACGTCCGTGTCCTGGACAATCTGGGCCTCGACGAGCTCGACCTCAGCGACGCCACGCTCGGTGACTCCATCGCCGAGAACGACTTGCTCTTGATCACCCGGGAGGATCTGTGGAACGGGCTGCAGCAGGCCACACCACCCGCCTTCCGCACGAACGGCTCCCGCTGAACCACCGGCCGAGGCCGGAATGTCGTGGCGAGCGCGAACGTGCTCACACTAGTCGACATACGTACAGAGCAAGCCGTTGAACGGCTCACCACTTCCTACGCCGAACCAGACCCGAGGATCAACTGATCTCACATGCTCGATAAATTACCTCCGCGAGACTGTTAAGAACTTGCGGTGTAAGGGGTTTGGCGGTTCGATGGCACTGAACGACGCCGCCGCTATCGCGCATTGCTCGAAGCACATTGAGCTGCGCGTCGACCACCTCGTCGGTTGGATCGGTCAGATAAACCGTTGGTACACCAAAAAATTTCGCTATCGCTTCGAGCTGCTCACTTGTAGCGTCGATCCTCATCCCGGCGCGCCATTGCTCTAAATCGTTGTGGCTGAAAGACACACCGGACCGGCGCGTCATGGCTTCGGTGGCAGCCGCGTTGGAAAGCGGCGGCTCTCCCGCCCTATGCATCACCGCAAATAACTTGTTTAGCCGATCCGCCAGGGTTGAGGTCATGGCATCTATTGTGCCCTCAGGCGGCGTTGGGTGGTTTGCGGTTCATCGCAGATGCCGCCGCCGTCTCGTGCTGTCGGTTCGGTACGCATGCCAGCCTCCCAATAAATCAGTATGTGCACATTATTTCGTTTACTTATTGCAGTATATGATTTATTGTGCAACGCTAAGGCAGGTCCTGTGTCATTACCCGGATCGACCACTCAGGCAGCCCCGCACTCTGCCTCATCGTGACCAACTACTGGGAGGACCAGCTGTGACGCTTCCTGAGTCCTCAACGGGGCAGCGACGCCGCGGCGAGGGGATCGACCACCAGACGCTCACTAACTGGCGCTCTGCGGCACGTCTCTCTGATGCCGGTCTGCAACCCCGGGAGGACCGAGGGCGGCGGCGTCACAGTGGCCCTCTACGAGCGACCGACGCTGGCCGTCACCTCAGTCCCCGCCGAGTCCCAACAACGAATACCCATCGGGTATCCGCCAAAAGGATGGTGCCCTAGTGACCTATGCACCGCCAGAGACACCGTATTGCGGGTTCATGCGTCGGTTCGTCAAAGGCCGTGAGCAGCTGTTCGTTCCGCGCACCGCCGCGCATTGTTTGATCAGTGCACCTACCGAGTCGGGCAAATCGCGCCGGCTGCTGGCGCCGGCGAGCGCGTTGTGGGGCGGTCCGTTGGTGCAGGTGTCGTCGAAGGACGACGTCATGCAGCTGACGATGGAGCGCCGGTTCGGGCCCAAGGCGGTGATCGATTTTCGGCCGATCATCGACCCTTTCTATCCAATCGGGGTCCAGGTGATGGTGTACGACCCAACCACCACCATCGAAACCCCTTACGAGGCGCTGACCGTCGCCGAAACCATCATGCAGATGGCCACCGTCGGAATGGGCTCAGGTGCCGATCAGGTGTCCGATGGCGGCGTCTGGGAGTCCCAGGCTGCGGGCCCGCTGGCGGCATTCTTGTATGCGGCATCGCCCAACGGCAACGGGATGGGGATGGAGTGGGTTCTCAAAGCTGTCGACAATCTTGAGGTCACCGACGCCGCCTTGCGGCAACCGAGCTGGGTTCAAGCCACCGCCCTGTGTAGCAGGTATGAGGTGCTGGCGATCGGCATGACCAGAATTCTGGGAATGGAACCGCGGCAACGTGATTCGGTGGCCATCACGATGCGCAAAGCCATCACCCCGTGGTTGCGAACCTCGTTGATGATGGCGGGCGGGGCAGATGTCACCACGGTGTTCGACGCTTCGTTTCTCGATGATCCCAGCGCCACCCTGTTCGTGCTGGCACCGGCAGACGGCACTGTGGCGGGCGCCGCCGTGACGTTGATCGACTCGCTGATTCGACGTTGGCGTGAGAAGACGTCGCGGTGCGAACAGATGCATCGCCTTCTGTTGGCGATCGACGAATTGCCCAACACGGCACCCCTTCCCGATTTGCGTCGCATCGTGGGGGAGGGCCGTGGTCTAGGTATCAACTTGCTCGCCGTAGTGCAGGCCTCGGCCCAAAATGACACCGTCTACGGGCAGGTCTACGCCCAGGAACTCCGCGAGATCTTTCCAGCCAACATCATCATGTATGGAGCGCACGAAGAGGCCTTGCTTGCGCGCACTGAGGACTGGTCGGGGCTGACATTTCGCCGCACCGAAAGCTATGGGCAGGCCGACGGACACAAATCTCTGAGCACCGATTTCGGTCCGGTCCTGCGGTGGCAGGAGTTGCTGCCACCTGACCCCGAACACGCACGCCTCCTCCTGCGCGGGGGACTCGGGCATTGCGTCGAAATTCCGGACTGGACACGGTTTAAGGCGTACTACGATCAGGCCAGCCGTGCGTTGGTCGCCGCACGCGCGGGCTGCCCACCCCTGACGGCAGCTTCGCCCGCTCCACCCGAATTGGCAGGCTCTGAGCGCAAACGCTGGCACCAACGGCTTCTCGGCACGTGACCTTTCACCACAGGCTGTTGCAAGTGAGTGATCTGTAGGGCCTGACGCAACGTGCGCTTCAAAATCTCACGGATGACTTCCAACGGACTTCAAATTTGAAGTTGCGGTGAGACCACGGCGGCCCGCATCGGCGCGTGGGAATGGGCGGCTGCCGCGTGTTGGCACGGCATCTGATCACACGCAGCATGCGACTCGACACCTTGTCGCAGGGCCGCGCTACTGTGCTGGGCAAATGAGGAAGGGAGCCTTGGATGGCTGAGCATGATGACGATGACCTGGCCTCACAGCTGCGGTTGTCAACCGTCGAGGTGATCACGCTTCACGCGCTGCGTTTGCAGATGATGCAGCATGACGTCGAGCGGGAACGCCGTCAGAAGGTCCGGGAACGCAAGCAGGACGTAATCCGTCAGTTCCACGACGAGTTTCGCCAGCTTCTGGTCGCAAATGGCGACGAGATGCCCCACGTCGATCTGTTCAGCGCCGGCGTGGCTGCGGACCTGGCTCACGCAGTCGATCGACGTTCGCGGGCGATGATCCTTCTTATCGAGTTGATGACCTTCAATCCCTGGTTCCCGTCGTTGGGCTGGGTGAGCGCAGCACGTAAAGAAGCCCTGAAATCTGCGGTGGGCCAACTCTCCGGAGTTTCGCAGGACGATTTCGACGCCGCGACAACGGAATTCGACGGGCTGATTAAGCAGCTGCGGCGAAAGTCAATAAGGTGGGGCCGGGTAGCTGCCGCGTCCGTCGTTGGTCTGGTTGTGGGTGCCGCGACAGCGGGCTGGGCTGCACCGCTCGTTGGCGGGGCCATCGGTGCATCGATGGGCTTTTACGGTGCCGCGGCGACGTCGGCGGGCTTGGCGGTTCTCGGTGGAGGATCGCTAGCCGCTGGTGGATTCGGTGTCCTGGGCGGAACCATCCTGGTGAGCGGCGTTGGAGGTGTGTTCGCCGCGGGTGCTGCTGGTGCGGCTGCCAGGTTCACCCGCATCGGCGCCGCCGCCGTCGTTGCAGACGCCATCAAGCTTGATCTGTTGGCCAGGCTGGTGCTGGCCGATTCGAAGGACCGTGACCAGAAGCTGCGGCGGGTCGCCGAGGGTCTGCAGAATCGCATCAATGAATTCTCCGAGAAGATCAACTCACTGAGTGAACGGATCGCCTCGTTGAAGGCCGACAACAAGCGTCTCAGCGCTGAGAACAGCTCACTCAAAGAGGAGTTGGCGAAATTGCGGGAAGATCGAGCTGAAGCCCACAATACAAGAGCCATATTGGAAGTCGTGCTGGACCGATTGCCGGCGATAGCCTCATGACCGACGATTTTGACCGCAACCTCGACACTCAGCGTCGGCGACTGGACGCGATGGACACCGCCGTCGCCAACTTGATATCCGGTGAAACGACCCCGAGCGAACTACTACCGACAGCGCCTGCGCCACAATCCTACGAGGCTCTGACGACATTCAACGACCAACTCCGTCTATCGAACTCATGGACCGATGTCGACCTCGACGCCGCCCTGACACCCCAACAGGCTGAAGTACTCGAAGACTGGCGCCGCCGTCAGCGTATCCGCTGGACCACAGCAGACATCGCCATCGTCGGGCTGGCCGGTGTTCTCGGTACGGCCTGCATATGGTTCGACGCAGCGGTCGACCGAGCAGTTCGCCAGCGGCTGAGCGCAGTAGCCAAGACTCGCGTCGTCCGATTCTGGGAGAACGCGGGCAAGAAGCTGCCCATCGATTACATGGGTGACGGATTCGGTGGGCGCGCCCACAGAATCAAGTCCGCCGGCCACGATCTGGCCCGCCCCTTTCAGGCCCTCAAGCAGATCATGGACGGCGAATTCGAGGGCATCCGATGGTCGTTCGGCCAGCGATCCACTCTCAAGGTCAGCGGCCGATTCGATGTAGTCAGTTCGTTCGAGGAAGCGCTGTTGCGCTGGATCATGCACATGGGTGCAGATGTCCTCACGCCGATGAGTCTGCCCATCCCCGGTGCGTCGCTGCTCTACGAATTGGACAACGAGACCATCAGCAAGCTTGCGTTGCACGCGTATTCGGGCTTACGTGCCGGGGAAGGGCTGAATCTTCGATCGGCGACGGTGGCACCGGGCATGACCGCATTAGCCACCGAAGTCGTTGTGCGCACACACGTTCACCTGAACGCGATGCGCGAAACTGGGACCTTCGAGCTGACACGTCAGCAAGAGCGAAAGCGCACCGAGTTACGCCTGGCCGCGCACTCGTTGGTCGGTGCAGTTTCGCTTGGCAAGGCAACCGCACAGGGCCTGGTCACCAAGCACCCCGCTGCGATCAGGCACATCCAAGTCCCCACTTTGATACTGGCTGGAAAGACCGCGCTGCAAGTGGTGGCTGACGCCTCCGACGAAAGGTGCGCATCAGCGCCGACCTGGGATCAGTTACTAGTGGACGTCGCTCAGCCCTGGCAACTCGATCTGGCCACCGGTATCGACGCGGCTTGGCCGATGACCGCCGGCGGCAGCCGCGGCAATGGCGAGCGGCAATAGGACATGAGCACTTCGTGAGACAAGCCGGGGCGCAGCGACCGTAGCTGCCGCCGAACAACTTCATCGAAGCTGACGATCCGGCCGGCAACGTGATCCGTGATCCGTGATCCGTGATCCGTGATCGGGATGTGTCGATTCTGGCTCGGATACCACTGGCGCTTCCAATTGGCGACCCGGTTGCGACGGGGAGTTCGTCACGACCGGTGAACGCCGGCGAACGCTGGTATTGGCGCGCAAGCTGTCCCGCGCGCCCCAAATCGTGTTGTGTTTTTGGTGGATACTTCTTACTTTGATCGTATGAGTACCGAGATTCTCCTTCGTACTGGCGAGGTCGCCAAGCGACTTGGCGTGTCTCGGCAACACATCGTCGACCTGTGCGATCAAGGGGCGCTGCCCTGTGTCATGGTGGGCAGCCACCGCAGAATTCCCGAAGGCGCCGTCACGGCCAAGCTCGCATCCGCTAGTGGGCGTGTGTTATTTGCCGGCGGGGCGGAGCAGTCCCTATGGCTGCATGCCGCATTGATCCCGCGCCTGCTCAAAGACCCGGAGGTGGTGGTCGGGAAAGCTCGTGCGAATCTGGCGCGGGGACGGGCGTCTGGAGCTATCGACGTTCACAGCGAGCCGTATGCCCGTGAATGGGAGGCAATCCTGGATGGGGGCGTGGGATGCACCATCGCTGCACTGTTAGACCCCTCCGAGCATGCCGCGACGCTGCGGTCCAGCTCTCCATTCGCTGGGATTTTGCCTCAGGATGAGGTTCGCGCGATTAAGGAGGCGCGGCGGCAACGCCGTCTGGCGGAGTTGGCGCGGTGAGGCGCCAGCAGCTTGCCCACATCCTGCGGGCGTCATGCCAGATTGCCCGGGACAATCAAGTGTTGGTTCTCGGTTCTCAGGCGATCCTCGGCGCCTATGACGACGATGAGCTTCCCGCTGCGGTGTTGATGTCGATGGAGGCCGACATTGCGTTCCTCAGCGATCCCGACCGACGTAAAGCGGACGAGGTTGAAGGCGCGATCGGCGAGATGTCCACATTCCACGAGACCAACCATGTGTACGCCGAAGGGATCCATGTCGACACCGCTGAACTGCCCGCCGGCTGGCGCGAACGGTTGGTGAGTTGGAACCTGCAATCCAGCCATCCAGCAGAGCCGCGGTTCGTAGAGCCGCACGATCTCGTTGTCAGCAAGCTCGCAGCAGGGCGTGAGAAGGACATCGTGTTCGCGGCGAGTTTGCTGGATGCGGAATTGGTTGGCCTCGACACGCTTCTTGCCCGTGCGGCACAGCTACCCCGTAGCAGTGCACGGGTCACACAGTCGCTGGGGTTCTACCGGAGGCAGGAACTCGACGACGCAATCCCGTCCACCAGTGCTGCCCCGCAGGCCAAAGATCTTGACGACCTGATCAAGAAAATCGCCGAACGTGATCGCAGCCGTAGCCAGGACCGCGACTACGGCCTTGAGCTTTAGTTTAGTAGTCACTGACGGGCACGGGCGCAAGGGCGATGTCGAACACCGCGTCTCGGATGCCCACCGCCACAGCACCACTCATCCATGCAACACCGATCAGGCAAAGCGCCAGGGCGATACGCACAAGGTGCAGGGGCTGTTGGGACTGTGAAATCTGGTTGGTGGGGGTCATGTCGACCACCTCTGCGGGTTCGAACGTCTCGAACACCGATGGTGCGGTGAGGTCGTCGGGTCCCAGGGGCAGGGTAAGTTCTACCGGCAGCGGGGGCGGGGTCAGGGGCCACCAACTCGCCGAACCCTCAACGGCCAACCAGCCGTTGAGGATTCCGTAGATGCCCGCGGCCGCGAAGGTAGCCGGGATTTGGGCCAGCACGTAGGGCGCGACCACCGTCCCGGCCAGGGTGCCATCAGGGCTGTAGAGCAGTGCGGTGATGGTTCCGATGCCCACCGCAGTGCACAACAGTGCCGGAATCGGGTATGCCCGCAGGCGCTCAGGAATGAACCGCACCGTGTACTCGTAGAGCAGCCGGCCGGCGAGCCAGCCAAGGGGAGCTAGCAGCGCGCAGACCCCGATCACGATGCGCTCGATGACGATCTCCACCGTCGAGCCCCGCCGGGCCCACAGCGGGTGCATCACGCTGTCGTCGTAGGGGCTTGGCCGTGCGCCCGCCGCCATGCGGATGCGCTTGCGGATTTGGCGGTTGAGCAGCTCGGCGCGGCGTTTCTGAACGTTCCAGATGCTGGCGTGTTCGGAGATCCATTCGCGGCGGAGCTCGTCGTACCGATCAGGCATTACGTGACCCATTGTGTGTTCCTCTATTGTTGATTGTGCTTTTATCTGCCAGACTCGACAGCCATAGGACGAGCGTAGCCACTGCTGCGCAAAATGTCGCCAGTCGGTTGAAGGGAGAGGCTCACACCATGGCTCTACTCGCGTTGGGCGGCATATTTGTGCTGTTCATAGCACTTTTTGCAGCGGCACTATGTCTGGGCAGTGCTAGCTCCTCGCGGCGTCCGGCGCCGCCTGTAACGATCCCGTCCGGCGTCACCGCCGCCACTAAAAGTAAGCAGTTCGCGAACGCCCATGTATCGGCTATGGGTGTTTACCAGGTGATGTCTTCGGCTGGGTGCTGGCCGGGTGTGTGGGTGGGTTTTTCGCCGGTGGTCCACGCCCGTCCCGTGGTGTCGCCCGTCCCGGAACGGATGCAACGCCGACACCCGAGCGCGATCGTGGCGCGGGCGACCTCACACGGGGCGCTGCGATGAGTGCCGACGAGCTGATTTCTGACGATGAGTGGGTCCGCGGGCTGAACGGATCCGGCGCCGACGCCGTCCCATACGGCACCGAGGGCGACCCCGGCGATGTCGGGGAACTGGATGTGGCCGCGCTGATGGCCGACGATGACGATCCCTCGACTGGTCCGGTGAGTCTCGATTCCGAACTCGACGGTGACCAGAGACCTGCCCGGTGCGACCACAAGCTTCTGTGGGGCTTTGGTGGCGTGGCGGCCGCAGCTGTGGTCGCCGCACTGGTGGGTTCCGTGGCGTTCTATTCCAACGACACACCGGAGCCGACCAGAGCGGGCGGATCGTTGAGTGAGCCGCAGGCGGTAGCGGTCGCGAAGGCATCGTCATCGCCTGCCCCTGCCGCCGGTCCGGGCGTGGACCGCCCGTTGCCCTATACCGCCGATGCCCAGAACAGCTGCGCTGAAGGGTCGACGCCGGCGCAGACGATGTCGGGGATGGATCCCCATAACGCGTTCGTGTGTGTGCGGGCAGGCGGTGACGGGCAGGTCATCACTATCGACCTGGGGCGAACCTACGTGCTGACGGCTTTCTCGTTGACCCCCGGCTGGGTGGGGCAGGACGCCAGTGGGGTCTCGCAGTGGTCGCAGCACCGTGTGGTGAGCATCGTTCAGTGGAGCTTTCCCGATGATCCGAGCATCCCACCGGTGATGCAGAACACCCAGAACGTTCACGGGGAAGCGGTGCAACCGATTAAACGTGTTCTCGCATCACGTATTCAGATGCTGATCCGGTATACCTCACGTCCCCCGGCCGATCCGGTCGCACCGCCGACATCGGCCCCTGGCGGCAACTTGACCAGCGTGTTCGGCGACTCCGCTCCCAGCGTCGCCCCGCACCCGTCGGCGGCGTACCCGACGGGTGCGGCGACGGGCGCCAGCAGCAGTGATGGCTCCGATCCGGTCGACGCCACCTTCGCCATCAGCGCGTTGAAGATCGTCGGACACGAGGCGGTGTGACGCAGATGAGTGACAGCTCCTACGGATACCTCAACAAACCGGTTATGTGGTCGGACGCCGATGTTCGGCGGTGGAAGATCAGCCAGCTCCTGCATGTCCTCACCCCGGCAGCGGCGATGTGTGTCGTCCTCACCGCAGGTCCAGAGGTGACGGTCACAAGCCCGGCCACCTGGTCTAGCACCCCGTGGAACCTGTTGCTCGCCATGGGCTTTGGCGTGCTCGTCTGGGATGTGCGGGCGCTGTGGCTGCGTCGCTGTGGACGGCGCACTCCGTTGACCGTCCCGGTGGATTCGATCGAACACGCGTTGCGCTTCGCAGAGGACGCCTTGGGCGTCAACGCATGGCCCTCGGGTCGAGGCGGCTATGTGGGCCTTCGGAGCGCCGCGGCGATCGACCGCGACACCACGATGGTGTGGAAGTCCTTTGCGATGCAGCCGCTCGCGGCGTTGGCATACGCGGCGTCTGAGCCTCAAATCGACAACGCCATGGGATGGCTGGTGCGCACGGTGACCCGACTGTCATTCGCCGACTCCGACGATGCCTGGGCGGAGGCAGCTCACGCCGTCGCCGCGACGACGCCTCCGACGATGCACTCGTCGTTCGTCCGCGTGATGAACATGGAGCGCCGTCAGCGCGACTCCGCCGCCGTGGTGATGCGTGATGCCGTGCTCGGCGCGAGCGTGGCGGTCCAGTGATGAAACTGAATCGGACATGGACCGGGCGGGTGTCCACAACATCGTCGGCCCTGCGGCGCTACGGGACCACCGCCCTGATCGTACTGGCGGCTCTGAGCGGTTTGCATACCGTGTGGGACTTCCTGTTCGGCGAGCCCACTGACGTCGCTACTCCGGCCCGCACTGTGGTGAACAAGTCCGCGGTGGTGTCCTCGTTCGCCGAAGATTTCGTGACGACCTGGCTCACCGCGACCGCGTCCAGCGCGGCCTCACTGCATCAATTCGTTTCGGTGACCCCCGCCGACTTGAACCTTCCCACGACTCCGGCCGTTGTCCTGGGATCACCGTCAGTGGTTGCTGTGACCTACGAAGGAAATGCCGGTAAAGACGCTGAGGCAGAGGTGTTTTCGGTCGTGGTGGGGGTCAACGAACGCCCGTACGAATCAGCCTCGCCCACCCGGTACCTCTACCGAGTGCCGGTCCTGTGGTCGCGGTTCGGGCCACGGGCGACCGGCCTGCCGTTTCAGGTCAGCGGGCCCGGACCAGGCGCCAATCTCGCTGTGGCATATCCGCGCACCCTCGCGAGCACCGACAACGCCTACCAGGTGGTGTCGGGGTTCATCACCGCCTACCTGACCGGCACGGGAGATGTCGCCCGGTATGTGACAACCGATTCCATGCTGGTCAGCATCGGCGCACCCTATTTGGCGCGCAAAGACGACAAGGGCAACCCCTTGCCACTGGTCACCTCGGTCACCGCGACCGGTCCAGTGCCCGCCCAACCCGCCGACGGCCAAACCGCGCAGGTCTTGGCTCAGGTGACCGCCTTGACCTCGCAGTACGCCAACGTGGCAATGACCTACCCGTTGACGTTGCGAGGCGTCGGCGGGCATTGGTCGGTGGCCGGGATTGACCGGGCACCTGTGCTCTCCAGTGACGACAACATCACTCCGGTGGCACCTATGAGCGCCCCACCGGCGAATTAACAAGTCCATCAACACCTCTGAGAAAAGGAAGCACCACCATGATCACCACCATCGTCGCCGCCGGCGACTTGCTCACTGCGATCCCGAGTCTGTGGAACGATATGCGCTACCCGCTGGCGATCTGCTTGATCATCTCCGGCATCGTCGGCGGAATCGTCAGCATCCACAAAGGATTTGGCGCCGCAGCGGGCAAGCTCATCGGCGGAATCGCGCTGGCCGCCATCGCGCTGGGCGCCGTCGGGCTGACCGCGTCAGTCGAGAACACCGTCAACCGGCACGGCGGCAACGTGCTCACCGGTCAATACGGCCAGTAGCCGCATCCACCGCCACCACACCTGCAAATGGGGAAGGACCACGATGGCAGAAGACCAGCAGGAGACGGCGAAGTCGTTCGCCGATGTGTTGAACTTCCCGAAACGGCTCGGCTTCCTCGACGAGCACACCAGGATCCCACTCGGCCCATGGGGTCCGTGGGACGGTGCTGCGGCGATCCTGGGGCTGGGTCTTACCGGCTGGGGAATGTACGTCTGGTTCTATGACGGGTACGCCCGCTGGATATGCATGTTCGGGCTGATGTTCACCGCGATGGCGACCTACGCGGCCCGCCAGATTCCCATCTCCCGCCCCTCACCGCGGTATCGGATGTTGTGGGTGCTGAACTGCTTCATCGGTACCCAGTCCCGCGCCGCGGTCTCGGGCAAGCGTGACCTGTGGAAGTCACCCCCCAAAGCGGTCATCGACAATCTGGTGTTCACCAAGGGTGGCGTTTATGCCGATTTCATCCTCGCTGAACAGCCCAGCGGTATGCAGCGCTTCGCCGCTCGGCGCGCAATCGCCGCTGGCCACCGGCCATTAGTGCGCCAGCTGCCGTCGGGGATCGTGTTTTGGGGAGTATCGCCGCGCGTGGATACCAAGCGGTTGCAGCAGCGCATGATCGCCGGCCGCGAACACCAGCCGCGCTGGATCCGCGAAGTGCGTGAGTGGGAACCGTTTCTCGCCGAGAACCTCTTCTATGAGCAGGTATTCGGTGTTCGTGTTCCCGTGGACGCGGGGATGGCGGGTCGCTCAGCGGCGGGGTCGGTGGCCAAACTGACCAGCGCGGTCATCGGTCGCGACCAAGACGCCCCCGACAGCCTCGATGCGTTGCGTGAGGTCGTCGCACAAATTTTGGGGAAGATTCCGGCGACCTTCGCGCCGAGGCCGGCCACCCCGCAGCAGATCATGTGGCTCTACGAACGGCACTGGACGCGCGGTGCGCTCAACCGGCCCTTTCCCCACGAACCGGGGGGGCCACGTCGCCTGGCGGGCAAGGATTTTGCATGGATGATGCCGGTCGAGTTCGACGAAGGCGACCAGCAGCGACGCAAACAGCACCGCTCCTGGTGGCGGCGGGTGTTCCCGTCCTTGCGCCCGTTAGTGGTTCTGCGCGGGCCATCTTGCGACAGTTACCAGAGCATGCTCGTCGTCGCCGAGCTGCCGCGTGGTGGCCTGCGTTTCCCGGGTGCAGAGATCCTGCAGTCGGCCTATGACGTCGACATCACCGCCGATGTCGACTGGTACCAGCACGTCAGCATCACTACCCGGGAACAGGAATTGAGCACCGTCGATCGCGCACAACGCAACCTCGACGACCAGTCTTTCCAGATGTCGGGTACCCGTGACGCGGACCTGGCCCGGCGCTACGCCGCTGGCGAGGAATACGAGAATGCGCTCAACGCCAGCCAACTGGAACGCGGTGTGCACGCCGCGACGGTGTTAGCGGTTGGCGCCGCGACCGCAGCGCACCTGACCGACGCCGTACAGCAGCTCAGGACCCATTTCGCCGAGGAGCTTGGCACCGCGCTGTCGGCTCGTCACGGTGCACAGGCTTCGCTGTGGCAGCTGGGCCAGCCGGGGAGCGAAGGCAACACGCCACGAAGCCAATTCAAGCAGCCCACCACCACTGAGCACTGGGCCCGGTATGCGCCGCTGGTGGGCTCCCAGCTGGGCCACGACACCGGCATCCTGTTCGCAGCCAATCTGGCCACCAGACGGCCCCGCCCTGTGCTGCTGGATTTCGAGGGTTTCAAGGAGCGCCGGGGCGCTCCGGGCATGCTGTGGATCGGTCCTCCTGGGGGCGGAAAGTCGTTGTCCTGCAAGCGTGTTACTGATGCGCTCATCAAACGCGGGCACCAAGTGTCGATTATCGACCCGGGCACGCTGGGTGAGTGGATTCCCGCGCTGGCGCACCACGGCGACCGCGTCCTGACCATTAACCCCTACACCAGTCGGTGGTCGTTGGACGGTCTGCGGATCTTCCCGCGCGAACACGCCGTCGAGCACACCCTCGATCACCTGTTGCCGATGATGGGCATGGATGCCGTGTCGGCGCCGGCACGCCAGTTGGGACGGCTCCTTCGTCCCGATGACCGAGTGGCCGAATCCCTTGGCGGGCTGGTGCGTTACTTCAAGAATCTCGACCGGGCGGCCTACTCCGAGTATGAGGAGCTGGCTGACAGTCTGATCTATTTCTCCGAAAAGGATTATCTGCGTGCGATGTTCGACGAGTCGCTGCCGGTGCCGCCGATCGCCGACAAGGACGCGGTGATCTGGCAGATGGCCGGGCAAGAGTTGCCGACGACGTCTGAGACCGACGAAGTCCACCTTTACAAGCGTCAATCGCCGCGCGCCCGTGCGGGTTTGGCGATCTACGGAATGATCGCCTCCTTGACGCGGCTGTCCTACACCGGGCCGAGCCGCCGCCCAGGCGCGTTCGGATTCTTGGTGACTGAGGAAGCCCGCGAGTACTTCGCGTCCCCGGTGGGCCGTAAGGACGCTGAGCGGATGGGCAATCAGGGCCGTAAGGAACGTTACGGCCTGCTAGGCATCTCGCAATACCTGGAGCATTTCGACGGCATCGGCATCCAGAACCTGCCGATGCGGGTGGTGACGCCGTTCAAGCCGACTGACCTTGAGTATGCGAAGTCGACTTTTAAGCGGTTGGGGATCGACCCGGACGAATACCCCAATGTGCTGCAAATGCAGGTGCAGCCCGGCCGCGGGCTGGCCTACCTCTTCGACGATCTGGGGCGGGTCGGACTGGTGGACATGCTGCCCCCGGTCCAACCAGACCTGTTGGCTGCCTTCGATACGCGCGACATGGAAGTCCAAGGGCAGGAGTGGGCAGCATGACTGAACTGCTGGCCGCGTGGTTGTACACGCGGCCCCGGATCCGCCGCTTCTGGTTCATCGTCCAAGCCATCTGGGGTGCTTCGCTCTTGGCTGTTGTGACCGCGCCTACGGCGACCGCCGACACCCTGGGCTCGGCATGGTCGTTTACCGGCTTACACGACAGCTATGGCGTTCCGATCGGCCAGCACTTCGTGTCCTTGCCCCCGCTGATGGAGATGATCGGCTCCAACGGCCCGGAATTTGGTGTCGACCCGACCACATGGGCGCCGGCCATCATGTCTTCACTGAACACCTCGCTGACCTACGCCCAACTCAACATGTTCCTGGCCGGGGAAGCCGCGTTCTTGATTGGTGTGTGCTCGGTGGGCATCTGGCTCATCAAGTTCGCCCTGGGGGTGTTGTGGCTTTCCTGGCTGGGTGCGATCGCCTCCCCGATCGTGGACACCATGAAGGCGATGATCGAGCGGATGCACCTGTTCGAAGGTGGCATCTTGTTCTCCGTCGTGGTCGGCGGAATCCTCTGTCTTACCACGGGTTTCAGTACGGGTATTGGGATCATCTTGGGCGGGTTTGTGGCGTTGCTGGTGTTCTGGCTGCTGCTACGCGACCCCACGGGCGAGTTGATCAGCGACAACGGACTGTTGGGTATGGGTCGGTCCTTGGGCTTCTCCCTGGCCCAGGGGGTCGTCCACAATGGGCCGGTCGCCGCAGGCGGCACCAGCGCGCAATTGGACACTCTGACCTCTTGGATGGTCGATGTGCTCGTCCGCGACGTGGTGCAGCTGGTGAACTTCGGCCAACTGATCGACGACGTTCCCGGGTGCGCGAGTGTCTACAACAGCGCACTACTCAGTGGCGCCGGCGCAGCTCAAGCCGTGAAGTCATGCGCTCCTAGCGCCTACGCCCACGCCCTACACCTCGACGCGACTACCGCCGGGTTGTTCTTCATCATTAATTGCCTTGTCCTACTGATTCTGTGGTCACTCGATTACATGGGTATCGAGGCGTTCCGGGTGGGCTTCAAGGCCTTCTGGAATTTGTTCATCGTCGTTCCCGCCGTGGCTATTGCAGCATTCCCCGGCCCGCCCCGACAGTTCGCGAAGAAAGCCGCCGGGCGGATGCTGTTGCACGGCGCGGAGATGATGGCCGCAACCGCCGGACTGGGCATCCTTGTCCTCGTCATGGCCAGCGTCACCCGCGGAACGCTGCCCGGAACGATCGCGATGACCGCTCCGCTGGCCAAAGTGCTGGTGATGGTGCTCTTGGCCGTGGTAGGCGCGCTGGCTTTCCGTCTTGCGCTACTGCGGGCCTTCGGCGACCACGGCATTCCCGGCCCTGTGCGGTTGGCGCGGGGCGGATATCGCGCCGTTACCGGAACCGCCCGCACCGTCAACGAGGTTGAGTACAGCGGCCGGGTCCTCAACACCTGGCGCGGGCGTCTGAAAGACCGCAAACAGTCGGCGTCGGGGCAGGGGCAGGGCGAGCACGGCGGCCCGGGCGCGCAACCACCCGGCCGCCAAGCACACCCCACCCCAACCGAGCGGCCCAGACGCAACGGCCCGGACCCACACTTCGGTACCGCGCCGACCCCATCACGTCCCGGCGGCGGTCCGGGAAGCGGCGGCGGCGTCCCGGCACGCACACCTGCGGCCCCCGCTGCACGCG
This sequence comes from Mycobacterium szulgai, assembly GCF_002116635.1. GTDB lineage: Bacteria > Actinomycetota > Actinomycetes > Mycobacteriales > Mycobacteriaceae > Mycobacterium > Mycobacterium szulgai. Next base: position 6,288 of record NZ_LQPW01000012.1, on the reverse strand, counting down.
CGTCGACCACCGCCGGTGGCCAGGCGGCCGGTCGCGCCGCCGCCCGCGGTGCCGCCGAGGTCGTGGCCCCGGAGGTCGCGATCCCCGTCGCTGCGGGCGCATCGCTAGCCCACCGCGGCGCCGGGGCCCGCGGCCACCATCACGACACGCACGGCGGGAGCGCGCCGGGCCGATCACAGGGTGGGGCGCCCCCGCCGAACAGCGCAGCCGGCTTCTACCGCGACCGCAACGAGCACAACGGCGCACCGACGACGCGGACAGCGACGTCAGATCATCCGGATCCCGGTGATCAACCACCGCCACCAGGGCGCTCGACACCCAGCCCGTAAACGCGCAGCACCCTAGCCGTCTTTTGCCCCATCACGCGAGTAGGACCGACTATGACTCTGGCCGTCTTTGAGCACCACCCCGACCTCTGGACACCGACGGTGGCCGGCCCGCAACCGCGCGTGCAGCGCGCGGGACTGCCGGTGCCACGCGGCGCGGTATCGGTCGCGGCCGGCTCTGCGTTCGCCAACACGTACGACACCGCGGCGCTGACCGATGAACAGCGTCTCGGGGCGACGGTGCGCTATGCGGTGTCCCTCGCCGGCCAACCAGACCGACTGGCCGACATCGCCGCCCTGCGCGGGCGGGACTTGTCCTGCACCTGTGCTCTGGGAGACCCCGGATGCCATCGCGGGGTTTTACTGGACCTTGCCAACCCGCCGAACTCGCTGTATGCCGCGACCGGGCACGCGATGGGCATCACCGTGCGCCGACCGTGGGCCTCACTGCTGCTCGTCCCAGAACGACTGGGCGGCAAGACAATCGAGAATCGAACATGGTCCACCGACTACCGCGGGCCGGTGCTCATCTACGGCGGTACCCGCATCGACGACGCGGGGGTGAAGGCAGCCAGCAACGCCGGCATGAACGCCGGGTGGCACACCAGCCAGCAAGGGTGGCTGGGCGCGGCGGCCCTGGTCGACGTGCACCGCTCTCGCGGATGCTGCCAACCGTGGGGGCAACCCAAGGTCCGTCCCGACGTTCCGGTCTATCACTGGGTTTTCACCCATCCCCAACGGCTCGCCGACCGCACCTGGGGCCGCGGCTTCGTCGGTATGCGACCCACACCGTGGTCGGTTCTGGTCCGACGCAGTCTGCTCAACCCGACCACCAAGAAAGACATCTCACGAAGTTAATAGTCAAGCCGCGAGCTGGATAGGAGGTGGGAACGCAACATGTTCGTCGTAGAGCTGGCCGGTGTGCAGGCAGTGGTGGAGTTGGCCGAGGAATTTGTTGAACAGGTGTCGTTGGGCTTGATGGTTCCAGTCTCCGGCTGCGCGGCGGGCGTCGAAGTGCCTGCGGGCTCCCGGGGAGGCGCGCAGCGATGCCAGTGCCCAGATCGGGCCGACAGCGTTGAGGCGACGGTTTTTGATATGGCGGTGCAGGACAACGGTTTTTTTGCCGCTAGCACGGGTGATCGGCGCCGATCCGGCGAACGCTTTGAGTCCGCGGGCATCGGAGAAACGGGAGCGGTCGTCACCGATCTCGGCGAGCACCCGGGCACCGGCGAGCATCCCCAGTCCGGGGTAGCTGGTGATGATCTTGGCGTCCGGGTGTTGGTCAAAATGGGCGATCGCCGCCTCGGCGAGTGCGTCGGCGGCAGCGCAGGTCGCGTCGAACTGGCTCAGGAGCGCGGTCAGGTGAATGCCCATCGCGTTCTCCACCACCGGTGGCTGGTGCAGGTAGTTGTCGGTGAAGATGTCGCGCAGCCGCTCGACGTCACGGTCGAGGTAGCGTTTGCGGCCGGCTTTGATCAGCAGCCGCCGCAACCGGGCCGGCGTCAGTTTGGCGGCCTGAGTGGGCGTCGGCGCGGCGGTCAGGACGGTGCGGGCATCGGCGCGGGCCAGTCCGCCTTCGGACAGGCCGGCGAACGCGACCAGCGCGGCCGGGTAGAAGTCTTTGAGGAGATCGCGGATCTGATTGCCGACCTGCTGACGCGCCCAGACCGCATCCTGCTGGGCCCGGGCCAACACCCGGATCGCTTGGGCCAGATCGGTATCGGCCGGCAACGGGCGGTGCGCGTCTGGGTCGGTGCGCACGATGTTGGCGAGCAGCACCGCGTCGGTGGCATCGGATTTGGCGCCCGAGACCGAGTACCGGGCCCGGTAGCGGGAGGCAGCCAGTGGGTTGATCGGATAGATCACCCGGCTGGTTTCGCGCAACGCCGCGACGAACAGGCCACGGTCGGTTTCGATCCCGATCGGGATCGGATCCTCGGCGGTGTCGCCGGCTTCGGCCAGCAGCGTCAGCAGTGCGGCGAATCCGGCGGCGTCGTTGCTGACCCGGCCGCGGGCCACCACTTTGCCATCATCATTGATCACCGCGACATCGTGATGGGCTGTCGCCCAATCAATTCCGCAATATTGTCTCAATGTTCCTTGGCTCCTTGGGTTGATCATCGTGCCGTTACCGGTGGACTCACGCGGCGCCCTAATCGTGGGACTCAAAGGTCCGTCATCTCACTAGCCGTCCGTGACTCCAGCGCACCGCAAGACTTCGTTCTGTCGAAGAGCTCAAGGCTCGGGAACAACCATCGGGAAGTCAACCCTGCGGCAGGCTCGGGCAACGGAATCCCACCACCTCACCGGGAGGTCTGCCGCCAGGCGCGCCGTTCTTTCAGAAGTCGTCGAACGACGGGAAAACTCAGGCGTCACCTGGCAGCAGACCGATCAGAAATAGTCCCGGTCATTTCGACCGATCAACCCATTCCTACAAACGATTAGGAGGGCACTAGCGATGACTGCCCTGTTCAATCACGCCTTCTACGACCACGACAACACCGACCGAGAGGCACAAGACCGCCAAGTGCTGCGGGCCGAAGCTGAGAAGAAAGCGCAGGAGCGGGCACGAGAGCGCCGCAATAAACTGGTGGGCCGAGTCGATGTTTTTGACGAGCTGCTCGACGGTCAGGTGGACGTCTTGGCCGGATCGCCATCGATCGCGGACGTCGCCGCCTTCTTCGGCATCGCGGCCAGTGCCTTGAACCGGGTGCTGCGCATGTTTCCCGATGAGTTCGCCTTGGACGGGTGGACCGCGCCGCGGTCGCGCGGCGGCAAGGATCGGTGGACTGATCGGGCGATCGTGCGGGCGGCTCTGCTGCTCGATGAAGTGCCATCAGCACCTGCCGCCGAGATTCGCTACCGTCTCGACGTCGCAGCACTTCCGGTGGCGTTCTCCAGCCGGGAGTTCCGAATCACGCAGTGCGAGAAGCTGTTCGCTCAAGCGATGACGGTGGTTGAGGACGTGCACGGAGATTCGTCTCCGGTGGATGTCTGGCGCCGGTTTCAAGAGATGCCGCGCTATGAACTGCAAGCACTCACCGTAGCGCTGGCGGCATTGGTGCCCGACGATGTCGCTGGCACAGGGTCTTTCCTGCGTGCGATCGGGGGGCGGCAGGGACGAGTCGCAGAGGGGCTTGCGCAGCTGATCCCGGTTCGGTCGAATCTCTACGAGCGTCGTCGTCGCGCCGGCCGCGAGCCGCGATCATCCGAGCCGGGCGGTGTGGCGGTCATAGCGCGGCGTGGGCGGCGGCGTTGACCACGGCCGACACCATCGCGCTGCGCGAAGGCCTGCTCGCAGAACTTCGTCGCAGCCCCGTCCCGCTATCGACAGCCGAACTGGCACAACGGATGCCGTGGAAGCCGGAGCGAACCCACGTTCCCTGCGCTCAGCTGTGTGACCTCAAACGGCTCGGTCCGGGAATCAAAATCGTTGAATGCCACACGGATTGGCATATTGTCGCCTACCGCCGCACCACTCACGGCTATACCGGCGTATATCGGCACCTGCGCAGCATGGAGGGCCATGGCCTGATCCGCAGGACAATTCGAGACGGCCGCAAACGGGTCTGCTGGACCGTTGTCGAGCCGACCGCGCTGCTCGTGCCGGCGGCCGGCGACACCGCCAGCCTCGACCAGGACGGGCCCGACGATGACGACCCGCCCGAGGATCTCGACGGCAGCACCGCACACCAGGTGGCCTGCTGAACGGCCTGCACAGCCACGCCGCACACGACGTCTGCACCCAGTATTTGCGAGAGGACAAAATGACGATGGAAGCGAGCATCCAGCGATACCCCTGGGCGGTGCTGGCTATCCAGGCCGCGGCCGTGAGCCTGGCCGTTTTCGTCGGCGTGGCCAGCTTCTTTTTGAGCTTCACCGCGCTGGCCGACGTAGCGGTGCGGTCACACGTCCCGCCCAGCCAAGCCTGGCTGTGGCCTTGCACGGTGGACGGAGCGACACTGTTGGCCACCCTCGGTGCCGTGGTCTGCATGTCCGAACACCGCGCCCGACGGTTTTTCTGGGCCGTTCTGATCGGCGGACTGCTAGTCAGCGTCGGCGGCAACGACCTGCACGCGGTCCTGCCGCCTGAGCAGGAGTTGCCCTGGATGCTGCGGGCCGCGGTCGGGGCTGTCGCTCCGATCGCGGTCGTCGTCAGCATCCACGGTCTGACCATCCTGATGCGGGTGCGTCGACCCAGCTCGGCCGCCGATCAACGCGCAACCCCGGCGGGTCAGCAACAGACGGTGCGCCCGCGCGACGTGCCCGCACCCGCACACTCGTCGTTGACCGCAGCGACTGCCGCAGCAGACCGGCTAGACCCCGACCAGGGCGTAGCCCCGGCGCCCGCGGCGACCCCGCCGATTCGCGACCACACTGACGCTGACAAGGGGTCGGTGCTGCCGTACGTCGATTTGGCCGACAAGGTGCTCGGAATTATCACGGTCAAAGACATAGACCGCGAGGAGATCGCAAACGTTTTGCGGATGAGCTACGAACACAATCTGCCCAACCGGGACATCGGTCGCCGCCTGACGCTGCGGCACCACACGGTCGGCAAGATCATCGATGCGAGCGCACAGGTCCTGCGCAGTGAGTCGTTGGCCAAGGTTTGCTAATGCAACGCCACCTTGGCCATGAGGAAGGTCGCCTTTGCCGACGAAGTCCGCCTTCCGCAGGCCCGGCCGCGGGGGTGCCGCAGCTATACCTGCGTTCCGGGCGGACGGCTTCGGGCGCGGCGATAAGCTGCGCGGTAAGTATCAACGCTGATACCCAGTACCGCAGCAAGGGTTCTGGCGTTGTGGTCGCTCAGCGCCTGGTCGGCGCGCTCAATCGCCCGCAGGGTTGTGGTGGCGATTTTGGCGGCTGCCGCGAGTTCGGGTTGTGTCATTCCTTTCATGACGCGCCAATCTCCGGGGTAGCGCTCTTCGGGGTCAATGCAGACGACCTGGTCGATTGCAGCGCCGAGAACGTCCATGACGCGTGCAAGGAGATCCACCTGTGGGGTGCGGGTGCCAGCTTCCCACGCATGGATGGTGGAGGTCCCGATGTCGCCCAGTCGTGCTAGATCGGAGACGCTCAAGCCGCGTTCCTGGCGGAGTGCAGCGAACTTCGCAGCATCAAATCCGCGCAGCACTCGCCTGGTCATCGGCGCGTTAGGGGCGTCATAGCTAGACAGGTTCACATTAACTCACATGCAGTGTTCAAGGCGGGCGACTTTTCGCAGCGTCTTAACGTAGACTAACGCCAGACAGTGCCGCCCGCTTTCCAAACCCCCGTCCGACTACACACGAGGATTCCCATGTCTTTTCTCTTCGCCACCCCAGAGTCGGTCACGGCGGCGGCATCGCAGATCACGACGATCGGATCCGCGCTTGAACAGGCCAACACCGCGGTGAAAGCATCGACAACCACGGTACTGGCAGCCGGCGCTGATGAGGTCTCGACGGCTATCGCCACACTGATGAGCACACACGGGCAGGCATACCAGACCGCCAGCGCCCAGGTCTCGCAGTTTCACAACCAGTTCATCCAGCTACTCAACGCCAGCGCAGGATCCTACGCAACCGCCGAAGCCGCCAACGCCAATCCACTACAGGCGGTAGAGCAAGAACTGCTGGGGGTAATCAATGCGCCGACGAACACGCTGCTGGGGCGCCCGCTGATCGGTGACGGTGTTGCCGGCAGCGCAGCGAATCCCAATGGTCAGGCCGGTGGATTGCTCTACGGCAACGGCGGCAATGGCTACAACGGTTTGGGCGGCGCGGGCGGCGCAGCCGGGTTGATCGGCAATGGCGGGGCCGGAGGCACCGGCGCCCCCGGCCGAGCCGGCGGAGCCGGAGGAGCCGGCGGTTGGTTGTACGGCAACGGCGGGGCCGGGGGTGCAGGTGGCCTTGGCGGCGCTGCTGGCGGCATCGGTGGGGCCGGGGGGGCCGGCGGTGCGGCCGGACTATGGGGCAAC
>NZ_LQPW01000011.1 GCF_002116635.1 Mycobacterium szulgai | reverse complement strand
GTCCCGCCGTCACCGCCGCCGCCACCCGCCCCGCCGGTGCCATTGCCTGTGAGGTAGTTGCCGCTGGTGCCGTTGCCCCCGTGGCCGCCGGTCCCGCCGGCTCCGCCGGTGCCGCCAACGCCGCCGGCTCCGCCGTTGCCGGCTAGCGCGCCGCCTAACCCGCCTGCACCACCGTTGCCGCCGTTGCTGCCACCCCCGCCGCTGCCGCCGATGGCACCGGCTAGCCCGCTGTCGCCGAGGAACCCGGCAGCGCCAGCTCCGCCGGCACCGCCGGTTCCGCCTGCGCCAAGCCAGCCGGCGTTGCCGCCAGGGCCGCCCGGGCCACCGGCGATGGCGGGGTTGAATGAGGGCGCACCAGGGGCCCCGGGCCCACCATTACCCATCAACAGGCCGCCGTTACCGCCACCGCCACCGGCTGCGCCGGAGCTGGCCAGAGCAACTCCGCCGGGCCCGCCGTTGCCCACGAGCCCGGCATCGCCACCCCGACCGGCGGCTGTGGTGGCCGTGGCCGCCGCGCCGGTCCCTCCGTTGCCGAACAACCAGCCGCCAGCTCCGCCGGTGCCGCCGTTGACACCGGGCACCCCGGTGGCGCCGTTGCTGATCAGGCCGCGTCCGGTCAGTGCAATGAAGGGTGCGTTGAGCACCGGATTGACCGCCGCGCCCAGTGGACTGTTGATCCAGGCCTGGCCGATCTGCGCAACGGATTCCACCAGCAGCGACCCAGCCCCGCCCGCGGCAAACCCGGTCAGGGACGCGTTGGCGGCTTCGGCGCTGGCGAGCGTGTACCCGGCGCCGGTCAGCGTGTGTACGAACTGCTCGTGAAACGCCGCCGCCTGCCTACTGAACGCTTGATACTGCTGCGCGTGGCCGCCGAACAGTGCCGCGACTGCTGCGGAGATCTCATCACCGGCGGCGGCTACCAGCGCGGTGGTCGGTGCCGCCGCGGCGGCGTTGGCCGCCCCGATGGTGGACCCGATTCCCGCCAACTCCGATGCCGCCGCCACCAGCATCTCCGGCGACGCAATCACAAACGACAACTCGCACCTCGTCCACTTCGAAGGCACACACCGAATCGCTCGCTATCCCATCCAGGGCTAAGACGCTATCGCGATTGCGCCCAACAGATAGGAATTCGTCCGAAGATTCTTGCGCGGTCTAAATCGCCGGGCCGAGTAGGTCGTCGGCGTCGCGGATGATGTAGCCGTAGCCCTGTTCGGCCAAGAAGCGTTGCCGGTGTGCGGCGTATTCGGCGTCCAGGCTGTCGCGGGCCACCACCGAGTAGAAGATGGCGCCGCCGCCGTCGGACTTGGGTCGCAGCAGCCGCCCGAGTCGCTGGGCCTCTTCCTGGCGTGAGCCGAAGGTGCCCGAAACCTGAACCGCCACAGAGGCTTCCGGCAGGTCGATGGAAAAGTTGGCCACCTTGGACACCACCAGCGTGGTGATCTCGCCGCGACGGAAGGCGTCGAACAGTGCTTCGCGTTCTTTGGTCTTGGTGGCGCCCTGGATCACCGGTGCATTCAGCTCGGCGCCCAGCTCGTCAAGCTGATCGAGGTAGGCGCCGATCACCAGAGTCTGCTCACCGGGGTGCTTTTCCAGAATTGATTTCACCACAGCGATTTTCGTGTGCACCGTCGAACACAGCCGGTAGCGCTCTTCGGGTTCGGCGGTGGCGTACATCATCCGCTCGTTGTCGGTCATCGTCACCCGAACCTCGACGCATTCGGCCGGGGCGATCCAGCCTTGCGCCTCAATGTCTTTCCACGGCGCGTCATAGCGTTTGGGGCCGATCAGGGAGAACACGTCGCCCTCGCGCCCGTCCTCGCGAATCAGGGTGGCGGTCAACCCGAGCCGCCGCTTGGACTGCAGATCGGCGGTCATCCGGAACACCGGTGCAGGCAGCAAGTGCACCTCGTCGTAGATGATCAGCCCCCAGTCGCGGCTGTCGAAAAGCTCCAAGTGCCGATACTCGCCCTTGGAGCGGCGAGTGATCATCTGATAGGTCGAGATGGTGACCGGCCGAATCTCCTTGCGCTCACCGGAGTATTCGCCGATCTCCTCCTCGGTCAGCGAGGTGCGTGCGACCAGCTCGCGCTTCCATTGGCGCGCGGCCACGATGTTGGTGACCAGGATCAGCGTCGTCGCACTGGCTTTCGCCATTGCCGCCGCGCCGACCAGCGTCTTGCCCGCGCCGCAGGGGAGGACCACGACACCCGAACCGCCGGCCCAGAACGAGTCGGTGGCCATCTGCTGGTAGTCACGCAGGTGCCAGCCGTCCTGGGCGAGGCTGATCGGATGCGCCTCGCCGTCCACGTAGCCGGCGAGATCTTCTGCGGGCCAACCGATTTTGAGCAGCATCTGCTTGACCCGGCCGCGTTCGCTGGGGTGCACGACGACGGTGTCGTCATCGATGCGGGCGCCCAGCATGGGTGCGATCTTCTTGTTGCGCAGCACTTCTTCGAGCACCGCGCGATCCAGGCTGACCAGCGTCAGGCCGTGTACCGGGCTTTTGACTAATTGCAGGCGGCCGTAGCGGGCCATGGTGTCGACGATGTCGACCAGCAGCGGCTGCGGCACTGCGTAGCGGGAGAAGCTGACCAGCGCATCGACGACCTGCTCGGCGTCGTGGCCGGCCGCGCGGGCGTTCCACAGCGCCAGCGGGGTGATGCGGTAGGTGTGCACGTGCTCGGGTGCGCGTTCCAGCTCGGCGAACGGCGCAATCGCGGCGCGTGCCGCGCCGGATAGCTCGTGGTCCACTTCGAGCAGCACCGTCTTGTCGGACTGCACGATCAACGGCCCGTCAGTCATGAAGCGCCGCTCTCCTCATCACTTCGTTCTGCATCGTCGCCGGCACGCATGAAGGTTGCTTTCGCATAACCGCCCATTATCCGTCGTCGGCCGACACCACCGACGTGATGCGGTGGATAGCGAACTCGCGCAGCTTTCCAGAGGCCGAATCGAACGCCGTGAGCTGGCCGCCCCGGATGAGGATGGGCGATACCACCCGCTGGGTGGCCACGCCGGCGGCATCGAGGTAGCCGATCAACACCGTGTCCTGATCCTTGGCCGCGCGCTGCAGCAGCGACATCGCGACCGCCGGATCGACACGGATGTTTCCGAACGGCGCGGCGGTCACCTTGCGCAGTACCGAGACGACCGCGTTGAGGGTCTCGCTGTTGGGTCGCGACGGCGGACGGTAGGGGCGCCGTTGCTGGGGTGCGGGCACCCGTGCGCCGCGGGGCCGGATGTCCACGATGGCGCCGGTGGAGTCTTCGGCGGCCGGGGAGAATCCGGCGGCACGCAACGCGCCGAGTACCTCCGATATCGGCGCGGGAGATACCGCCACCGTCGGGGCCAGGGCGCGCAGCGCAAGACCTTCGACTGCGGGCGATGCCACGGCCTGGGCCAACAGGGCCGGATCCTCACACCGCACGAAAGAGGCGGCCATACCGATCCGAAGCTGCCCGTGCCGGCGAGCGACATCATCGATCAGATAGGTAAGTCCTTGTGGCACAGGCGTTTTAGAATGCTTAGCGAATAGCGTGTGCATCCAGTCGCGAGTCTTGCCGATATCAAGCGCATGCCGGATCGACTGCTCGCTGACCCGGTACACCATCGCCGCGCCGGCCGACTCGACGGTGGCAACCGTGGCGAGGTCGTCGGCCAGGTCGCGATTGAGCGGCCCGGGTACCACGACGGTCAGGTCGGCCTGGACCAGGAAGTGGTCAATCGGTTTGGGCAGTGCCCGCGTCATCGACTCGACGACGGCGGCCGGGTCTGTGCCGTCTTCCAGCAGCGCCCGGCCGGGCCTGCTGATCGCCCCGCGACCCACCAGGCCCAGCGCGTGACTTTCGTTCAGCAAGTCGGCGACGGGATCGGGTTGCAGCCGGCGGGCCCAGCGCGGCCGCCGCCAGATCAGCGTCGCAGACGCCGACGTTGCGTCCACACCTGCGCCGCCCGGTAGTTCGGCGAGCATGCCCAGCAACAGCCGGCGATCCAGCGGCGCGGCTGTGGAGAACAATGAATCTGACAGTGCGCCATAGGGTTTGGCGTCCGGTCCGCGACTGCCGATCAACGCCGGCCGGCCGGGTAGATCCAGCCAGGTGCTGGCCAACAGGTACCAGCGCTCGGCGGGAGTCATTGAGGTCAGCCGGTCGGCGGTCGCCGTCGGCGCCCAATACGGGCTCTCGCCGTGCAGTGGTTCGGGATCAGGCATGCCGCTGGCGATCAGTCCGGCCGCGGCCGCGACCTCGAGGATCAGGCCCAGCCGCTGCTCGTCGATTCCGGTTGTCTTGGCTAGCCGCTTGAGTTCCCGTATTCCCAGCCCGCCGCTGCGCAGCTCGGATACCGGTGCGGCGCTGAGGTTTTCGAGCAGCACTTCGAGCTCGCGCAGCAGATCGATGACGGCCCCGGCCGCCGCGGCGTCGGCGTCGTCGGGCGTGGTACTGGATACCGCCGGATCGGGCGCTGTGAGTTGCAGCGGACCCGGGTGCTCGCCGCGCAACACCTGTCCGACGTGACGAGGCAAGATCACCGTCTCGGCATCGATGCGTCGTAGCAGACCCGTCGCCAGCAGTCGCGGCACGGGCCGGTCCGGCGCCGCGCCGGGTGCCGCGTCGCGGGTACGCCCCATGGGTGATCCTTCGAGCAACTTCGCCAGCACGTCGCGCTGTGCTTCGTCGAGTTCCTCGATCAGCGCGGCGATCTCTTCGCCCGATCGCGACCGATCCTCGAGCGTGACCTGCCCGGCATGCCAGGGCAGCGCCGTGGCGGCGTCGGCGGCCACCCGGACCGCGGTCTCGCCCCACACCAGGGCACGCAGCTTGAGGTCGTCCAGCGCGGCAACGATGTCAGCCTGGGGCGCGTGATCGCCGATCAGGGCCAGCAGCTTGGCGAGCGGCACCGGCTCGGTATCGGCCTGCAGCACGAGCAAGGCATCGAGCACGGCCAGCCGCAAGAAGTCGAGTTCATCGGTGGCGGCTTTGACCGATTGCCGGGCCTGGGCGCGCGCGGCGAGCGCAGCGATGCTGCCCGGCGGCGGCTGGGCGAGGTCGGGCCGCAGCTCCAACAGCAGGATCAGCCGCTCGTCGGGCAAGTCGGCCAGCCAGGACCCCAGCGGGATATCCGGCGTGTGTTCGGTCATTGCTGATCAGCGTAGGCCGCAACCTTACGCCGCGGGCGGGTGCGGGACCTGTCAGAATGGACCCCGTGGCTGACAATGGTGAAGGCAAGGCACGCAAGACCAGGTACGTGGACAACGGATGGCCGACCACCGATCCGGATGACCATGCGGTAAGCGAACTCGCGACCGACCGCACCGGTGCGCTGTCACCCTTCGGTGAAATAGTGTTCCCGGTGCCCGCGACGGACCTGCCTTACGTCCACCCGGTAACAGTTCGCGGCTGGTAGCCGGGGCATGGCCAGGTCAAGCGCACTGTCGCACCTGGACGAGCGGGGGGCCGCGCACATGGTCGACGTCACCGACAAGGGAGCGACCAGGCGCACCGCGGTGGCGGCCGGTGCCCTGCGTACGTCGGCTGAGGTGGTGTCGTTGATCTCGACCGGTGGCCTACCCAAGGGCGACGCGCTGGCCACCGCACGGGTGGCGGGAATCCTGGCGGCCAAACGCACCAGCGACCTCATTCCGCTGTGCCATCAGTTGGCGCTCACCGGTGTTGACGTGGATTTCGCGGTCGCCGAGTCGGATATCGAGATCACCGCGACAGTGCGCAGCACCGATCGAACCGGCGTCGAAATGGAGGCTCTGACAGCTGTGAGCGTGGCGGCGCTGACTCTTTACGACATGATCAAAGCGGTCGACCCGGCCGCGCGCATCGATGACATCCGGGTGCTGCGCAAAGACGGCGGTCGCAGCGGAAGTTGGGTGCGCCAGTGACTAATCGGTCGGCTCGCGTCGTAATCGCCTCGACCCGGGCATCGGAGGGTGTCTACGCCGACGAGTGCGGGCCGATCATCGCTGAATGGCTTTCCCAGCGCGGTTTCTCGACCGCCGAGCCGCGAGTTGTCGCCGACGGTAATCCGGTGGGCGATGCGTTGCATGACGCGCTGGAAGAGGGCGTCGACGTAATCATCACCTCCGGCGGCACCGGTATCTCGCCCACCGACACGACCCCGGAGCAGACCGTGGCCGTGCTGGACTACATCGTTCCCGGCCTGGCCGACGAGATTCGCCGCTCCGGTTTGCCGAAGGTTCCGACATCGGTGCTGTCGCGCGGTGTGTGTGGTGTTGCCGGCCGGACCCTGATCGTCAACCTGCCCGGTTCGAAGGGTGGGGTTCGCGACGGCCTAGCGGTACTCGAGGGTGTGCTCGACCATGCCCTCGACCAGCTCGCCGGCCAAGATCACCAGCGCTGATGGCTCGCGCCGGCGACGATGCCGTGGGGGCACCACCCGCTTGCGGGGGAGCGTGGCGCCGATGACTCTGGTCGTGCGCGCCGCGCTGACCGAGCAGCCGATCTTCTTGGCCGAGCACGAGGAGCTGGTTGGCCATCAATCCGCGGGAGCCGTCGTGGGATTCGTCGGAATGATCCGCGACCACGACGGCGGACGCCAGGTTTTGCAGCTGGAATATTCCGCGCACCCCTCGGCCGCTCAGGTCCTTGCCCACATCGTTGCCGAGGTGGCTGAACAGTCCAGCGGGGTGCGGGCCGTGGCGGCCAGCCACCGAATCGGCGTATTACAGATCGGGGACGCTGCCCTGGTGGCCGCCGTTGCCGCCGACCATCGGCAGGAAGCCTTCGCCACCTGTGCGCTTTTGGTCGACACCGTGAAGGCGCGGCTTCCGGTATGGAAGCACCAGTTCTTCGAAGACGGGTCCGAAGAATGGGTGGGTTCGGCCTGAGCCCTAGGCGATTGCGTAGGGCTGAGCGAGCGCGTCGAGCGCGTCGTTGCCGCTGACGTCCTGCGCCCGGATCGCGTCCCACAACTTCTTGGTGTAGGCGACGGTCGAGACCTGGTGAATTTCCACCGGAGCGTCGGCGTCCGGGGCCGGTGGTACGTCGGCCGGCCGGGGATCGGCCAGCTGTGTCCCGGCCTCGATGACTCCGGGGGCCGGCTGTTGGTCGGCCGGAGCGGGCTGCTCATCGGCGGGAGCGGGAGGCAGGTCTGCCGGAGGGGCAGGCGGCAGGTCGGCCGGAGCCGGAGCCAGGTCGGCCGGAGCCGGCGGCAGGTCGGCCGGAGCCGGCGGCAGGTCGGCCGGAGCCGGCGGCAGGTCGGCCGGGGCCGGAGCCAGGTCGGCCGGAGCCGGCGGCAGGTCGGCCGGAGCCGGAGCCAGGTCGGCCGGGGCCGGAGCCAGGTCCGCCGGCGGGGGGAGCTCAGCGGGAGCCGGCGGCAACGCGTCGGCGGGAGCCGGAAGCTCGGCCGGAGGCGGAAGCTCGGCCGGAGGGGGAAGCTCAGCGGGAGCGGGTATGTCGTTGCCGACCAACTGCACTCCGGGAGCCGGGTCAGCGGGCGCGGGGTCAGCGGGCGCCGGCGGTGCCGGGTCGGCCAGCGGGGCCGGCTCACCGTTGACCTCAGGCGCGTCCAGCGGCCCGTTCAGGCCAGCCGGAGCCGGAACTTCGCGGGGCGTCGCGCCGGACAGCCCGTGGCCGCATACCGGCCAGGCGCCGCGACCCTGGGTCGCGAGCACACGCTCGGCGACGGCGATCTGCTGCTCTCTGGTGGCCATCTGGGCGGATGGGGCGAACTCGCCGCCACCGTGCGAAGCCCACGTGCCAGGGGTGAACTGCACGCCGCCGTAGTAGCCGTTACCGGTGTTGATAGCCCAGTTGCCGCCGGATTCGCAGCGGGCGACAGCGTCCCATTCGCCATCGGTCGCGGCGTTCGCCTGGCCTGCCAGAGCCATGCTGCCGATGCTGCCGCCACCGAGCACCGCGCCGGTAAAGGCGATCTTGGCGACGCTGACGCTCGAAGTCGTGGGCTTACGGTGACGTCCACTCATACGCTCAGAAATTCCTCTCGGTACACGCCTGCGAGGTCAGCTGTCGGGTTCGGGTTAGAGAGGTCACCCGGCCAGCGTCGTACAACGGCGAACGACGTCGGCTTCACCCCAAGGAGCCGCAAGCGGCCCCGATCCGGTCGGTGGACCTGGTGGGTCCCCCGCCTCCATCCGCGGTCGGAATCCCTCGCCTACTGGATGGAGCTCGGCGTGATGCTAGGCAGGGAAGGCAAGTCATTCGGGTTGGCTGACGAGCCTTCCGAGAAAGGTAGCGGCTTCTGTCGATCTCGTCACTGTGCATAAACGCTGCGTTTCCTGCTCGGTCACTGGGCAAAGTGCCTGCAGGAGCAAGTGTTTGCGCAGCTCATAGCACCCGAAATCGAAGCGTGGCCGGGTTGTTATCGTTCCGTTACGTGAGATATTTCACAGGGTCTCAGCCACCCGCGAAGGGGGGGAGTACGTCAACTGTGTCGCCGGCCGATAACGCTACGGCGTCGTCTCGGACGGCAATTCCGTCGCGGAGATACGAGCATCGGCTCAACACCGTCGCAAGCTTTGCGCCCCTGGCGGCCAGCCCGTCGACCAAATCGGCGACCGTTGCGCCGGCAGGCAGCGTCACCGTTTCCGATTCGAGGCCAGCGGCCGCGCGGGCTGCCGCGAAATAGCGGACAGTCACTGGCATTCTGTCCGTCTGCTCGGCCACGTCAGCCACCGATGGCGCTCATCGGACGGTCGGGCTGGATGAAATCCGGGTCGTTGATGCCGTGGCCGGCGGGCTTTCTCCACATGGCGGCCCGCCATGCCGCCTCGATCTCGGCGTCATCGGCTCCGCCCCGCAGCAGGCCACGCAGGTCGGTCTCCTCGGTGGAGAACAGGCAGCTGCGGATCTGTCCGTCGGCGGTCAGCCGAGTGCGGTCACAGGTCGAGCAGAAGGCGTGCGACACCGAGGCGATGATGCCGACCTTCCCGCTCGGTGTGTCCGGACCCGCTGCTACCTGCCACAGTTCGGCCGGTGCCGAGCCGCGGGGTGCCGGGTCTGGCGTTAGCCGGAAGTGTGGGCGTAGCGCGGCCAGCACGTCGTCGGCGCTCAGCGCGGCGTTGCGGCGCCACTGGTGCCCGGCGTCCAGCGGCATCTGCTCGATGACCCGCAATTGGTAACCGTTTTCCAGGCAGAACCTCAACAGCTCGACGACGTCCTGGCGACCGGTGGCGGGATCGAGCACGGCGTTCACCTTGACTGGCGCCAGGCCGGCCTCCTTGGCGGCGGTCAGGCCGGCGAGCACGTCGGCGAGCCGGTCGCGGCGGGTGATGGCCGCGAAATGGGCGGGGTTAACGCTGTCCAGCGACACGTTGACCCGGTCCAGACCCGCTGCCGCCAGAGCCGGTGCCCGCCGAGCCAGCCCCACCCCGTTGGTGGTCAGCGAGATTTCCGGCCGGGGTGCCACGGCGGCCGCCGCCGCGATCACCTCTTCGAGGTGGCGGACCAACAGCGGCTCGCCGCCGGTGAACCGCACGTTGGTGACGCCGAACCGGGTGACCGCGATGCGTATGAGCCTGGCCAGCTCGTCGGGCCGCAGTAGTTGCTCGCCGGGCAGCCAGTCCAGGCCCTGTTCGGGCATGCAGTAGTTGCACCGCAAGTTGCACCGGTCGGTCAGTGAGACGCGCAGGTCCTTAGCGGCCCGGCCGAAGGTGTCCAGCAGCGGGCCATCGGACGGTGCACCCTGCAGCGGGATCCGCCGGTTGCGTACCGTCGGCAACCCCAGCGCAGTCAGTGTCATGCGGGCACCCGTTCGGGACGGGCCGGCGAGCCGGCGGGGACGATCTCTTTGCCCAGCGGTACCAGCGACACCGGGATCAGTTTGAGGTTAGCCAGCGCCAGCGGAATACCGATGATGGTGACGGCCATTGCCGCCGCGCTCACCAGGTGCCCGATCGCAAGCCAGAGCCCGAACAGCAGTATCCAGATGACGTTGCCGATCACGGCACCTGCCCCGGCGCTTGGCTTTTCGACGATTGTGCGGCCAAACGGCCACAAGGCGTATGAGGCGATGCGCAGTGCTGCGAAGCCGAACGGGATGGTGACGATGAGCAGGAAGCAGACGAGCGCGGCGACCAGGTATCCGAGGGCCAACCAGAGGCCACCGAATACCAGCCAGATAATGTTCAGGACTAGGCGCATATCTCCTCCAGCGGTAATGCCAGCGTACCGAGTAACCGATCAACTGGGATGCCTGGTTGTTGGCCAGCCGAGTAGGATCTGAGATCGTCATCGCGTCCTGCGCAGGCGGGGCGCGTCTTCTGTTGCCCCCGATGACCCGTTAGACAAGCAGGTGAGACCAGTGCCGACTGGCAAGGTGAAGTGGTACGACTCCGAAAAGGGGTTCGGCTTCCTGTCGCAGGAGGACGGCGAGGACGTCTACGTCCGCTCCTCGGCGTTGCCCGCGGGTGTCGAAGGGCTCAAAGCGGGTCAGCGCGTGGAGTTCGGCGTGGCTTCCGGACGGCGTGGACCACAGGCCTTGAGCCTCAAGCTGATTGATCCGCCGCCCAGCTTGTCCAAGTCGCTGTCCCGCCCGCGCCGCGAGGCGCCGGCCGAGCACAAGCACACTCCCGACGAGTTGCACGGCATGGTCGAAGACATGATCACGCTGCTGGAAAGCACGGTACAGCCGGAGTTGCGCAAGGGGCGGTATCCCGATCGCAAGACGGCCCGGCAGATCTCAGAGGTCGTCAAGGCGGTGGCGCGGGAGCTCGAGGCCTAAGCATTGGGCCTAGCGGCCCGCGTCTAGGAGCGCGATCGCTGCGCTGGATTCGACTGTGCACGTAGGGTTTTGAGTGTGCCCGTCTTGGGCCAAACGCTGCGATTTTTCGCCCAGGACGCACACTCGATGCCGACGAGCTAGCCGCGCGATAGCTCACCGTCAGGTTCCGGGTGAGCCGCCAGTGCCCGTCGAGCCCTTGGTACCCGTGCTGCCGGTCGCGCCCGACAGGCCCGTCAGGCCGGTGCCGGTGCCGCCGACGCCGCCGGCCCCGCCGGCCCCGGCTGCGCCACCAGTCCCGCCGTTTCCGCCGGTGCCACCGACCCCGCCGCTGCCCACGGTGCCCCCGGCAGCGCCGGGGGCGGCGCTGCCGCCGTTGCCGCCGTGGCCGCCGGTACCTCCGGTGCCGCCGGTGCCTCCGCCACCACCGGCGCCTCCCGCCCCGCCGAGACCGTGTGTCGCGGCCCCGCCGGTGCCGCCGGCCCCGCCGGCGCCGCCGCCCCCGCCCTGGCCGCCGGTGCCGCCGTTACCGCCTTCGCCGCCGACGGAGATCTGGCTGCTGCTGCCGCCGTTGCCCCCGTTGCCGCCGAAGCCGCCGACGGCACCAGTGCCACCGCTGGCCCCGGTGCCACCGGTTCCGCCATTGCCGCCGTTGCCGCTCACCGTCCCGCCGGCTCCACCAGCGCCGCCGGCTCCACCGGCCCCACCGGTGCTGCCTGAAACCCCGGTGCCTCCGTTGCCGCCGGATCCGCCGGTCCCGCCGAAGTCGCCGTTTTGGTAGGCGTCGCCACCTTGGCCGCCGTTACCGCCGGCCCCGCCGCCGAAGCCGCCGTTGCCGCCGTTGCCGCCTTTACCGCCGCCGGCGCCGGTGTTGTCGCCACCGCCGGCACCACCGCCGCCGCCGTTGCCGCCAACGCCGCCGCCGGTACCGCCGTCGCCACCAGTGCCGCCGGCGCCGCCGCTGCCGCCGGTGAAACCGCCGGGACCGCCTTGACCGCCATCGCCCCCGCTGCCTCCGCCGCTGCCGCCGGTGCCGCCGGCGCCGGCCTTCCCGCCGTTGCCGCCGAAGTGGCCGTCGCCACCACCGCCGCCGGCGCCGCCGGCGGCAGCAACGTTGCCATCGGTGGGGCCGCCGTCGCCGCCGCGGCCGCCGTTGCCGCCGTTGGAATTGTGGATGATGCTGCCGCTGCCGGCTCCGCCGCCAGCGCCGCCGGGCTGCGCCGTGCCGCCCTTGTCGCCGGGGCCGCCGTCGCCACCGTCGATGCCGTTGGGTGCACCGGCGTTCGCGCCAGGGGTACCGCCCTGCGCCGGGGTCTGGGTGGAGGGGGGCAGCGGCGTGGGATTGTGGGCAGCCGGAGCCGCCGAGCCTTGTCCGCCGGACCCGCCGTTTCCACCGTTGCCGTTGGTGCCGGCATTGCCGCCGCTGCCACCGGCCCCACCGACGCCGCCACCGGCACCGTTACCGCCGGCCCCGCCGTTGCCGCCGTCACCATGGGCGGCGCCGTTGCCGCCGGCTCCACCGGCACCCCCGGCTCCGCCGTCGAGCTGGTCGGTGTTTGCGACGCCGTTGCCGCCGGCTCCGCCGTTGCCGCCGTGCCCCGCGCTTCCGCCATTGAAGGCGTTTCCGCCGCGGCCACCGTTCCCGCCGCTCGCGCCTTTGGTGCCGTCGCCGCCGTCGCCGCCGTTACCGGCGGTGGCGGGCGAGCCGATGGTGCCGGTATTGCCGCCGGCCCCGCCGTCGCCGCCGATGCCGCCGTTGAAGATGCCAGTTCCGCCCGCGCCGCCGTTGCCACCGTTTCCGGCCTGACCGCCGCTGGCGTTGGCGTTGCCGCCGTTGCCCCCGGCGCCGCCTTTTCCGTTGTTGATACCGGCGCCGCCGGCGCCGCCGTTGCCGCCGTTTGCGCCGCTGCCGATGGTGCCGGCGCTGCCGCCGGCCCCGCCGGCACCACCGGGGGCGGTCCGGCTCGCGCCGCCGACGCCGCCGGCGCCGCCGTTGCCGAATAACCCGCCGGCCCCGCCCATCCCGCCGGATCCGCCGTCGACCACCCCGGTGCCGCCGGCGCCACCGGCGCCACCGTTGCCGAACAACCAGCCCGCACCGCCGTTGCCGCCAACGCCGCCGGGGTTATCCGGCAGGCCGGCTCCGCCGGTGCCACCGGCGCCGCCGGTCCCGAGCAGGCCTGCGGCACCACCGTTGCCGCCTCTGCCGCCCAACGCGCCCGAGCCGCCCGCCCCGCCGTTGCCGATCAGGATGCCGCCCGGTTCGCCGTCCGCGCCGGTGCCCGCCCCGCCGTTGGCGCCGTTGCCGATCAGCGGGCGACCCAACAGCGCGCGGGTCTGGGCGTTGACGAGGTCGAGGACATTGGTGGCCTCGGCGGCGGTATAGGTACCCGCGGCCGTCGTCAACGCCCGCACCACCTGGCTATGAAATCCTGCCGCTTGGGCGCTGAGTCGTTGATAGGCCTGGGCGTAGGACCCGAACACGGCTGCGACCGCGGCCGAGACCTCGTCGGCTGCCGCAACCGTTAGTGAGGTGGTTGACGTTGCCGCAGCCGCATTGACGGCGCTGAGCACCCAACCAAGGTCCGACAAATCCGCGGCCGCCGCTGCCAGCGCCTCCGGAGCTGCGACTACAAACGACATCTGGCACCTCCCGCTGCGAATCACACGGTAGCGCGATGTGCCAGCTATCGGGGCAGGTCAACGTTTTTCGGTCGACGAGGACGTGCGCGCGGCGCATTCTGCGAGTTCTTCCTCGGTGGGCAAGCGCAGCGAGATGAGTCCGGCGAAGGTATCCGGTTCCAATTCCACCCGGTTGACCGTGACATGCACCGGCACCCAATCGGTGTCGAGCCCGGGTAGCCGTAGCACCCGGCTAGTGGCTCCATTGGCGAATTCCGTTGTCATGGAAGCGACTAACTGCTCGTCGTCGGGATGCACCCGCGGTTTTCCTTCGCCGCCACGCCAGTCGTAAAAGGAACACGGCTCATCAAGCCACTTCAGTAGGGTCCACGTGTTGAGGTCGACAAGGGCTCGATGCACCCCGGCCTGTGCCAGGCCGTTGAGGATCCGCTGGGCCAGATCGTCGACGGTCACTGCCGGCCCCTTGCGCTCGGCGCGCCAGTTTATTGCCCGCGCAACCAGATGGTCGCGACCGTCGGGTCCCGGTTCCAGGGCGCTGCGCGCGGTGAAACCTATCCGGATCGGGTTTCCCTGCCAATCGGTGAGATCCCAAGTGCTGCACAATGTTTGTCCCGGCTCTGCCTTGACCGCCATGGCTAGGACTTTGGTTTCGTTCGGGTTGAGTTCGCGTGACGGCAGATCCTCGGCGAAGGCTCTGCCGTAGGTGACCTCGACTTCGGGGTTCTTGCCGCTGTTGGCCAGCGACTCGCGGGTGTCGGTGGCCACGCCCAGGGTCAGGTCCCACTTCAGCGGGCCGGGTGTCGGCCGCTCCGGCGGTTCTGCGTCCGCGGGCCCGGTCCACACGTGCACGCCGTGCATGCGACCGTCAGACATCACCACTGGTTCGGTGCGGATGACGCGATCGCTTTTCGGGGTGATGCTGGTCAAACTCTGGCCGGTGGCCAGCGATTCGGCGATCGCCGTTCGGACGGCCGCGAGATACGGACTGCGGCGCAGGAACGTGTTGATCGGAACGAGGTTCTTTAGCTGCCGTCCCTGCGCTACCACTGCCGGTTCATCCCCCAGCGTCTCCACGAGCAGCCAGTCGTGGCTCATACGCGCAGTTTACTGATCGGGCTAGATCGCCTAGACGCGGCGGGGTATCGGGACATCAATTTTGTTGCGGCACAATGCTATTCGATTGAACCGGTTGGATTTGAGGATTGAGCGCGGCGGACACGGCCGGGTGAGTTGCGCACGCCACTTCGGTCCAGGTAACTTTTGGCCGCCCGGATTGTCGGGGGTGCGAACGGGTCGCGTTTGTCCGATCCGGGGAAGCGACCGTCGAGGGGTCGGTCGCCGTCCTCGGGATTTCTCGTTCAGCCGGTGTTGCCGAACCAGAGACCGGGCGCGCCCGCCGTCCCGGCCAAGCCTGTGGGTCGGCCGGCGCTGCCCCCGTGGCCTGCGCTGCCGCCATTCCCGATCACGACCGCGTTGCCGCCGCCTCCGCCGAGACTGCCGAAGGTGAGACCTTGGCCGCCGGCGCCACCGGGCCCGCCGCTGCCGAGCAGGCCGGCGTCGCCGTCATGTCCACCCGCGCCGCCATTGCCGAAGAACGCCGGGCCGCCGGTACCGCCGGCGCCGCCATCGGACGAGAGCAAACCGGCTTTGCCGCCACTACCACCGGTCCCGCCGTTGCCCGACCGCCAGCCCCCGGATCCGCCTGAGCCCCAGGAGGTGCGACATGCACCGTCAATGTCCAATTGACCGATCAACTAGTCAATGGACTCATGTGCCGGGTGCTTTGCTCCCGGGGGTGTGCATTGAGGGTTGGGTTTCCGCGATTTCGCCGCCCTGGATGCACGGGCGAATCCACCCGTGCACGCTCGACGCCAAGAGCGCGTGCCACCCGAGTTACGGCAAGCCGTCGATGCCGTTCAGGCCAAGCAGTAGGCCACCGCCGCCGCCGGTTCCGCGTTTACCGCCGGCAGCGGGTGTCGGGCCGATACCGGGATTGCCGCCGTTGCCGCCGTTGCCGACGAGGACGGCATCGCCCCCATTTCCACCATCGCCGCCGGTGACGTCGCCTTGACCGCCGGCCCCTCCGGCGCCGCCGATGCCCATCAGCTGACCGCCCCTGCCGCCGGCTCCGCCTGCCCCGCCGATTCCGCCGCTGAGGTCGAAGTTGCCGTAGCCACCGGCTCCGCCGATCCCACCGCACCCCAATAGACCGGCGGAGTCGGCGGGGCCGGCGGCAAGGCGGGCCTGATGTTCGGCAGCGGCGGGACGGGGGGTAGCGGCGGCGACGGCGTGAATACCGGCGGTGTCGGTGGCGCCGGCGGCAACGCGGGCCTGCTGATGTCGAGCGGCGGGGCCGGCGGCGCCGGTGGGCTGGGTCTTATCGGCGGAGCGGGTGGGACGGGCGG